>NZ_JBGNUV010000001.1:0-1047143 GCF_041950525.1 Nonomuraea sp. GTA35 | reverse complement strand
CCCCCCCCCCCCCCCCCCCCCGACCCTGGTGGGACTTCAGGGGTGGGGACTCAGCACTTGTTACGCAGCATCGCGGCATCCTGCTCGAACCGGATCTTGTTGCCCGCCTGCCCCCGCTTGGCGGCGATCCTGCCGAAGGTCTCCAGCCGCTTGGCGGCCGGCTCGTAGTTGGCGCTGGTCAGCGACTGCTTCTTGGCCTGCGCCGCCTGGGTGCCCAGGTTGACCTCGTCGGCGATGTCGTTGATGTTGCCCGGCCGCATGAACGCCACGTCGATCAACGCCGCCTGCACGGACCGGGGCAGCTTGTCGAAGCTCTCGATGCCGCGCCGCGTGACCAGTTCCTTGGCCTCCTCGTACGAGACCTCGAACAGCGCGTTCACCTGCTCCTCCGTCAGCTCGGTCACCCCGGCCTTGAGGTCGTCGAACGCCTTGCCGGACTTGATGTCGTCCTGCTCGGACGGCGGGGTGGTCTCGTTCAGGATGCGGTTGACGATGGTCCGCGCGTCACCGCGGTTCAGGTTGAACCCGATCCCGATGGTGGTGATGTTGCGGCTCTTGCCCTTCTTGGTCTTCTCGCCGGCGTCGTACGCCTTCGTCCGCACGCCCTCGCGCTTGATCAGCATCTGCTTGACGCTGCCCTTGTAGATCGTGGTGAACGGGCAGCGGGCCTGCTCCTCGGTGAGCTCCGTGGTGGCCTGCTCGTCGCCGGTCACCGTCTCCTCGGCACCCTCCTCGATCTCGTCGGTGCCGACCCCGGCGACGCCGGTGTCGGCCTCCTCGGTGCCGGTCTCCTCGGTGTCGCCGGTCTCCTCGGTGTCGTCCGGCTCCGTGGTGTCGCCGGTGTCGGTCTCGTCCGTCACCTCGGTGCCGTCGGCCTGCTCGACGTCGGACTCGGTGTCTGTGTCGGTGCCGGTCTCGGTGTCAGTGCCGGTGTCGTCGTCCGGCTCGGTGGTGGTGTCGTCCTCGCCCGTCTTCGTGGACGTGTCGTCGGACTCCGCGGGATCGTCGGCCTCGTCGGCGACGCTGATCTCCTCCGCGTCGGCGTCCTGCGCCGCCTCGGCGTCCTTGGAGGTGGTGGCGAGGGAGTTCTTCTGCGCCGCCGCCTCCTTCACCATGGCCACGTCCGGGTCGTCGGTCTCGAGCTGGGCCGTGGCGACCCCTAGGGTGAGCCCCGTTCCGCCGAGCGCCAGCACGCCGGCCAGGGCGGCGTACGTGATGCGTCGCCTTGAGCGAATATGCATTGAGTGCCTCCGTGAGGGACTTGGTCCGTCGGACCTTCCTGAAGGCCTTGCTATTGCTCCGCATATTGACCAGCTAGAGGGTTTTGTCCGAGATCGTCCAGTGGTCGCCCCCGGCCCGCCACCACATGGCCAGAGGACGGCAACGGAGATCGTCCAGCCCCGGCACGACGTGCGTGGACGTCGCTGCACAAGCCGGACGGGCCACCGCCCCCGGCCGGACCGCCGGGCGGGGGGACGGCCGGCGAGGTCAGCCGTACGCCTTGGCGACGCCGTCGAGCAGGTGCTCCAGGGTGTCGTAGGAGGGAATGTCGACCACGTCGATGAGGTCGGCCGCGACGCGTACGC
The DNA here is from genome assembly GCF_041950525.1 of Nonomuraea sp. GTA35. Taxonomy (NCBI): domain Bacteria; kingdom Bacillati; phylum Actinomycetota; class Actinomycetes; order Streptosporangiales; family Streptosporangiaceae; genus Nonomuraea; species Nonomuraea sp. GTA35. Next base: position 1,045,557 of record NZ_JBGNUV010000001.1, on the reverse strand, counting down.
CGTGCTCGGCGGCGACCTCGGCGAAGCGGGCGGCGTCGCCCGAGCGGAAGCCGTGCTCGGCGGCGAGCCGCTGCAGGTGCGGGTCGGTGCTGAGCAGGCGCCCGATCCGGTCGCCCGAGGGGGTGAACGGCACCAGCGTGTGCTTGGACAGCACGGTCGGCGACGGGTACATCAGCACCATTCCCGGCTTGATCTGCCCGCGGGCGGCGGCCTCGACGTACTGCGCCTCGTAGATCATGACCAGCGGCGACGGGCCCATGCCCACCGTGAGGTACTCGTCGAACGGGCCCTCGGAGGTGCTGTCGGTGTAACCCTGGCCGGTGAAGAGCGGCGTCACCAGGGGCAGCACGGCCTTCTCCGCGGCGGCGCCGTGCACCACCTTGCCGCCGTTCGCGACGTAGCTGGTGATCGCCAGGTACATGGCGGCGGAGTTCGAGGTGCGGGGGTCCGTCGTGGAGATCAGGATGTTCTTGTCGACGGGGTAGGCGGAGTTGCTCTTGAGCTGGTCCCACTTCGCGCCCGTGGTGACCAGGTCGAGGTGGCGGCCGACGTTGAAGGCCGGGACCTCGCCCTGCTTGACCACACCCGCCTTGGTGAGCAGGTCGGCGATCGGCTGGAACGTCGCGATCGCCATGGGCGAGGAGAACGGCGTGTACGTCGTGCCTGCCTTGCGCTCGCGCTGGATGTGCTCGCCCGCCGGGGCGCTCGACGGGAACGCGAAGTCGTAGCGGCCCAGGTCGGTCGAGGTGGCGATCTGGCGGGAGCCGGCCGTCTCGATCTCGACCTTCAGTCCCATGCCGGCGAGGGCCCGCACCACCTGCGGGTCCTCGAAGAACGCCTTCTTCTCGGAGCCGATCACGCCTCGGACGGTGGTCAGCGGCGGCGTGGACGTGGTCGCCGCCTCGTCCTGGCCGAGGTTCACGACCACCACGGCGGCGACCACGACGACCGCGACCGCCACGCCGATCGGGAGCAGCACCTTGCGCCGGGGCACGCTCGCCGACGAAGCTTCCGCGGGCGCCTGGTCTTCCGCGACGGTCCCGGCTTCCCCGGCGGTCCCGGCTTCCGCGGAGACCTGGGCGGGCGCGGCGGCCTCCGCCGGTGCGGTCGCGGGCGCGGAGACCTGGGCGGGTGCGGCAGCCTGGGCCGGCGCGGTGGTGGCCGCAGCAGGCGGAGCGGTCGCGGGCGCGGTCGCGGGGGCTGTCGCCTCCGCCTGGGTGGTCAGCTCGCTGCGGGCCACGCGTTCGGCGAGGACGGGGACGAAGTCCCGGACGGGAAAGCCGTCGAAGCGGCGGTAGGCGGCCTGCATCACCCTCTCGACGTGCTCGGCGGAGTAGGTGTCCGCGAAAACCTGGATCAGGTGATCGGTCGTCCGGCGAATCGCCTGTTCCTCGCGGAGGTTTTCGACACTCACCAATATCTCCCCGACGTCGCATTTGTCAGATTTCACGGCAAGCGACCACGCCTGCCCGAGCGCCGGGACCCAACCATATAGGGGTTTTCGGCCGCGTTGATAACCGTGTCAGCCCCTGATGAGAAAGCCGCAGGAAATGGCCGGACCGCCACGTTTCCAGAAACTGACCGTTCATATTTCCGGGCTTTTTGTTTCGCCGGAATACACGTTCGTTCACCGTTCAGTCCCGCAGGCGGACGAGCCTGGCGCTGTCCTCCCAGAGCGCCCGCGCCGGCTCGTCGCTGCGTGCCCGCTCCGACGGCTGCGGCCAGGTGAGCCGGGCGCGCCGGAGGGCGGCGTAGACGTGCCCGTCCGGCGGCGTCGCGAGCCCGAGCGCCAGGTCGGCCAGCGCGTTCCCGGCCGCGGCGCGGCTGTTGAGATGGGGGTCGAGCCTGCCCAGCGGCCACCGCAGCACCGGCGAGCCCAGCAACGACCAGGCCACCCGCAAGGGGAAAGGCAGATCCTTGGCCAGCCCCGTCCCGAAGACCTGCCCGGCGTCGTAGGCGACGGCGGTGAGCCGCCTGTCCCCGCTCTCCGCCAGCGATCGTGCGGTGAGCACGGCGCACAGCTTGGCGGCCGTGTACGCGTGCTCGCCCGCCCTGCGCGGCCGGTGGTCCAGGCCGGGATCGCGATCGGGGTGCGCGAGCAGCTCCGCGTCGGCGTGCCGCGGCGGCGCCAGGCTCGCGCCGGTGGCGGGATCGTGGGTGCCGCTCGTGGTCAGCACGATGATCGCCTTGTCCGCCAGGACGGGCAGCAGCAGGCGCGCCAGCAGGTAGGGGGCGAGGTGGTTGACGGCGAACGTCGTCTCGAAGCCGTCGGCGGTGCGGCGCGTCACATCGGGCAGGATCATCCCGGCGTTGAGCAGCAACGCGTCGACGGGGGTGCCGCCGAGCCGCTCGCGTGCCGAGGCCGCGAAGGCGCGTACCGAGGCGAGCTCGGCGAGGTCGAGCGGAAGCTGCTCGCCACCGGCCGGACGGCGGGCGCCCAGGATCAGCCGGACGCCCTTCGAGCGCGCCAGCCGCCCGGCGGTGATCGCGCCGAAGCCCGAGGTGCCGCCGGTCATCACGATCGTGGACACGGTGAACTCCCCGGCGTCAAGCGGTGGGCGTCACCAGGCGGCGCAGGGTCTCGCCGATCCCGGTCGGGCACGTGAGCCGCCGGTCGCCGGCGGGCTGGAGCACACCGCGGTCCACGGCGTCGTACATGTCGGCGAGCTCCCGCGCGAGCTGCGGCGGGAGGCCCGCCTCGACCATCGTGTCCACCCAGCCGGGCCGCGGGACGGTGACCACCTGGAGCGGCCTGCCGAGCACGGCCCCCAGTTCATCGGCCACCTGCCGCTCGGTGTAGCCGGGGGCGTCCAGGTCGATGACCTCCCCGGCCGGGGGCGGCGCCAGGAGGGCTTCCGCGGCCACCCTGCCGACGTCGCGCGTGGCGATCATCGGGGCCGGCGTGTCGGCCGAGTCGCCGAAGACCGGGTAGACGCCGGCTCCGCGTGCGGCGTCGAGCACCGTCTCGACCTTCTCCTGGAAGTGGCCCGAGCGGACGGCGGTCAGCAGCACGCCCGTCTCGCGCAGCAGGTTCTCGAGGTGGTGCAGCCAGCGGATGGGGCCGGTGCCCTCGGCCAGCTCGGCGCCGAGCGAGGACAGCATCACCGCGTGCGGGACACCGCTGTCCAGGACCGCGCCGGCGATCGAGCCCGCCAGCGCGCGGTGCCCGGCGTCGTCCGCCGCCGGATCGGTGGGGAGCATGACGAACGCCCCGCGGCAGCCGCGGAACGCCTCCGCGAGCGCCGCCCTGTCGCCCAGGTCGGCGGCGAACACCTCCGCCCCCGCCTCGCGCCAGGGCCCGCCCCTGGCCGGGTCGCGGACCACGGCCCGCACCTGCTCCCCCTTGGCCAGGAGCTCCCGGGCCGCCGCACCGCCGACGTGGCCTGTCACTCCGGTGATCGCGTACATGAGCCGCCTCCCGCTGGTCGTCGTTCGCCTGTCATCCCCCAGTGAAGGCTCCGGCGGCTGGACGATCCATATCTCTGGCGCTCGGTTCCATTTCTCCGCGTCTAGGCTGAGAGCATGGACCCGCTGGCTGATCTGCTCGACGGCGTCCGTGCCCGCAGTGCGGAGTTCTGCCGGGCGATCCTCGAGCCTCCGTGGTCGATGCGCATCGCCGACGGAGCCATGCTCGCACTGGCGACCGCGCTGCGCGGGCACGCCTGGATCGTGCCCGACGAGGGCGAGCCGGTGCTGATGCGCACCGGGGACGTGGCCATCATCAAGGGGCCGGCCCCGTACACGATCGGCGACGACCCGGCCACCGAGCCGGACATCATCGTGCACGCGGGCAACCGCCTGACCACCATGGACGGCGTGGACGTCACCGACGAGCTGCGGCTCGGCCCGCACACGAGCGGGGAGTCACCCGACGGGTCGGCGATCGTGGCCAGCGGCACCTACCAGGTCAGCGGGGACGTGACCGGCCGGCTGCTGAACGCCCTGCCGCAGATCCTCGTCGTGCCGCGGCCGGGCACGCAGGCCCCGATCATGGAGCTGCTGGCCCAGGAGCTCAGCGGCGAGGGTCCCGGCCAGCAGGTGTTCCTCGACCGGCTGCTGGACCTGGCGCTGATCGCGACCCTGCGCGCCTGGTTCGCCCGCCCGGAGGCGCAGACGCCCGGCTGGTACCGGGCGCAGAGCGACCCGTTGATCGGCCCGGCGTTGCGGCTGATCCATGACGATCCGGCCCGCCCGTGGACGGTGGCCGCGCTGGCCGCGAAGGTGGGCGCCTCGCGGGCGGCGTTCGCGCGGCGTTTCGCCTCCCTCGTGGGGGAGCCGCCCATGGCCTACCTCACCGGCTGGCGGATCGCGCTGGCCGCCGATCTCCTGCGCTCGTCGGAGACCACGATCGACGCGATCGCCCGGCACGTCGGGTACGCCAACGCGTTCGCGCTGAGCGTGGCCTTCAAGCGGGTCCGCGGCGTGTCACCGAGCCACCACCGCGCGGGCGTATGAGCCCGCCTGCGGTGACCGGCGGGTGAGGGCGAACCAGTTCGGGTACCAGCCCGCGCCGTGCCGCGCCCGCCGGGCGGATTCGTGTCCCGCGCGGCGGGACGGGGCCGTGGGGGCGGGGAAGTCGGGCGAAGGTGGTGCAGGACAGGGCCCGGTACGGGCAGGATCGGACGTGGCCGTCCCCTCGCCGGCAAGGGAGCTCATGACCGTGTCCACGCCGTTCGACCCCGTCCGCCCCCTGATGGGGGTCGAGGAGGAGTACTTCGTCGTCGATCCCCGCACCCGGGAGGTGGCGCCTCGGGCCGGGCAGGTCGTCCGGCGGGCCGCCGGTCAGCTCGGTGAGCGGGTGTGCACGGAGATCACGCGATTCCAGGTGGAGGCCAAGACGCCGCCCTGCGCCGAGCCCGCCGCCCTCGAGCGGGAGCTGCGCCGGATGCGGGAGGCGGTCGCCGCCGCCGCGCGGGCCGAAGGGCTGGCCGTGGTCGCCTCGGGCACGCCCGTGCTGGGCGCGGCGGTGCCGCCGCCCATCACCGAGGACCCCCGTTACGACCTCGGCATCGAGAACTACCGGGCGCTCCACGACGAGCAGGCCATCTGCGCCGGCCACGTCCACGTCCACCTGCCCGACCGGGAGCGGGTGCCGCTGGTGTGCAACCACCTGCGGCCGTGGCTGCCCGCCCTGATCGCGCTCATGGCCAATTCGCCGTTCTGGACCGGCCGCGACACCGGGTACGCGGGGTGGCGGGTGCTGTCCTGGGGCAAGTGGCCGGTGGCCGGGCCGCCGCCGTACCTGGAGAGCCTCGAACACTACGAGAGCGTGGTCGCGGGGCTGACCGCGAGCGGGGCGCTGGTCGATCCGGCGACGGTGTTCTGGGACGCGCGGCCGTCGCCGCGGCTGCCCACGGTGGAGGTGCGGGTGGGCGACGTGCCGGCCTCGGCGGCGGAGTCGGTGCTGCTGGCGCTGGTGGTCAGGGCGCTGGTCACGGTCGCGCTGGAGCGGGTGGAGGCGGGCGATCCCGGGCCGCGGGTGACGGGCGAGCTGCTGCGGGTGGCGTACTGGCGGGCCGCCAGGGACGGGCTCGACGGGCACGGCGTCGATCCGCACACCGGGCGGGCGGTCCCGGTGGCGGAGATCGTGGAGAGGCTGCTGGAGCACGTCCGGCCCGCGCTGGTGGGCAGCGGCGACCTGGAGACGGTCCTGCGGGGGTGGCGGTGGTTGCGCGCCGCCGGAAGCGGGGCCGCCCGGCAGCGGGCCGCGTTGAAGGCGCGCGGGTCGTTCGAGGGCGTGGTGGACGATCTGGTGGAGCGCTTCCTCGCCTAGGACAGGGGCTTCCCCGGCGAGCCGGGCAGGTGCCCGAACGGGGACTCCCCCGTCAGAGCGGCAGGTGCCCAGACGGGGACTTCCCCGGTCAGGCGGGGAGGTGCTCGGACAGGAAGGTGCGCAGCGGGGCGGCGTGGCGTACCGGGTCCTGCCAGCGAGCCTGCAGGTCCTCCAGCAGGTGCCGCTCCGCCGTGAGCTCGCCGCGCCGCCAGACCCGGACGACGGGATGCAGGAAGGCGCACTCGTCGGCGCGGTCGGGCGTCGGGTGCCGCCGGATGGCGAACACGTCGGGGTGCCGGTCGCGGGGGCCCCAGCGCAGGGTGACGGTGAGCAGCAGGTCCTCGCCGGCGAAGCGGGAGACGGCGTAGTCCTCCGGCAGGTCCTCGTAGTGCCGCGCCACCCGCTCCGCAGCGTCGATCACGTACGCGTCCGCCAGGTACTCGAACTGGGTCCACAGCGCCGAGCTGTGATTGACGCGGCCGAGCACGTCGTCCGTCAGCGGGGCGGCGCCGGCGGGCAGCTCGCGCGAGCGCAGCGGCACTCCGTCGTAGCGCTCGCACAGCAGCGCGGCCAGCGTGCGCAGGTTGTAGCGGAAGCCGTCGATGAACGCCGAGGAGGCGCGCTTGAAGTCGCGGGCCTGCATGAGCGTGCCGGCGAAGTACAGGCCGTCGACGTTGGCCGACTGGAAGTCGGGGCGGATGGCCGGGATGCGCCCGTTCGGGGCCAGGTCGGGCCGGCAGGACGCGTCGAACGGCCCGGTGTCCATGGTGAAGCCGGTGCAGCGCAGCACGGCGTCGTAGTCGAGCACCGCCTGCTCGCCGTCGGCCAGCGTGTACGTGATCGCGGCCCGGTACCCGCCGTCCTCGCGCCAGATCCGGTCCACGGTGCACTCCAGCACGGCGTGCAGGGTCTTGAACCAGTAGCTGTCCAGCAGCGCGCCGTACTGGCCGCGCACGTGCCCGGGATGCTTGCTGGTCCACGCCAGCCGCACGGGGCTGGGGCTGGCCAGATGGATCACCGACGCGTACGGCAGCAGCGCCTGGGCGGTCTCGAACGCCGAGTTGCCCTTGCCGACGATGAGCACCCGCTGCCCGGTGAACCCCTCGCCATCGACGGGCACGTCCTCGTAGCCGGTGGCCAGCTCGATGCCGGGGATGCCGGGCACGTGCGGGCCGCCCCAGCCGGTCGCCACGATCACGCAGTCGGCGCGGTAGACCTCGCCGCCGGTGTGGACGGCGAACCGGCCGCCCGCCTTCTCCACCCGCAGCACCGGCGTGGAGTAACGCACCCGCAGTCCGTGCACGCGCTGGAAGTCCGCCAGGTAGCGCACCAGGTCGTCGGCGTGCGGGAAGTACTCCTTCGAGTAGCTCGGGAACGCCAGCTCGGGGCCGTCGTTGAGCAGGGAGTTCCAGTCCCAGCGGAGCTGGATCTCGCGGTCCTTCTCGCCGGTGTGGACCTTGTTCAGCGAGATCAGCCGGCGGTGGCGCGGGTAGCGGCGGAAGAAGCCGCCGGGCGACTCCTCCCGCTCCAGCGTGACGTAGTCGGCCCCGGCCCGCTGCAGGAAGTGGCTGAGCTGGAGCCCGCCGGGGCCGGCGCCGATGATCAGGTAGCGGTGGTCGTGCGTCACCCGGCGTGTCCCGCCTGCTGGGGGGCGGGATGGCCGTAGCCGTGCGTCACGACGCGCTCGGCCGCCGTGGCGTAGACGGCGGGGTCGTCGGGGGCGTGCGTGGCCAGGCCGTCCACGTACCGGTTGAACATGCAGAACGCCGCCGCGATCAGCACCGTGTCGTGGATCTCCCGGTCGGTGGCGCCCTCCGCCTTGGCGGCGGCGACCAGGCCGCCGGTGACCTCGCGGCCGCTCCGCTGGACGGCTGCCGCGATCGCCAGCAGCGCCTTGAGCTTCTGCGAGATCTCCGCGTCGGCGGCGCCGGCGCGTACCCGGTCGACCAGGTCCATGCCGCCGGGGAGCTGGGCGGCGGCGAACGCGGCGTGCGAGGCCGTGCAGAAGCGGCATTCGTTCAGCCCCGACACGTAGGTCGCGATCAGCTCCCGCTCGCCGCGCGTCAGCGTGCTGTCCCCGCGGAGCAGCACCTCGGCCAGGGCGTTCAGCGGCCCCGCCGTCTCGGGACGGAAGGCGAAGAGGCCGCGAATTCCGGGCTCACCAGAATCGATGGTGATATGGGGCATTAATGCTCCTCAATTTCGGCCGGTCCGGTCGGTCACCTCCTGCATGATCGGCTCGCCTCTCATCCACTGTCAACGCCCCCTTTTCCTCATTTGTGCTCCTATTCCGGACGCCTTCTTGTTTTGTGGATCTACGCAGCGTAGGGTCGCGAACGGCTCATAAGCCCTGTTTGCGATGGGACGGAATCCATGACCGAACATTCCAGCATCACTGTCGCCAGCGGTTTCTACGACGCTCTCGCCAAGGGCGACCTGGACGTCCTGCGAGACCTCCTCACCGACGACGTGGTCTTCCGCGTCCCCGGCCGCGGCCCGATGGCCCGCGACTACCGCGGCAAGGAGCAGGTGCTCGGCTACCTGGCGCGGCTGGCCGAGGCCTCCACGGGCGGGCTGCGACTGGAGCCGGAGGACTACCTCGTCGGCGGGGACCGCGTGGCCGCGGTGCTGTCGATCCGTGGTGAGCGTGACGGCCGCACCCTCGACGACCACGGCCTGCAGCTCTTCCGGCTGACCGGCGGGAAGATCAGCGAGCGGACGAGCTACCCGTACGACCCCTACTCCGTCGACGAGTTCTTCGCCTGACGGGCGGGCGCGGGCACCCTGCGGGGCCCGCGCCACGGCCCTTCCCATGGCCTTCCCCACGGCCCTGCCTGTGGCCGATTCTGTGGCCGGCGCCACGACCGCCTCCGTGACCGTCCCGGCGGCCGTGTCTGTGACCCGTCTCCGTGCGGCCGTCTTCGCAGCCCTCGTCGCGGCTCAGCAGGCCTCCTCCATGGCGTCGTTCCACGTGGCCACGTATCCGCCGGTGAGCCGGGCCCGCTCGGCGTAGTGCTCGGGGTCGTCACAGGCCAGCGTGGCCAGACCGTCCACGTAGCGGTTGTACATGCAGAACGCGGCGGCGATCAGCACCGTGTCGTGGATCTCCTCGTCCGTGGCCCCTTCCCGCCTGGCGGTGTCCACGTGCTCGGCCGTGACGTCCTGGCCGCTGCGCTGCACGGCCGCCGCGATCGCCAGCAGCGCCTTGAGCTTGCCCGGGACGGGGGCGTTGTCGAGGTCGGCGCGTACCTGGTCGACCAGGTCCATGCCGCCCGGGACGCGGACGGCGGCGAAGGCGGCATGCGTGTGGTAGCAGAACCGGCAGCGGTTGAGCGACGACACGTACGCCGCGATCAGCTCGCGCTCGCCCCGCGTCAGCGGGCCGTCGCCGCAGAGGAGCACTTCGGAGAGCAGGGTCAGCGGCTGCGCCGCCTCCGGACGGTAGCGGAACAGGCCGCGGATTCCCGGCTCGTCCGAACGCAACGTGATGTGCGCGGAGCCGCCGCCCGCGTGGTTGACGAATTCCCGCCAGCGCGGTGGCCAATTCACGGTATTGGGCTTATCCAAAAAAGCAACGTTCGTCATTTTGTCCCTTTCGGACTCGTCGGTGTTCGGCTCTTTCAGTGTGCGGTGGTCACCTCCGCCGAGGCTTGTCGTGCGCGGCCAGCAAGGTGCAGGACGCTGGCCGCTTCCTGCCAGGCGGCCCGTGGCCGGGCCGGTGACAGGGCCGGTGACAGGGCCGGTGACAGGGCCGGTGACAGGGCGCGGGTCACCGCGGGCCAGGCGGCGGAGAGCGGGTCGATGAGGGCGAAGTGCCCGGCGTCCTGGATCTCGGTGAGCGCGGCGCCCGTGCGCGCGGCGAACCTGCGGCTCATGCCCACGGGCACGAGCCGGTCCCGGACGCCGTGCACGAGCGCGAGCCGGGTCGCGGGGGCCGGCGGCAGCAGCCGTACGGGGTCGGTCAGGTCGAGGAGTTCGGCGCGGCCGTCCACCAGACGTGCCGCCGCCCCGTCGCCGAGGCCGGCGGTGAACGCCTCCCCCAGGTCCGACAGCGCCGCCAGCGCCACCACCGCGTCGATGGCGGGCTCGCCGTGCCAGGGGCAGGACGCGGGCAGGCGGTGGCGCGCGGCCGACCACAGGGCCAGCTGGCCGCCCGCCGAGTGACCGGCCACGACGATCCCGCCGCGCCCGGGCCGTTCGGCGAGGACGAGATCGACCGCGGCGGCCACGTCGTCGAAGGTGCCCGGGTAGCCGCCGCCTGCCTGGCCGAGCCTGCGGTACTCCGGCACGTACACGGGGTGCCCCAGGTCGGCCAGCGCGGCCGCCATGGGGCGCGTGTGCGACCTGTCGTACCGGGACAGCCAGAAGCCGCCGTGCAGCAGGACCACCGCCGGTGAGGTCACCCGCGGCGGGAGGTAGACGTCGATGACCTGGTCGGGGTGCGGGCCGAAGCGGATGACGCGGTCGGGGGCCCTGACGGCTCTGGTCAGCAGCTCGTGGAAGGACATGCCGCGAGCGTAGGCCGGGCCGGGGGCCGCGGCCCTGGCCCGGCATGGCAGGAAGGTGCCGTCCCTGTGCAGCAAGGGGACCCGGCGGGGCGCTCCCCGCCGGCGTGGGAGTCGCGCACCATGGTCGGGAGCGTGAAGCCACGTCAGGGAAGGCCCAGGGAAGGCGCTGCCATGTCAGGATCTGGCACCTCAACGACGCCCGGGTGGGCGGTCCGCAAGGTCACGGTGATCGGGTGCGGGTTGATCGGCACGTCCGTGGGGCTCGCCCTGCGGCGGGCCGGTGTGCGCGTGGCGCTCGCCGACCGGGACCCGCGAGCGGTGGAGACCGCCGCGCGCAGAGGCGCGGGGGTGCCGTTGGCCGGGGAGGCGGCGTTGGGCGTGGGCGGGCCGTTGGCCGGGGAGGCGGCGTTGAGTGCGGGCGGGTCGCTGAGCGGGGAGGCGCCCTGGGGGCGGGGACCCGCCGATGTGGTGGTGATCGCCACGCCGCCCTCCACCGTCGTGCCGGTGTTGCGGTGGGCGCAGGAGCGTGGGCTCGGCGTGCTCTACACCGACGTGGCCAGCGTCAAGGCGCGGCTGCTCGCGGGGGCCGAGGCCGCCGGGTGCGATCTGGCGTCCTTCGTTCCCGGGCATCCGATGGCCGGGCGCGAGTCGTCCGGGCCCGCCGCGGCGAGTGCCGACCTGTTCGAGGGGCGGGCGTGGGCGGTGTGTCACCATCCGGCGCTGTCGCCGCAGGCCGTACGGGCCGTGACCACGCTGGTGAGCACGTGCGGTGCGCGGGTGGTGCCGATGGAGGCGGAGGCGCACGACCGGGCCGCCGCCGCGGTGTCGCACGCCCCGCACGTGGTGTCGTCGTCGCTGGCGGCGCGCTTCGCCGGCTCGGGGGAGGCGGCGCTGATCCTCGCCGGGCGCGGGCTCCTGGACGTCACGCGCGTGGCGGGCGGGCCTTCCGGGCTGTGGCGCGACATCCTGGAGCACAACGCCGAACCCGTCGCCGACGTGCTGGAAGCCGTCGCCGATGACCTCAGCTCCGTGGTGTCCGCGCTGCGCTCGGGTGACCCCGCACGCCTGCGTGCCCTGACCGACGTGCTCGGGGCCGGCAACGCGGGCCGCTCCCGCATCGTCAGGTCATGGCCCGGCACGGCGGGCGACCCGCACGGCAGGCACGAGACGGCCGCCACCGGCTGACCCAGGAAGGCGCCCAACGTGGGACCTGGCCCGGCCCAGGACCCGGCCGCTTGCGACGGCCCCGCGTCGGGCACTCGCGGTGGTCGCCGCGGTGCCCCGGGACGCTGTCAGACGTAGAGCGTGTGAGGAGGGAGTCCGCACAGGGTCCGGCCGTACAGTTCGGCGCCGGTCGCGGGATGGGTCAGGCTGTGCAGGGACATGGTGGCCAGGTCGCGGGCGATGCGGTGGAGTGGCTCGTCGTCACGGATCGACGTCTCGTCGCCCGCCGCGGCCAGCGTGTCGGCCGCCTGCCTGGCGAGCCTGCACACCTCCCCCGCCTCCCCCCGCGCCCGGGCGCGCTCGGCCAGGCTCCACGCCTCCGCCCGCGCCGCCTTGCCGTCGATGAGCCCGGCCAGGCGGCGCGTGTGGAACTCCGCCTCGTCGATCTTCATGGTGGCGTCCGCGACCTGCAGGTGGGTCGTGGGCGCGGCGGCCCGGCTCTCGTAGTCGGTGTCGGCCAGCCGGCCGTACGTGACGCGCTCGGAGAACGCCTCGCCGGCGGCGCGCGCGAGGCCGGCTGCCGCGCCGGCCGCGCAGACGGAGGCGAAGGGCACCAGCGGGGCGCGCGGCGCGGCACCCCGCAGGGCGTCGCGCAGCGGCAGCACGCGGTGGGCGGGGACGAACAGGTGGTCCGCGACGGTGCCGGCGCCGCCGCAGCCGCGCAGCCCCGGGGCGTCCCACCCGTCCACGAGCCGCAGGTCGGACGTCCGCGCCAGGGCCAGGACGTGCGTGGGCCTGCCGTCGGCGCCCACCCGCATCGCGGCGATGAGCTGCCACTGGCTGTGCGCCGCACCGGCGATCTGCCCCCACCTGCCGTTGATCTCGATGCCGTCACCGGTCTCGAAGGCCATCGCGGTGGGGCGCAGGGTGCCGCACATGCGCACGTCCGCGTCGTGGAACACGTCCTCCTGCGCCTGGCCGGGGAACATCGCGCAGGCCCACGCCGCGCTCCACGAGGCCGCGGCGGCCCAGGAGGCGGCGCCGTCGGCCCTGGCCAGCTCGGCCCCGACCGCGGCCACGGTGGCCGCGTCCGCCTCGTAGCCGCCGAAGCGCGCGGGCACGCACAGCCGGTACACGCCCGCCAGCGTCATGGCCTCGACGGTCTCGGCGTGCAGCGTGCCGTTGCGCTCGGCCCAGGCCGCCTTGCCGCGCAGGGCCCGCGCCAGATCCGCCGCGCGGGCGACGAGCTCCGCTCCGCTGGGCGTCGGGAGATTCAGCATCGCGCCTCCTCGTCGGCCGCTGGGATCGCGTCGCCACCGTCGCCGGCGCCCTGCGTGCCCGTCGTCAACGAGGCTCGCACTCCCCCGCCGCGCGTACATCTCCGAAAGTGCGCTCTTCCGCGCTGGGCAAGACATGAGAACACCGCGTTCGCGCGGGCGGTTACCGTCGCTGAGAGGGGAATCCGAACGGAGTTCATCATGCGACGTATTCGCGTTTCCAAGCCCACCAAGAAGCCTGCGCCCACCCAGCTCGACCTGCGCACACCCGCCGGCAGGAAGCTGCCTTTCTAGGCTGGCAAGAAACGGCGACAGGAAGGCAGCTTCCTGCCGCCGTACCACCTTTCCGCGGCATTCACCTGAGGGCGATCATGAAAGAAAGTCGAGATTCGACGGGTGATCTGAAATGACGATTGTTGCGGAATTCGAGCCTTATCCGATGCCGGACACGGGCGAGCTGCCCGACAACACCCCGCCGTGGACGCCCGATCCGCGGCGTGCCGTCCTCCTGTTGCTCGACATGCGCAACACCGTGCTGGACGCCTTCCCGCACGGCGAGGCCCCGCTGCGCGACCTGCTGAGGAACGTGGCGGAGCTGCGCGAGCGGTGCACGCGGTTGCGCATGCCCGTGGCGTACGCGGCGCAGCCCGGCCTCATGACCGAGCAGCAGCAAGGCCTGCTCAAGGATTTCCAGGAGGAGCGCGGGCTCAGGCTGGATCCCGCGCAGCGGCGCTTTCCCGAGTGCGTGGCACCGAGGTCGCACGACTGGCTCATCGCCAAGAAGCGCTACAGCGCCTTCCACGACTCCACGCTGCTGTGGCGGTTGCGCGAGTCCGGCCGCGACCAGCTCGTCATCGCGGGCGTGTACGCCCACGCCGGCGTGCTGGCGACGGCGCTCGACGCCTTCACCCACGACGTCCAGCCCTACATCGTGGCCGACGCCATCGCGGACCGCACCGCGGCCGAGCACCTGCAGACGCTCCGCTTCGTAGCCGGTTCCTGCGGCGTCACGATGACCACCAAGCAGCTCCTGACCCAATTGCGCACGCTCTGAGATGCCGCGTCCCGTGCCTCGATTCAGGCTGGGGTGAAGATCCCCAGGTCAGAATCGAGGTACGCGCATGCGCACTGAAGCGGTGCCCGCCGGTCTCAACGCGCGGCATCACAAGGCCGCGCTCGGAGCGTTCATGGTCGTCGTGGTCGCCCACTGGGGCGAGCACATCGCGCAGGCCGTCCAGGTGTACGCGCTGGGCTGGCCGCTGAAGGAGGCGCGTGGCCTGCTGGGCGTGCCGTTCCCGTGGCTCGTCTCCTCCGAGTGGATGCACTACGGCTACGCGTTGCTCATGCTGATCGGCCTGGTCCTGCTGCGGGGCGGGTTCGTCGGCAGGTCCCGCACGTGGTGGAACGTCTCGCTCGGCATCCAGGTCTGGCACCACCTGGAGCATCTGCTCCTGCTCGTCCAGGCGCTGGCGGGCGCGAACCTGCTGGGCCGTCCCGCGCCGACGAGCCTCATCCAGCTCCTCGTGCCGCGCATGGAGCTGCACCTGTTCTACAACGCGCTGGTGTTCGCCCCCATGGTGGTGGCGGTGCTCCTGCACCGGCGTCCCCGCGTGTCCGAGGGCGCCGGCATGCGGTGCACGTGCGCGGTGGCGCCGAGCTGGTGACGAGCCGATGACGACGCCGATGACGACGCCGACGACGCCGGTGACGACCAGGCGCGCGCGCCCGTCCGCCCTCACCGTGACCCTCACGCTCTTCGCGGGCCTGCTGGTCTTCCTGGGGGCGCAGAACGCCGGCACGGTCCTGCGCGCCGCGTTCGCGGACGGCGAGCCGGGCCTTTTCGTGCCGCGCGCGCTGAGCTGCGTCCAGCACCCCGGTCACGAGTCGTGCGTGTGGACCGGCGACTTCGGCTCCCACGACGGGACGGTCCTGCTGCGCGGCGTCGAGCTGTACGGCAGCGACCGCACCACGCACCGGGCCGGCCTGCCCGTCCCCGCCGTCGACGTGGGCGCGCCCGCCCGCGTGTACGGGCCCGGCGGCTCCGGCGAGTGGATGTTCCGCGCGCTGCTGCTGGCCGCCGCGGCGGCCATCCTGTGGTCCCTGTACGGCAGGCGGCCCCGCCGCACCCCTGCCCCCGCCCCCGACCCGGTGCCGCCTGCCACGCGTTCGTGACAGGCGGGACACAGCAGGGCCCCGCCCTCCGGCTGCCACACGGTCCGTGACAGCCGGAGATGGCGGGGCCCCGCGCCTTCAAGCCGCCACGAGCAGGGCGTCGTCCGCCACGCGCGTCGTCCGCCCCGGCAGCGCCCGCCTCTCGGCGACGGTGATGGCGCTCTCCTCGGTGATGACCGCCACCGTGGCGACGTACCCCTCGCCGGGATGCAGCGAGCGGAAGCGCACGTGCGCGGGCGGGATGTCGAGCGGCCAGCTCAGCAGCGCCGGCTCGGCGAAGGGGCCGCTGACCTCCACGTCCTTGGGCGAGACCCGCAGGCCGTGCCCGGTCGCCTTGAGCGCCGCCTCCTTGCGCACCCAGAGCCTGACGAAGGCCTCGTAGCGCTCGTGCCGCGGCAGCGACTCGAGCTGGGCCTGCTCCCACGCCGTGAGCGCGCAGCGCGCCAGGTCGTCCACGGGCTCGGCCGGAACGGCCTCCACGTCCACGCCCAGCGGGCCCTCCTCCGTCAGCGCCACCACGACCCTGTCACCGGAGTGCGAGATCGACACGTGCAGGTGGGCGCCGTCGCCCTTGAGCTCCGGCTTGCCGTGATAGCGGTCGCAGTCCGGGCATGAACGGTCGACCGCCACCTCCTGCGGGCTGGTGCCGAGCTGGGCGGCGCTCGCCGTCCGCAGCAGCCACGCTCCCGTGACGAAACGGCGGCGGTCGGCCGCGCGGCGGAACCTGGCCGCCCTGCCCAGCTCGCGCTCGCTCAGCACCACGGCCATGCTCTCCTCGGTCCGGTCGTCCGGACCCGCCCACCAGATCTGGCACTGTCCCTGTGTCAGCACCGAAGCAATCATCTGTCGTCCTCCCTGGCGTTACGCGTGACAAGGCGGTGGCAGCCCACCAGTTCCCACCGGTCCACTTCCGGGCTGGCGAGGATCTCCCGCACCCGCTCGCCCACCTGCGCGCTCGTGAGCGGCTCGTCGGGGCGTACGCGGATGACGATGGCACCGGTGGCCTGTGCGAGGTCCTTGTGCCATCCGGCGGGCAACAGCGCCATGATGCGGATGCCGTCCACCGGCGAGGCCGGCAGCGGCAGGCCGTGCGCCTGGCGCATCGTCAACTGGATCACCATGGCGGCATGCACCTCCGTCTGCGGAGGAAAGTGCGCTTCATGTCGTGCCTCCCTGCTCTGAGCCATGTCTTCACAGCTCTACTGTGCGGTCGCGGAGGCGGCCGATCGAGGCGTAGGGGAGGCAGGAAGCTGCATGCCGGGCACCGCATGCTGTCAGGAGGCCCGGAGCGGCCCGTCAGGAGCGGCCCTCATGAGGGGTCCTCAGGCAGGCTCTGAGAGGGCTGTGAGGAGGGGCCCTCATGAGGGCTTGGGCAGCCGGTCAGGGGAGGCCGGCGAGCACGCGAAAAGCCCGGCCTCGGGCACGCCGGGGCCGGGCTGGAGCGCGGCTCGTCAGCCCCGCCGGTGGGCGGGGCCGGGGGAAGGACGGGGTGGTCAGAGCGGGACGTTGCCGTGCTTGCGCGGCGCGCTGTGCTTGCGCTTGTCGCGGAGCATGGCCAGGCCGCGGGCGATCACGGCCCTGGTCTCCACGGGGTCGATCACGTCGTCGACGAGCCCGCGCTCGGCGGTGTAGGTCGGGTGGATGAGCTCGCGCTTGTAGCGTTCGAGGAGCTCGGCGCGCTCGGTGACGGGGTCGGCGGCCGCGGCGAGCTGCCTGCGGTGGATGATGTTGACGGCGCCCTCGGCGCCCATCACGGCCACCTCGTTGGTCGGCCAGGCCAGCGACAGGTCGGTGCCGATGGAGCGGGAGTCCATGACGATGTAGGCGCCGCCGTACGCCTTCCTGACGATGACCGAGATGCGCGGCACCGTCGCCTCGCAGTAGGCGTACAGCAGCTTGGCGCCGTGCCTGATGACGCCCTCGTACTCCTGGTCCTTGCCGGGCAGGAAGCCGGGCACGTCCACGAGCGTCACCAGCGGGATGGAGAAGGCATCACAGAATCTCACAAAGCGCGCCGCCTTCTGGGCGGCCTTCGCGTCAAGCACGCCGGCCAGCACGGTCGGCTGGTTGGCCACCACGCCGACCACCTCACCGTCGATCCTGGCCAAGGCGCAGATCACGTTGCCCGCCCAGTTCCGGTGCGTCTCCAGGAACTCCCCGTCGTCCACCAGCTCCGCCAGCACCTCACGCATGTCGTACAACTGGTTCTGCTCAGCGGGGACGATCTCGGCAAGCCTGGGGCGCAGGTCGGTGGTCGCGCCGCAGGGCGGCGCCGCGGGCGGCCTGCCCAGGTTGTTGCTCGGCAGCATCGACAGCAGGTCACGCACCGAGGCCAGGCACTCCTCCTCGTCGTCGTGGACGAACGTGGCCACGCCCGAGCGGCTGCCGTGCACCTGGGCGCCGCCGAGCTCGGCGTGCGTCACCCGCTCGCCCGTGACCGCCTCGACCACGTCGGGCCCGGTCAGGTAGAGCTGCGCGGTGTCGCCGGCCATGAAGGTGAAGTCGGCCAGCGCCGTGGAGTAGGCCGCGCCGCCGGCGCACGGGCCGAGCACCACGCTGATCTGCGGGATCACGCCGGACGCCTGCACGTAGCGCTGGAAGATGCCGCCGTAGCCGTTCAGCGACATGACGCCTTCCTGGATCCTGGCGCCGCCGCTGTCGTTCAGCCCGATGAACGGCGCGCCCGTGGACAGCGCCAGCTCCATCACCTTCTGGATCTTCAGGGCGTGCGCCTCGCCGAGCGAGCCGCCGTAGATGGTGAAGTCCTGCGCGTAGACGAACACGCGGCGGCCGTCGATCGTGCCCGAGCCGGTGACGACCCCGTCGGTGTGCGGCCGCTGCCGCTCCATGCCGAGCCCTTGCGCGCGGTGCCTGCGCATCATGTCGAGCTCGACGAACGAGCCCTCGTCCAGCAGGAGGTCCAGCCGCTCGCGCGCGGTGCGCTTGCCCAGGGCGCGCTGCCGCTGCACTCCCCGGTGGTCGCCGTCGGCGATGTCCTGGCGCAGCCTGCCCAGGTCGTCGCGGAGCCGGTCCATCGAGGGGGGCGCCGGCCGTACGGCCCGTTCGAGTTCTTCTGCGGTGATGTCCAGCTCAGAGATGCTCATCGTCTTCTCCTAACAGGCGTCTCCGATTCCTTCAGTGAAAGATCGGAGCGCGCCTGGTGTCACCTCTTCGTGTGCCGGACCGCGCCGTCAGATCCAGTTCTCCTCCTTGGCCCGCAGCGCCGCCTGGAAGCGGTTGTTCGCGCCGAGCCTGGCCATGAGGTCGGCGACGTAGCGGCGGTAGGTGCGTACGGAGATGTCGAGCTCGCGGGCGGCGATCTCGTCCTTGTCGGCCGTCGCCATCACGGTGAGGATCCGCTGCTCCATCTGGGACAGCGCCGGCTCCTCCTCGGGCGGGTCGAGGTGGTGGCGCAGGTCCACGGCGCCCTTCCACAGGCCCTCGAAGTAGATGCAGAGCTGCGAGATCAGCCCCGGCTCGCGCACCAGGAGCGCTCCGGCGGAGTGGTGCGAGGGGTCGATGGGCACGACGGCCACGCTGCGGTCGTACATCAGCATGCGGTCCATGTGCTGGTCGGTGACGCGGATCTCGGCGCCGAGGTTGACCAGCTCTCGCAGGTAGGAGAGCATGCGCGGGTCCTCGACCGCCTTGGGGTGGAAGATCTGCTTGAGCGCCAGGCCGCGGCGCAGCGACCGCTGGTCGAGCGGCAGCGCGGACTCGATCATCACTTCGGTGAACGGGCCGCCGGGGTGCAGGCAGAGCGTCTCCTTGTAGCAGAAGAACGCCAGGTCGTCGAGGCGCTGGCGGACGCGTGCCCCGTCCTCGACCCGCTCGATGTCGAGGATCGAGGCGACCTTGTCGCCCTCCCGCTTGTCCTCCTGGAAGGAGGAGATGGCGTCGCGGGCGCTGAACACCCGCCGGATCTCCGCGTTCAGCTCCTCCAGGCGCTGCTCCACCAGGCGCTCGATGGCGACGCGCGGATCGGTGGCGGTGACGCGGTAGCGGTCGGTGAGATCGAGCATGGACAGCCTGCCGAGCAGGTCCACGGCCTCCTCGACCGTGTCGGGGTCCATGCCGAGCGCCTCGGGCACGGAGCCGACGCCCTCGCCCTTGTGCTTGAGGAAGAAGCGGTAGACCTGTTCCGCCTGCGGGGTGATGCCGATGACCGAGAGATCCATCGCGCGCCTCCTGCCTGCACATGGAGCTCCTGACTCCATCATCGGAGCCGGGGACGCGCCGCGTCCCCTCGCAGCGTGCGGTGTCAGGGAATCGGGCAGGGCAGCACGGTCGCCGACCGGGTGGCTCGGTAGCAGGCCGCGCCGGGGCACACCACCTTGACCACCTGCCCGGCCGGCTCCGGCTCCACCGCGACGGGCTCGTGGCCGAACCGGTGGCCCGCGATCTCCGGCCAGCTCGCCGGGCGCAGCCCGCCGAGCTCGTGCACCAGCGACGTGTCGGCCTCGACGGCCATGCTCTCCAGGTACGCGGCGTAGTCCCCCTCGCGGTGCCACACCGCGAAGCGCCGCATCGAGTCGGGCAGGGGGAGCGTGTGCCACGGCTGCGCCCTGGACGCCATGGCCGCCAGGAACGCCTCGCTCACCGCCGACTTCACCGTACGGTCGGCGGCGACGGCCAGGGCGCCCGCGTCCCCGCCGACGGTCACCAGGGCGACGCTGGCGTCCTGCGCCGACAGCACGAACGCCGACACCCGCAGCCCCAGCCCGGTGGCCGCCGCCATCACCCCTGGTGGCAGCAGCCGGTCGAGCTGCTCCGAGACCCGCAGCAGCGGCCGGCGCGGGTCGGCCCACCACCGTGCGACCACGTCGTGGGCGAAGATCTCGGCGATCGCCTCGGCCACGCCGTGGTCCACCACCCCGCTCGTGGCCGGCTCGACCCGGCACTCCTGCCGCTCCAGCCACACCACCTCGGCGGGCAGCAGGTAGCGGTTGCCGCTCAGCAGGCCCACGCCCGGCACCATGACGCCCGTGCCCTCGGGCGGGCCGTCGACGAAGTCGTCCAGCCGCAGCTCCTTGCCGGAGCGTGCCCGCGTGCCCCGGTCCGGCCGCTCGGCCAGCTCGCGCAGCGCGCGCACCGCCTCGGCCCTGGCCCGCGCGCGGGCCCGGGTGCGCGTCTCGTGCCCGGAGAAGCCGGCCACGATCACCGCCACCTCACCGGTGCCCTCGCCGGCCGCCTCCGCGTAGGCCAGGTGAACGGCGCCGCCCAGGCAGTCGACCACCTCGCCCACGCCGGCGGTCGACCACGAGCCTGCGGACATGGACGCCATTGCCACTCCTCAGCCGGGAAAAGGGATGCCTGCGTGCCTTCAGTACAGGTGGCGCCCGCCACGGCAGTCAACGTGCCGCCCCGCATCGAGCAATCGCAGAGAAGCCCGGCCGCTGACAGCAACCTGCCAGCCACGCCCAGCTTGCTGCCCGGTCCGCCGCTGTCGTTGCGCGGGCGCCCGCGTGCACCGTGGAGGCATGGAATCCTTCAACATCACCACGCGGTTCCTCGGCGGAGGCCGGGCGGACGCCACCGCGCTCATCACCCGTGCCGGGCCGATCAGCTACGGGGAGCTGCGGGCCCTGGCCGGCCAGGCCGGCAACGCGCTGCGCGCGCTCGGGGTGCGCCGCGGCGACCGCGTCCTCATCGCGGCCGGCGACGGCCCGGAGTTCGTCGCCACCTGGTACGGCGCGCAGCAGATCGGCGCGATCACCGCCGAGGTCTACACCTACCTGCGGCCCAAGGACTACCGCTACTTCGTCGACTACACCAAGCCCAAGGTCATCCTGGCCGACCCCGCCGTCCTGGACAACCTGCGCGCCGCGGGCGCGAGCGACCTGCTGGTGACGGGATACCCGCGTGGCGGGCTGCGCGCCGGCGAGCACCACTTCGACACGCTCGTCGGCGCCCAGTCCGACAGGCTCGACCCCGTGCGCGTGGCGCCGGAGGACCCGGCGATCTGGAAGTTCACCACCGGCAGCACGGGAGCGCCGCGCGCCTGCGTGCTGCCGGCGCGCAGCCCGCACCGCAGCTTCGAGTGGTACGCGCGCGGCGTGCTCGGCATCCGGGAGGACGACGTCGTGCTGCCGGTGCCGAAGCTGTTCTTCGGCTACGCCCGGGACCTGGCCGCGCTGTTCCCCTTCGGCGCCGGCGCGGCGGGCGTGGTCTTCCCCGAGCGGAGCAGGGCCGAGACCATCTTCGAGCTGATCGCCGAGCACCGCCCGACGATCCTCGTGAACGTCCCCACCATGATGAGCGCGATGCTCGCCCACCCCGATGCCGCCGGGCAGGACCTGAGCTGCCTGCGGCTGTGCACGTCCGCGGGCGAGCCGCTGCCTCCCGAGCTGCACCGGCGCTGGCTCGACACCTTCGGCGTCGAGGTGGTCGACGGGATCGGCTCGTCGGAGGCGTACCACATCTACCTGTCGAACCGGCCGGGGCGGGTGCGTCCCGGCACGCTGGGCGAGCTGGTGCCCGGTTACCGCGCCAGGGTGGTGGACGAGCACGGCGCTGAGGTCGGCGACGGGCAGGTCGGCCGGTTGGAGATCACCGGTGACACGGTGGCGGCGGAGTACTGGCAGGAGCCGGTCAAGTCGGCGCGCACGTTCGTGGGCGAGCGCACCGTCCTGTCCGGCGACCTGGTCAGCAGGGACGCCGACGGGTTCTACCGCTTCCACGGCAGGGCCGACGACATGCTGAAGGTGGGCGGGGTGTGGATCGCGCCGGCGGAGATCGAGAACTGCCTGCTGACGCATCACGCGGTGCGCGAGTGCGTGGTGGTCGGCGAGCAGGCAGGCGGCCTGAGCAGGCCGCGTGCCTACGTGGTCGCCACCTCGCCGGTCTCCGCGGAGGAGCTGAAGGCGTACGTGCGGGGCAGGCTGGCGCCGCACAAGTTCCCCAGGGAGATCACCCTCGTCCCCAGCCTGCCGCAGACGGCCAACGGCAAGGTCGACCGCCGCGCCCTCGCCGCCTGACCCGCAACCTCCCCGCACCCGCCGCAGGCCCCGACCGCACCACGCAGGTCCGGACCCGCCGCCCTGCGGCTTGCCGCGCCCTCTCCCCCGCCCTCTTGTCCGAGGAACCCCAACCGGAGTACGGCGGGCGGACGCGGTGACGTGCCGGAAGGGGAACGCTCTCAGGCCGCGTTCCGGCGCGGGAACTGGCCGGGACGGCGCCCGGCGCCCGCGGGACCGCGGTAGGCCTGGGCGATGTCCAGCCACCGGTCGGCCTCCTCGCCCACCGCGGAGACCGCGACGTCGGCGCGGTGCCTGCGCCTGGTCACCAGCAGGCAGAAGTCCTCGGCGAGCCCGCTGACACGCTGGTCCGCGTCCTCCGGCCCGTAGGCCCACAGCTCGCCGGCGGGACCGGTGATCTCGAAGCGGAACTCGGTGGCCGGCGGGGTCAGGCCGCGCGACAGGTAGCCGAAGTCCTTGGTGAGCACGGCGAACACCACCAGGTGCTGGAGGCTGGCGCCGCGCCGGAGCGACACGCCGAGCGCGTCGGCGATGTCCTGCCCGTGCGCGAACTGCTCCATGATGCCCGCGCAGGCGAGCACGATCGGCGGGAGCGGGTTGACCAGCCACGGCACGGTCAGGTCCGGCGGCACCGCGCCCAGCCCGGTGACCGCGGCCGCGCGCTGCGCGCGCCACTTGGCCAGCAGGGTGCCGGGCGTGTCGTCGGCGAAGGCCTTGAGCGCGGCGTTCACCGCGCCGTCGAAGTTGTGCTGCGCGTCCTTGGTCATGGCCTGGAACGCCTCGGCGTCCGTGGCCGCCGTGGCCGCCAGCCGGAACACGAACGTCAGGTGCGCGATCTGGTCGGCGATCGTCCACCCTGGAGCGGGCGTGGGTAGCTGCCACTGGGCGGGTTCGAGGCCCGCCACCAGGCTGTCGAGCTGGTCGCCGTCCGAGGCCAGGTCGCCGAGCACGGCGTGGAGTTCGCTCACGGGTTTGTCCTTTCCACCGATGAACCGTTGACTGGAGAAGGCGCGGGCAGCCGGCCGCCGACGCGGCGCGCGGCTGACAGGCTCGCCCACGCGGTGAGCTCGATGAGCGAGCGGTCGTCCTGGCCGGCCCTCCGGCAGGCCTCGACGACGCCGTCGTCCACCTGGTACGGGGCCAGCGCGGTCAGCAGGGCCAGCGTCGCGGCCGGGCGCAGGCCGTCCGGCAGGGCAGCCGTCGCCTCGGTGACCCAGGCCCGGCTCGGCGGCCCCGCCTCCTGAGCCCGGGCGCGGCCGGGAGGTGCCGGGGGCGGGCCGCCCGTCCAGGCCGTCAGCCGTTCCGTCACCAGGTCGCGTACCGGGCCGGGCACCGAGCGCAGCCCGCACGCCTCGATGGCGGCCGACGCCCTGGCGAACGCGTCGGCCAGCGGGCCGCTGCCCGCCCACGCCAGGTCCGGCGGCAGGGGGGCGGCGGGCAGCAGCGGCAGCGACGCGCCGGCCGGCACCGTCCTGCGCGCGGCCGGGCGCATGAGCCGGCCGAAGGCCCGCAGGGCGGGCCCGCGCGCGCGGCGGGGCACCTCCGGAGGCAGCGGCGAGTCCCCGAGGAACACCGTCACCATCCTGTTGAGGTAGTGGAAGGTGACCGCCACCGCGATGAGCTCGGCCTCCAGCGCCGCTGACCGCTCTCCCACCGCCGTGAGCCCGGCCCCCGGTGGCGGCCACTCCCTCTCCGCGAGCAGCCGTGGCTGCAACGCCGGCAGCCGCTGCCCCACCGCGACGGGCTCGCAGGACGGCGGCTGCCCCGCAGCGAGCGGGCCGGCCCGCGACGCCGGCGGCTGCCCCGCCACCGATCGCCGCTCGCCCGTGGCCCGGGCCCACGCCGCCACCGCCGCGAGCCGGGGGTCGTCGTGTCCCCGCAGGCCGCGCAGCGTGGCGTGGTGCACGTCCACGCAGTACGGGCAGGCGTTGGCGGCCGACACCTCGCTCGCCACGACCTCCTTGACGACCCGCGCCGCCGCGTCCCCGCACAGCAGGGACTCGCGCAGCATCATCCAGCACGCCGCCAGCGCCTCGGGCGCGGGTGAATGCAGCAGCACCGGCGGGGCGGCCATGCCGAAGTCCCGTACGAGCTGCGCGTACACCCGCGCCACCAGGCCGCGTGCCGCGCGCGGCGGCACGGGGGACACGTGGCGCACCTGAGCGAGCACGCCGCGCGCCGTCACCAGGGCGAGCATCCTGCCCACGTCACCCTCCCAGGGCGGGCACCAGCGGCGCGGTGCCACGACGGCCGCTGGTGGAGCCGTCGGGTGCGGGCGCGCCGTACGCGACCTCGACCCCGCGTTCCCGGGCCGCGCGGACGATCGCGGGCACCGCGCGCTCGGCGAGCGCGGAGATGGTCATGGCCGGGTTCACCGTCAGCGCGGCCGGCACGGCGGAACCGTCGGTGACGAAGATCCCCGGGTGGCCGCGCAGCTCGTGCCGGTCGTCGAGGGCGGAGGTGCGCGGGTCGTCGCCGATGCGGCAGGAGGCCAGCGGGTGCACCGTGTACGCGCCGACCAGGTCGTTCGTCCACGGCGTCACGGTGGCCAGGCCGTCGCGCTCCAGGATGTCCTTGCACTCGGCGTCGGCCATCGCCCACGCGGCCTGCGTGTTGAGCGTCGGCTTGTAGCTGAGCGTGCCGAGGCCGAGCATCTGCTGCGAGAGCCTGTCGGCGTTGCCGCGCGCCGGCGGCGGGCCGAACACGCCCTCGTTGTCGTCCTCGATCATCTGGAAGATGATCAGCCACTTCTGCCAGTGGCTCAGCATCTCCTTCTTGCCGAGGCCGAACCAGCGCGGGTCCGGGCCGCCGGGCATCGCGAGGATCGTGCCGAGCCCCGGCGGGAAGTAGAGCTGCTCCAGCGAGAAGCGGGTGTACTCGGGCAGCGAGCCGTCCAGCCGGTCCCAGTTGGCCACCGTGGGGCCCTTGCCGATCTGGAACGCCGCCGGGTCGAGCTCCAGCCCGAGCACCTCGCGGACCCGCTCCTCGTTCAGCACCGCAGTGTTGAGCCGCTCGCCGTTGCCGGAGAAGTAGCGGCCCACGGCGTGCGGCATCGGGCCGAGCGCGGCGGCGCTGCGCTGCAGGATGACCGGCGTGGCCGCGGCGCCCGCCGCCAGCACGACCACCTTGGCGTCGATGCTGCCCTCGCCGGCCGTGATCCGGTAGTCCTCGGCGTCGACGAGCTGGTAGTGCACGCGGTAGCCGCCGTCGGGGCTCTTGGCGATGCTCTGCACCTCGTGCAGCGGCCTGATCCGCGCCCCGTGCGCGAGCGCGGCCGGCAGGTAGTTCAGCAGCAGCGACTGCTTGGCGTCGAAGCGGCAGCCGGCCATCATCCAGTTGCAGTTGGTGCAGGCGGCGGTGTCCACGGCGGCGGGCACGGGGTTGGCGGTGCGGCCGGCGTGGCGGCAGGCGGCGGCCCAGAGCCCGCCGGAGTACGACACGTCCTCCCAGCCCTGCCGGGTGATCGCGATCGACTCCGCCACGCGGTCGTACCAGGGGTCGAGCGTGTCCCGGTCGATGGACGACGGCCACATGCGCCGGTTGACGCTGCCGCGCCGCTCGAACACGAAGCGCGGCGCCCTCGGCATCGCGGCGAAGTAGACGACGCTGCCGCCGCCCACGCAGTTGCCGCCGAGCACGCTCATCCCGTCGCCGACCGTGAAGTCGAAGATGCGCGTGTAGGACGAGCCGAGCTTGAAGTCGTGGTCGTACTCGTCGGCGGTCAGCCACGGGCCGCGCTCCAGCATGACCACGCGGGCGCCGCCCGCGGCCAGGTGGTAGGCGATGATCGCGCCGCCGAAGCCGGTGCCGACCACGAGCACGTCGGTGCGCTCGACGCTGTTCATTCGGGACTCCCTGTGTCGGTGGTGCGGGGGTGCAGGTCGGCGAGCTGCCTGCCGTACGACCAGGAGGAGAAGCGCCACAGGCCGTCGGCGCCCGGCCGGGCCAGGCGCATGGAGGTCAGGCCGGGATGCCCGGCGGCGAGCGCGTCGGCGGTGCTGGTGTGCGCCGCCGAGTCGTAGGCCATGTAGCAGAACAGGGACAGCAGCACCCACAGCGACTTGTCGGGGTGGCCGGGCGCGGTGAGGACGCGGACCAGGTCGGTGCGCTGCTCGAAGCTGAGCGCCACGAACGGCGGGACGTCCCCGTCGAGGTCGAGCCCGTGCTGCCCGGCGTGCTCGCGGGCGTGGTCGTTCAGCGCGCGGGCGTAGTCGTCGAGGCTCTGGCTGATGCCGGTGGCGTCCCAGCGGATCAGCTCCATCGCGCCCGCGGCCACCGCGCCGCCGGTGGGGCTGGCGCCGGCCACCGCCCTGTCCTGGCCGGAACGCTTGGCGCCGGGGATGATCGTGTCGGCGAACGCCTCGAGCGTGGTGACGACCCTCGTCTCGTGGTCCGCGGGGAGCTGTGCGCTCATGGGCCTTCCTTAGGTGGATGAGGCGTCCAGCGCGTCCCTCAGGGTGTTCAGCGCGCGGACGGTCTGGCTGCGTACCGTGGATGACTCGTTGCCCAGGACCTGCGCGGTCTCCTCCACGCTGCGGTCCTCCCAGAAGCGGAGGAAGATCGTGGCGCGCTGCCGGGGGCCGAGCCTGGCCAGCGCGTCCCTCAGCACCATGCGCTGGCTCACGGGGATGTACGGGTCGTGGGCGGCGCCGGCCTCCGGCGGCACGCCGAACAGGACCTCCCTGGTCCACCGCGACGACCTGCGGTCGCTGATGAGCAGCCGCGTCATGACGCGGCGCGCGTAGGGCGCCATCCTGTCCCGCCGGTCGAGCTCCCGCCAGCGCAGGAAGATCGTCATGAGTGTCCGCTGGACCAGGTCGTCCGCCTCGTGCCAGTCGTCGGACAGCGCGAAGGCGATGCGCCTCAGCATGGGCCTGGTCTGCTGGACGAAGCGCGTGAATTCTTGTTCGCCCCGCCCTTCAGCCATAATCGCTCCCCCGGTTTTTCCCGTCGGTGATATCCAGAGAATCGATCGGCGTACTGTGCGGCACAACCCCTATCCGCGCGCCTCGCGCCCTTATTCGGGTGGGCACCCCTAATTGCGACCGCTCGACCCCTAATTTCACGCCGTGGCCGCGTCTTCCCGCAGAGGGCGCTCATACGCTCGGATGATGGGCACCTTGCCGGGCCGCCACCGCGGCCCTCCCACGCACTCCGGCCTTCTCCGCCAAGTTGACAACAATCAACAAGGTTTTGCAAGGAAAAACCACCGCGAGATACCGGGCAATGACCCAGCGATTTCCCCGAAATAATTTCGCGAACCATGCAGCATTGCCGCGGGCTCAGCGCGTGTACCTCCGAAAGGCATTTATCGACGCGTTTCCGGAAAACACGCCTCACCGGCCGATCCGGAAGCGGGAGGCCACATGGACGACGTCATTGAACGAGCGGTCATGCGAGTGATCGAGGACATCCAGCAGAACTTCGGTGAGCAGATCACCATCGACGACATGGCGCACACCGCGATGTTCAGCAAGTTCCACTTCTCGCGGGTCTTCCAGCGGGTCACGGGGCTGTCGCCCGGCCGGTTCCTGTCGGCGGTGCGGCTGCGGGAGGCCAAGCGGCTGCTCGCCTCGACCTCGCTGAACATCGCCTACATCAGCCACCAGGTCGGCTACTCCAGCGTCGGCACGTTCAGCAGCCGGTTCACGCGGAGCGTCGGCCTGTCACCCAGCCGGTACCGCCAGGTCCTGGGCGTCTCGGGGAGAAGCCTGGTGGGCGGGGCGAGCCGGTCGCGCGGCGGCGGCGGCACCGCCACCGTCCACGGCACGGTCACCTCGCCGCTGCCCGACAGGCCCGTCTTCGCGGGGATGTTCGTGGGGCAGCTCCTGGAGGGCAAGCCGGCCAGCTACACCGTGCTCAGCCGTCCCGGCCCCTTCGTCATGGACGACGTGCCGGCGGGCCACTGGTACCTGCTGGCGCAGTCGGTGGCCGAGGGCTGCGACGACGCCGTCAACCTGCCGCCCGGCGCCGAGGGCTCGCTGTGCGTGGCGCGCCGCGGGCCGATCGCGGTCGGCGAGCACGGCGACACCCACCGGGCCGACATCACGCTCCGGCCCATGAGCAGCTTCGACCCGCCCCACCTGCTCGCGCTGCGCGACGTGCTGTCCGCGTGGAACCAGGAGGGCGGCGGGTGAAGGCGATCGCTGACGCGCGGGGCCGCGGGCGGTGAGGAGATCACCGCCCGCGGCCCTTTTCAGCACCCGTTCTCAGAGGATCCCGACGGTCATCGGCAGCCCGCCGCGCACCCGCAGCGACAACATCGCCTCGGGCACCGCGGGCCGCCCGGGCAGGCCGGTCAGCCGCAGCTCGCGCGCCACCGAGGCCAGGACGAAGACGGCCTCCATCATCCCCAGGTGACTCCCGACGCAGAACCGCGGCCCGGCGCCGAACGGGATGTAGGCGTACCTGGGCCGGTCCGACCGCGCCTCCGGCGCGAACCGCTCGGGGTCGAACCGCTCGGGCTCCCGCCAGCAGCCCGGATGCCGGTGCAGCGTGTACGGGCTGATCAGCACGTCGGCCCCGGCGGGCACCCGGTACCCGTTCACCTCGTCGCCCGTCACCGCCACGCGGGTCAGCGCCCACACCGGCGGGTAGAGCCGCATGACCTCCTCCAGCACCATCGTGGTGTAGGTGAGCCTGGGCAGGTCGCCGACGGCCGGCGGCCGGTCACCGAGCACGGAGACGGCCTCCTCGCGCAACCGCTCGCGCACGCCCGGATGGCGGTCGATCAGGTGGAAGGCCCACGACAGCGTGCTGGCCGTGGTCTCGTGCCCGGCCAGCAGGATCGTGATCAGCTCGGCGCGCAGGCGGTCGCGGGCGGGCGGCGCCTCGGGGTCCGGGTCCGCGGAGGCGATCAGGCGGGACAGCAGGTCGTCCCCGCCGGTCGGATGCTCGATCCGGTGGGCGATCAGGGCGTCGGCGATCCTGTGCAGCTCGCGGCGTGAGCGGCGGAAGCGCAGGTGGAGCGGGAGCGGCAGCCACAGCGGCACCGCGCCGAGCGTGACCATCTCGAACATCGCCTGGTCCTGGACGCCCTCGAAGGCGTGCCCGATGGACTCGTACGCGCCGAGGTCGGCCTCCAGCAGCGTCCTGCCGAGCACGCCGAGCGTGAGCGCGGTCATCTCGTGCGCCACGTCCACCGGCCCGGCTCCGGCCCGGGCCCGCAGCCGCGCCACGAGCCTGCCCGTCTCCTCGGCGATGACCGTGTCCTGCCCGGCCAGCCGCTTGTTCTGGAAGAGCGGCTGGATCGACTTGCGCTGGTCGCGCCACACCTGGCCGTGGCTGGTCAGCAGGCCGTCGCCGAGGACCCGCCTGGCCTCGGCCAGGCCGAGGCCCTTGCGGTAGCCGGCGTTGTTGTCGGCCAGCACGTGCTTGGCGTGGTCGGGGTGGTTGAACAGGTAGAGGCTCTTGGGGCCGATGGTGAGCTTCACGGCGTCGCCGTACCGGGACACGGCGCCGGACAACATCCCGAGCCGGTCCGAGACGAGCTGCCTGAACAGGGCGGGGCCCGCCCACAGCGGCGGGCCTGGCGGCGCGGCACGCACGCGTGCCCGCGCCGCCTGCGGGAGTTGGGCGACCATCACGCCGCGACCTCTTCGAGCGAGGCGAACCTGCCCCGGTACACCAGCAGCCCGTCACTGCCGGGGCGCTGCCGCATCGACAGCACCTTGCCCAGGAAGATCGTGTGGTCGCCGCCGTCGTAGGCGCGCCACAGGTCGCACTCGAAGCACACGGCGGCGTCCGCGATGAGCGGGACGTCCGTGAGCTCGCCCGGCACCACGTCCACCGCGGCGAACTGGGCCGCGCCCGTCTCGCGGTAGCGGTTGGCGAAGTGCCTGGCCTCGTCTTCCTGGTGGGCGGCCAGCACCGAGACGCCGAAGAAGGAGCTGGCGCCGAGGAAGCGGTGCATCGAGGCCGATTTGGCGACGCAGACCAGCAGCAGCGGCGGGTCGAGCGAGACCGAGGTGAAGGAGTTGGCCGTCATGGCATGAGGGACCGGACCGCCCGTCGTCACCACGGTGACGCCGGTGGCGAAGGCGCCGAACGCGTGACGCAGCGCCGCGGTGTCCGTCAGTGCGGTTGATGAGGAGACGTGCACGCTGACCTCCTGGATCGGCGTCTAGGCTGCGTACGGTTCGAGCGCGCCGACCAGGGCGGGCGGGACCCTGGCCGGGACGGTCCTGGTGTTCGGCCCCCGCATGCAGGCGACCCGCTGCCGGCCACGCGCGACGAGCAGCTCGCCGTCGCCGGGGCCGACACGCACGTAGTCGAAGCCGAACTCGAGCTGGGTCTGGGCGAGCTCGATCAGGCGCATCCTGATGGACAGCTCGTCGAAGGCCGTGATCTCCGCGAAGAACTCGCAGTCGACCTTGAGGGTGAACAGCTTGAGGTCGTCCTGGAGGTCGGCGAGCACCTCGGGCGCGCACTCCTTCAGGAAGATCTCCCTGCACCTGCCCTGCCAGCGCAGGTAGTTGACGTAGTAGACGTTGCCCACGAGGTTGGTCTCCTCGAAACCCACCGTGTGGCGATATTCGAAGTACTTCTCCATCGTCAGGACCGCCCTTCGGTGAGAACGGCGACCACGACGGGGTCGTTCAGGCCCCGTACGGTGGTCGCCAGGGTCGCGATGCGCGTGCCCGCCGCGGCCAGCACGACCCAGCCGTCGCCGGCGTCCGCGTGCAGTTCCGGCGGCCCGTCGGGCTGGGCCGCGGTGAGCTCGGCGCCGCGCAGGCAGGCCACCGCGGCGCGGACGCGGGCGGCGGCGACGTCGCCGCTCTCCCCCGCCTGCGCGGCGATCCGCTCGGCCAGCTCCGCGTGCGCCGCGGCCTCCGGCTCCGCGTGCGCGAGCTCCTGCGCTCCGGCGCCGACCGGCGTGATGGCGCAGGCCACCGGCTGCGCGGCGGCGACGCAGAGCGTCAGGCCCGGCACGTGGGCGAGCGCGCTGGTGCCATGCGGCGTGCCGGCGAGCGCGCTGCCATCCGATCCGCCGGCGGCCTCGGTGGTGCCGGCGGGTGCGGCGTGCAGGCGCTGCCGGGCGAGGTCGGTCAGCTCGTCGCCGGGTTCCGCGACGACCGCGACGCTCGCGCCGACCAGGTCACCGAGCCGCCGCTCGACGTACGGGCCGAGCAGCGGCGCCGTCCACGGCCCGCGGCCGTCCTGCTTGCGTACGGCCTGCAGGCGCAGCCCCTCCCAGCGCTCGACGAGCTCGCCGGTCTTGGTGCGCACCGCGATGTCGTAGACGTAGGTGTCGCCGTCCCTGCTCCGCTCGGCGGCGCAGTACCGCACCTCGTCCAGGTCGTCCAGCGCGCGGCCGCCGGGACGTACCCGGTCGATGGCGGTCGGCAGCAGCGTGGCGTCGGGCACGCAGACCTGGTTGCCGTGCATCAGCGCGTCCCGCATGCCGGGGTCGCCGAGCAGCAGCTCGCCCGGCAGGTACCCGGCGAACCACGAGCCGTCCCGCTCCACCGCGAGGTCGGCGTCCACGTGGCGGGCCGCGGCCCGGTGGTAGCGGCGCAGCCGCTGGAAGCGGCTGCCCTGGAAGAGCACCTGGCCGTACAGGTCGGCGTCGGGTTCGAGCGCCACCGGCGGCAGCCCGTCCGGGATCTGGCCGGGCGGCCCCTCGGGGCAGGGCCCGGCGTCGAAGCGGAGCACGGCGCTGAAGTGGTCCACCTCGAACCCGGTCTCCGCGCTGCGGATCGTGACGGCGACCGTGTCGTCGCCGGTGGCGGCGGCGGCGATCCTGAGCGTGGTGCTCCCCTCGGGCGGCACGATGATCGGCCGGGTGAAGGCGGCCCGTTCGATGACGGGCGCCTCCTGGCGGCCGGTGGCGGCGCACGCCACCTGGCTCATGGCCTCCATGCCGATCACGGCGGGGAACAGGAGGTTGCCGTCGAGCAGGTGGTCGGCCAGGTAGAGGTCGGTGCCGGCGTTCAGCTCGACCTCGCTGACCAGCTCCACCCCGTGGTAGCGGATCAGCGGCGTGCCGACGAAGCGCAGCAGCGGCAGCTCGGGTTCGTCGCGCCTGACGGTGGCGACGCCCTCGGTGCGCCCGCTGATCACCACGACGCCCTCGGTGGCGGGGTCGGTGACGAGCCTGCGCATGATCTCCACGCCCTGCTCGACCGGGATGGGCGTGATGCCCTGCTCGGTGAGCCGGTCCACGACCGACAGCCGCTCGCCCATGCCGACGTCGGACCACACCGACCATTCCAGGCACAGGCTCCTGCAGGCCGGGTTGGCCGCCCCGGCCTCGGCGGTGAGCTCGGCCAGCCACTCGTTGGCCGTGGCGTAGTGCGCCTCGCCCTGCAGGCCCGCCCTGCCGATGATGCTGCCCAGCGTGACCAGCAGGCGCAGCCGGCCGGGGTCCACCGCGGCGAGCACGTTGCGCAGGCCGTCCACCTTGGGGGCGAACGTGCGGGCGAAGTCGTCCAGGCCGAGGCCGGCGATGCCGGCGGGGGCGTTGTAGCCGGCGCCGTGCAGGATCGCGGTCACCGGGCCGAGCACCCGCTCGGCCTCCTCGACGGCCCGCCGCACCTGGCCGGGGTCGGCGGCGTCGGCTCTGGCGTAGTGGACGGTCAGGCCGCACTCGGCCATGCGGCGCAGGTTCGCGGCCAGCTCCTCGTCCTGGGCCGGGTCGGAGCGGCCGAGCAGGGCCAGCTTGGCGCCACCCGCCCGACCGCCTGCCGCGCTGCCTGCCGCACCGTCTGCCGCACCGCCTGCCATGGCGATCGCGCACTCGGCGGTGATGCCCTTGCCGCCGCCGGTCACGAGCAGCACGTCGTCCGGTGAGAGCGGGTGCTCCTCGCGCTCCTGGCGGGCCGGCATCGCGCGCAGGGTGGGGACGCGCCGCACGCCGTCGGCGTCGTAGCAGACCTCGGAGAAGTCCGAGGTGGCGGCCACCTCGGCGACCACCTTCCCGATCATCTCGGGTGCCTGCGGTACGTGCACGACGGTGGTGCGCAGCCCGGCGGCCTCCAGGTGGAGCGTCTTGGCCAGCCCGGCGGCGCCCCTGCCGTGCTGGACCAGGACGAACCGGGTGCCGGGGCCCGCCGCGAGCGCGGCCTTGGCGCCGAGCAGTGCCTGCTCCAGGTCCTCCATCGCGCAGTGCGGCGGTAGGCACACCAGCACACCTGAACCGACCTTCTCCTGTTCGAGCGCCTCCCGCAGCGGCTGCGCGAGCGCGGAGCCCGCGGGCGCGAACACCTCCCACCGGCCCTGCTGCTCCTTGGCCACCCGCTTGGGCGCCGGCAGCTCGTCCAGGTCGACCGTGAACGGCCGCACCCACGTGGCCGCGGCGGCGACGCCGCGGGCCCGCTGGTCGCGCGGCTCGGCCGCGAGCCGGTCCAGCGCCTGGCCGAGCTCGCCCAGGGTGGCGGTGGCCACGTTGGGCAGGTGCACGGCGGGCATGCCGAGGTGCTGGGTGGCCTGGTCGAGGATGTGCATGACGGTGACCGAGCTGAGGTGCAGGCCGTCCAGCGGCTTGCTGTCCGCGGTGACCATCTCCAGCGGGAGCTCCACGCGCTCGGCGGCCAGGCGGCGCAGCAGGTCCGTGGTGGACTCGCCGGTCCGCTCCGCGCTCCGCTGCGCGGGCTGCTCCTTGGTGACGGGTCGGGCGACCGCCTTGACGACGGTTTTCGGCGCGGACTCCGCGGGGCTGGCGAAGAACGAGAACTCCGTCCCGATCTCCAGGGGGTGGACGAGGCGGCCGTGGAACAGCTCCTCGTGCGCGACGGGCACGCCGCTCACGTGGGCGGCGGCGACCACGCCGAGCAGCCCCGTCAGCGACTCGCCATCGGTGTCCAGCGCGACCGCGGGCACGTCGGTGAGCTCCCCGGCCAGCCCGCTGAGCACCCGTCCAGGCCCCACCTCGACGAGCAGGTCGAGCCCGGCGGCGGCGACCCGTACGGCCTGGGCGAACAGCACGGGCGCGGTGATCTGGCGCAGCAGCAGCGCGGTGACGTCGGTGTCGCCGTTCAGCTCGGCGCCGGTGACCGTGGAGACCACCCGGCGGGCCGGCGGCGTGAACCGCTCGCCCTCCAGGGCCTTCTCCAGCGCCTGCGCGGCGGGCGCCACCAGCGGCGAGTGGAAGGCGTGCGAGACGTTGAGCTTGGTCCAGGTGAGGCCCTCGCGCGTGGCGGCCTGCCCGACCCGCTCGACCGCGTCGACGGGCCCGGCCACGACGGTCTGGCCGGGCGAGTTGTATCCGGCGATCACCACGGGCAGGTCGCCGATCAGCCGGCGCGCGGCCTCGGGGCCGGCGCGCAGCCCGGCCATCGTGCCGGAGTCGCTGTGCCGCTCCATGGCCTTGCCGCGCTTGCCGGCCACGCGCAGCAGCGCGCCCTCGTCCATCGCGCCGGCCCAGCACAGGGCCGACAGCTCGCCCAGGCTGTGCCCGACGCCGACCTCCGCCTCGATGCCGAGCGCGGACAGCGCGCGGACGCCGGCCATGGAGCCGGTGGCGATGCGCGGCTGGGCGACCGAGGTGGCGACCATGTCGCCGGTGGCGGGCAGGGCGGCCGTCCGGTAGAGCTCGTCCACGCACGGCAGGCGCCTGCGCAGCGCGCCGCCGCCCGTCCCGCGTCCCGAGCCCTGGCCGGGGAAGAGGAAGCCCACGCGGGGCCTGGCCGCGGCGCGGCGCAGCCACGCCTTGCCGTCCGGCGTGAACAGCTCGCTCTCGCCGGAGTCGAGCGCCGTCAGCACCCGCCCGAGCTGCCGCTCGGCGTCCTCGGGCGAGGCGACGACCGCCGCCGCCCGGTACGGCAGGCCGCGCAGCCTGCCGCGCAGCGTCTCGGCCAGGTCGCCGAGCTGGGCGTAGGACACGGCGGGCACGAACGCGGCGGCCTCGGCCACGTGGCCGCGCAGCTCCTCCCAGGAGGCGGCGTCGAAGAGGAAGAGCTCCGCGTCCTGCTGGGCGGTGGCAAGCGCCCTGGTCCTGCTGGACATCCGCCGCCTGGGCGCCTCGGCCTCCAGCACGACGTGGGTGTTGATGCCGCCGAACCCCATGGCGGTGACGCCGGCGCGCAGCGGGCGGCCGTCGGGCCACGGCTCGGCCTGGCGCAGCACCCGCAGCGCGGCGGGCTCCTCGGCGAGCACGGGGTGCGGGTCGACGCAGCCGATGGTCGGCGGCAGCACCTGCTCGTGCACGGCCATGGCGGCCTTGATGAGGCCGGCCACCCCCGCAGCCGCCTTGGCGTGGCCGATCATGCCCTTGATCGAGCCGACGGCGGCCGGCGGCGCCGCCGGGTCGGCGGCGGCCCTGGACTGCGACAGCGCGGTCAGCTCGGTCGCGTCGCCGATGGCCGTCCCCGTGCCGTGCCCCTCGAACAGGGACACGGTCTCGATGCCGAACCCGGCCCGCTCGTACGCGCGCTCCAGGGCCAGCCGGTACCCCTTGACCTCGGGGCGCGTCATGCCGCCCTTGCCGTCGGAGGAGATGCCCCATCCGGCGACCGTGGCGTAGATCCGGTGCCCGGCCGCCAGCGCGTCGGCCTCGCGCATCAGCACCACGATGCCGCAGCCCTCGCCGGGCCAGAACCCGTTGGAGTGCCGGTCGTAGAGCCGGAACTCGCCCTTGGCCAGCGCGCCGGTCTTGGCGAAGCCGATCACCTCGAACGGGTCGATGGACAGGTCGACGCCGCCGGCGACGGCCACGTCGAGCTCGCCGTCGCTGAGCGCCTTGGCCGAGGTGACGACCGACAGCAGCGAGGAGGAGCAGGCGCCGTCCACGATGTAGCCGCCGCCGTGCAGGTCGTAGTGGTTGCAGATGCGCCCGGCGATGGTGTTGGCCAGCCCGCCGGCGAGCGTGTCCTCGTCCACGGGCGGGAACGGGTCCTTGTAGACCTCCTCGTAGCCGGCCAGGAACGTGGCCAGCCGGTCGTCGTCCCAGCCCTGCTCCTTGAGCGCGGCGGCGAGCGTGCGCCTGACGTACGGCCAGCGCAGCCGCATGACGTTGGCGCGGGTGAACTCGCCGGTCAGCGTGTTGCCCATGACGACGCCCGTCCGCGCCCGCGGCAGCCCGCTGCCCTCGGGGAAGCCGGCGTCGGCCAGGGCGCGGCCGGCCATGTCCAGCGCGAGCCAGTGGGTCAGGTCGGTGGAGCGGTACGTGCTGCCCGCGATCCGGTGCGCCAGCCTGTCGAAGGTGTACCCCTCGATGACCGCGGCCGTCCTGGCGTAGAAGGTGTCGGGCGCGGCGGGATCGGGGTTCCAGTAGTCCTCCAGCCGCATGCGCGTGTCGGGCAGCCGGCGGAAGGCCCGGCGCCCGGCGACGGCGTTCTCCCACAGCTCGCGCGGGGAGGCCGCGTCGGGGTAGCGGCAGGCCATGCCGACTATCGCGATCTTCGTCATGCCTTCGCGACCTCTCTCCCTGTGGCGGCGACCGCCTGCTCGGCGGCCGCGGTCACCCTGGCGGCGTCCAGCGCCCTGGACTGGTCCACGATGTGCAGCGCCCAGAGGAAGCCGCCGCGGATCAGGCAGACGGCCGCGGTGGCGAAGAAGATCCCGTAAGGGATGTTCATGCCCATCAGCAGGCCGTACACGAGGGCGACGCCGCCGCCGAAGGCCACCTGGGACAGCGGCCTGGACGGCGTGGTGCCCGGGTCGGTGATCATGTAGTTGGTGAAGAGGATGAACGCGACCCCCGTCATCATGGACAGGCCGCCCAGGATCGAGATGTCGTCGATGAGCAGCCCGCGCACGATCGCCTGCAGCGCGAAGCCGCCCACCCAGGCGCCGATCAGCCACATGCGGTTGGTCAGCTTGCCGTTGAGCATGGTGCCGCCGACGATGATGATCGCCGGGATGATCCAGTCGATCGGGTTGTAGACGTTCTCGGTGAAGTGGTACGGCGGCGCGATGCTGGCCCAGGGGAAGACGAGCAGGATCACCGCGATGCCGAGGTTGGAGGGGTTCATGAAGTGCCGCAGCCGGCCGCGGACCGGCGCCCTGAGCACCCACTTGGCCCCGACGGCCACGGTGACGCCGAACATCATGACCAGCACCTGGTCGTTGACGTAGGTCAGCATGTTGAGGGCGATCGAGGTGATGTGCGCGGGCAGGAGGAACTCCATGAGGCCGCGCGCGCCGTTGCCGAGGAAGCGCGGCGCCCTGCCCTCGGCCCGGGCGCCGATGATCTCCAGCACGATCTCGACGGTGTAGCCCGTGGCCAGCGCCACGAACGGCCAGGTCCACGGCTGCTCGAAGCCGAACCAGGTGTAGCCGAGGACGTTGAACACCGTGATGGAGATGGCGAACCTGCGCAGCGCGGTGATGACCTTCGGATCGTGACCCGGCTTCTTGGTGACCGCCTTGTCTGCCATGTCGTCACTTCTCCTTCGCGGACGTGCCGAGCTGGACGGCGTGCCAGCCGGGGGTGAGCTGGAGGTCCTGGCTGCGCGGCTGGCCGGTGCGGTCGCGCCAGGTCAGGCGCACCTGCAGCGGCCCTGTCACGTTCTGGCCCAGGCCGAGGTGGATGGCGTGCGCGCGCTTGCCGGAGTGGCCGCTGCCGCCGTCCACGCGGCCGACGAGGGTGCGCCCGTCCTGGGTGGTGACGGTGGCCTGCGCGCCGATCGCCGGGGAGCCGGCGGCAGATCCGGCGGCAGATCCGGCGGCAGGGTCCTCGTGGGTGAGCCGCAGCCCGAGGAAGGCGCCCTTGGAGGTGCTGGTGTTCTGGTAGAAGATCGGCGCGTCGAACTGCCGCGCCACGGCGAAGTCGATCAGGCCGTCGCCGTTGGCGTCACCGGTCGCGATGCCGCGGGTGGGCACCGGCACGGCCAGCCCGAGCTCCTGCGACAGGTCGGCGTAGCGCCCCTTCCCGTCGGGCGCGAAGAACGCCAGGTGCTGGCTGCCCGCGATGTCGCCGCCCTCGGTGACGTTGGGCCACGACTTCGGGTTGCTGGTGATCTGGTCGTTGGCGGCCGCCAGCTCCTGCAGGGGCGGCCAGCGGTTGACGTCGCCCTTGACGAAGCCGGTCGCCTGGACGATCTCGAGCTCGCCGTCGTTGTCGAAGTCCTCGATCTTGGGGTCCCAGCCCCAGCCCGACCAGGCGGTACGCAGCTCGGCGCTGAGGTCCTGCCAGGGGGCCGCGCCGCTCTTGAGCTGGGCCCGCAGGTCGTCCTTGCTCTTCGCCGTGGAGATGAACTGGAAGTTGCTCTCCTGGATGCCGTACGGCGTGGTGATGTTGCTGACGAAGAAGTCGAAGATGCCGTCGTGGTTGAAGTCGCCGGCGTCGGAGCCCATGCCCTTGAAGGAGTCGTCGCCGAGGACCTTGGACTTGGGCACGCCGGGGCCGCGCACGGCCTCGACCCGGGAGAAGGAGATCGTGCCGGGCTTGGAGGTGTTGTAGAGCAGGTGGTCGTGGCCGAAGTCGTTGTTCAGCATCAGCTCGGGCAGCGTGTCGCCGTCCAGGTCGACGGAGGTCGCGCCGAGCTCCCAGCCCGTGGACAGGTCCTTGGGCAGCACGTCGCCGAGGGTGGTGAAGCTCGCGGTGGGCCGGTCGCCTGACGTGCCCGCCGTCCAGCGGAAGAAGTAGTTCCTGCCGCCGTTGACCGCGTTGGACAGCGAGTCGTTCATCTCCACGCCGCCGTCCTTGCCGCTGTCGAGCACGGGGCTGCCGTCGGGGAAGTAGTTGCCGACGAAGATGTCGGGCCTGCCGTCGCCGTCGAAGTCGGCGACCGTGGCCACGTTGCTGTTCCACAGCTCGCCGCGGTAGGCGCCGCCGCCCGGGGACGCGGGCACGAGCTCGGTGGCGTGGAAGGCGTCCGCGCCGAGCGTGGTCGCGGTCGAGCGCTGCAGGTGCAGCGTCGGCGTGCGGCCCCACCAGTACACCAGCAGGTCCGTCCTGCCGTCCTGGTTGTAGTCGGCGGGGACGGCGCCCATGGGGGCCATGGCCTCGTTCATCGGCAGGGAGCCGTAGGCGAGCTCGAACGGCTGGTACCGGGCGGTTCCCTGGCCGGGGGCCGGGGTGACGACCACCTGGTCGGTACGGGTGTCGACGATGACGAGGTCGTCGTCGCGGCCGTTGCCGTCGAGGTCGTTCATCGCGATCGCCGCGCCGACCGAGGAGATCCACGCGTCGATGTGCTTGTAGGCCTTGTTCACCTTGCGGATCGTCTGCTGGGGAGCCCCGCCCGGCATCGCGATGCTCATGGGCGCGAAGCCGTACGCGCCGGCCAGTTGCTCCCGGTCCGCCTGCGACGCGAAGGTCGGGCGGCCCACGAGGAACACGGCGATCATCAGGACCAGGGCGATGACGCCCGCGAGCTGCTTGCGCAGCCATGCGGCCACCACTGTCACGGGGTAACACCTCCAAAGGAGTGAAGACTGTCGGCGATGCGCGCGCGCCAGGTCTCGTACGCGGGCAGGGCGCCGGGCGCCGGCGCGACGCCGGCCTCTCGCACGGCGGCGGGCTCCGGCGCGACGCCGGGCTCCCGCACGGCGGCGGGCTCCCGCACGGCGGCGGGCTCCCGCACGGCGGCCGGTTCCGGCGCGGCGGGCCGGGTCTCGCGGCAGAGCGTGGCCGCCCGCAGCGCGCTCGTCCCGCACAGCACGTGCGCGGCCAGCTCGTTGTGCGGGGACAGCAGGCCGGCGCGGATCCTGGCCTCGGCGGCGAACGCGCTGCCCTGGGCGAGCTGGGGAGCGTGCTCGCCCGCCCGCCGGCGCAGCTCGCGCAGCTCGGACTCGCCGGCGCCGCCGGCGTAGGTGGCCGCCAGGCCGGTCCCGCTGTACAGGTCGG
The DNA here is from genome assembly GCF_041950525.1 of Nonomuraea sp. GTA35. Classification (NCBI taxonomy): domain Bacteria; kingdom Bacillati; phylum Actinomycetota; class Actinomycetes; order Streptosporangiales; family Streptosporangiaceae; genus Nonomuraea; species Nonomuraea sp. GTA35. The sequence continues at coordinate 1,005,955 of NZ_JBGNUV010000001.1, read as the reverse complement.
CCCTGCGCTCCCGGGGGAAGCCCTCGATCAGGGAGGTGACCCTGTCCACGTCCGTGCCGCCGACGAACCACAGCGCACGTCCGATGCCCTGGTCGATGGCGCGGGCGGCGTAGCTCTCGTACCCGGGCGGCCAGGAGAAGCGCGGCTCCTGGTACTGCTCGTACACGTACCGCCGGGTGTGGAAGTAGGCCTGGTGGAAGCCGTAGCCGTCGTGCACGAGCCACAGCAGCAGCGGGTCGAGCCGCCGGCTCGACGGCCACAGGAAGCGGGGCAGCCGCGCCATGGCCCACCCGATCCCGACGTAGATCATGTAGTTGTGCCTGTCGCCCGCGCCGCTCAGGAACTGCCGGGTCCTGCGCAGGTCGGAGAAGGCCAGGCAGTCCAGGACGGCCAGGCCCATGCCCGCGCCCTCGTAGGCGAAGCCCTTGAACCTCGCCGGCACCTGCTCGAGTCGCTGCTCGGCCTCGGCGAGGCTGCCCGCCCCCACGGCGTGGGCGTAGCCGGCGAGAAAGCTCTCGCCGACGGTCTCCAGCAATTCTTTGGCCGCCGCGTCCTTGACCGGGAAACCGCGCCTTTCGAGCGTGGTCTCCCGGATGTTGGGCGTCAGAATTTTCTGCCTCAATGACCGCAACACACTGGCCAAAATCGCCCTCCAACCTTGTGGTCAGATAAACTCTTACTAATTAGCCCATCCGGTCCAACAGTCGGACAACTCCGGATTTGCTCAGCTCAGAGGGCGTTTCCGCGCAGCGTCGAGCCACGCACCGAGCCAGGTGGGAATTTCGCGGTCAGCGGCCGGCTTTTTCCGTGGAGAAATGCGCGCGGATGCGGCCGCGCCAGATCTCGTAGTCGTCATCGGCCGTGTCGTCCGCGAGCGCGACCGTGTCCGGCACGGAAAGGCCGGTGAGCACCGCGCCCGCCGCTTCGCTGTGCGCCGGCAGGAAACCCGCGTAATGGCGCGCCTTCACCGCGAACACCGATCCCTGGGCCAGGTGCGCCCGGTGCTCGCCCGCCTCCTCGCCCAGCGCGTCCAGCGCCGCGCCGTCGCAGCCGCCCGCGAACGTGGCGGCCAGGCCGACGCCGCTCCACAGGTCGGGCTGCCGGTGGGAGGCGAAGGCCCGCACCGCCGCCGACACGTCGCCGGCCCGCGCCCCGTGGATGAACCACAGCGCGCGCCCGATCCCCTGGTCGGCCGCGCGCGTGAAGTAGCCGGGATCGCCCAGCCACGGGTACGGCTCCGGCACCCGCTGCCCCTCCACCCACGTGCGGGTGTGGAAGTAGGCCAGGTCGAAGCCGTACCCGTCGACCGCCAGCCAGCTCATCGTCGGGTGGTACGGCGTGCCGGACAGGTCGGGCAGCACCTTCTTCCACAGCGGCCTGGGCAGGCGCGCCATGGCGAAGCCGATGCCGATGTAGGCCAGGAAGATGTGCGGCTGGCCGGGGCCGAGCAGCAGGTCGCGGGTGCGGCGGGCGCCGCCGCCCGGCATGACGTCGCGCACGGTGAACGCCATGGTCGCGCCCTCGTAGGCGAAGCCGCGCAGCTCCGGGTCCACCATGGCCAGCCTGCGCTCCACCTCCCCCTGGTCACGGGCGTCGATGCCCCATTCGAAGCCGCACACCACGGCCTGGGGGATGGCCTCCAGGCGGGCCGTCGCCGCCGAGGTCGCGCCGGGGAAGCCGCGCCGGGCGAACGTCACCTCTTCCAGGGAAGGGGCCAGGACGAGCCTGCGCAGCGAGCCGAGCAACGTGGACATGGTCGCCTCCTTTAGGACCACGGCGCTACGGGGTACCAGGGGATGATCTCCCTGCGGGCCAGCAGCCGCAGGTCCCAGTACAGGAAGGTGAACACGCCCGCCACGATCAGGGTGGCCGCGGTCACCGCGGCGACGCGGCCCGGCCTGGCCTGCAGCCAGCGCCGAAGGCCGCCGCCGAACCGCGCCACGATCAGGAACAGCACCGCCATGAGCACGACGTTGCCCAGGGACTGCAGGGTGAAGGCGGCCGCGCCGTACAGGGGGTTGCCGCTCTCCGCCGCGTGCCTGAACAGGTGTCGGAACAGCGGGAAGGGACGCCCGATGAGGAAACCGCCGATCAGCGCGCCCAGGAACACCAGGCGGGCGCGCGGCGCGCGGGCGAACGGGTCGGGCACCAGCCCGATCGCGGCCAGGCCCAGGTAGAGCATGGCCAGGCCGATGACGCCGAAGACCACCATCGACTGGATGCTGCGCGGTGACAGGGCGCCGGCGACGTTCTGGGCGGTGGAGAACTGCGGCATCGCGACGCCGACTGCGCCCACGACCGCGCCGTAGAGCGCCGACACGGCGGTCATGCCCGCGCCCAGCCACCCCAGCGGCGCCAGCAGGCGCCTGGTCTGCCCGCCCTCCGACACCATCGGCGCCACCGCGCCGAAGACCGCGATGTTGCAGGCGGTGAACGTGCCGGCCAGGCCGCTGACGAAGGCGAAGACGACACCGGCCGCGACGCCCGCGAGGGGCCGCTCCCCCGCGCCCTCGCCGAGCAGGGTGTCGGTCACGGCGCCGCCGATGGTGGTGTCGACGAAGCTCGCCGACCACACGACCGTGAGCAGGAACCCCGCCAGGGAGCTCATCGTGACCAGCAGCCACCTCCTGCGCGGCGCCTGCGCGCCCGCCGGTGGTGCCTCGACCCTCGCCGTCTCGCTCATCCCGGACCTCCGCGGTTGTCGATCGTCGCTCCCAGGATGAGCCGGAAGGTGATCTCGGGCAACGGCCCGCCGCCGCTGATCACCACAGATCGCGCCCGGCTGACCAGCCGCTCAGCCGCCAGCCGTCGCGCCCGCCCGCGGGCAGCGGCCCGCGCGACGGCCGCCCGGACGCGGCCCATCGCGTGTCCCGGTCCTCCTCGCCCCGCGCCGCGCGGGCGTTCCGCGTCACGCACCGGGCGACGGCGGCGGCGATCGCCTCCAGCTCCTCGGGGGTCGCCATGCCCCGCACCACGGTCAGCTCCATACCATCGACGATCACCCGCGCGGGCGGGCGGCGGCAACTTCCCGCATGCCCTGCCGCCAGGGCCGTGCCATCAGGGCACTGACGGCAGGGCACTGACGGCAGGACCCTGCCGTCAGGGCCGGGGCTGGTTGCCGAACTCCTGGATCAGGGGGAGGTCGGCGCGCCCGGTGATGTTGAGCTTGCGGTAGGTCCTCGTCAGGTGCTGCTCGACCGTGCTGACGGTGATGTACAGCCTGTCGGCGATCTCATGGTTGGTGTATCCCGCCGCCGCCAGGGCCGCCACGCGCCGCTCGGCCCCGCTCAGCGCGCCGATCACGGCGCCGGACAGCGGCGCCGGAACGTCGTCCGACTCCGTCGCCCGGCTCAGCGCGGCGATCATCGGGGTGGCGTGGCACTCCTCCGCCGCGGCCAGGGCCCGGCCGGCGATGGTGCGGGAGCGCCTGCTGTCCCCAAGCGCGTCGTAGGCCTCCGCCAGATCGGACAGGGCTCTGGCCAGCTCGTACTTGTCGCCGGCCAGTTGCAGGTACTCCGTGGCCTGCCTGAGCAGCGCGGGGCGGCGCTGCGGCTCGGCGCCCGCGGCCCGCAGGCGCAGGCCGATGCCCCTGGCGCGGTGCGCGGCGTGATCGCAGGCGTCCAGGTGAGCCTCGATGAGGTGCATGGCCTCCTCCGCCTGGCCCACGCGCAGGCACGCCTCGCCCGCGTCCGCCCGCCACGGGATCATGGACGGGTTGTCCAGACCCCAGGCCGTCATCAGGTCGCCGCAGCGCAGGAAGTCGTGGATGGCCAGGGTGAAGCTCTCGGCGGCCAGGTTGTAGCGGCCGCGGGCGTGCAGGTAGTGCAGGCCGTACCTGGTCTGGAACATCGCCTTAGGCACCGGGCGGTCGAGGTACTCGCGCACGGCGTCCTGGCGGCCCATCGCCGTGAGCGCGTTGATCATGCTCGCCAGCGGGCCGCCGATGGCCACGCCCCAGCTGCTCATCGGGATCGTCTCCAGCGCGGTGCGGGCGTGCCGCTCGGCGGCGGGCAGGTCGCCCTGCCGGATCGAGATCTCGGCGCGGATCGCCGCCAGCCTGGCCTGCCTGCTCGGCGCCTGCCTGGCCGAGGCCTCCGCGCTGAACTGGTCGCACAGCGGGGCCGCGCGCCCGCAGCGGCCGGCGTAGGTGAGCGCGAGCAGCGAGTTCTCCACCACGTCCATGGACATCTCGTCCAGGTGGGTGTTCTCCAGGATGCGCTCGACGGTTGCCAGGCTGGCCTCGCGCGGGCCGCGGGTGACCACCTCGGCCAAGGCCAGGGTCGACTCCATCCGCCTGCTGACGGCCCCCGACACCATGCCGGCCAGCACGTCCGCCTTGCGCGGGTAGCGCGTGTGCGCGACGAGCGGCGGGTGGGTGGCGCGCAGCCAGAGCTGGGTGACCAGGAGCTCGGCCCGGGTCTCGTGGTCGGCCGCGTCCATCTCGCTCGTCAGGCGCTCCAGCACCTCGCGGGCGTCCTCGAAGCGCCCGTGCCACAGCAGGGCACGGGCCAGCACGATCGCGTCGCTGCCGCGCAGGCTGCCCTTGGTCAGGGCCTCGGTGAGCAGGTCGAGGTTGCCCGCGGAGGCGGCGGGGTTGAGCCGCCACTGCGCGCGGACGAGCATCGTCATGATCTTGGCGCGGCGGGACTCGTCCGCGCACTCGCGCCAGGCCAGCTTCAGGTAGGAGATGGCCTCCTCGACCCGGCCCTCGCGCAGGGCGATCATGGCGGCCTCCTCCAGCGTGGGCACCACCCAGGAGGCGTCGATCGCGGTGGCGTGCAGCAGCAGGTCGGCGACCACGCACGGCGGCAGGCCCCTGGTGTAGGCGAGCTCGGCCGCGCCGCGGTACAGCTCGCGCCGCCGGTCGAGCTCGGTGCCGGCCAGGACGGCCGACCTGACGGCCTCGTGGCGGAACGCGCCGGAGTCCAGCAGGCCGATCGCCGCCATCGCGGCCAGCTCCCTGCTGACGTCGAAGCCGGGCAGCCCGAGCAGCTCCTCCAGCCCCTCGCGCCCGCCGAGGATGGCCAGCCCCTGCGCCACCTGCGCCGTACGCGGATGGCCGCGCCGCAGGCACTCGCGCACGGCCTGGTCGAACTGCTCGCCGACGACCAGCTCGGCGGGCGGCGCGTCGGCGGTGCGCAGGAACCTCCGGTAGTCCTCGGCCAGCGCGCCGGCCAGCAGGGGGTTGCCACCGCTGAGCGCGTACCAGCCGTCGATGAAGCGGTCCACGGCGCCCAGGCCGACCCGTCCCGCCATCAGCGCGGCCACGCCGCGGCGCGACAGCGGCGACAGCCGCAGCCGCCGGCAGTGCGGCAGGCGCAGCACGTCGGTGCCGAACATGTCGTCGTGCGGGAAGCCGTCGTTGTGCGCGAACACCGTCACGGCCTTGGAGCCCCTGACCCTGCGCGCCATGTAGGCCAGGCAGATGAGCGAGGCCCGGTCGGCGTGGTGCACGTCGTCGACGAGGATGACCAGCGGGTAGCGCTCCGACTGCTCCAGCAGCACCGTGATCAGCGCGTGCACCACCTGCTCCTCCAGGAGCAGCTCGCTGCCGGCGCGCTCGGTGGCGCTCCTGCGGCCCTCCTCGATCAGGCGGTCGGCGCGCTCGCGCTCCCCCCGCACCAGCGGCGTGTCCTGGATGAGCTGGCGCAGCACGCCGAGCTGCAGGCCCTGCTCCATCCTGGACGCGGTCGCCGTGATCGCCAGGGCGCCCACGTCGATCGCCCGCTCGGCCAGGGCATCCAGCAGCGCGCTCTTGCCCATCGCCGGCGGCCCGCTGACGAGGGCGATCTTCCCCTCGCCCAGCGCCGCGCCGGCGATGAGCGTCTCAAGACATGACAGCTCTTCCTGCCGCTCGATCAGTGCCATGGCCGGATCCCGATCTCTATCGTTTCGCCATCACGCGTCTGAGCCTGGGCGGCCCGAGACGCCGGCCACGGCGCCCGTCCTCATGCCCGTCCACATGCCCGTCCACGCGCCCGTCCTCGCACGCGCCACCGGGGAGCAGCCCGTCACGCCGCGCCCTGGCCACCGAGGAGCCGACGGCGGCCAGCGCGGCGGCGCACACGTCCGGCTCGATCCCCACGCCCCAGACCGGGTCACCGTCCAGCTCGCACTCGGCGTACACGGTGATCTCCTCGCCCCGCCGCACCGACGCCCCGCCCATGAGCCGCACCACCCGCGTCACCAGGCCGCGCCGCTCGAGCGCCGACCGCAGCGACGCGACCGTCTCGGTCCAGTCGGCGCCGTCGGGCTCGCCGTCGATGTGCAGGGTGGCCACCGCGCCGGGAGCCTCGAACGCGGGGACGCAGGGCACGACGTACTCGTCGGCGAACGCCTCCATGATCCGTTCCGGCGCCACCTCGCCACCGGCGTCGTCGGCCAGCGACTGGACGAGCCGGGCGAACTCGGCCTGCAGCCCTCGGGGCAGGTTCATCCCGTAGCGGGAGCTCATCACGTACGCGGCGCCGCCCTTGCCGGACTGGCTGGTCACCCGCACCACCGCCTCGTAGGTCCGGCCCACGTCCTGCGGATCCACCAGCAGGTACGGCACCGCCCACGGCAGCTCGGACCGGTCGCGCCCGGCGACCGCCGCCTGCGTGGCCATGGCGTCGAAGCCCTTCTTGATCGCGTCCTGGTGGCCGCCGGAGAAGGCCGTGTAGACCAGGTCGCCGCCGTAGGGGTGGCGCGGCGAGATCGCGATGCCGGTGCACTCCTCGACGATGCGGCGCACGCCGTCCAGGTCGCCGAAGTCGATGCCGGGGTCGATGCCCTGGGCCGCCAGGTTCAGCCCCAGGGTGACCAGGCAGACGTTGCCGGCGCGCTCGCCGTTGCCGAACAGGCAGCCCTCGACGCGTCCGGCGCCCGCCAGCATGGCCAGCTCCGCCGCCGCCACGCCCGTGCCCCTGTCGTTGTGCGGGTGCACCGACAGGCAGCGGAAGGCGCGGCGGCTCAGGTGGCGGTCCATCCACTCGATCTGGTCGGCGAACAGGTTCGGCGACCAGCGCTCGACGGTGGTCGGGAAGTTGAGGGTGATCGGCCGGTCGGGGCCCGGCTGCCAGGCGTCCATGACGGCCTCGCAGATCTCCACGGAGAAGTCCAGCTCGGTGTCGCTGAAGTGCTCGGGCGAGTACTGGAAGCGCAGGTCGCACCCGTCGAGCAGGGAGTCGGCATATTTCATGACCAGGTGGGTGCCGTGGACGGCCAGGTCCTTGCACTCCTGGCGGTTCACGCCGAGCACCAGCCGCCTGACGGCCGGCGAGGTGGCGTTGTAGAGGTGCAGCGTGGCCCTGGAGGCGCCGCGCAGGCTCGCCATCGTGGCCTCGATGAGCTCCTCCCGCGCGGGCGTCAGCACCGAGATCACCACGTCGTCGGGGATCAGGGCGCGCTCGATGAGCAGGCGTACGAAGTCGTGCTCGTCCCGGCTCGCCGCGGGGAAGCCGATCTCGATCTCCTTGTAGCCCATGCCCACGAGCAGGTCGAACATGACCAGCTTGCGCTCGGGCGACATGGGCCTGGACAGCGCCTGGTTGCCGTCACGCAGATCGGTCGAGAGCCAGCGAGGCGGCGCGCTGAGGGTGGCGTCCGGCCAGGAACGGCCGTCGAGCGGGATCCGCGGGGGCGAGCTGTACCTGGTGGCTTTCATGTCGATCAGATCCTCGAGCCGAAGTTGGTCGAATAGGAATACGGCGAGAGCCAGACTTGAACCTTGTACACGCTCGCGTCCTGATCACCCAGCAGGCGGAAGACCACGCTTATCTCCGGATAAGCGGAGCTGAGCCCGAGCGCCCCGAAATAGCGCTCCCCGCTGAACACGAGGCGGTAAAGGCCGCGGCCCAGATCGAGCGCCAGCCATTCCCGGACATAGCCCTCGTGGCCGATCTCGGATTTCCCGTCGAGCACCCATCGGGCGTCGGCCATGCGTTCGAGGCGCACCTCCATGCCGGCGGCGGGGCGGCCGTACACCGCGTCCTGCGCCTCCACCGAGATTCCCATGTCACCACACCCATCAGGGCTAGAAACCAGCTGCCGCGGGCCTGTCACCCGCGGGTACTCGTTCACCATGCAGAGCGCGGCTATCGCGGCTCCTTTCGCGTTCTATCGAGCCGCTATCGCCTGGCGATAGCGGCGCGAAGGCGGGCCGATGGATCGCCATCGCAAAGCGATGGTGCGCCGCGCTGACCAGTGCCGATATCACCCCGAAAGCCGCGCGATGCGAAGTGAATTGCGCCCTCCGTGAGCGTCATCGGCGAACGCATCGACCGATGCGGATCACGACTCGGAGGTAGGTCGACATGGCTACTCGCATCAGCAGGACGGCGGCCCTGGTTCTCGTCTCGATCATCGCGATCTTCGGCTCCATCGCCGGCCTGGCGTCCCCCGCCTCCGCCGACTCGCCCTGGGAGACCCCCTCCGCCGGCGACTCCCCGTGGGAGACTCCCTCCGCCGGCGACTCGCCCTGGGAACTGACCGGCGACTCCCCCTGGGAGCTGACGGACGACTCCCCGTGGGAGTGAACGTCAGGCCGTCAAGTAGCTGGTAACACATCGCCCAGCGATGTACGATCCTCCACAACCAAATCAGGGTCCGCCCAAGGCATACAGGTGTCACGCTGCGAGCAGTTGCTGCCCGATCGCCTCGGCCGCCCCATTGGCGGGCGGCCGTACGGGGGGTGCTGGACCGCTGGTCTTACTTTTGTCGTGAGAATTTCGGACCACGCACGTCAGAACGGCAACCGTTGCGGACAATCTCTTCGAGGAGATATGCGTGGAATTTCGTGTACTGGGGGCCCTCGAAGTATCCGCGAACGGTCGGCAACTCGGCCCTGGCGGAGCGCGACAACAAATCGTGCTCGCGGTCCTGCTGCTCAACGCCAACCGCTCGGTCACGCTTGATCGCCTGGTCGAGGCGATCTACGACGACGAGCCGCCTGCGACCGCGCGCGCGCAGGTGCAGATCTGCATTTCCGCGCTGCGCCGGCTGATCAACAAAGACGGTCATGCCGAAATGATCGTCACGACGCGGCAGGGATACACGTTACGCGCCCCGACGGAGTCCATCGACGCGCACCGCTTCGACAATCTCGTCGGCAGGGCGCGCAAGGCGCGCGAGCAGAAGCACTTCGAAGAGGCGATCAGCCATTACCGCAGCGCGCTGGCGCTGTGGCGCGGGCCCGCTCTCGACGGCATCGACAGCAGGTACGTGCAGGCGCTGGCGAGCTGGCTCACCGAGCAGCGGATCACCGCCAACGAGGAGTGCGTGCAACTGGAGCTGGATCTGGGCCGCCACCAGGAGCTGGTGGGCGAGCTCAGCCGGCTCGTGAAGGAGAACCCGCTGCGTGAAGGGCTCATCGCCCAGCTCATGACCGCGCTGTACCGCTCAGGCAGGCAGGCCGAGTCGCTCCAGGTCTTCCGCGACGCCAGGCGCAGCATGGTCGACGAGCTGGGCATCGAGCCGAACGAGCGGCTCCAGCAGCTCGAGGCCGCCATCCTCAGCGCCGACGACAGCCTCGCCGCGCCCGCCCCGCCGGTGGTGCCCGCCGCCGAGCCGGTCGCGGCCACGCCCATCTCCACGGTGCCGCGCATGCTGCCCGCGGACATCGCCGACTTCGTCGGCAGGCACGACCAGATCGAGAAGATCAGCAAGCGGCTGACCATGCCACTGGACGGCGACGCGCGCTTCGCCGTCCCCATCGTCGCCATCGCGGGACGTCCGGGCATCGGCAAGACGACCATCGCGATCCACGCGGCGCACACCATCGCCGAGCACTTCCCCGACGGCCAGCTGTTCGCCAACCTGCACGGCGCCCTGGCCAGGCCGGTCAGCCCCATGCAGGTGCTCGACCGCTTCCTGCGCGCGTTCGGCGTGCGCGGCTCCGAGCTGCCCGAGACGCTGGTGGAGCGCGCGGAGATGTTCCGCATGCTGCTGGCCGACCGCAAGGTGCTGATCGTGCTCGACGACGCCGAGTCGGAGAGCCAGGTGCTGCCGCTGATGCCGGGCAACCCGCCGTCGGCGGTCATCGTGACCAGCCGGCACCGCCTCGGCGGCCTGGCCGGCACGACCCAGGTGAGCGTGACCGAGTTCGACGTCTCGCACGCCGTCGAGCTGCTGTCGCACATCGCGGGCGAGGACCGGGTGCTGTCCGAGCCCGAGTCCGCCGCCGCGCTGGCCGAGCTCTGCTGCTGCCTGCCGCTGGCGCTGCGCATCGCGGGCGCGCGGCTGGCCGTCAGGATGCACTGGGGCGTGGACCACCTCGTGGACCGCCTGAGGGACGAGGCCCGCAGGCTCGACGAGCTCAGCCACGGCGACATGGGCATCCGGGCCAGCCTGTCGCTGACCTACGAGAACATCAGCGCGCCGGCCCGGTGCCTGTTCAGGCGGCTGGCTCTGCTCGACTCGCCCGTCTTCTCCGCCTGGGCGGGCGCCGCGGTGCTCGCCGAGCCGCTGACCACCGCGCAGGACCTGTTCGACGACCTGGCCGACGCCCACCTCGTGGAGGTCATCGGCACCGGCGGCGCCTCCAGGGTGCAGTACCGCTTCCACGACCTCATCAGGGTGTACGCCCGCGAGCGCCTGGCCGCGGAGGAGGACCCGGCCGAGCGCAGCGCGGCGCTGACCCGGGTGCTGCACGCGCTGCACGCCCTGCTGATGGCGGCCCACGACCGCGAGTACGGCGCGTCCGACCAGGCGCGCAAGAAGCGGGCCGAGATCGACGCCTGGCTGCCCGACGCGCTGGTGGAAAGGCTGGTCTCCAACCCGATCGCCTGGTTCGAGCGCGAGCGCCACCTGCTCGTCTCCGGCATCCGGCAGGCCGCCCAGGCCGGCCTGATCGAGCTGTGCTGGCGCATGGCCAGGAACGCGGAGCCCTTCTTCGAGCTGCGCGGCTACCTCGACGACTGGCGCGAGACCCACGAGATCGCCCTGGACGCCGCCCGCCAGGGCCACGACGAGCGCGGCCAGGCGGAGATGCTGATCGTGCGGGCCTCGCTGGCCCAGACCGAGCAGCGTTTCGACGACGCCAGGCGCGACTTCGAGGCCGCCCTCGCCATCTTCGAGCGCATCGGCGACGTGCCCCTGGTCGCCAGGTCCACCCGCAACCTGGCCTTCCTCAAGCGGATCGACGGCCAGCTGCACGAGGCGATGCACCACCTGGAGCAGGCGCTGGCCATCTTCAACGACATCGGCGACCAGCTGGAGGCGGCGATCACGCTGCAGAACCTCGCGGCGATCAGGGCCGAGTGCGGCGACATCGACGAGGCCAAGGTGCTGCTGGCCGAGGCGCTCGTCCGCGGGCGCGACGGCGGCAGCAGGCGCATCGTCTCGCAGGTGCTCCACCGGATGGGGCGCATCCACCTGCAGGCCAACGAGTTCGGCCTGGCGGCGGGGGCCTTCGAGGAGTCGCTCACCATCGTTCAGGAGATCGGCGACACCACCGGCGAGGCGTACGCCCTGCACGGGCTCGGCGTCGCCAACGTGCGGCGCGGCCGCCTGGCCGACGCCGACGCCTTGCTGGACAAGGCGCTGACGCTGGCCAGGCGGTCGCGTCACAAGCTGGCCGAGGCGCACGCGCTGGCGGGGCTCGGCGAGCTGGCCCTGGCCACCGACCGGCCCCGCGACGGCGTGGAGCACCTGCGCAAGGCCGCCCTGCTGTACCGCCAGACGCGGATCCCGCTGCTGGAGGCGCGCACGCTGATCAAGCTGAGCGACGCGCTCTGGTCGATCGGCGACACGACCGCCTCGGACCGGGCCGTGACCCGGGTGATGGAGCTGGTCGAGCACGTGGACGACAGGACGGGCAAGCTGGTGCTGGAGCACCTGTCCTCGGTCAACAACCGGGCGGGTCCGCTGATGCTGCCGAGCACCGGGCCCACGGTCTGACCGTCACGCGACGAGGCGGCGCCCCGCGCGGGAGATCGAGTCCCTGATCGCCCGGCAGACGGCCGCCACGTCGTCCGGCTCCACGGTGGGCCCGGTGGGCAGCGACAGCACCCTGCTCGCCAGCGCCTCGGCGCGTGGCAGCGGCAGCGGGACGTGCCGCTCGGGCGCGGACCGGTACGGCTCCACCTGGTGGCAGATCGGCGAGAAGTAGCGCCGGGCGTGGACGTCGTACCTGAGCAGGTCCTCCAGCACGGTCTCGCGGGAGATCCCGGCCCGCGCCTGCTCCACCTCGATCACGAGGTACTGGTGGTTGGCGCGCTCGCCGGGCGCCTGCCCGCGCACCGTCACCCCCGGCACGCCGGCCAGGTGCTCCTCGTAGAGCTCGTGGTTGCGGCGGTTGGCCGCGACGATCGTGTCGATCGCGTCGAGCGAGGTCAGGCCCATGGCCGCGCAGAACTCGTTCATCCTGGCGACCGTGCCGGGCCCGGCGATCCGGCCGGCCGGGTCGATGCCCTGGTTGCGCAGGGCCCTGACCCGGGCGGCGTACGCGTCGTCGTCGGTGACGATCACGCCGCCCTCGACGCTGTTGACGAACTTGGTGGCGTGGAAGCTGAAGATCTCCGCCGTGCCGAACCCGCCGACCGGCTTGCCCCGGTAGGTGCAGCCGAGCGCGTGCGCGGCGTCGAACAGCAGGACCAGGCCGTGCTCGTCCGCGAGCCGCGTCAGCGCGTCCACCTCGCACGGGCGGCCGAAGACGTGCACGGCCAGGATGCCGCGGGTCCTGGGCCCGATCAGCCGCGCGACGTGCTCGGGGTCGGCGTTGGCGGTGGCCTCGTCCACGTCGCAGAAGACCGGCACGATGCCGATCCACTCCAGCGCGTGCGCCGTGGCGACCCAGGTGAAGGAGGGGACGATGACCTCGTCGCCGGGCCTGATGCCGGCGGCCCTGGCGGCGATCTGGATGCCCGTGGTGGCGTTGCAGGTGGCCACGGCGTGCCTGGTTCCGGCCACCCGGGCGATGCGTTCCTCGAACTCGCGCACCAGCGGGCCGTTGTTGGTCAGCCAGAGCCGGTCGAGCACGCCGTCGAGCCGCCGCAGCAGCCGCTCGCGCTCGCCCACGTTGGGCCGCCCGACGACCAGGGAATCCCAGGACGCCATCACGCCACCCCGTCGAGCATGCCGACGAAGAGCCCCGGGCTGTTGGGGCGGCCGTTGGCGAGCCGGAACCCCGGCAGGAACTCGGTGCGGCAGCCGGCCGCCTCGAAGGCCGCCGTGTACTGCTCGCGGGTGAACAGGCTGGAGTACAGCACCTCGGAGAAGTCCTTGAAACCCGAGGAGTCGGCGATCCTGAAGCGCACCTCCAGCCGGCTCTTGCCGCCCTCTCGGCGCGAGTGCGTCATCCTGGAGACGACCCGATCCTCCTCGACCAGCAGGTGCCCGCCGACGTGGCCGTCGAGGAAGTTGTCGGGGAAGTACCACGGCTCGACGACCAGCACGCCGCCCGGCGCCAGGTGAGCGGCCATCGTGCCGACCGCCGCCCGCAGCTCCTCGGGCGAGCCCAGCTCGCCGACGGCGTTGCCCATGCAGGTGATGGCGTCGAAGACGCGGCCGAGGTCGAAGTCGCGCATGTCGCCGGGGTGCACGGGGACGCCGGGCAGCCGCCCCGCGGCCACCGCCCGCATGTCCGGCGACAGCTCCAGGCCCTCGACGTGGTCGAAGAGCTTGACGAACGTCTCCATGTGCGCGCCCGTGCCGCAGGCCACGTCCAGCAGGGACGTCGCGCGGGGCGTGCGGGAGCGGATGATCTTGGCGAGGTCCTGCGCCTCGCTCTCGAAGTCCTTGCCGCGGCTGCGGAAGATGAGATCGTAGTACTCGGCGTGCTCGGATCCGTATTCCATCGAGGCTCCTTCAGGCCACTGCGGCGGCGGGCTGTGCCGCGACGACTCTCGGCTGCGGGATGGGGATGATGAACCGCCCGCCCCGCCGCAGGAAGTCCTCCTCCTTGGACAGGATCTCCGCGGCGTAGTTCCACGCCAGCAGGAGGTAGTAGTCGGGCGCCTCGGCGCGCGCCTGCTCCGGAGAGCGCACCGGGATGCGGGTGCCCGGCAGCAGCTTGCCGTGTTTGAGGCTGGTGGTGTCGCTGCAGAAGCGCAGCTCGGCGGGCCCGAGGCCGCAGAACTGCAGCAGCGTGGTGCCCTTGGACGGCGCGCCGTACCCGGCGACGACCTTGCCCTCGGCGGCCAGGCCGCGCACCAGGTCGCGCACCTGCCCGATCACCTCGTGCGCGCGGCGGGCGAAGTCCAGGTAGACCTCGTCGTCCTCCAGGCCGAGCTGCCGCTCCAGCGAGTGGAGCTGCGCTACGACCGGTGCCGGCGCGCGCTCGGCGTCGGCCCTGGCCGCGAAGACCACGACGGAGCCGCCGTGCACGGCGGCGCGCTCGACGTCCACCAGCCGCAGGCCGTGCGACTCGAACAGGCGTCCCAGCGTGTGGACCGAGTAGTACGACAGGTGCTCGTGGTAGATCGTGTCGAACTGGTTCTCCTGCAGCAGGTCCACCAGGTAGGGCACCTCGATCGCCAGCACGCCGTCCGGCGCCAGCACCGCCGTCGCCCCGTCGAGCACGTCGTGCACGTCGTCGATGTGCGCGAAGCACTGGCGGCCCAGGACCAGCTTGGCCTGGCCGAGCTCCGCCGCCACGCGCCTGCCCTGCTCGCCGCCGAAGAACTCGGGCAGCGTCCTGACGCCGCGGGCGTTGGCGATCGCGGCCAGGTTCTCGGCGGGGTCCACGCCCACCACCCGCTGCCCGCGCTCCTGGAACATCGCGAGCTGGAGGCCGACGTTGCTGCCCAGCTCGACCACCAGGTCGCCGGGGGCGAGCCCGGCGCGGCTCTCGCACCACCCGACGATGCGGCGCATGTGGCCGATCATCTGGTCGGACTCGGAGGTGACGTACACGTAGTGGCGGAACAGCACGTCGGGCCGGATCACGTGCCTGATGGCCATGAGCCTGCAGCCGCGGCACACGATCACGTCCACCGGGTAGGCGGGCTCGTGCGCGGGCACCTCGCCGGGGTCGAGGAAGCCGTTGGCGAGCGGCACCGAGCCGAAGGAGGTGACCTCCAGCCAGTCGTCCCCGCCGCAGACCCGGCAGGTGTCGAGCCGTCGGACGATGTCCTGCATGACTACTCCTAGTGATCTTCAGCGGATGGCGGCCGCGAGCTCGCGGTGCTTCAGCGGCTCCCACCAGGACCGGTTGTTCCTGTACCACTCGACGGTCGCGGCCAGCCCGTCGGCGAACGCGACCTCGGGCGCGTAGCCCAGCTCCCGCTGGATCTTGGCGATGTCCAGGGAGTAGCGCAGGTCGTGGCCGGGGCGGTCGGGCACGTGCTGGACCAGGTCCCAATCCGCGCCGCACGCGTCGAGCAGCAGGGCGGTCAGCTCCAGGTTGGTCAGCTCGCAGCCGCCGCCGATGTGGTAGACCTCGCCGGCGCGCCCGCGTTCGAGCACCATGCGGATGGCCCTGCAGTGGTCGGAGACGTGCAGCCAGTCGCGCCGGTTGTCGCCGTCGCCGTACAGCGGCACCGGGCGGCCTTCCAGCAGGTTGGTGACGAACAGCGGGATCACTTTCTCCGGGAACTGGTACTGGCCGTAGTTGTTGGTGCACCTGGTGACCACCACGTCCAGGCCGAGCGTCCGGTGGAAGGCCAGGGCCAGCAGGTCGGAGCCCGCCTTGGACGCCGCGTAGGGCACGTTGGGCGCCAGCGGCGACTCCTCGGTCCACGAGCCCCGCGCGATGGAGCCGTAGACCTCGTCGGTCGAGACGTGCACGAACCGGCCGACGCCGTGCCGCAGCGCCGCCTCCAGCAGCGTCTGGGTGCCGAGCACGTTGGTCCGCACGAAGTCGGTGGCGCTGATGATCGACCTGTCGACGTGTGTCTCGGCGGCGAAGTGGACGATCGCGTCCTGCCCCGCCGTCACCTCGTCGACCACGAGCGGGTCGGCGGTGTCGCCGTGGACGAAGCGCAGCCCGGGGTGGCCGGCGACGGGGTCGAGATTGGCGAGGTTGCCGGAGTAGGTGAGCTTGTCCAGGACGGTGACCCGGGTGGCCGGCGCGTCGCGCAGCGTCGCTCTGACGAACTCCGAGCCGATGAAACCGGCACCGCCGGTGACCAGGATCCGCACTGTTGGTCTCCTCTGGGTAGGGGAAGTCGCGGTCACCTGGCGGCGGCGGTCAACCGCTCCAGGTCGGCGACGATGTCGGTGGGGCTGGGTGTGGCCAGCCAGTCCTCGTGGATGTCCTGCGCGCCCTTCTGGAAGGAGGGGTCGCCGAGCACGCGCCGCAGCTCCTCGCGGATCTGCGAGGCGGACTGCGTCTGGTGGTTCAGGCGGACGCCCGCGCCGCGCTCGGTCACGTACCGGGACGTACGGCCCGCGGTGAGCTGCTTCTGGCACTTCAGGTCCCAGTCGATGCCGCCCTCGACGGGCGTGCCGACGATGCGGCTCGGCTCGTCGGTGTCGCAGATGAGCTGGGGCACGCCGGCGGCGGACGCCGCCACGAAGGTGCCGATGGAGCCGTGATGGATGATCGCCGAGCAGGTCGGCAGCAGCTGGTCGAGCGGCACGTACTCCACCACGCGCACGTTGTCCGGTGGCGGTTCCCGCAGGTCGAGGAGCTGGTTGGCGTCGAGCGTGGCGATCACCTCGATGTCCAGGCCGCCCACGGCCTCCATCAGCTTGGCCAGGCGGCCCCAGTCGCCCTTGAAGAACGTCCGCATGGACACGCCGAGCGACAGCGCGACCCGGGGCCGGGACGGTGGCCTGCGCAGCCAGCCCTCCATGAGGCCGCCGCCGGTGTAGGGCACGTACCTGACGGGCAGCCGCTCGACGCCGGTGGGCAGGCGCATGCCGGCCGGGAACGGGTCCACGGTCCAGTGGCCGAACAGCAGCTCCTCGTCGACCTGCTGGCCGTACTGCTCCGCCAGCGGCTCGATGACGCCGACGAGGGGGTTGCGCTCGCCGGAGCCCGCGAGCTTCTCCGCGGCCCAGGCGGTGTAGTCGGGCGAGTGCAGGATGCGGGCGTGGGCGGCGCCGCAGGCGCGGGCCGCCACGGCGCCGCAGGGGAACCACGGGTCCCACAGCACCAGGTCGGGCCGCCATTCCCGGGCGAACTCGACGACGGCCGTGATGTCCTGCCGCGGCACGGGCGGGTGGTAGTTGCGCATGGTGAGCAGCGCGAAGTGGTGGAAGACGTCCCAGGGGGCGCGTTCCGCCTCGCTCAGCCCGAGCGCGGCCACCAGCCGCTCGCTCTCCTCGATCGTGGGGATGAGGCCGGCGAAGCCCGGGTATCCGCGGTCGTGCACCGACAGCCGTTCCGGCTCGCCGCACGACACCGCCGTCAGCCCGGCGGCGGTGACCGCCCGGTGGAAGTCGGGCACGGCCACCCCCGTCGCGATGCCCGGCGGCGCGGCCACGCAGACCTGGTGCCCGGCCGCCTGCAGCGCCCACGCGTAGGGCACGACCGGCAGGAAGTGCGCCGGCGCGGGGAAGACGGTGAACATGACGCGCATCGCGATCACTCCATCGGGGAGTCGGGCGCGGCGACGCCGTAGCGGAGGATCCCGGAGAACTCCGCCACCATCGACATGATCGAGCTCTCGGTGAACAGGTTGCTGTTGTAGGCGAAGTTGCCGTAGATCTCGCCCGAGGGGTCGATGTCGAAGGTGAGCAGCGCGCCGTCCGGGATGTCGGTGCCGTTGGGCTGGGAGAACAGCCGCCCGCGCACCTCCTCGACCGCCAGGTCGCCGATCCGCTCCCCCTCCATGACGGTGGCGAACTGCCAGACCTGCAGCGCGCACAGCGCCCTGTCGTCCAGCGCCGCCTCGGCCATCAGCTCGGGCGACTCGGCGGCGATCTGCAGGAACGGGATCTCCCGCGCGTACGCCTCGACGCAGGTGCTCCTGGTCCTGTCGACCACCTGGCGGAAGCTCTCGCAGCCGGTGATGTCGGTACGCAGCGGCAGGAAGTTGAAGAACGGCCCGACGGTCTCCTGGAACTCCGGCTGCCCCCGGCCCGAGGTGATGGCCGGGATGACCAGGTCGGTGGCGCCGGTGAGGCGGTTCAGCAGCACGTTGTAGGCGGCCAGCAGCACCATGAAGGGGGAGCTGCGGTTGCGCTTGGCGAACGCCAGCGCCTCCTCCGACAGCTCCTTGGTCAGCGTGAACCGGTACACCGGGCAGACCTTGCCCAGCCCCTCCGAACGGGCGTGGTCGGTCTTGACCGCCAGCATGCGCGCGCCGCGCAGCTTCTTGCGCCAGTAGCCGCGGGCGGCCACGGCGCCCGCGGAGCCGGCGTTCTCCTGCTGCCAGGCGGCGTACTCGTGGTACGGCCGCGCCACCGGCTGCTCGGGCACGTCGTGGCCGCGCCTGCGGGCGTAGCAGGTGACGATGTCGCGGATGAGCAGCTGCATGGACCAGCCGTCGCCCGCGGTGTGGTGCACGATCAGCGCGAGCACCGCGTCCTCGTCGTCGAACCGGCCCAGGACCGCGCGCAGGTGCGGCAGCTCCTGCAGGCTGTAGGAGCCGGACTCGATCTCGGTCAGCAGCTCCTCGGCCTTGCGCCCGCGGTACTCCTGCGCCGCCTTCGGCAGGTCGACCACGAGCAGCCGGGCGGGCGAGGGCGGCTGGATGGTCTGGTGCGCCACGCCGTCGCCCCGGGTGATCGTGGCGTTGAGCGAGTCGTGCTTGGCGGCGACCTCGTTGATCGCCTGGTGCAGCGTCTCGACGTCGAGCCGGCCGCGGACGCGCCAGCCCACGACGATGTTGTAGCGGGCGCTGAAGGGACCCTGGCCGTCACCCTGGTCGAACAGGCGCAGGAACTGCTGGGTGAACGACAGCGGGTGGTGGGTCGTGGGCGGTGCCGAGGTGGACAGGGAAGTGGTCATGCTGCCGCCTCCGTACGGGCGTCGCGGTGGTTGGCGCGCTGGAGCTCCACGGCCTGGTAGAGCGCGGCGATGTTGCCGCTGCCGAAGGATCGGGCTCCCAGCCGCTCGATGAGCTCGAAGAAGAAGGTGCCGCGCGGGTGCGCGGAGCGGGCGAAGATCTGGTAGAGCTGGCCGTCGTGGTCCTCGTCGACGAGGATGCTGCGCTCCCGCAGCTCCGCCAGCGGGTACTTGACGGGCCGCACCCGGTCGGGGAGCAGGTCGTAGTAGGTGGCGGGGGTGGGCAGGAACTCCACTCCCCCGGCGCCGGTCGTGTCCACGGCGGCGGTGATGTCGGCGGTGCTCATCGCCAGGTGCTGCACGCCCGCGCCGCCGTGGGCGGCGAGGAACTCGTCGATGTGGCCGGGCTCCTTGGAGACGTCCGGCTCGATGAGCGTGAGCGTCACCGACCCGCTCTTGACGACCTCGGTCGTCATGGCCTGGTCGCCGACGGTGATGCGCTCGGCGAAGATGAGCTGGAAGTCCAGGACGTGCCGGTAGAAGTCCACGGTCGCGCCGAGCTCGCCGGACGGCACGCACACCGCCAGGTGGTCCACCTCGGCCAGGCCCGCGTCGAGCCCCCCGGCCGTTGCGGGCATGGGCGCCGGCGTGGGCGCGAAGCCGGGCAGCGCGCGCTCGTCCAGGCCCTCGGGGCGCTGCACGAACGTGTGCACCACGTCGCCGACGCCCTGGACGGCGGCGGTGACGAAGCCGTCGCGGGCGCACGGCGGGGACACCGGCCGGGCGCCCCGGTTGACCGCGCTGCGGAAGGCGGCGGTGGCGTCGGCGACGCCGAGCGCGATGTCGGCCACGCCGTCGCCGTGCCTGCCGAGGTAGGCGGCGCCCGGGTGGTCACCGGCGGTGGGCTGGGTCAGCACGAACCTGACCAGGCCGGCGCCCACGGCCACGGAGCGGCAGCCCCAGGCGGTGGCCTCGGAGTAGGGGGCGAGGCCGTAGCCGCGGCTCAGCCGGGCCGCCTCCGCCGTCAGGTCGGCGACGTAGAAACCGATGTGGTCCAGGCGCAGGTCGTCTTTTGTCATGGCCTATCCCGCCTCCATCCGGGCGGCGAGGCTGCGGGGGCGCAGGTCGGTCCAGTGCGCCGTGACGTACTCGACGCAGGACGGGCGGCCTGCGGGCCCGTACGCGCTCTGCCACCCCTCGGGCACGTCGGCGAACGCCGGCCACAGGCAGTGCTGGCCCTCGTGGTTGACCAGCACGCGGAAGGTCGTGTCCTGGTCGTCGAAAGGATTGTCCATCTCAGCTCTCTCACTGGCTGGTCACGGCGGACTCGAGCCATTCGTCCAGGCTGGCCACGGTGGGGGCGTCGAACAGGTCCCCGATGGTGAGCTCGACGTCCAGCGTCGTGGAGATGCGGTTGACCAGCCGCATCGCCAGCAGCGACTGCACGTCGAGGTCGAAGATGCTGTCGTCGATCCCGATCCGGTCGACGCCGAACACGTCGGCGAACACCGAGCACAGGACCTCCTGGCGGGGGTTGAGCGGCGCCCGGTAGGTGGTCTCCGTGTCCGGCTCGGGGTCGGGCAGCGACGCGCGGTCCACCTTGCCGTTGGCGGTCAGCGGCAGCGCGTCCAGCAGCACGAACGCCGCGGGCACCATGTAGTCCGGCAGCATCGTCTTGACGTGCGCGCGCAGCGTGCCCACGGCGGGCGGCTCGCCGGCCGGCACGACGTAGGCGACCAGGCGCTTCTCGCCCTCGCGCAGCTCGCGCGCGACCACGGCGGCGTGGGCCAGGCCGGGGAAGCTCGCGACCGCGGCCTCCACCTCGGCCAGCTCCACGCGGAAGCCCAGGATCTTGACCTGGTCGCCGGCCCGGCCGATGAACTCGATCTGCCCGTCGGCGTTCCGCCTGACGAGGTCGCCCGTGCGGTACATGCGCTTGCCGGAGCCGGCGAACGGGTCGGCGACGAAGCGTTCGGCGGTCAGGTCGGCCCGGCCGAAGTAGCCGCGGGCCACGCCCCTGCCGCCGATGTAGAGCTCGCCCTCCAGGTCGCCGGGGACGGGGCTGAGGCGGTCGTCGAGGACGTACAGCCTGACCTCCTCCATCGGCCCGCCGACCGGCACGCTCGTGACCGGCGCGGCGCCCGCGCGCAGCTCGGCGGTCGTCGAGAACAGGGTGACCTCCGTGGCGCCGTACATGGCGCGGACCACCGTGTCCGGGCAGGCGGCGTGCACCTGCCTGACCGCCGACGGGACGATCACGTCGCCGCCGGTGAGCACCTCGCGCACGCCGGACAGCCAGCCGGGGCCCTCCTCCGCCACGACGCGGAAGAGCCCGGCGGTCAGGTGCAGGGCGGTGATCTCCTCGCGGGTCACCAGCTCCTTCAGGCCGGCCAGGTCCAGCTCGCCGGGCGGCGCGACGACGATCCGGCCGCCGTGCAGCAGCGGCACCCACAGCTCGTAGGTCGAGACGTTGAAGGCGTACGGGGCGACCATGAGCACGCTCTGGTGGTTGCCGGTGTCCCAGCACCGGTCGAGCGCCAGGCCGAGCACGTCCCCGTGGGTGACGGCCACGCCCTTGGGGCGCCCGGTCGAGCCGGAGGTGTAGATGACGTAGGCCAGGTTGTCGGGGTGGGTGGCGTCGGCCAGCGCCGCGGACGGCTGCGCGTCCGTCCTGGCCCGCTCGCCGGGCTCGTCCAGGACGAGGGTCCCGGGCGCGGACGGCAGGCCGGCGCCGGCCTTGGCGCTGTCGGCGAGCAGCACGGGGGCGCCCGACGAGTCGATGATCCACTGCTGCCGGTCGGGCGGGTAGGCGCTGTGCACGGGCAGGTAGCAACCGCCCGCCTTGAGGATCCCGAGCAGCGCCACGACGAGCTCGGCCGAGCGCTCCATCAGGACCGCGACCGGCGTCTCCGGCCCCACGCCGAGGCCGCGCAGGCGGTGGGCCAGGCGGTTGGCCCGCTCGTCGAGCTCCCGGTAGGTCAGGGCGGCGGGGCCGTCGGACACGGCGATCGCGTCCGGCGTGCGCGCTGCCTGCTCGGCGAGGTGTCCATGAACAGATGTCGGCACCATCAGGCACTCCGTCAGTCGGTGTGGAAGATGTCGTGGACGCCCGAGACGCCGGACAGCATCGTCGCGAAGTCGATCTTCCGCGGGCGCAGCCTGCGCGGGTCGAGCAGCTCCTGGGCCTTCTCCCAGTACTCCTCCTTGTGGCGGGTGCGGTCGTAGAAGAAGCGCACGAAGGCCAGCAGGGAGTTCAGGAAGGTGCGGTAGTCCTTCTCGTAGCGCGCCAGCACCTGCTCCTCGCAGGACGGGTCGCGCAGCGCGGCGTCGAGGGCGCCCGCCAGCCCGAGCGAGCCGCGCAGCGCCAGGCCGACGCCCGTGGACAGCAGCGGGTCGATGAAGGCCGCCGCGTCGCCCACCAGGGCCCAGCCGGGCCCGTGGAAGCGTTTGCAGGTGTAGGACCAGTCGCGGATGCTGCGGAAGGCGCTCGCCCGGGTGGCGCCCTCGGTCAGCGCCCTGACCTCCTCGGCCGCGGCCAGTTCCGAGGTGAACAGCTCCTCCAGGCTCTTGCCCGACTTCTTGTACTCGTCGATCGGGGTGACGTAGCCGACGCTCACCGTGCCGTCGTGCAGCGGGATGAACCAGAACCAGCCGTTCGGCCTGTTCTCGGTGACCGTGTCGCCCGCCCTGGTGCCGCCGTAGCGCTTGCAGCCCTGGAAGTAGGACCAGACGGCGATGTTGCGCAGGTCGTCGTGCCACTCGACCAGGTCGAAGTGGCGGGCCAGCACGTGCTGCTGCCCCGAGGCGTCCACCAGCAGGCGGCAGCGCGCGGTGCGCGGCTCCTGGTCGCCCTTGACGGTGTAGGTGACGCCGCAGATGCGGTCGCCCTCGAACAGGAAGTGCTTGACGGTGGCCTCCTCCAGCACCGTCGCGCCCAGCTCCCTGGCCCTGGCCAGCAGGACGGAGTCGAAGTCGGCCCGCCGCACCTGGTAGGTGTGCTCATAGTTGGCCGCCTCGGCGAACCGGAAGTCCCAGGTGCCCTGGTTCTTGCCCCACAGCAGCGTGCCGCCGTACTTCTTGACGAAGCCCATCTGGTCGAGCCGCGAGCGCAGGCCCAGCTCCTCCAGCGTGGGCATGGACCCCGTGATCAGCGACTCGCCGATGTGGTAACGGGGGAACTTCTCGCGTTCGAGCACCAGCACGCGATGGTTACGTTTGGCCAGCAGTCCGGCCGTGCTCGATCCGCCGGGGCCGCCACCGATCACGACAACATCGAACTCGTCATGGGTACTGATCACCGTGCTCCTCCATTCGCCGCCATGCGACTCAGGAGTCAGGGTCACATCTCCCCGTTGGATCACTCATCCTCTGAATTGCTGTGTGGCTTCGCGCAACAGCGCACGTCACGAGATGTGCGGGCGCGGGGGCGTGGTCATGCTGAGGCGATGACAACGGTCGTCGACGTCTGGCTCGCGGAGCATCCGCTGCCGGGCTACCTGGATCCGATCAAGAAGCTGGCCGCCGGTTTCGAGGCCGCCCATCCGGGCTACCGGATCGAGGTCACCGGGTACGGCTTCCGCGAGCTGCCCGCCGAGGTGGCCAGGGCGGCCGGGCGCGGCCGGCCCCCGGACCTCGCCGAGTACTACGCCACCGCCACCCGGCTGGCCCTGGACACGCGGGGGCCGTCGGGCGCGCCGCTGTTCGTCCCGATCGAGCGGGCCGTCGCCGGTCGCGGCGAGATCCTCGGCGAGCGCGTCGTCCTCGCCGACCTGGAGCCCGCCGTGCGCGGCTACTACACCTACGCGGGTGAGCTGGTCGCCGCGCCGATGACCGCCACCACGGCGGTGCTGCTCGGCAACACCGCCATGCTGGAGGCCGCGGGCGTCACCTCGATGCCGCGCACCTGGGGCGAGCTGGAGTCGGCCTGCGCCGCCGCCGGCTCGCCCGCCACCTGGGCCAACCACGGCTGGCTCGTCCAGCAGGCCGTGGCCGGTCAGGGCGGCCTGCTGGCCGACCACGACAACGGCAGGTCGGGGCGGGCGGAGAAGGTGGACCTGGCCTGCGAGGAGCTGCTGGCCTACGCCACCTGGTGGCAGCGCCTGCACGAGCGGGGTCACTACCTGGACACGGGGACGCCGGAGGACTGGGGCGGCACGCTGCGCGCCTTCACCGAGCAGCGGGCGGCCTTCACCATCGCCTCCTCCGTCGTCGCCGGGATGGTCGCGAAGTCCTGCTCCGAGGCGGGCTTCGAGGTGGCGGCCTGCCCGCTGCCGTACAACGAGGGGGCGCCGCGCGCCGGGCACCTGGTCTCCGGGCAGGCGTTCTGGCTCGCCGCCGGGCTGCCGCGCGAGAAGGCGGACGGCGCGCTGGCGTTCCTGCAGTACCTGCTCGACGCCCGCAACGTGGCCGGGTGGCACCGCGTCTCCGGGTTCCTGCCGGTCACCGGCGCCTCGGTCGAGCTGCTGGAGCGGGAGGGCTGGTACGACCGGCACCCGATCCACCGGGCGGCCACCGACCAGCTGCGCGCGGCCGACGGCTCGCCCGCGGCGCTCGGCGCGATCGCGGGCGACCTCGCCGGGATCCAGGACCACATGACGGGCGCCATGGCCGGCGTCCTGCGCGGCGCGGACCCCGGCGCGCTGCTGGCCGAGGCGACGGTGCAGGCGCAGCGCCTGCTCGACGCCTACAACGACGACTGCGCCCGCGGGCTGACGCCGCGGCGGCTGGCCGTCAAGTGAGCAATACGGAAGATGACCGCTCCGGGGTGCGATGCCACCCTCGGAGCTGGCGATAGGAGTTCAGCCATGTTGAGCCGACGGCGCTTACTCGTTCTCGGCGGGCTGACGGGAGGCGTCGCGCTGGCCCCGTTCGTCCAGTCCGGGGACACGCGGAACGCGCAGCCGCAGCACGCGCACGGCCCCATGCACGGTGCTGTGCACGACCATGCGGGCCGCGTCCCCGCGGTCAGGTCGGGCCCGGCCGTCACCCCCTTCTCCGTCAGGATGCCGGTGCCCGCCACCCGCATCCCGTCGGTGCAGACCGCCGACACCGACATCTACCGGATGTCCGTCCAGCCGGCGACGGCCCAGATCCTGCCAGGGCTGAGCACGCCCGTGCTCACCTACGGCGGCGCCTTCTGCGGGCCCACCATCCGCGCCCGGCGCAACCGCAGGACGCTGATCACCTTCGACAACAAGCTCGGCCACGAGACCAACGTGCACCTGCACGGCGGGCGCGTGGCCGCCGCGCACGACGGCTACCCGACGGACGTGATCGCGCCGGGCTCGGGCCGGGCGTACCTGTACCCGAACGCCCAGCCGGGCGCGACGCTCTGGTACCACGACCACGCGCACCACCTCGAGGCCGAGAACGTCTACCGCGGCCTGCACGGGTTCTACCTGATCGACGACGAGGACGAGCGGCGGCTCGGCCTGCCGTCAGGCGGCTACGACGTGCCGATCATGCTGCGTGACGCGCTGTTCGACGACGCGGGAAACCTGGTCTTCGACCCCGCCGACCCCTACAACCGCCCCACGCTGCTGGCCAACGGCAAGCCGCAGCCCTACTTCGAGGTCGCCGCGCGCAAGCACCGGTTACGCCTGCTCAACGGCTCCACCCACCGCGTCTTCGAGCTGACGCTCGACGGCGCGCAGATGACGCAGATCGGCACCGACGCCGGTCTGCTGCCCGCGCCGGTGCCGGTGGACAGGCTGGTGCTGTCGTCGGGCGAGCGCGCCGACATCGTCGTCGACTTCGCCCAGGCCCCGCTGGGCGGCCACGTGACGCTCAACGACGTGGCCGGCGCGGTGCTGCGCTTCGACGTCGTACGCAAGGCCGCCGACCGCAGCAGGGTGCCCGCGCAGCTCCGCCCGCTGTCCCCGATGCCGACGGCCGTCCAGGACCGCAAGCTCGTGCTCAGCCTGGACCCGGTCAACATCAGGGCGCTGATCAACGACCGGGTGTTCGACCCGGCCAGGGTGGACATGCAGGTCAGGCGGGGCACCACCGAGATCTGGGAGGTCACCAACAGCGACACGAACGTCGGCGGCTCCGGGTTCGGCGTCCCGCACAACTTCCACACCCACCTCTCGCACTTCCTGCTCCTGTCCCGGGACGGCAAGCCGCCGCTGCCGGGTGAGGGCGGCTGGAAGGACACCGTACTCATCCAGCCGGGCGAGACCGTTCGCCTACAGGTCGATATCGGCTCCCACCTGGGCCGATACGTCTACCACTGCCACATGCTGGAGCACTCCGCCCTCGGAATGATGGGCCAGATGGAGATCGTCAATTAGTTCTCAAGGAGGACTGGATGAGCACCACAGAAAGCATCACCGCGGCGCAGAAGAAGACAGGCCGCGGCAAGAACATCGCCCTCTGGGTCGCCCAGGTTCTCCTGGCGTACCAGATCGGGCTGGGCGGCGTACTGAAACTCATCGGCGACCCCACGATGGTCGGCATGTTCGAGGCCATCGGCGCCGGCCAGTGGTTCAGGTACGTGGTCGCCGTCATCGAGATCGCCGCCGCGATCGGCCTGCTGGTCCCGCGCCTGACCGGCGTCGCCGCCCTCGGGCTCGTCGGGCTGCTGGTCTGCGCGGCCGGCACGAACGCGTTCGTCCTCGGCGGCCCGCCGATCATCGAGGCCGTCCTGCTCGTCATCGCCGGCCTGGTCGTCTGGGGCCGCTGGTCCCGCGTCAAGGCGTTCTTCGGCGCCAAGTGAGCTCCTGACGCCCGGTACGCGACGCGGCGTACCGGGCGTCACCCTGTCCGGCAGAAGACCGATGTCTGGAGGAGACATGACAGAGACCGTCACCGACAACCCGCAGAACCGGATGCCCACCCCCGACCCCGCGCTCAAGGCCCTGGAGCCGCTCGTCGGCGCCTGGGAGATGACCGGCAAGGACCTCAACTCCGGCGACCCCCTGGGCGGGCGGCTGACCTTCGAGTGGATGGAGGGCGGCTTCTTCCTGGTCCAGCACCACGAGATGGACCACGGGCACGGCACGATGAAGGGCGTGGAGTACATCGGCTACGAGGCCGAGAGCCAGGCGCTGCGCTCGCGGTACTTCGACAGCACGGGCAACGCCTTCACCTACACCTGGAAGCTCCAGGACGGCGACCTCAGCATCTGGTTCGGCGAGGAGGGCTCCCCCGCCGGCTTCACCGGCGCGCTCAGCGCGGACGGCGCCACCATCTCGGGCCGCTGGGCGTGGCCGGGCGGCGGCTACGAGGCCACGATGACCAAGGTGGGCTGAACACGCGAAGAAGTGGCGGCGGGCCGGGCCCGCCGCCACTTCCGTGTGCCGCGCCTCTAGGCGGGAACCCGGGGCTTCTCCTCCCGCACGGCCGGCTGCCGGCCGGAGGAGACCAGCCGCTCGCGCAGCCGCATCGCGGGCAGCTCGACCAGGTAGTAGCTGACCGTGGCGATGAGCACGGTGCCGACCAGCACGACGGCGAGCAGCTCCCAGAAGCCGGCCTTGCCCATCACCGCCGGCATCGGCAGCGGCGCGGCGCCGAAGATGCTGCCGTTCTGCAGCCACAGGTACTGCAGCACGAAGTGCCACAGGTAGACGCCGTAGGAGATGCGCCCGAAGAAGCGCATCGGCCGGTTGGTGAGCACGGCGTCGATGAACGCCGAGCGCACGCCGGGGATGACGACGGGCGCGATGATGAGCAGCGCGAAGATGAGGAACAGCACCATCTCCGCCAGCGCCTCCGGCACGGTGGCGTAGTCGGCCATGCCGGGCTTGCCGAACGGCCTGATGCAGTTGATCACGTACACCACCAGCGCGCCGAGCCAGAACAGCAGCGGGCGGCGCTGTGCCGCGCGGTAGAGGCGCGGCGTGGTGCCGGTGGCCTCCGCGTACGCGGCCAGGATCGCCAGCCCCATGCCGATGGCCAGGAAGCCGGTGAAGCCGATCACCCAGAAGTACTCGTACGGGAACGGGCCCATGAACTCCAGGTGGGTGTAGACGGTCCAGGCCAGGCCCACGAGCACGAAGACGGCGAGCGGCACGATCAGGCGGCGGGCCTTGCCGCCGGGGGTGTCGGCCTTCCTGGCGTACCTGTCGAAGATCCACGCCAGGATCGGGAGCGCCAGGTAGAAGGTGACCTCGGCGGGGACGGTCCAGGTGGGTTCGAGGCCCGCGTATCCCAGCTCGGGGCCGGGCACGTAGTTGTGCATGAGCAGCAGCGGGCTGAGGACGTACCAGATGCCGTCCACGCTCTTGGCGTTGAGCAGCAGCAGCGCCGCCACGGCCACCAGCCAGTAGGCCGGCAGGATGCGCAGCATGCGCTTGATGAGGTAGCCGCCGATGGCCGGGCGGGGCGTGCCGACGATGGTCGCTCTGGCGAACGGCCGGTACAGCAGCAGTCCGGACATCACGAAGAAGGGCGGCAGCAGCACGTTGAACCCCTGGACCAGGACGGCCCAGATGCTGTCGGCGGGCTTGTCGTAGAAGCCGATGACGCCGGCGGCGAAGGCGACGTGCACGATGATCACGCCGAGCGCCAGATATCCGCGCAAGCCGTCGAGCCGTGGCGCGCGTTTCCCGCCGCCACCGCTGTTGCTGATGATTTCCGGTGATGTCATGGCATGCTTCCTCGCAGTCCGTTCGCTGATGGGACCTGGCGTTATCGTCACGCCGCGCTCTTCATGGGCGCATCTCGTGGCGTGCTGAATGCGGGTGAATGGCAGGAAGCGGTCGATTCCGCGCAGGTAGCTGCTGCGTACCGGCATGGTGCCGGCTTTCGCGAAGGCGCACCGTTATGCACATGACGGAAAAAACTGTTCTCACGTATTCCTCGTACTTGGCGCTCGACGAAATTCTCGGGGCGCAGCGGCCGGTCTCCGACAGCCATGACGAGACGTTGTTCATCGTCATCCACCAGGTGTACGAGCTGTGGTTCAAACAGACGTTGCACGAGATGGCGGAGCTGCAGCTGGAGCTGTCGGGCGGGTTCACCGCGCACGCCATGCGGACCCTGCACCGGCTGCTGCGGATACTGAAGCTGGCGGCGGCCCAGATGGACGTGCTGGAGACGATGACGCCCGGCCAGTTCTCCGCGTTCCGCGGCAAGCTCGGCACCAGCAGCGGCTTCCAGTCGGCGCAGTTCAGGGAGATCGAGGCGGTGCTCGGGCGGCGCGACGAGCGCGTCCTGCTCGGCCAGCCGGAAGGCAGCCCGGCACGTGACAGGATCGCGGCCGCGATGGCCAGGCCGTCCCTGTACGACTCCCTGCTCACCTACCTCTACCTGCGCGGCTACGAGGTGCCCAAGGACAAGCTGTACAGGGACGTGACCGAGCAGCTCGGACCGTCGCAGGACCTGCAGGAGCTGCTGCTGCGCGTCTACCAGGACGACACCGGGGCCGCGCAGCTGTGCGAGCGCATGGTGGACCTGGACGAGTGCGTCCAGGAGTGGCGTTACCGGCACCTGAAGATGGTGGAGCGGACGATCGGTGCCCGGCCGGGCACCGGCGGCTCCAGCGGCGGCCACTACCTCATGAGCTCGCTGGCCCCCTGCTTCCCCGACCTGTGGGCGGTCAGGAGCGCGATGTGATGGACCAGTCCGCGCGGCTCGCGCCGCACTACTCCCGCTTCCGCGTCTCCGAGCGGCTGCTGCTCACCGGCCACTCCCACCAGGCCTGGCCGGACGTGGCGCTGGCCGGGCAGATCGACGCGTTCATGGACGCGGCCAGGGACGCCGACGGCAAGTGGGCGCTGGCGTTCAAGCAGGCCGACCGGGTCAGGGACGGGCTGCGCCGCTTCCTCGGCGACCCGCACGCGCAGCTCGCGCTCGGCGCCAGCACGCACGACCTGGTGCTGCGCTTCCTGTCCGCGCTCGACCTCCGGCGCCGCCCCCGGCTGGTCACCTCCGACGGGGAGTTCCACACGCTGCGCAGGCAGCTCGCCCGGCTGGCCGAGGAAGGGGTGGAGGTGATCGTGGTGCCCGCGCGGCCCGCGGACACGCTCGCCGCGCGGCTGGCCGGCGCGGTGGACGGCGGGACCGCGGCGGTGCTGGTCTCCGCGGTGCTGTTCGAGGACGCCCGGATCGTGCCCGGGCTGGACGCGCTGGCCGGGACGTGCCTGCGCCACGGCGCGGAGCTGCTGGTGGACGCCTACCACGCGCTCGGCGTGGTGCCCTTCAGCACCGCGGGCATCGAGGAGGCCTGGGTGGTCGGCGGCGGGTACAAGTACCTGCAGCTCGGCGAGGGCAACTGCTTCCTGCGGCTGCCCGGCCACGCCGACCGGCTGCGGCCGGTGATCACCGGGTGGTTCTCCGAGTTCGGCGAGCTGGCGGGCGAGCCGCTTCCTGGCGGCCCGGTCGTGTACCCTCCGGGCGCGCCGCGGTTCGCGGGCGCCACCTACGACCCGACCAGCCACTACCGTGCCGCGCGGGTCTTCGACTTCTTCACCGGGCACGGGCTGACGCCGGAGTTCCTGCGGGCGGTCTCGCTGCGCCAGGTGGGGCTGCTGGCCGCCCGGTTCGACGCGCTGGACGTGCCCGAGCACCTCGTGACCAGGGACAGGACGGGGCGGGCCGAGGACTTCGGCGGGTTCCTGGCGTTGCGGTCTCCGTACGCCGGGCGGCTGCGTGCCGGTCTCGCGGCGCGCGGCGTGCAGGCGGACAGCCGGGGGGACCACCTGCGGCTCGGTCCCGCGCCGTACCTGTCGGACGAGCAGCTGGAGCGGGCGGCGGAGCTGCTGGCCGGGGAGATCCGCGAGCTCGTGCGTGCGGCCGGCCGGCGGCCATGAACCCGCCTCCCGGCCGGAACGGGGCGGCGGCCATGAACCCGCCTCACGGACGGAACAGGGCGGCGTCCATGAGCGTGACGTCGCGTGCCCGCCTGACGGGGAAGCCGACGTGCGCGAGCACGTCGCGCTCGACGTCCACGCCCGGGGCGACCTCGGCCAGCACCAGCCCGTCCGCGGTGACGTCGAAGACCGCCCGCTCGGTGACCACCAGGGCCGACTGGCCGGCGGCGACCCCCTCGCGCAGCCGGTACGTCACGTGGTCCACCCGGGGCACGAACTTGGCCACCCGGCCCTCCTCCAGGATCCGCAGGCGGCCGCCCGCGCAGTCCGCCCTGAGCCCGCCGGTGGTCATGGTGCCGGCGAAGACCAGGCGGGCGGCGCCGTGAGCGATGTCCACGAAACCGCCGGCGCCGGGGTTGGCCGCGCCGAAGCGGCTGACGTTCACCCGGCCGAGCGCGTCGAGCTGCGCGAAGGCCAGCGCGGCGAACGGGCAGCCGCCCCCGTCGATGAAGTCGAACTGGGCGGGCCCGTCGAGCAGCGCGCGCGGGGCGTAGTTCGCGGAGAACTGCCAGCCGCTCATCACGATGCCGCCGAAGGAGCCGTGCTCGGTGGTGAACAGGTAGTCGTTCAGGCCGTCGCCGTCCAGCGCGCCGTCCTCCGCCATGACGAGCACGGTGTCCGAGGAGGCGCCGAACCCGAAGATCGAGGTCTCCCCCCTGCGCACCTCCCTGGCCACCCGGCGCGCGATGACCTTGTCGGGCCCGGCCGGCAGCCGGGGCACGCGCGCGACCGCGCCGGGCACGTGACCCAGGTAGCCGGGGTCGTCGCGGACGCCGGTGCCGGTGGGCGCGTCGGGCACCACGACGACCCGGTCGACGAGCGAGCCGGGCACGCGTACCTCGCGCGCCGGCCGCTCCCCCGGCGCCACCAGCCGCGACACCTGCGCGATCACGGTGCCGCCGCAGGCCTTGACCGCCAGGGCGATCGCCAGCGCGCTGGACAGCAGCGGCTGGTCCTCGAACGACAGGTTGCCGTCCGGGTCGGCGCTGCCCGCGCGGATCAGGCCCACGTCCAGCGGCCAGGTCGGGTACCACAGGTACTCCTGGCCGCCCAGCTCCACGAGCTCGACCAGGTCGTCGGCGGCCAGGCGGGTGAACTTGCCGCCGCCGTGCCGCGGGTCGGCGTACGTGCCGAGGCCGACGCGCGTCAGGTAGCCGGGACCGCGCCTGGCCACCTCGCGCAGCCAGTGCATGGTGGCGCCCATCGGCCAGGTGTAGGCCTCGACGAGGTCGTTCTGGATCAGCTCCGTCAGCGCGGGCCGCGCGCCCGTCTCCGGGTGGCGCGGGTTGATGAACGAGCCCGACACGATGCGGCGCATCAGGCCCTTCACCGCCACGTGGTCCATGCCGCGGATGCCCACGCCGTCACCGGTGGCGCAGGGGAAGTAGAAGGTCAGGTCGCGGGGCGCGCCGCCGGCCCGGTAGCGCTCGCCGAGCGCGGCCAGCAGGGCGTCGGGCGTGAGCCAGCCGATGACTCCGGTGCTCGCGACGGCCTGGCCGTCGCCGATGAGCGCCACCGCCCGCGCCGCGTCGCACACCTTACCGATCATGGAGTGCCTCACACAGGTGTACGGAATCGTGCCAGGCTGCGCCGGGCGGCCTCGGAGCCGCAGTCCGCGCCGAACATCCAGGCGGTACGCGCGTCCAGGGTCTCCGCGCGCTCGGCGACGGCGTCGGCCAGCGCGCGCTTGGCCGAGGCGACCGCGTGCGCGGGCAGCCGCGCCAGCCCGGCGGCCACCTCCAGGGCGCGGGCCAGCGCCTGCCCGGGGGCGGTCAGCTCGTCGGCGGCGCCCAGCGCGTACAGCTCGCCGCCGGTGAGCGGGCGCTCGCCCCACACCAGGCGCCTGGCGGTCACGGGCCCCACCCTGGAGACCAGGCTCTGGACGCCCCACGGCGGCACCCAGCCGAGGCCGACCTCGGGCAGGTGCCAGCGCGCGTCCCCGGCCGTGACGACGACGTCGCAGCCGGTGGCCAGCAGGAAGCCGCCGCCCATGGCGAAGCCCTCGACCGCGGCGATCACCGGGATGCCCAGGTGCTGGATGTCCCTGGCCAGCCGACCCGTGGCGGCCTCGTGCCGCACCATGGCCGCGCCGCTCATGCGGGACAGCTCCTTCAGGTCGGAGCCCGCGCAGAACCCCGGCGGCGTGCCCGTCAGCACGGCCACGCGCACGCCGGGGTCGTCGTCCAGGTCGGCGAGCGCGGCGCCGAGCGACTCCACCAGCTCGGCGCCGAGCGCGTTACGCACGTGCGGCCGGTCCAGCCGCAGGACGGCCACCCCGTCGCCGTGCTCCCGCAGCAGGCTCATCCGCGCGCCGGCTCGGAGGCCGGCCGCTCGGGGGCCAGCCAGGCCACGTCCACGACGCCGGGACGCTCGTGCGCCCACGAGGCCACCGCGCGCCAGCCGTGCCCGGTCATGTGGGCGGCGATGCTGTCCAGCGTCGAGCCGCCGCTGTAGCGGGCCGACACGCTGCCCTCGATCACCGCCAGCCGCAGCCTGCCCAGGTCGGTGCCCTCCAGGACGTCCAGCTCGGCGCCCTGGGCGTCCACCACCAGCACGTTGCAGCCGTGCTGCACCTCGCTGACGGGGATGACCGGCACGCTCACCTGGCGCACGACGGCCATCGGCTGCAACGGCTCCAGCATGCTGGACTGCTTGTCATAGGGGGTGATGTTCAGCGTGGCCCGGCCGCGCTTGCGACCCGCCGCCGCGGCCACCACCACGCGCGGCAGCTGGCCGTCCGCGGGCTCCGGCAGCCCCGCGGCCAGATGGTGCACGCGCAACTGCTCGCGCAGCGCCGACAGATGATCGAGGTTCGGCTCCATCATGACCAGGCGGCGGAACCCGCACGCCGTGAACGCCGACACCTCCTGCCCCCGGTGCGCGCCCACCTGCACCACGCCCTGTGCCGGCACCCCCACCTGTCCGAGCAGGCCGGGCAGGTGCTCCTCCCACCGGGCGGTCATCTGCTCCCGAACGATCACCTGGTTGCGCATCTGCTCGTCTCCTCCCGGTGGATGGCTCAGGCCAGTGTCATCGTCGATCACGCCCGGAGCCCGCCGCATCTTGCGTATTGCGCGGTACGGGCAGCATTCCGCGAGATGCGGCCGGGCTCCTCAGCCGCGCACGATGGAGGAACTCGACCGAGGGAGGAGGAGCCATGCGGCGACCCCACGACCGTGACCTGAACACGTACCTGGACCGGCTGGAGATCCGCGACCCCGGCGAGCCGTCGCTCGACGCGTTGCGCGCGCTGCATCGCGCGCACGTCGAACGGGTGCCGTACGAGACGCTGGAGGTCCAGCTCGGCCGGAGGACCACCCTGGATCCGCGCGAGTCGATCGACAGGATCCTGCGCGGGCGCGGCGGGTACTGCGTCCAGCTCAACGGCGCGTTCGCCACGCTGCTGACCGCCCTGGGGTACGAGGTCACCTGGCATCGCGCCAGCGTGCAGGCCGGCAGGCGGGCCCCGGCGAGCGGCGTCTCCTTCGCGCCGCACCTGGCGCTGAGCGTCACCCTGGAAGGGCGGTCCTGGCTGGTCGACATCGGGCTGGGCGACGGGCTGCTGGAGCCGCTGCCGCTGCGCGAGGGCACCTACCGGCAGGGGCCGTTCGAGTTCCGGCTGTCGGCGTCGGCCGTGGAGCCCGGCGGGTGGCGGTTCGACCACGATCCGCGCGGGTCGATCGCCGGGCTCGACATGGAGACCGACCCCGCCACGGCGGTCGACTTCGTGGAGTGGCATCCGTACCTGTGCACCTCGCCCGAGTCGCGGCTGGTGCGTGCCGCCGTCGTGCTGCGGCGCGACGCCACCGGCGCGGACGCGCTGGTGGGGTGCATGTTGCGGCGGGTGAGCGGTGCGGGGACGAGCGAGGTGGAGCTCGCCACCCAGGCGCAGTGGTACGACGCGCTCAGCTCGGTGTTCGGGCTGCACCTGGGGGATGTCAACGCCAAGGACCGGGCCGCGCTGTGGGCGAAGGTGCGCGGGGCGCACGAGGCCTGGCAGCAGCGCAAGGCGGCTGTGGCGCTCGCCTGAGCGGTGTTCTCCCGGCCCGCCCCTCGTTGCAGGGGCGGGCCGGGAGGCGTTGCAGGGGCGGGCTCCGGAGACAGTGATCACGAAACGGTGATCAGGAGACGGTGATCAGGAGACGGTGATCAGGAAGCGGCGCAGGCCGCGGCCGACCCAGCGGTCCCGGTGGTCGGGCGGCTCGGCGGCGGCCAGCGCGGGGAACCTGCGCAGCAGCAGCGGGAGCGCGATCCTGGCCTCCATGCGCGACAGCGGCGCCCCCAGGCAGAAGTGCGGCCCCGCGCCGAAGCTGAGCGGCTGGATGTCCGGCCGGTCCGGGTCGAAGCGGGTGGGGTCGGAAAAACGGCGCGGATCCCGGTTGCCGGCCCCCAGCATGAGCACCACCTTCGTCCCGCCCTCCAGCGGCGTGCCCAGGAGCTCCATGCCCGTCCCCGCCCACCTGCTGGTGGCCTGGACGGGCGTCTCATAGCGCAGGACCTCCTCGACGTACGCGGTGGCCCGCTCCGGGTCGTCGCGCAGGAGCGCGGCCTGAAGCGGGTGCTCGAAGGCCAGCCTGAGGCCGTGCCCGAGCAGGAAGCTGGTGGTCTCGAAGCCGGCGGTCAGCAGCAGCATCAGATTGCCGACCAGCTCGTCGTGGCCGAGCCCGGCGCCGCCGCCGTCGTGCGCGCGCACCAGCGCGGTCAGCATGTCGTCGGCGGGATGGCGCCGCCGGTGCTCGATGAGGTCGCCGAAGTAGCCGGCCAGCTCGTCCATCGCCTGGTCGGCCGCGCCGAGCCTGCCGACGTTGGTGATGCCTTCCAGGGCGATCGTCAGGTCGGAGGCCATCGCGCGGAACCACTGCTGGTCGTCCTCGGCGACGCCGATCAGCGCGCTGATGACCGCGATCGGCAGCCTGGAGGCGAACTCGGCGACGTAGTCCACCGGGGCGCCGCCCGCGCCGAGGTCCGCCAGCCTGTCCAGCAGGCGGTGCACCATCCGCTCGACCGACTCGCGCATGGCCGACACGCGCGCGGGCGTGAAGCCGCTGCTGACCAGCCGGCGCATGCGCGCGTGGTCGGGCGGGTTGCGGTAAAGCATGGAGTCGGTGTAGCCGCGCAGCGACGCGTGCGAGCGCCAGCGCGGGTAGATCACGTCGTAGCTGGCCGCGTCCTGGACGCGGAGCCGGTTGTCCCGCAGCGCGCGGGAGATCTCGGCGTACCCGACGACGACGGTGAGGCCCGGCCGTACCGGGATCACCGGGCCGTGGGCGCGCAACGCCTCGTAGAGCGGGTACGGGTCCCGGCGGCCCGCGCGCGACACCAGCGCCGCCACCGCCTCACCCGGCGCCATGCCGGTCACGCCGGCAACGCCGGCCGTGCCCGCCGCGCCCGCGTTCCCCGCCGCGCTCATCTCCTCGACCGTGCTCATGAGCGGGCCGCCAGGCGCACGAGCTTCAGCGTGTCCGCGGGATGCACCGAAGCGATCTCCAAGCCGGCGTCGTGAGCCAGCGGGCGCAGGTCGCCGATG
The DNA here is from genome assembly GCF_041950525.1 of Nonomuraea sp. GTA35. NCBI lineage: Bacteria > Bacillati > Actinomycetota > Actinomycetes > Streptosporangiales > Streptosporangiaceae > Nonomuraea > Nonomuraea sp. GTA35. The sequence continues at coordinate 969,801 of NZ_JBGNUV010000001.1, read as the reverse complement.
CCGCGCTCCCTGCCGCCGTAGTACACGAGCATGCGCAGGTCCATGCCGGTACGCGGGGACTCCCCGTCGGGGCCGAAGTCCTCGACCACGAACACCGAGCCGCCCGGCCGCACCGCCTCGGCACAGCGCGCCAGGATGGCGCGGGCGTCGTCGTCGCTCCAGTCGTGCAGGATCCACGACAGCAGGTACCCGTCGGCACCCGGCGGCAGCGGGTCGAAGAAGCTGCCTCCCACGGCGCGGCCGCGCCCCGCCAGGCCGGCCGACTCCAGCGCCGCCTGCGCGGCACGCGCGGTCTCCGGCTGGTCGAGCACCGTGCCGCGAAGGGCGGGGAAGGCGGTGAGCAACGCGATGAGCAGCGACCCGTCGCCGCCGCCGACGTCCACGAGGTGGCCGAGCGTGCCCCAGTCGTAGCCGGCCACGATGGCCGGCGCCCTGGCGGGCATCTCGGCCGCCATGCGCGCGTCGAAGGCGGCCGAGCGTGCCGGGTCGGCGGCGAGGTCGTCCCAGAAGGAGCGGCCGAACTGCCGGGGGAAGGCCGCCTCACCCGTGCGGACGCTGTGCAGCAGGTGCGCGAACGACAGCTCGGCCCGCCCCTCCCATCCTTCGAGGTCGAGCATGGCCCGCATGCCGGCCGGATGGTCCTCGCGCAGCTCCTCGCCCAGGGGGGTCAGCGTGTAGGCCCCCGCGGGGTCCCTGCGGAACACCCCCCTGGCGGCCAGGTACCGCATGAGCCGTTCCAGCGCGCCGGGGTCCGCGCCCACCGCGCCGGCCAGCTCCTTGCCGGTGACCGGCCCCTTGGCCAGCCGGTCGGCGATCCTCAGCGTCGCGGCCACCCGGAGGGCCATCGGAGTTCCCAGATGGGCCAGCGCCCACAGCCGTTGCTCGCTCACGCGGCCATCGTCACACCGGCGCCCGCGGGCCGGCACCTCCCAGAGTGCCGCAACAGCGCACGGCGTGAGATGGCCGGGCCGGGCCCGGATGCCAGGCTGGAGGGGCGCAAACGCCGCCTGGAGCAGGGAGATGCCGATGCCCGCGACGCGCCCGATGACCGGCAGCGAGTACGTCGAGAGCCTGCGTGACGCCCGCGAGATCTACCTCTACGGCGACCGGGTCAAGGACGTCACCGAGCACCCGGCCTTCCACAACCCGGTGCGGATGACGGCCAGGCTGTACGACGCCCTGCACGACCCGGCGACCCGGGACCAGCTCACCTGCCCCACCGACAGCGGCGGCGAGGGCTACACCCACCACTTCTTCACCACGCCCCGCAGCGTGGAGGACCTGGTGGCCGACCAGCGCGCCATCGCGACCTGGGCCAGGATGAGCTACGGCTGGATGGGCCGCAGCCCCGACTACAAGGCCTCCTTCCTGGGCACGCTGGGCGCCAACGCCGACTTCTACGCGCCGTTCGCCGACAACGCCCGCCGGTGGTACCGCGAGTCGCAGGAGAAGGTCCTGTACTGGAACCACGCGATCGTGCACCCGCCGGTGGACCGCAACCTGCCGCCCGACCAGGTCGGCGACGTGTACGTGCACGTCGAGCGCGAGACCGACGCGGGCCTGGTGGTCAGCGGCGCCAAGGTGGTCGCCACGGGCTCCGCGCTGACCCACTACAACTTCCTGGCCCACTACGGCCTGCCGATCAAGAAACGCGAGTTCGCCCTGGTGGCCACGGTCCCGATGGACGCGCCGGGGCTCAAGCTGATCTGCCGGCCCTCCTACACGGCGGCCGCCGCGCTGACCGGCAGCCCGTTCGACTACCCGCTCTCCTCCCGGCTGGACGAGAACGACAGCATCCTCGTGCTGGACCAGGTGCTCATCCCGTGGGAGAACGTCTTCATCTACGGCGACCTCGGCAAGGTCCAGCTCTTCACCGGCCGCTCCGGCTTCATCGAGCGTTTCACCTTCCACGGCTGCACGCGGCTGGCGGTCAAGCTGGAGTTCCTGGCGGGCCTGCTGCTGCGCGCCCTGGAGATCACCGGCACCAAGGACTTCCGCGGCGTGCAGAGCCGCGTCGGCGAGGTGCTGGCCTGGCGCAACCTGTTCTGGGCGCTGTCGGACGCCGCCGCCCGCAACCCCGTGCCGTGGAAGAACGGCGCGCTGCTGCCCAACCCGCAGTACGGCATGGCCTACCGCTGGTTCACGCAGATCGGCTACCCGCGGATCAGGGAGATCATCCTGCAGGACGTCGCCAGCGGCCTCATCTACGTCAACTCGGGCGCGGCCGACTTCAAGAACCCCGACATCCGCCCCTACCTGGACAAGTACCTGCGCGGCTCGGACGGCTCCGGGGCCGAGGAGCGGGTCAAGGTGATGAAGCTGCTGTGGGACGCCGTCGGCTCGGAGTTCGGCGGCCGGCACGAGCTGTACGAGCGCAACTACGCCGGCAACCACGAGAACACCAGGATCGAGCTGCTGTTCGGGCAGATGGCCTCCGGCCAGCTCGAAGAGTACGCGGCGTTCGCCGAGCAGTGCCTCAGCGAGTACGACCTGGACGGCTGGACGGTGCCCGACCTGTCCTCGTTCGCCGGGCTACGACAGACAGAGACCCTCTGAGAAAGGGCGGAAGCATGAGGCCGTTTCGCATCGAGATCCCCGACGGCGACCTGCGTGACCTGCATCGCAGGATCGACGACACCCGCTGGCCCGACGAGCTGCCCGGCACCGGCTGGGAGCGTGGCGTGCCGCTGACCTACCTCAAGGAGCTGGCCACCTACTGGCGGCACGACTTCGACTGGCGCGCCGCGGAGGCGGAGCTCAACGGCCATCCCCAGTTCGTCGACGAGATCGACGGCGCCACCGTGCACTTCCTGCACGTCAGGTCGCCGGAGCCGGACGCCGTCCCGCTGCTGCTCACCCACGGCTGGCCGGGCTCGGTGGCGGAGTTCCTGGACGTCATCGGGCCGCTGACCGATCCGCGCGGCCAGGGCCCCGCCTTCCACCTGGTGATCCCGTCCATTCCCGGCTTCGGGTTCTCCGGTCACACCAGGGAGGCCGGGTGGCATCCGTACCGGGTGGCGCTGGCCTGGGCGGAGCTGATGCGGCGCCTGGGCTACGAGCGCTACCTGGTGCAGGGCGGCGACGCCGGCGCGGTGATCTCCCTGGAGCTGGCCAGGCTTGCTCCGGAGTCCGTCATCGGCGCGCACGTCAACATGCTCATGGCCTTCCCCTCCGGCGACCCCGCCGAGCTGGCGGGCCTGTCACCGTCGGACCAGGGGCGGCTGGCCGGGCTCGCCCGCTTCGACCAGGAGCTGTCCGGCTACATGAAGCTGCAGTCCACCCGCCCGCAGACGCTGGCCTACGCGCTGACGGACTCGCCGGTGGGGCAGCTCGCCTGGATCGTGGAGAAGTTCCGCGACTGGACGGACTCCGGCCAGGTGCCCGAGGACGCCGTCGCCAGGGACCGCATGCTGACGAACGTGTCGATCTACTGGCTGACCGCCACCGCAGGCTCGTCGGCCCGGTTCTACTACGAGGGGGCGGCGGGGCTGCGGCAGGCGGCCGAGGGCCACCGGCCGCCGCCGATCACCGTGCCCGTCGGGGTGGCGGTCTTCCCCCGGGACATCTTCGTCCCCGTCCGCAGGCTCGCCGACCGGGACATCCCGACCATCACGCACTGGACCGAGTTCGACCGCGGCGGGCACTTCGCCGCGCTGGAGCAGCCGGAGCTGCTGGTCGGCGACGTCAGGACGTTCGCGCGTTCGCTCGCGTGACACAGCGGAAGGCGCCGGCGGCACAACCGCCGGCGCCTTTTCGTGTGTCCCGTCAGCCTCTCAGCACCGGGAGCGGCTGGACGGTCTCCTCGCCGGTCGCGGGCCTGCCGTTGGCCAGGACCCGCAGCATCAGGCCTGGACGCATGAGCGCCTGCGGCGGGTCGACGAGCCCGGCCACCCGCATGAAGGCGGCGGTGACCGCGCCGTCGCGGGCCGCCGCGGCGTGCAGCCGGCCCATGTAGGCGTTGGCGAGCCGTACCTTCAGCGTGCGCGGCCCCTGCACGCCGGGGAAGGCCAGGTCGGCGCCCGCGGAGATCTCCCACGGCACGTCGATGACGCGGGAGATGTCCTTGAAGAACGGGCGCCACCGGGGCTCGGTGCCCCGGCGCAGGTGCCGGCGCAGGATGACGGACTCCATGGCGGCCACGGTCATGCCCTGGCCGTACACGGGGTTGAAGCTGCACGCGCCGTCGCCGAGCACCAGCAGGCCGTCGGGGAAGCCGGCCAGCCGCTCGTAGCGGCGCCGCACGCTGGCGGGGAAGGTGAAGGTGACACCGTCGTCCAGCGGCTCCGCGTCCCGGATCGCCTCGTAGACGTCCGGGACGGGCAGGGACTTGGCGAAGGCCACGAAGCCGTCGTAGTCGGCCGGCGGGTGGTCGCCGAGTATGCCGGTGAGCGAGAGCATGCTCACGTCGCCGGGCAGCTTGGGGAAGAAGGCGCCGCGCGGGTTGGCCGGGGAGGCCACCGGGTTGATCGACAGGTCGTCGCCGTACGGGTCGCAGCGCAGCCGGAAGTGGCGGGTGGTGTAGGCCAGGCCGATCTTCACCCGGTCCTCTTCCGGCCGGTCGTAGCCGAGCTCGCGCAGCCACGCGGGCGTGCGCGAGCCCCTGCCGGTCGCGTCGATCAGCAGGTCGGAGGCCAGGTGCTCCTCGTCGCCTTCGCTGTTGCGCACCCGCACGCCGGTGACGCGGGCGCCCGAGGTGGTGGGGCCGAGGATGTCGGTACGCTCCAGGAAGCGCACGTTGTCCAGGGCCGCCACCCTGAGCCTGACCTGCTCCTCCAGGACGGGTCTCGTGGCCGACACGCTGACCAGCCCGCTGGGCGCCTGCCGCAGCCTGCGGCCGTTGAAGTACCAGCGCAGCCGGGTGGCCATGTCGCCCGCGGGCACGCCCGCGTCGATGAGCTGCCCGGTGAGGCCGGGGAACAGCTCGTCGAGTATCTGCTGGCCGCGGGCCAGCAGGGCGTGCGCGTGGCAGCCGTGGGGGACGCCCCTGCGCGGGCCGCTCGCCCCCGTCAGCGTGTCCCTGTCGATCACCAGGACCTCGGTGTAGAACTCCGACAGCACGCGGGCCGACAGCAGGCCCGCCATGCCGCCGCCGAGCACCACCGCGCGGTCCCCGACGTGGCCGGCCATCTCAGTCACGCGGGCTGTTCTGGTAGGCGGCCAGCCGCCACTGCCCGTCCTGGCGCACGACGAGCCAGGACGCGCGGATGGCGCGCTCGGCCGGGACCTCGCTCTCCCCGGGGGCGAGCACGCCGCCCTGGGTGATCAGGACGCCGCAGTCGTCGTTGAAGAAGCGCACGTCGATGGGCGTTCCGGTGACCCTGGTGCCCTGGTAGGGGCCGGCGAAGGCGGCGGTCATGAACGCGCGGATCTCCTCGCGTCCCTTGCGGTACTGGCCGGGGAGGATCATCGAGCCGTCCTCGGTGAAGACCGCGGCGAAGGCGTCGGCGTCGTGCGCGGCCCAGGCCTCGATCACGCGCTGCGGCAGCGCGGCCACGGCGGCCTGGTCGGGGGCGTGTGCGGGTGCGGTGGTCATGGTGTCTCCTCCAGGCGTGTTCAGATGTAGAGCGTGTCGGGCTCGAGGCCGCACAGGATGCGCCCGTACAGCTCGGTGTTGGTGTTCGGGTGCATGAGCGCGTGCTGGTTGACCGCGTGGACGTCGCGGGCGATCCGCTGGATCGGGACGTCGCTGTAGATGGACGAGCCGCCGCTCGCGGTCGCCAGGATGTCCACGGCCTCCTTGCCGAGCCTGCACACGGCGCCCAGGTCGGCGCGGGCGCGCACCCGCTCCTCGACGCTCCACGCGGCGCCCCGCTCGCCCTTGTCGTCGACGGTCGCGGCCAGCCGCCCGGCGTGGAACCCGGCCTGGTCGATCTTGAACGTGGACTCGGCGACCTGCAGGTGGGTCAGCGGCGCGGCGCTCTGGCTCTCGTAGCCGGTGTAGGTGATCTTCCGCTGAGGCAGCCGCTCGAAGAACGCCTGCCTGGCGGCCTCGGCCAGGCCGAGCACGGTGCCGACCGAGGAGGCGGAGGCCACGGGCAGCAGCGGCTGCCGGTAGATCGGCGAGCCGGTGTTGGCCCTGTCGGCGTGCGCGCCCTCCAGGATGGCGCCGAGCGGCATGACCCGCTCGGCGGGGACGAACAGGTCCTGCGCCACGGTGCTGACGCTGCCCGTGCCGCGCAGGCCGGAGGTGTGCCAGTCGTCGATGACGATCAGGTCCGACATCGGGACCAGCGCCATGATCGGCTCGGGTGGCGCGTCCTCGCTGATGATGACGGCCACGATCTCCTGCCAGTGGCTGTGGTGCGCGCCGCTGACGAAGCCCCACTTGCCGTTGACGACGATGCCGCCGTCCGTGCGGGTGGCCATGGCGGTCGGGCTGAGCGTGCCGCAGATGCGCACGTCCGGCGTGGCGAACACCTCGTCCTGGACCGCCTCGGGGAAGTGGCAGGCCATCCAGGTCGGGATCCAGTAGACGGAGGCGACCCAGGCGGTGGAGCCGTCCGCCCTGCCCAGCTCGGTGGCCACCTCGACCAGCGTCCGGGTGTCCGCCTCGTGACCGCCGTAACGGCGTGGCGTCCTCAGCCTGAACACGCCCGCGTCTGCCATTGCTGCTATCGACTCCTCATGGAGCCTGCGGTTCTCCTCCGCCCATGCCGCGTGCCCGCGCAGGACGGGCACGATCTCCGAGGCGCGGTGAACCAGGTCTTCCCGCGCCGGAGCATCGGTCACCAACACGATGTCCTCCCAGACGTCAGTCGAGGAACTGCCCACCTGAACGTCCCATTCGGACGTTGACGTGCGCATCTCCTGACGTGCGTGATTGCGTGGCACGCCAGGAGATGCGGGGCGGGCGGATGCGGGCGACGCTGGGGAAAAACCCGAGACGAAGGGTTCGCGCAGCATGACAGCCGTCACTCATGCCCCCGGAGCTCCGCCCGAGCCCGCTCTCACCCCCGACGAGATCGTCGCGCGCGCGGAGGCCATGGTGCCCGCCCTGGTCGCGCGCCAGGCCGAGACGGAACAGCGCACCTACTACGCGCGGGACACCCACGAGGCCTTCGCGCAGGCCGGCTTCTACCGCATCCTGGTGCCTCGCCGCTTCGGCGGCTACGAGTTCGGCGTGGAGACGTTCCTGCGCGTGTCGATGACGCTCGCGCGGGGATGCCCCTCGACCGGATGGATGTACTCGCTCGGAACGGCGCACGCGCTCGCGGTCGCCACCCTGTTCGGCGAGCGGGCGCAGGCCGAGCTGTTCGCCACCGGCGACTTCGTCTGCCCCGCCACCGTGGCGCCCAGCGGCGCCGCGACGCGCGGCCAGGACGGCCAGTGGATCCTCGACGGGACCTGGAACTACTGCTCGGGCGCCCCCTACGCCACCCACTTCATGGGTCACGTGGTGGTCGACGGCGCGCCCATGCTGTTCGTGGCGCCGCGCGACCGGTGGCGCCGGCTGGACGACTGGGGCAACCAGCTCGGCCTCAAGGGCAGCGGCTCGCACAGCGTCGTCTTCGAGCACGCCTCGATCCCCGGGCACTACACGCTGCCCCTGCACCTGAGCCAGACGTCGGTGGCCGGCGGCACGCCGGGCCTGTCCCTGCACGGCAACCCGGAGTACGGCGGCGGCCCCCTCAGCTTCATGCTGCTGGACAGCGCCACCGTCATGCTGGGCATGGCCAAGGGCGCGCTGGACGCCTACGAGGAGCTGATGCGGGTCAGGACGACCGTGTTCCCGCCGTTCTCGCTGCGGGCCGAGGACCCGGACTACCAGTTCTGGTACGGCGAGGCCGCCGGGCTCCTGGCCACGGCGGAGGCGGCGTGGTCGGACGCGATCAGGCAGTGGCAGCGGGCCTGCGTCCAGGGCGCGTTCACCAGGGAGCGCGACCTGCGGATCGCCACGATCAGCAGGGAGATCGCCCGGCTGTCGTGGCGCGCGGTGGAGCGCTGCCTGTTCCCCACCGCGGGGTCCAGCGCGGTACGCAACGGGGAGCGGATCGAGCGGATCTGGCGGGACATGTCCACGCTGCACAGCCACGCCGGCTTCGCCGTCTTCCTGTCCACGGTGGCCAACCGGGAGCTGGCCCGCGCCCACTTCGGCCTCGGCTGACACCGCCCGCGGGCCTCGGCTGACGCGGCCCGCGGAAAGAGGGGGTCCGCCCTGCGGGGCGGGCCCCCTTCTCCCTGTGCGCCCATCTGGCCGGTGCGCCCATCCGGCGGGTGCGCTCATCCGGCGGGTGCGCTCATCTGGCCGGTGCGGTCACCCGGCGAGAGCGGGTCTCCGCTCCCGGCCCGGTCACTTGGCCAGGGCGGGCTCCTGCTCCTGCCCCTGCTCCGGCTCCGGGTGGTGGTGGCCCGCGAAGGGCGCCAGGTGGCGCAGCTGGGTCAGGGCCAGCAGCGCGAGCCCGGCGAACAGGACGGCGTTGACCGCGCCGACCACGTGCAGGCCCGTGGTGAAGGCCGCGCGCGCGGCGTCCAGCAGGTCCGCGGCCTGGGCGGCGGGCAGCGCCGACGCCGCGCCGACGGCGCCGTTGATGCTGTCACCGGCCGCCGCCGGCGCGCCCGCCGGCGGGACCAGCTCGCTGCGGTAGACGGCGGTGCCGAGCGTGCCCAGCGTCGCGATGCCGAGCGCCACGCCGAACTCGCCGCCGGTGGCCACCATGGACGCGGCCGAGCCGGCCTTCTCCGGCGGGCTGCTGGCCATGGCCACCTGGTTGACCAGCCCGCCCACGGGGCCGACGCCGAAGTAGCACACGGACAGGAAAACGATCAGCAGGGTCACGGCGCCGACCGCGACCTGGGTGATCAGGAGCTGGCCGAGCACGGCGATGAGCATGCCGCCGCCCAGCACGTACGCGGGCCGCACCTTGGCGGCCACCCGCGGCGTGAGGTTGATGGAGACGATCAGCACGAGGGAGGGGATCAGCAGCCACAGCCCCGCGACCAGCGGGGACAGCCCCTCCACGGTCTGCAGGAACAGGGCGACCTCCATCCCGGTGCCCGTCTGCAGCGAGCCGCACAACATCCCGATCAGCACCGCGGCGGTGAAGGCCCGGTGGCGGAACAGGCGCAGGTCGAACAGCGGATGCTCCAGCGCCCGCTGCCTGCGTACGAACACCACGCCCACGACGAGCCCGGCGACGATCGCGACCAGCGGTCCCGCCGCCCAGCCGTCCCGCGCCACGGCCTTGAGCCCGTAGATCAGCGGCAGGATCGCGCCCAGGGACAGCACGACGCTGAACAGGTCCAGCCGCCCGCCGCCCGGGTCGCGGAACTCCGGCAGCAGCGGCAGCGCCGCGAGCAGCAGCATCATCACCGGCACGCCCATCACGAAGACCGAGCCCCACCAGAACCGTTCGAGCAGCGCGCCGCCGACGGCGGGGCCGAGCGCGATGCCGACCATGAACGCGGTCCCCCACACGGCCATGGCCTGCCCGAACTGCTTGGGGTCGCGGAACATGACGCCGATCAGCGACAGCGTGGACGGCAGCAGCGTCGCCCCGGCGATCCCGAGCAGCGCCCTGCACACGATCAGCATCTCGGGGCTGGTGGACATGGCCGCCACCAGGGAGACGACGCCGAAGGCCGCCCCGCCGACCAGCAGCAGCCTGCGCCTGCCGATCCTGTCGCCCAGCGAGCCCATGGTGACCAGGAAGCCCGCGGTCATGAAGCCGTAGATGTCGGTGATCCAGAGCTGCTGCGTGGCGTCCGCGCCCAGATCGACGCTCAGGTGCGGCAACGCCAGGAACAGCACGCTGATGTCCAGCGACACGAGCATGGTGGGCAGGGCCAGCGCGGCCAGCCCCATCCATTCCTTCCGCCCCGCGCGCGGGGCGCCGTCGTGGGTCACGTCCTCACTCCTCATCTCTTGCCGGTCAGGTGGTCAGCTCGATCCGGGTGTGGTCGCCCACCACGAGCCGGTGATGCGCCTGTGCCGGCGCCACGGTGGTGAACCGTCCGATGAGCGAGCCGCGCAGGCTGGCCTCCTCGATGGAGGCGCCGTGCAGCACGATGGAGTCGGCGATGCGGGTGGCGCGCACCACGCAGCCCGTGCCGATGGAGGTGTTGGGACCGACGTGGCTGTCCACGATGAGGGTGTCCGCGCCGATGATCGCCGGACCCTCGATCGTGGAGGCGACGATGCGCGCGCCGGGCTCGATGACCACCTCGCCGCGCACGTCGCTGAGCCCGTCGAGGTGGCCGGCGATGCCGCGCGCCTGCGTGGCCAGCATCCTGCGGTTGCAGTCGAGGACGTCGTCCACCCGGCCGGCGTCGGTCCAGTACCCGTCGTACACGCTCGCCCGCACCTCGAGGCGGTGGTCGATCAGCCACTGGACGGCGTCGGTGATCTCCAGCTCGCCGCGCCGTCCCGGCGCGATGCGCTCGACGGCCTCGTGGACGGCGGCGGTGAAGAAGTAGACGCCGACCATCACCAGGTCGCTGGCGGGCCGTTCCGGCTTCTCCGTCACGCGCAGGACCGCGCCCGCCGCGTCGAGCTCGGCGACGCCGAACGCCCGGGGGTCGGCCACCCGGCGCACCACGAGCTGCGCGGCGGGGCGCAGGGCGCGGAACTCCTCGGCGATCGGCCCGATCCCGCCTGCCAGCACGCAGTCCCCGAGGTACATGACGAAGTCGTCGTCGCCGAGGAAGCCGCGGGCCAGCTTGACGCAGTGGGCCAGCCCCAGCGGCCTGGGCTGGCGGATGTAGGTGACGTGCGCCCCGAACCTCGAGCCGTCGCCGACGACCTCGGCGATCTGCGCCTGCCTGTCGCCGACCACGAGACCGATCTCGGTCACGCCCAGCTCTCGCAGGCTCTCCAGCACGTGCTCAAGGACCGGCTTGTTCGCGATCGGGATGAGCTGCTTCGGCATGGAGTGGCTCAGGGGGCGCATGCGGGTGCCTGACCCGCCGGACAGCACCAGAGCCTTCATGGTGGCCAGAATCCCAACGCCGGGGTCCCGGCAGCATCTCTGACCGTGCTGGATGACAGGTGGTGGCGACCCTCAGCAGGTCAGCTCGCCGGTCCGGCTCTCCGGCCGGCCAGCTCCGCGGCCAGGACGGGGCCGATGACGCTGAGGGGGCCCGGCCGCATCATGTCCACGTGCCGGCAGTCGACGCGGCGCACGTCCAGGCGGCCGTCGACGTGGCGCGCCCAGGCGCGCGGCGTCAGGGTTCCTCTGCTCTCCCTGGCCGCCTCCAGGTGGAGCACGTCGCCGCGGAAGGTGCCGGGCAGCGCCCGGCGTACGGCGGCGCGGGTGCCGAGCGCGGTCTCCACGAGCTCCGACAGCAGCCGCTCGCTCAAACCGCTGTCACGGGCCAGGCGCCGCAGCACGGACGCGGCGTCTTCCTCCGGGTCGCCCGGGTGGTGGCGGGCGCCCAGGTCGCTCGCGATCGTGCGGGCGAGGTCCAGCCTGTCGCGCTCGGGGTCCACCGGCTGCGTGTCCTGCCCCGTGCTCGGGAAGGAGTCGAGCAGCGCCAGGAAGCCGACGTCCGCCCCCTCCCGCTGCAGCCCGCAGGCCACCGCGTGCGCGATGCTGCCACCCGCCGACCAGCCCATGAGCTGGTACGGCCCGTCCGGCCGCACCGTGCGGATCCGGGCGATGTAGCCGGCCACCATCGCGGCCAGGTCGCGTGCGGGCGGCCGCCGTGCCTGCAGGCAGTAGACGGGACGCCGGCCCAGGTAGGGCACCAGGCCCGCATAGCACCAGCCGAGCCCCGACAGCGGATGGACGCAGAACAGCGGCACTCCGGAGCCGGTCGTCCGCAGCGGCAGCAGCACATCGGTGTCCATGAGCGGCCAGTGTGCGCCCGCCCCGCCGCCCACGCACCTTCGTCCGTGCGCCGCCGCTCCCGCGCCGTCCCCACGCGTCCCCGCGCGTGCGCGCCACACCCGCGCCATTTCCCCACCGCTCACGCGTCCTCATGCGTACGCCGCCGCTCCCCCGCCGCCCCCGGCACGGCGGCGGGGCCGTCCGCGATCCTGGCCAGCAGGTCGGCCAGCGGGCCCGGCGTGGAGATCATCGGCCAGTGCCCGGTGTGCAGGGTCTCGAAGTCCCACGTGGGCGCCATGCGCATGGCGGCCACGTCGGGGGCGATCTGGCCGCCCACGTGCTCCATGGAGCAGATGACGTACGTGGCGCGCTGGTCGGCGAGCGGCCGGTTCATCTTGGCGGGGTCGGCCAGGGTGCGCCCGGGGTGGCCCACGAAGCGCCGCGCGAGCGAGTGCGCCTGCCGCGCGGTTAGCCCCTGCCCGTCGCCCACCACGGCGGCGTCGGGGGCCGGCCACCGGCCCCCGTTGTCGGCGATCTGCCTCAGCTCGCTGCCGCGCACCCGCTCGGGGAAGGCGTGCAGCATCGACTTGCCGTCATGCGGCAGGAACCCCTCGATGAACACCGTGTGCGCCACCCGGTCCGGCGCCCGGTCGGCGACCTGGCCGACCACGAGGCCCGAATAGCTGTGCCCGGCCAGCACCACATCGCGCAGGTCCCGCTCCTCCAGCAAGGCCATGACACGCTCCACGTGGGTCTCCAGCCCCACGTGCGAGACGTCCTCCCCGGCGCCGGCGAGCCCGGGCAAGGTGATGGCCAGCGCGTCGTGGCCGTGCCCACGCAGGCGCTGCTGCACCGCCTCCCAGCACCAGGCTCCCATCCACGGACCGGGCACGAGGACGATCTGTCTCTTCATGGCGCTCTCCATTCACCAACCACGTTCAGGTCACGTCAATGCCTGTCCTCTCACTGTCGGGCCGGCCGGGGCGGGGCTCCATGGAGGCGCGTGGCAGGAAGGTGCAACGCGCCTGCAGCTTGCTGACTCGGTTTTATCTGGTTTGCCGGGCGCCGGGATCGCAAAGTTGGAAGTGCAAGCGAGAACGGCTCCGAAAAACAAATGACTGAGAAAGAGGCAGTGAAATGACGAACTCCATTCTTTCCCCGCGGATTTCCGGCAGTGTTGTCAAGCTTGCGGCGGCTGTTGCGACCTTCGGTGCGGCTTTCGGACTGGGCGCCGGCGCGCTGGACCTGGTTGCGGACCGGGCGGCCGGCTCGGTGCTGGCCGACCCGAACACCTGGCCGGTCCCCGCCGTCGACCCTGGCAACACCTGGCCGAAGGTCGTCGCGGCCACCACCCCCGGCAACACCTGGCCGGTGCCCGCCACCACCCCCGGCAACACCTGGCCGGTGCCCGCCACCACCCCCGGCAACACCTGGCCGGCCCCTGTCGCCGACCCCGACAACACCTGGCCGTCCGCCTAGAAAGGAGAGCCCCGAAAATTGCGCCGGCCATTGACGAGGAAAGGAGCGACATAAAACGTAAACCACGGAAAGACCCCCGCGGAGGCCGCGGGGGTCTTCCTTTTCGTGTGCGTGGCGCGGGCTGTCATCCGGTGCGATTTCGCGTGGGGCGAGACGAAGAAGGAAGACGGCGGCGGTGTCACCGGCGTGCCCGGCGGCCGGTCGCGGCCGGGCCTCTCCGTCCGAGCGCATGGCATCATCATGCAGCCGCACACCGCGCAGGCGACGGGGACATCGTCCGGGCGTCGCCCGGACGATGTCCCCGTCGCCGCCGTCACGCCGACGGCTGCCTCTCCCAAGCCCGGTAGGCCGTCTCGCGGAGCTCTTCGTCGGCGGTGCGCTCCACCCTGGCCATGGCCAGGCGCAGGATGGGCGGCGCCATGACCGAGGTGACGACGGCCACCAGGATGATCATGGTGTAGACCTCGACGCTCAGGATGCCGAGCCGCAGCCCCACCATCGCCACCACGACCTCGATGACGCCGCGCGCGTTGAGCCCGGCCCCCAGGGCGAGCGCCTCCCACCGGTTGAGCCTGCTCAGCTTGGCGCCCGCGTACACGCCGAGGAACTTGCCCAGGATGGCGATGGCCAGGATCGCCAGCCCCGCCAGCAACACCGACGGCTCGCCCAGCGCGGTCAGGTCCATGCGCAGGCCCGCCGTGGCGAAGAAGATGGGGGCGAGCGCGCCGAGCACCACCGTACGCAGCGGCGCGAGCTTGGCGGCGTCCACCTTGCCGGCGCTGCCGATGAGGATGCCCATCACGAACGCGCCGAAGACCGCCTCCAGCCCCAGGGCGTGCGTGGCCGCCCCGGCGAGCACGATGAGCACGACCGTGGTGGCCACCGTGGGCCCGGCCCCCTCCGACCTGGCCGCCAGCCTGAGCGAGCCGCGCACCAGCGGCCTGCCGACCGTGAGCGCGAACGCGACGATCGCCACGAGGTAGGCCACGGACGTCAGCACGGTCCCCGCCGACACCGCGTGCACGGCCATGGCGCTGACGATCGACAGCATGACCCAGCCGAACGCGTCGTCGATCATCCCGGCGGTGAGCGAGAGCTGGCCGACGTTGCGGTGGATGAGCTTCATGTCCATCAACGTCTTGGCCAGCACGGGGATGGCGCTGACGCACATGGCCACGCCGAGGAAGAGCGCGAAGACCGTGCTGTCGGCCCCGTCGGGGATCAGGGACCCGGGAACGAGGAACCCGGCCGCGACGCCGAACCCGAGCGGCACCACGAGCCCGCCCACGCTGACTCCCGCCGCCGTACCGGCGCGCCTGCGGACCAGCCCCATGTCCATGTGCATGCCGGTCAGGCCGACCAGCAGGATCACGCCGATCTGCCCGACCGCGTCGAGCAGGTGGAACTGGCCGGCCTGCGCGGGGAACAGCCACTGCTGGAAGTCCGGCGCGAGATGCGCCAGCAACGACGGCCCCACCAGCACGCCGGCGAGCAGCTCACCGACCACGGAGGGCAGTTTCAACCGGGTCGCGAGCGAGCCCAGCGCGAGCGCCAGCAGCAGCAACGAGCCGACCTGGAGCAGGAAGATCAGTAATTGGTGGGCGCCGATGGGTGCAACGGGAGTCATGTCTTCTCCTCAGTGTTCAGGACGATCCGGCGGGGAAGGCGGCGCCGCGGTGCGCGGCGCCCGATGAGACGGCCTGATCAGGCGGCGATGCGCCTGCGGTCGACCTTGCCGGTGGAGGTCCGCGGGAGCGGGTGCTCGACCAGCCGGATGGCCGACGGGATGGCCGCCCGCGGCAGCCGGGTCGCGCAGTGCGCGCGCAGGCGCAGGCCCGACAGCCCGCTGCTCTGCGCCTTGCGGACGAAGGCGGTCAGCCGGACCTCTCCCCCGTCGCGTGCCGGCACGACGACGGCCTCGACGACGTCGTCGTGCTCCAGCAGGACGCGCTCGACCTGCTCGGGATTGACGCGGACGCCACGCACCTTGAGCTGGAAGTCGTCCCGGCCGACCAGGAACAGCCGCCCGTCGGGGTCGCGGCGGACCAGGTCGCCGGTGCGGAAGTAGGCGCGCCCGTCGGCGCCGGTGACGAACCGGGCGGCCGACGTGCCGGGATCCGCGCTCAGGTAACCGGTGGTCTGGAACGGCGTCCGGACCAGGAGCTCGGCGGCCCCCGCCCGCTGCGGGTCGGAGGAGTGCTCGAAGACGGCGACGACGCCGGGCAGCGGCTCGCCGATCGGCAGGGGGCCGGGCGCGGCGGCCTCGGCGGCGTCGAACTCGTGCCAGAAGCTGTCATTGGTCTCGGTGCAGCCGTACACGTTGTAGTAGCGGGCCTTCGGGAACCTCTCCGGCAGGGTGGCGCGGACCGGCGCCGGCGCGTGGTCCCCGGTGACGATGACGTGCCGTACGCGGGGGAACACCCCCTCGCCCAGCAACTGGTACAGCATGGGCACGCCCTGGACTACGGTCACCCGCGAGGCGGCGAAGAAGTCGCGGACGTGCCGCGGATTGGCGGCCACCGCGGGGTCGACCAGGGCGACGCAGCCGCCGTGCCGCAGCGTGGCCCAGATGTCGAGCAGGCACAGGTCGAAGTTGAGCGGCGCGTAGTTGAGCACCACCTCGCCGGGCCCGAGGCCGAAGGCGTCGCCGGCCCAGTCCGTGAAGCGGGTCACCGCGCCGGAGGAGAGCGGGACCAGTTTCGGCGTCCCGGTCGAGCCGGAGGTGGTCAGGACGAAGGCGGTGTGCGTGGCGGTGACGGGTGCGGGCTGGGGCAGCGGCGGGCCGTCGCAGCCGCCGGCGATGACCCGGGTGACGAGGTCCGGGTGTTCCGCGGCGTGCTCGGCGTCGGTGGCCAGCACCTGCGCGCAGCCGGCCCGCTCGCACAGCTCGCGGAGCGCGACCGGGCCCAGGTCGACCGGCGGGAGCAGCACCGGGCGGCCGGCGGCGAGGCAGCCGAGCACGAGCGCGATCGCCTGTGGCGACTTCTGGGCGAGCACCGCGACGGGGCCGGGGGAAAGGGTGGTCAGCTCCGCCTGGGCGTGCCCGGCGAGCGCGGCGAGCTCGCCGTAGCTGACCGTCCCGGTACGGGTCAGCAGCGCGGGCGCGGCGGGATCGGTCTTCGTCCGAGCGATGAATCCGGAAAGCAGGTCAGATGTCATGAAGGTCGCCCATCGGTAGTGGTGGATACCCACGAGCCTCTTCGATGGGCGACCTCGGAACCAGGGGGATCGGCGTCAGCTACGTGCCGGTGACCGGCAGCTTCCTGCCGTCAGGACCGCACGTCCTCCAGCTCCCGGGCCGGGGTGACCTCGCCCTCGGCGCGGGTGGCCAGGACGGATCCGGCCAGGATCAGCACGAAGGAGACGACGATCAGCGCGGTCAGCGGCTCCTGGAGGACGAGCACCCCGGCGGCGATCGCCACGGCCGGGTTCACGTACGTGGACACCAGCGCGCGCGACGGGCCGGCCTCCTTGATGAGCTCGACGTACACCACGAACGCCAGCCCCGTGCAGAGCACCCCCAGCCCGAGGAGCGCGACCAGCACCGCGCCGCTGGGCATGACGGTGGGCCAGGTCCAGGCGGCGGCGGGGGCGTAGACGAGCGCGGCGAAGGCGAGGCAGGCCGCGGTCAGCGGGATGGTGGGCACGTCCCGCAGGTAGCGGTCGGCGATCAGCGGGGCCAGCGCGTAGGCGAGCACGGTCAGCAGCACCTCGGTGATCGACCAGGCGTCCCCGCCGTCGAGGTGCGGCCCGGCGAGCACGGCGGTGCCGACCACGCCGAGCGCCAGCCCGGCCCAGCGGGCCCTGCCGAGCCGTTCCTCGCCGCCGGTCATCCGGGCCAGCAGCACGCCGAGTATGGGCGCGGCGGCGATCAGCAGGCCGGCGGTCGAGCTGGAGAGCTGCCGCTCGGCGTCGGACAGCAGCCACCAGGGCGCGAGGATCTCCAGGAAGGCGAACGCGATGACCGGCCGCCAGTGCCGCCGCAGCGTTCCCAGTTGCCCGCCGCGCAGCGCCAGGGGCAGGAGCATCGCTGCGCCGATGGCGGTGCGGGCGAAGACCAGCACGGGTACCGACACCTCGGCCACCGCGACCTTGATCAGCAGGTAGGGAATGCCCCACATGACAGAAATCAGGGCGAACAGCACCCAGCCACGGCGGCTCATATGCAACTCCTTCCGAAATTCGCCTCGGTGGCGAATTCCTGCGGGCAGGCACTTCTTTCGAGTACTAGCACGGCCGCCCGTTCCGGGTCTTCTTCCAGCGTGCTCACTTTCTTGCGGACAGCGCACTTGACTTTATTTGCGCAGAGCGGTCAGGATCGGCATTGCGCATGTATTGGCGGCCATCCGGAGGCAGTGTACGATCTGGCCCGTGGCCCCCGCCACACCACGTCGTGAAAAACGGAGGAATGCGCGATGGCCGACAAAACCCCGAATCCCGCGATGCGGCAGCTCGACGTTCTCGTCGGCACCTGGAAGGTGACGAACTTCGAGGACGGCAAGGAGACCGACCAGGGCACCGTCAGGTTCGAGTGGCTGGAAGGCGGCTTCTACCTGATCCAGCACGTCGAGCTGGGCGTCAGCAGGTCGGTGGAGTACATCGGCTACGACCCGGAGACCGGCACGCTCAAGTCGCACCTGTTCGGCCAGTCCCACGAGATCCTCAAGTACACCTGGGAGGTGAACGGCGACACCCTGACCATCTGGTACGGCGACCCGGGCTCGCCCGCCCGTTTCGTCGGCAAGTTCAACGAGGACCGCAGCTCCAACACCGGGGCCTGGGAATGGCCGGGTGGCGGCTTTCAGTCGACCATGGTCAAGGCCTAGCCCGTTTTTCCCGTCCGCTGCCGGCGCGCGGTGCCGGGCAACCGTCCGGCACCGCGCATTCTCAAAGATGCGTCCGCCTGCGCGCAGAGGTGATGCTGCGATTCGTGGACATCACACAGGTGATTAGAGAATTCGTGGTGACCGAGTATCTTCCGGATACTCCGCCCGACGAGCTCGAGGTCGACTACGACCTTTTCCGCAACGGGGTCGTCAACAGCCTCGATCTGCTGAGGCTCATTTCCTGGCTGAAGGATCATTTGGGCATCCCCGTCGACGAGCTCGACATCGTCCCGGAGAACTTCCGCACCGTGGCGGCCATCCGCGATTTCGTCGAGTCAGCCCTGCCGGCACCAGCAGAACGGACATTCAAATGATCATTCGCAAGATCTCCGAAGTGGAGCCGGTCGAGTGGGGGAACGGGCTCAGCCACCGCTTCCTGGTCGAGGACGACGGCATGGGGTACACGCTCACCGACACGACCGTCTGGGCCGGGACCAGCTCCCCCCTGGAGTACCGCAAGCACCTCGAGGCCTGCTACTGCATCAGCGGCACGGGCGCGGTGGTCGATGCCGACGGCCGCACGCACGACCTCGAGCCGGGCACCATGTACGCCCTCGACCAGAACGACCCGCACCACCTGATCGCGGCTCCCGGCGAGGACCTGCGCCTGATCTGCGTCTTCTCGCCCGCGCTGCGCGGCGACGAGCGCCACGCGCTCGACGAGGCCGCGTTCTCCTGCTACTGACGGATCTGATCTCGCATGTACGAGTGGAGCGAAGAGCACCGCGAGCTCAGAGCCGAGTTCGCGCACTGGTACGGGGCGCTGGCCGAGGGCCACCTCGAAGCCGACAGGGACGCCGGGCTCCCGATGCGCGCGTGGGAGCAGGTGCGCGCCTCGGGGCTGCTGCGGCTGCCGTTCCACGCCGAATGGGGCGGCCGCGGGCTCGACCTGCTCAGCACCATGTACGTCCTGGAGGGGCTGGGCGAGGGCTGCCGGGACGGGGGCCTGTGCTTCTCGATCTGCACCCAGATCGTCAGCGCCGGGATCCCGCTGCAGCGCTTCGGCAGCGCCGAGCTCAAGGCCCGCTACCTGCCGGGCATCTGCGACGGCGGCACGATCACCGCGCACGCGATCACCGACCCGCGCGGCGGGTCCGACGTGCTGGGCATGGGCATGACGGCCAAGCCCGACGGCGACCACTGGATCCTCGACGGGGACAAGGTCTTCGTGACCAACGGCCCGGTGGCCGATCTGATCGTGGTGTACGCGCTGACCGACGCGAGCCTGGGCCCGTTCGGCCTGACCGCGTTCCTGGTGGAGCGCGGCACCGAGGGGGTGCTGGCCGGCCCGGACGTGCCGAAGATGGGCCTGCGCACCTCGCCCCTCGGCGAGCTCTCCCTGCGCGGCTGCCGGATCCCGGCCGCGAACGTCCTGGGCCGGCCCGGCATGGGCTTCACGGTGCTGGACCACGTGATGCGGTGGGAGATCCTGTGCTCGTTCATCGTCCAGGTCGGCGCGATGCAGCACCGGCTGGACCGGTGCGTCGAGCACGCCACGCGGCGCCGCCAGTTCGGCCGCCCCATCGGCTCCTTCCAGATGATCGCCGACCAGATCGTGGACATGAAGATCGGGGTGGAGACCTCCCGGCGCTGGTTGTACGACGCGGCGGAGGGGTTCGTCCGCGGCCGGGACGTCACCACGGACATCGCGATCGCGAAGGTGCTGGCCAGCGAGGCGAACGTCAAGTCGGCGCTGTCCGCCGTGCAGATCTTCGGCGGGCGCGGCTACCTGACCGAGACCGGCCTGGAGAAGGACCTGCGGGACGCGGTCGGCGGCACCATCTACTCCGGCACCTCGGAGATGCAACGGATCCGCATCGCGCGGATGCTCGGCCTCAAGGAGTCACAGACATGACCGCTGACCTGGCCGCCACCGCGTTCCTGGACGCCGGCCACCCCGTGGTGCGGGACTTCGCCGCCCGCGCCGCCGCCGGCGCCGAGACCCCCGCCGACCAGGCGGTGCGGCTCTACTACGCGGTCCGGGACGACATCCTCTACGACGTCTACGACATCGACATGTCCCGCGACGGGCTGCGGGCCAGCACGATCATCTCCCGCGGCAGCGGCTTCTGCCTGCACAAGTCGATCGTGTACGCCGCGGCCGCCCGGTCGCTGGGCATCCCGGCCAGGCTGGTCTTCGCCGACGTGCGCAACCACCTGGCCTCCGGGCGGCTCAAGGAGCTCGTCGGCGGCGACGTGTTCCGCTTCCACGGCCTGGTCTCGATCCGGCTGGACGGCCGCTGGGTGAAGGCGACCCCGGTGTTCAACAAGGCTCTCTGCCGGCTGTACCGGCTCAGGCCGCTGGAGTTCGACGGCACGGCCGACAGCGTCTACCACCCGTTCGACGAGTCCGGGCGGCGGCACATGGAGTTCCTGCGATGGCACGGGGAGTTCGACGACTTCCCGTACGAGCTGGTCCTGGACGCGTTCAGGACGGCGCACCCGCGGCTGCTGGACGGCCACGACCAAACCGTGAAGGGCTCGCTGACAGCCGAGGCGAGTGCCCAGATCTCGATCGTGTGAGGTTCACCTTGAACGAACGCGTCAAGTACACCCTGTCCGAGGACGACATCCCCTACTCCTGGCTCAACATCGCCGCGGACTTCGGGGCCGCGGCGCCCATCCTGGACCCCGCGACGGGCGAGCCGGTCAGCCGGGCGGAGCTCGCCAGGTCGATGGCGGAGCCGCTGATCGAGCAGGAGCTCAGCACCGAGCCGGAGTTCGAGATCCCCGGCCCGGTCCGCGACATCTACCGGCAGTGGCGCCCGACCCCGATGTACCGGGCCCGCAGGCTGGAACGGGTGCTGGACACCCCGGCCCGCATCTACTACAAGTACGAGGGCGTCGCGCCGAGCGGCAGCCTCAAGCCCAACTCGGCGGTCCCGCAGGCGTACTACAACAAGCAGGCCGGCAGGACCGGCCTGGTCACGGAGACCGGCGCGGGCCAGTGGGGCACCGCGATCGCGTCGGCCGCCGCGATGTTCGGGATGACCGCGAAGGTGTTCATGGTCGGGGTCAGCTTCCGGCAGAAGCCGTACCGGCGGGCGCTGATGGAGTCCTACGGCGCCGTCTGCTCGGCCAGCCCCAGCCCGGAGACCGCGGCCGGGCGGGCCGTCCTGGCGGAGAACCCGGACCATCCGGGCAGCCTGGGCATCGCCAAGTCCGAGGCGATGGAGGTGGCCTGGGCCAACCCCGAGCTGGGCTACACCCGCGGCAGCTCGCTGAACCACGTGTGCGCGCACCAGACCGTCATCGGCCAGGAGGCGATCGCCCAGATGGCGCTCGCCGACGACTACCCCGACATCGTGGTCGGCCCGTGCGGCGGCGGCAGCACGCTGGCCGGGATGTGCTTCCCGTTCCTGCGGGACAAGCTTCGCACCGGCCGCGACATCCGGCTCATCGCCGCGGAGCCGGTCGCCTGCCCCACCCTGACCCGGGGCCGGATCGCCTACGACCACTCCGACGCGGCGCGGCTCACCCCGCTGTCGCGGATGCACACGCTGGGCCACAAGTTCGTGCCGCCGCCGGTGCACGCCGGCGGGCTGCGGGCGCACGACAGCTCGCCGCTGATCAGCAGGGCCGTCGAGAACGGGCTGATGGAGGCGGTCGCGCTGCGGCAGGTCGCGGTCTTCGAGGCGGGGATCATGTTCGCCCGCGCGGAGGGCATCCTGCCCGCTCCCGAGTCCAGCCACGCGGTCAGGGCGGCCATCGACGAGGCGCTGCGGTGCCGCGAGGAGGGGCGCTCCAAGGCGATCCTCATCGCGCTGTCCGGGCACGGGCACTTCGACCTGGCGGCGTACGAGAAGTACCTGAACGGCACGCTGCCCGACGACGAGCCCGGCGAGGAGGTGTTCCAGCAGGGGCTGGCGAGCATCCCGCAGCTCGCGGCGGTCGCCGGCGGGGCGTGAGAGCCGGTGTGGGCGGCTCCCCCGCCCACACCATTGTCCGCCCGCGAGCGGGGCCGGCCGGGCTCTGGCCGATCAAGTTTCGCTCAAGTATCTTTGCGATCAGGTTGACCGTGTCCCGCCAGACGGCTTCGAGGAGACCGTTCCATGCGCGTGGTCATCGCCGGCGCCGGCATCGCCGGGTTGACCGCGGCCCTGAGCCTGCACGCCGCCGGCATCACCGACGTGACCGTTCACGAGGCGGTGGCGGAGCTCCACCCGCTCGGGGTCGGCATCAACATCCTCCCGCACGCCATCCGCGAGCTCATCGAGCTCGGCCTGGCCGACCGGCTCGCCGCGATCGGCGTGGCGACCGCGGACCTGACCTTCCTCACCTCGCGCGGGCAGCGCATCTGGTCGGAGCCTCGCGGGCTGGCCGCGGGCTACCGGTGGCCGCAGTACTCGATCCACCGGGGGCGGCTGCAGATGATGCTGCTGGAGGCCGTACGCGAGCGCCTCGGCCCCGGCGCGGTGGTGCTGGGCTCCCCCGTCACCGGCCTCGACCACGACGCGGACCTGCTCGTCGGCGCCGACGGCATCCGCTCCACCGTCAGGCAGGCGCTCTTCCCCGGCGAGGGCGAGCCGCTGCCGGGCGGCGACGTGTTGTGGCGCGGCACCACGTACGCCAGGCCGTTCATGACCGGCAGGTCCATGCTCATGGTCGGCGACAGCGCGCAGAAGCTCGTCATCTACCCCATCGCGCCGCCCGAGGACGACGGCACCCAGCTCGTCAACTGGGCCATCCAGCGCGCGGCGCGCGTCGAGGGCGTGCCCCGCGGCGACTGGAACCGGCCCGTCGGCGTGGAGAAGGTGCTGCCCCACGTGGAGGGCTGGCACTGCGACGAGCTGGACGTGCGCGCGCTGATCGCGAACGCGCACCAGGTCCTGGAGTATCCGCTCGTCGACCGCGACCCGCTGCCGTACTGGTCCACGGACAGGGTGACGCTGGTGGGCGACGCCGCGCACCCGATGTACCCGACCGGCTCCAACGGCGGCACCCAGGCCGTCATCGACGCGCGGGTGCTGGCGTACGCGCTGGCGAACGGCCTGGGCCTGGAGTTCTACGAGGAGCAGCGCCGGCCGGTCACCAGCAACGTCGTGCTGGCCAACCGCGGTGACGGGCCCGAGGTCATCCTGCGGCTGACGCACGAGCGGGCGCCGCACGGGTTCGGCGACATCGAGGACGTCATGCCGCTGGCCGAGCGCGAGGAGATCGCGCTGCGCTACAAGAAGCTGGCCGGGTTCGAGCCGGCCACGCTCAACGCGCGCCGGAGCTGGTCGGTGCACCCTCGGCGGCCCTGAAGCCCCGCCGGCGTCTCCTCGCCGTCGCGGTGCTGGTCACAGGGCCAGTCCGACGACGGCGCAGTTGATGAACAGGGCGAGAGTGGACAGGGCGGTCCGGATGCGGTTCCAGGTGCCCCAGCGCCGCCGCGGGTCCCGCTCGGCGAAGTCCTCGGGGAGGTTGTCCGGGTCCAGGTCCCGCACCCACCGGTTGACCGGCACGTTCTGGGTCAGCGAGATCGCGATCGTGCCCAGGCAGAGCGCGGCGGCCACCAGGTACGACACGCGGGCGACCGGGCTCACGGCGAGCAGGCCGAGAGCCAGGTCCCCCAGCGTCGTGATCAGCAGGCAGGCGGGCATGAACGGGTCGTAGCGGGTGGAGAAGAACGCGTGCGCGTGCACGTAGCGATCCGGTGGCAGGCTGGCCAGCAGCGGCCAGCCGCCGAGCTGGGTGCCCAGCAGCACCCCGGCGGCCAGGCCGTTGGCCAGTAGGACGAGCGAGACGACGATCTCCAGCACGGGCCCTCCAGTCAGCCGGCCACCTGTCGATTCCGCCTGGCGGTTTCCATCAGCTCCGCGCCGCGGCGGCTTCCACCTTCTCCTTGATCAGTCGCATCTGGACGGGCGTGTTGCGGTTGAGGCGCTCCTGCATGGTGGCGTCGTCGACCGGCGCCTCCGCCTTCATCTCGAAGTCCTGCACCCAGCGCATGCGCACGCCGCCGTCCTCCTGCAGGTACTCCCAGTAGATCCACATGTACTTGAACGGCCCGGTCTCCACCCGCTGCGAGCGCACGGTGCGGGTGGCCTCGTCGGGCCGCCGCGCCGACACCCAGCTCCACACCTTGCCGTTCTCGTCGGGGTGCAGCGCGAGCCGGAAGAGGATCGTGCCGTCACGATCCGAAATGATCTTGGCTTCCGAGTACTCGCTGAACAGCTCGGGCCAGGACTCGATGTCGTTGGTCATGTCCCAGACGAGCTGCATCGGCGCGGCGATGACGATCTCGTTGTCGGTGTGCCCGGCCATGTCACGCCCCCGCCTTCGCCGTCAGCAAGTTGTTGATGTACGCGACGGCCTTGGCGGGCGTCGGCATGTCCAGCACGGCGTCGTCGCTGATCTGGACGCCGTAGCGGCGTTCCACCTGGCTGCACAGCTCCAGCAGGGCCAGGGAGTCGTAGCCGAGGTCGCCGAAGCCCGTCTCCGCGATGTCGCCGTCGAGGTCCGCCTGGTCGGTGTCCCCCATCTGGCGCAGGATCGCCCGCAGCTCGTTCAGGTCGAAGGCGCTCATGGTTCGTCTCTCCATTCCGTGTCCTTGTCCGTGCCGGAGTCCGGCGGCCGGGACCGTCCCAGGTTCGTGCATGCGTCTGAAGGGTTTCTCGAGCCGCGCTCGACGCCTCATGCCAGGACCACGGCGACGGCGTTCGCCGTCACCCCGAGCAGCGCGAGCGTGGTGCGCAGCAGGTGCCAGCGCCGCCACAGCGGCCTGGGGTCCCGCCAGTCGGGCGGCACCTCGTCCGGGTCGAGGGACTTGACCACCCGGTTGATCGGGACGTTGCAGAAGTGCGAGACCACCGACACGCCCAGCAGCAGCACGGCGCCCGCGGCGAAGAGCAGGCCGGGCCCGGCCCTCGTCAGGAGGGCCAGCGCGATGTCGAGGGCCATCGAGGTGAGCACGATGATCGGCATGGTGGGGTCCCAGCGCCGGCCGACGAGCTGGTGGGTGTAGACGTAGCGGTCGGCCGGCATGGCGAACAGCGCGGGCAGCACGCTCAGCGCCACCGCGAACAGCACCCCTGCCACCACGCCGCTGCCCACCAGCGCCGCCACGGCCAGCAGGTCCGTCACCCTCACGGCCCGCCCGCCGCGCTCTCGCCACCCGCCCGCGTCCCGGTACCCGCCGCGGAGTCGCCGCCGCCCGGGCGGGCCTCGGCGACGATGGCCGCGTCGTCGTCGCCGTGCCCCGCCGCCAGCACGGCGGCGTACGCGTCGAGGGCACGGGTGGTCAGCGGCAGCTCGGCCCCGTGCGCCAGCCCCTCCTGACTGGCCAGGCTGAGATCCTTGTGCATGAGCGTGGCGCGGAAGGCCGCGGGCCGGTACGTCCGCCCCCGCATGAACTGCGCGCGGAAGGACAGCACGGGCGAGCGCCAGCCGCTGTGGTCGAAGACGTCCAGCAGCACGCTGCGATCGATGCCCATCGCCTCGACGAACCTCACCGCCTCGGCCAGCCCGAGGATCTGCACGCCCAGCATCAGGTTGAACGCCAGCTTCAGCGCGCTGGCGTTCCCCGTCGGCCCGAGATGGCGGACCTCCTGCCCGATGGCGTCGAGCACCTCGCGCACCTCCTCCACCACCGGCTCCTCCCCGGCGGCGAAGACCCGCAGCGCGCCCGTGGCGGCCATCGCGGGGTTGCCCAGCACGCACGCCTCCACGCGCCGCACCCCCGCCTCGGCCAGTCGCTTGGCGGCGTGCACGGCGAACGTGGGCGTGACCGTCGAGGTGTCCACGACGATCGTGCCCGGCCGCAGCCGCCCGTCGAGCTCGCCGAACAGCACCTGCTCCACGGCGGCCTCGTCGGCGAGGCTGAGCAGCACCACCTCGGCGCCGGACACCGCCTCCGCCGCCGAGGCGGCGACCGTGGCGCCCGCCTTCCCCACCGGCACGGCCTTGTCCGGGCTGCGGTTGTACACGGTGACGCTCGCGCCGGCGTCGAGCAGGGCGCAGGCCATCCCGGCGCCCATGCCGCCCAGCCCGAGCACGGCGATCGGCTTCGGCTGCACGGTCACCGCTCCGCGGGGTGGGTCTGCACGGACAGCTGCGAGATGCAACGCATCGTGGCGTCGCGGAAGTACCGGCCGAACCCGGCCGCGTCGCTGGTGTCCCGCTGCTCCTGCAGGTAGGGGGCGAGCTTCTCCTCGATCAGGTGCACGCCGCGCTGCGCGGCCATGTGGCGGGCGATGGCGGCGAACTCGCCCTCGTAGTGGATGACGCGCACCATCACGTCGTCCTTGATGAAGACGGCCGTGCCGAGCAGCCGGCCGGCCGCAGCGCCGTCGTCACCGGTGAACACGGGGGTGTCCACCCGCTGGAAGCCGGCGAAGATGTCGGCGATCTCGTCCTCGTGGCCGGGCTTGACTCGATAGGTGATGGCCGCGAACGGCATGGCGTCCTCCTTCTCTCACCCGAAGGCCACTTTGGCGATCAGGTCGAGCTGGTCCACATCGGGCGTGCAGGGAATCAGCATGAGCTCGTCGCATCCGGCGGCGGCGTAGCCGTCGATGGTCTCGCGCAGCCGGGAGTCGTCGGCGATCACGCTGTCGGCCAGGAAGCGGGCCTTCTGGCCGGTGTAGGCGTAGTAGTCGAGCAGGTAGCGGGCGCCGGCCCGCTTGCGTTCCGCGCCGGGCGCGACGTAGGCGAGGGCGCCCAGTCTCGGCGTGTCCGTCCGGCCCGCGGCCGTCCAGGCCCGCCGCACCTCTTCTGCGACCTCGGCGTAGCGGTGCAGCGGGGTGCTGCCGGAGATCCACCCGATGCCGTAGGTGGCGGCCCTCGTCAGCGCGGCGGCCGAGTTGCCGCCGACCCACACCGGGATGTGCCCGCGCTGCGGGCGGGGGCCGATGCCGGGGAGCGCGCCCTGGCCCGACCACACGCGTCTCATCTCGTCCAGCAGCTCGTCGAGGCGCCGCCCGCGCCCGCCGTACGGCACGCCGGTCGCGGTGAAGTCGTCCTCGCGCCCGCCGGCGGCGACGCCCACGACCAGCCGGCCGTTCGCCAGCCTGTCCACGCTGGCCAGTTGCTTGGCCAGGAGCGCCGCGCTCGGGCGGTAGCCGGCGAGCAGGATCGTGGGGGCCAGGGTGATGCGCTCGGTCACGGCGGCGGCGGCCGCGAGCGTCACCACGGGGTCGTAGCTGTCGTAGACCAGCCGGTCGAGCACGGCCAGCGTGCTGAAGCCGAGCCGGTCGGCCCTGCGGGCGAACTCGGCCAGCTCCCGGCCGTCCGCCCCGGGGACGGTGCTCGGCAGGCCGACTCCGATGTCCATCGGGTCAGATCCCGCCGTCGACGTTCAGCGTCACGCCGCTGATGTACTGGGAGGTGTCGCCGGCCAGGAACAGCACCGCGCCGGCCACGTCGTTGGGCCGGCACAGCCGCCCCAGCGCCGTGATCGCGACGACGCGCTCCACCACCTGCGGCGGCAGCCCCGCGCCCGGCTCCGTCTCGGTGAGCCCGGGCGCGACCAGGTTGACCCTGACGCCGCGCGGCCCCAGCTCCTTGCACAGCCCCCGGGTGAACCCGACCAGCGCCGCCTTCGAGGCGGAGTAGTGCACGCCGTTGACCCGGCCGCGCAGCGCCGCCGACGCCCCGATGTTGACCACCGAGGCCCCGTCGGCCAGCACGCCCAGCATCGCCTGCGTGACCAGGTAGGCGGAGGTCACGTTGTGGTCGAGCAGCCGCCGCCACTCCTCCCCCGAGATCTCGGCGAACGGCGCGGAGCCGTCCACGCCGACGTTGTTGACCAGGACGTCGAGCCGCCCGAACTCCTCCGCCACGGTGCCGGCCAGCCGGCGGTTGTCCGCGGAGTCGGTCACGTCCGCGCGCACCACCCGGTTGCGGTCGCCGAGCTCCTTCAGCTCCCTGGCCAGGCTCTCGGAGTCCTCGCCCTCG
Source organism: Nonomuraea sp. GTA35 (assembly GCF_041950525.1). Classification (NCBI taxonomy): domain Bacteria; kingdom Bacillati; phylum Actinomycetota; class Actinomycetes; order Streptosporangiales; family Streptosporangiaceae; genus Nonomuraea; species Nonomuraea sp. GTA35. Next base: position 941,792 of record NZ_JBGNUV010000001.1, on the reverse strand, counting down.
GTGTGATGACAGGCCAGGACGTGTGCGCCGGCCCCCGCGAAGGCGAGGACCGTGGCGCGGCCGATGCCCCTGGTCCCACCGGTCACCAGCACGCGCTTGCCGCGTAGCCCTTGATCCATCAGACCGTTCCTCTCCTTGCGACGTGCGGCTCTGCTGAGCCGGCCACGCCATCGTGGCGGCGGCGGCTGGTCCGTCCCTCGAAGCGCGGTCGAGAACGGCGGGCGCCCGCGGTGGCTCCAACCGGCTTCGAGCCCGGCTCCACCTCGTGATGGAAGCGTCGCCAGCGACCCGGCACGACCGTCGGCAACGCACGGGTGCGAGAAAGGAAGTTCCGAATGACGGGCATCGCTCCGGACGTCACCACCCCAGCCGGACTCATCCGGCTGTGCAACGCCTTCTGCGAATCGAAGGCGCTGCTCACCGCGGTGGAACTGGACCTGTTCACCGAGCTGCACGACAACCCGGCGACCGAGGAGGAGATCCGGGAGCGGCTCGGGCTGCACGGCCGCGGCCTGCGCGACTTCCTGCTCCTGCTGACCGCCCTCGGCCTGCTGGAGCGGCAGGGCGACAGCTTCCGCAACGCCCCCGGCACCGACCAGTACCTGGTGCGCGAGCAGCCGACCTACATCGGCGGCTTCATGCACCGGGCCAACGCCAACCTCTACCCGGCGTACGGCAGGCTGGCCGAGGCGCTGCGCACCGGGCTGCCGCAGACGCAGGGCGACTTCGAGGACGTGCTGCGCGACCCGAAGGTGCTCGGCCGCTTCATCCACATGATGGACGCGCTGACCCAGGTGCTGGGGCCCCAGCTCATCGAGGCGTACGACTTCTCCGGGCACGCGACGCTGCTCGACGTCGGCGGCTGCCGGGGCAACCTCGCCGGCCAGATCGTCAAGGCGCACCCGGAGCTGACCGGCACGGTGTTCGACCTGCCGCAGATGGAGCCGTTCTGCGCAGAGCACATGGCCGGCCTGGGCCTGACCGGGAAGGTGAACTTCCACGCCGGCGACTTCTTCAAGGACCCGCTGCCGCAGGCCGACGTCGTGGTCATGGGTCACGTGCTGCACGACTACGACCTCGACCGCCGCCGGTTCCTGGTGGAGAAGGCCGCCGCGGCGGTCCGCCCCGGCGGCGCGCTGCTGGTCTACGACCGGATGCTGGACGAGGGCCCCGCCCAGGTGGAGAACCTGGTGATCAGCCTGGACATGCTGCTGGTCACCGAGGGCGGCTCGGAGTACCCGGTCGAGGAGCTGCGGCAGCACGCCGCGCTGGCCGGCTTCACCTCGCTGGAGGAGAAGCAGCTCGGGGAGTTCGACACCCTACTGATCTGCCGCAGAGGCTGAGGGGCCGGGGTGGCGGGGCACCGCGAACTGCGTGATGCAGCGCAGCTGGCTGGCTTGGAAGGTCTTCATGAAGCCCTCCACCGTGCCGGTGTCGCGCGGCTTGTTCAGGTAGGGGGCGAGCTTGCGCTCCACCTCCGCCACGCCCGGCTGGGCGGCCATGAACCGGATCACCGCGTCGAGGTCGCCCTCGTACTCGATGAAGCGCACCAGCGTGCTGTCCCTGATGAAGACCGCCGTCGCGAGGATGCGGCCCGCCCGGGCGCCGTCGGCCCCGGGGACCACGTTCCCCGCAGGCCGCCGGAAGTTCGAGAACACCTCGGCGACCTCGTCCTCGCATCCGCCCTTGATGTCATAAGTGATCGCCGCGTACGGCATGGCAACTCCTCGGGATCGCGGAAACGTCGTCCCAGGATGCGCACCGGGGCTCGAAGCACCCTCGCGAACCGCTCGCGAGCTTCGGCATCCGCTCCATGCCGGTTTGATCCGCCCTTGAGCCTCCGATGGGAGCTTGCCGGTAAGCGGCAGGACCCGGCCCGGCACAGGGCGGCCGAAGCAACCTGTCACCCAGAGGAGGATTCGGGATGACCACGACCTCGACCGACCGTGCCCCGGAGTCGCAGGGTCCCGGCGAGGAGCAGCAGGAGCTGCTCATGATGCTGGCAGGCAAGTGGGTGGCGGGCACCCTGAACGTGCTCGCCCGCCTCGGCGTCGCCGATCTGCTCGCCGACGGCCCGCGCGGCGTGGCCGAACTCGCCGCGGCGACCGACACCCACGCGCCGACCCTGCACCGGTTCCTGCGCGCCGCCGCGTCCGTCGGCGTCTTCGCCGAGCGCGAGGACAAGCGTTTCGAGCTCACGCCGAAGGCGCAGTACCTGCGCAGCGACGTGCCGGGCTCGCTGCGCTACCTGGCCTACTTCTACGGCGAGACCACCGTCTGGAACTGCTGGGGCTACGCCATCGACACCGTGCGCACCGGCGAGCCGAACGGCCACAAGCTGCGTGGCGGCAAGAACTTCTTCGAGTATCTGGAGCAGGAGGCCCCGGAGTTCGCCGCGGCCTTCCACAAGGCCATGTCGGAGCTGAACGAGAGCCGCGCGCCGAAGATCGCCGACTCCTTCGACTTCGGGCGGTTCGCCACGATCGCCGACATCGGCGGCGGGCAGGGCCGGTTCCTGTCGGCGATCCTGCGGCGCTACCCCGGCTCGCGGGGCATCCTGTTCGACATCGAGACCGCCATCGCCTCGGCGCCCCCCGTCCTGGCCGCGCAGGGTGTCGCCGACCGGGTCGAGCTGGTCAGCGGCAGCTTCTTCGACGAGGTGCCGTCCGGCGCGGACGCGTACACGCTCAAGGCCGTCATGCACGACTGGGCGGACGCCGAGTGCCGCAAGGTGCTGGGGCGGATCAGGCAGGCGATCGGCGACGACGCCGGCGCGCGCGTCCTCATCGTGGACGGGGTGGTCCCCGAGGGCAACGACCCGCACTACATCAAGCTGATGGACATCTCGATGGCGGTGACCAACGGGGGCCGCGAGCGGACCGTCGCCGACTGGACGAGCCTCGTGGAGGAGTCGGGCTTCGAGGTCGTCGCGATCCATCCGACGCTGCCGCCGCACAGCATCGTCGAGGCCCGTCCCGTCTGAGCGGCCCGAGAGAGGCGAGGAAGATGAGCAGCGAACAGGCGGTCCCCTACCCGTTCCCGCGCCCGTCGGCACTCGACGTGCCGGTCGAGCTGCGGGACCTGCGCGATCGGCCGGTGGTGCCCGTGGTGCTGCCGAGCGGCGACCGGGCGGTGCTGGTGACGCGGTACGAGGACGTGCGGTCCGTGCTGACGGACCTGAGGGTCAGCCGCAACCTCAACCGGCCGGACGCGGCCCGCATGACCTCGAACAACAAGATGTTCCAGGACGACAGGATGGACCCGGACCCGCCGGAGCACACCCGGGTCCGGCGGCTGGTGATGAAGGCGTTCACGGCCACGATGGTGGAGAACCTGCGCCCCACGGTGCAGGAGATCGTGGACGAGCTGGTGACGAAGATGGAGAACGGGCCGTGCCCCGCGGACGTGTCGGAGGCCGTCGCGTTCCCGCTGTCCATCCGGGTCATCTGCGACCTGCTGGGCGTGCCGACGGAGGATCAGGACCGCTTCCGCGGCTGGACCGACCGGTTCCTGTCCACCGGCAAGTACTCGGGCCCGGAGATCGGCGCGGCGATGGCCGAGCTGGGCCAGTACATGGGCCGGCTGATCGAGAGCAGGCGGGCGGATCCCCGTGACGACCTGATCAGCGCGCTGACCCAGGTCCACGAGGACGACGACACCCGGCTCAGCGAGTACGAGCTGCACTGGTGGTGCCGGCTGCTCCTGCTCGTCGGCTACGAGACCACGGCCAGCCAGATCGGTTACATGGTGGCCAAGGTGCTGGCCCACCCCGACCAGCTCGCCCGGCTGCGCGCGGACCTGTCGCTGGTGCCGGCCGCCGTCGAGGAGGTGCTGCGCTGGAAGCTGCTCAACGGCTCGTTGTCGATGCTGCGCTACGTCACCGAGGACATCGAGGTCGGCGGGGTGACGGTGCCCAAGGGGACCAGCATCATCCCGGCCGTCGAGTCGGCCAACTGGGACGAGAGCGTGTTCTCGTGCCCGGGCGAGTTCGACGTCGCGCGGACGTACAACTACCACCTGACGTTCAGCGTGGGACCGCACTTCTGCATCGGCGCCTCGCTGGCGCGGCTGGAGCTGGGGATCGTGCTGGAGACGCTGCTGCGCAGGCTCCCGGACCTGCGGCTGGCCGTCCCCGCGGACGAGCTGGGGCGCAGCGAGGGCACGCTGATCGGGGGGCTGCTCGAGATCCCGGTGGAGTGGTGAGCATGCGCGTGACGGTCAACCGCGACACCTGCTGCGGCAGCGGCCTGTGCGTGGTCGCGGTGCCGCAGGTGTTCGGCCACGACGACGAGACCGTCGTCGTGGTGAACGAGCCGGAGCCGCCGGCCGCGCTCGCGGACCTCGTCCGCGAGGCGGCCCGGCGCTGCCCGACCGGGACGATCCTGCTGCTCGACGACGAGTGACACGACGTGGAAGAGCCGCCGGCGGACTGTGCCCCCCGGGCGCAGTGTGACCGCGGGCGGCTCTTCCACGTCGTGCCGTCCGTCAGCCCGCCAGGAGCTTGGCCTCCACGTCCGGGTCCAGGTCGACCAGTTCGTGTGCCACGCGGTAGCGCGACTGGGAGCCCTCGGGGACGTCCCCCTCCACCGCGCGCAGCCAGGCCCAGGTGTCGGCCACCGTCTCCCCGACGGGACGGCAGCGCAGCCCGGCGGCCACCGCCTTGGACACGTCGGTCCTGTGCAGCAACTCGTGCATCTCGCCGGGCGGCAGCCAGCCCGGCAGGCCGGTCCAGGGCCGGATCCCCGCCTTCAGGATCGGCTCGGGGTCGATCCAGCGCAGCTCGGCGCCGGCGCCGGTGACCTCGACGCAGGCGGTGAGGAAGTCCTCCGTCGTGGCGTGGCCGGGCGGGCACACCAGGTTGTAGGCGCCGTGCAGGTGGTTCCGCGCGGCGTCCAGGATCCAGGTGGCCAGGTCGCGGACGTCGATGTACTGCAGCGAGGCGGTCCGCGGTCCCGGCGCGAGCTGGAGGCCCCCGCGGGCGGCGCGGCGTAGCCACCACGGCACCCGTCCGGAGTTCTCCCTGGGGCCGAAGATCAGCCCTGGCCGCACGCGCAGGGCCCGGCCGCCGAGCGCCTGCTCCGCGGCCACCTCCCCGCCCGCCTTGGCGTTGCGGTAGTCGGTGTCGCCGTCGTCCGGCGAGCCGGCCACCACCGGCCGCTCCTCGGTGAGCGGCGCCGGGACGGGGAAGTCGTAGATTCCGCGGCTGGAGACGTAGGTGTAGTGGCCGATGCGGCCGTCGAGCAGCCGCAGCGTGTCGCGGACCACCCGCGGCGCGCCGGACCACGTGTCCACCGCCACGTCCCACTCGCCCTTCTGGAGCGGCGCCATGCCGTCCGGGAGGCTGCGGTCGCCGTGGAGCGCCTCGACGCCGGGCGGCGGCGCGTGCCGCCCCCGGTGGAACACCGTGACGTCCCAGCCTCTGGCCACCGCCGCCTCGCTCACCGCACGGCCGACGAACTCCGTACCGCCGAGCAGGAGTACGCGCATCTGATTCCTTTCTCTTCAGCCTGCGCTGCGGCCGACCCGCAGCGCCCCGGACGGGCAGAGGCGCTCCGCGCGCAGGGCCTTGTTCCGCGCGTCCCCGGAGGGCTCCGCGGTCAGCACCACGACCAGGCCGTTCTCGTCCTGGTCGAAGACGCCGGGTGCGGTCAGCGCGCACATGCCCGCGCCGATGCACACCTCCTGGTCCCCGTGGACCTCCATCTGCCTGCCTCCTCCCTCGCGCTCACCAGGTGACCGGCAGCGCGTCGATGCCCTGGATCGCGCCCGGCGGGCGGGCGGCCAGCTCGTCCGCGGGCACGGTCATGCGCAGCGTCGGGATGCGCTGCCACAGCGCCGTCAGCGCGATCTGCAGCTCCAGCCGCGCCAGGTTCTGGCCGAGGCACTGGTGGCGGCCGTAGCCGAAGGCGATGTGGCCGCCGGCGTCGCGGCCGGCGTCGAACGTGTCCGGGTTCTCGAAGACCTCCGCGTCCCGGTTGGCGAGCGAGCCGGGGATGAGGACGCCCTCCCCCGCCTTGATCACCTCACCGTCGATCTCGATGTCGGCGGTGGCGACCCGGATGTTGGCGCTGTCGGCGATCGACTGGAAGCGCAGCAGCTCCTCCACGGCGGGCACGATCGCCTCGGGATCGGCCCGGATCGCGGCGAGCTGGTCCGGGTTCTCCATGAGCGTGACCGCGCCGAGGGAGATCATCGCCGCGGTGGTCTCGTGCCCCGCGATGAGCAGCGACATGGCCGCCAGCGCGAGGTCGTCGTCGGGGATCCGGCCGGTGCCGGCCAGTCGCCCGATGAGACCGGCACCGTCCGGGGTCTTCTTGTACTCGGTGACCAGGTGCTCGAAGTAGGCCAGCAGCTCGGCGCCCGCCTGGCGGCCCTCCGCGGTGGAGAAGGTCCGCACCAGCCGCCGGATGGCGTCCTGGAAGAAGTCGCGGTCCTCCCAGGGGGCACCGAGCAGGCGGCAGATGACCCGGAAGGGCACCGGCAGGGCGAACTCCCGGTACAGGTCGGCCGGCGGGCCGTGCTCCAGCATCTCGTCAAGGGCCTCGTGCACGATGCGCTCGATGTCGGCCCGCCGCTCGCGCACCTTCTTCAGCGTGAAGTCCGGCAGGAACATGCGGCGCTGGATGTCGTGCTCGGGCGGGTCCATCCCGATCAGGGCCTGGCGCTTGCGCTCGGTCAGCAGCTCCACCTGCACCGAGATGACCGGGAAGCCGGGGCGCCTGCGGTCGGAGGACAGCCTCGGGTCCTTCAGCAGCGTCCTGGCCTGGTCGTACCGGGTCACCAGCCAGGCGAGCTGTCCGGCGTAGGTCGTCACCCGGCGCAGCGCCGGGCCCTGCCGCAGCTCCGCGTACGCCGGGGGTGGAAGGTGCGGGCAGACGCGGGCCTGGGGGAAGGCGGGCGGTGCTGTGGTCATCGCTTCTCCTGCTCGTGTCCTGAACAACCGGCCGGCGAGCGCATCAGTGTCCCCCGGCCACGTAGATCACCTGGCCGCTGACGTTCCCGTTGGCCTCCGAGCTCAGGAACAGCACGGTGTTGGCGACGTCCGCGGGCGTCGACACCTTGCCGACGGAGCGGTCCTGGTTGAGCATGCGCTTGATCTGCACGTCGTCGAGGCCGGCGAACGCCGCCTGCTTCTCCGCCGGGAACCGCCGCAGGAAGCCCCTGCTCACCGTGGCGCCGGGGGCGACCACGTTGACGAGGATGCCGTCGGGGGCCAGCTCGGTGGCGAGCGTGCGGCCGAGGCCGTGCAGCGCCGTCTTGCTCGCCACGAAGGCCTCGTCGCCGGTGGCGCCGCGGGTGACGATGTTCGCCGAGATGAGGATGATGCGGCCCCACCCCTGCCGCTTCATGGCCGGCAGCGCGGCCTGCACCGTGTGGAAGGATCCCTCGACGTCGGCGCGCAGCAGCGGCACCCACTCCTCGGGCGGGACGTCCTCGAAGGGCACGGGGGCGGTGCGGGTGCCCTCCTGCGCGGAGGCGCTGAGCACGAGGACGTCGAGCCGCCCCCACTCGTCGAGGACGGCACCCACGGCCGAGCGGATGGAGGCCGGGTCGGTGAGGTCGTACTTCACCACCAGCGCCCTTTCCTCACCGATGGCGCGCGCCAGCTCCTCCGCGCGGCCCGCGTTGTGCCGGAAGGTCAGCGCGACGCGGGCGCCTTCGGCCGCGAACGCCTCGGCCATGGCGGCTCCGATGGATCCGCTGCCTCCGGTGACCAGGACGACCTTGCCGGCGAGTCCGAGTTCCATGCTGGCTCCCTTCAGTGTGTAGCGTCGCGGTCGGGCGTCGATGTCGGCTCGAATCCGACTGAAGCCGGCGAAACGTGCACGGCGTCAGTAACGGGTCCCGGCGGTGGCGCTCTGGACCACCTGGAGCTGGTTGCCCTCGGTGTCGAAGGCGGTGCCCGTCCCCGACGCCGTCCAGGAGCCGGCCGAGGTGAACCGGCCGGCCTGCTGCACGCGTACCTCGCCGATCCAGCTTCCGTCGTCGTCGGCGTACATGAAATGGCGGAAGGTGAACTCGAAGCCCTGCGTGGTGGTGCGCCAGGAGCCGAGGCTCAGGTGACCCGCCCCGGTCGTGGTCGCCACGCAGATGCGGTCGGCGGTGAAGGCGAACAGGCCCGACTCGCCCGGCCTGTTCGGGATGGCGAAGGTCACCTGCACGGCCCAGGTGCCGAGCAGCGGGCTGAGCCGGCTCTCGCCGGTGTCGGTGTCGGCGGCGGCGGCCGTCGTGCCGCCGAGCAGGCCGAGGCCGACCAGCGGGGCGAGGGTGCCGCCGCGGCTGAGCAGGCTGCGGCGATTCAGTTCCGTTCTCATGGCGGGCTCCTTCCGAGCTCCAGGGGGCTCTCCTTTATCCGGCGCCCTGCTCGAGCGGCGGTCCAACCTGGGTCGGCCGCCGCTCGGCCGCTGCCTGCTCCGTCTTCGAGGCGCACCTGTGAGCCTGGGCGCACAGGCACGGCCCTGCCTTACGGACGGGCCTCGCAGAAGGGACAACCCTGGCATGAAGCTCGGTGTCAACCTCTCCTACCTCGACGGGGTGGAGGTCGCGCGGGAGGCCGAACGGCTCGGCTACGACGTCGCGGTCGTCCCCGAAGGGTTCCGCGCGGACGGCGCGACCGTCCTCGGTGCCGTGGCCACCGCGACCACGCGGATCGGCCTGGCCTCCGGCGTCTTCCAGATCCCCGGCCGCACGCCGGCGATGACCGCCCTGACCGCCTCGACGCTCGACGCCCTGTCAGGGGGCCGGTTCCGGCTCGGGCTGGGGGTGTCGAACCCGGACATCTCGGAGGGCTGGCACGGCGTGCCGTTCCGTCGGCCGCTGGCCAGGGCCAGGGAGTACGTGGACATCGTGCGCCGCACGCTGGCCCGCGAGCCGGTCACCCACGACGGCGCCCACTACCGGCTGCCGCCGGAGGGCTGCGCGGCGACGCCGCTGCGCCTGTACAGCGAGCCGGTGGCCGAGCGGATGCCGATCTATCTCGCCGCCGTCGCGCCCGGCGGCCTGGAGCTGGCCGGTGAGATCGCCGACGGCTGGCTGGGCGCGTTCTCCCCGCCGGACGAGCTGCCCAAGACCATCGAGTCGCTGCGCGCGGGACGGCTGCGCGCCGGGCTGACGCTGGCCGGGTTCGAGGTGTCGTGCGGGGTGCCCATGGCGCTGGGCGCCGACGTGGAGGCGGCCGCCGCGCCGATCAGGGGGTACCTGTCGCACTTCCTCGGCATGGGCGGCCGCAGCCGCAACGTCTACCTCTCGCTGTTCGAGCGGATGGGGTACGGCCGCCAGACCGGTGTCGTGCACGAGCGCATGGCCGCGGGCGACCCGCAGGGCGCCGCCGCCGCGGTCCCGGCCGGCCTGGTGGACCGCATCTCGCTGCTCGGCACGCCGGACCGGATCGCCACCAGGATGCGGGCGTACGCCGATCAGGGCATCACCACGCTGGTGATCTCGCCCTTCGGCGGCACGACCGCCGAGCGCGTGCAGATTCTCCGGATCGCCGCGACGGCGCTCGGCCGCGCCGGGCTCGCGGCCTGACCGCCATGGACGCCGGCGGAAGGACGCGACGGTGGGGCGCGGCGCTGCGAGGGCTGCGCGGCAACCCGTGGGCGGTCATGACGACCACCTGCCTCGGATACTTCATCACGATCCTGAACTCCACGTCGGTCAGCATCGCCGTCCCCGAGATCCAGGCGGGGCTCGGCGCCGGCCTGAGCGAGGTGCTGTGGGTCGTCGGCGGTTACGTGCTGGCGCTCGCCGTGCTGACCGTCACCGCCGGCCGGCTGGGGGACGTGGCGGGCCCGCGCAACGTGTTCCTGGCGGGGATGGCGGTCTTCGCCGTCGCGTCGGCGCTGTGCGGGCTCGCCCAGTCGCCGTGGCAGCTCATCGGCGCCCGGCTGCTCCAGGGCGTCGGCGCCGCGCTGATCATCCCGCAGACGCTGACGATGATGACCCTCGTCTTCCCGCCGGAGCGGCGCGGGCGGGCAAGCGCGGTGTGGGGGGTCACCGCCGGGCTCGCCGGCGTGGCCGGCCCGACGCTCGGCGGCCTGCTGGTCTCGACCGCCGGATGGCGCTCGATCTTCGTGGTGAACCTGCCGGTCGGCGTGCTGATCGTGGTGCTGACCCTGCTGGTGGTGCCCGCCGGGCACGCCCGGCGGGCCAGGCGGCTGAACGGGCTGGGCGCGGCCCTGGCCGGCGCCGGGCTCGGCGCGATCACGTTCGGCCTGCTGGAGGGCAGGCACTACGGCTGGGGCACGGTCGTGTCGTTCGTGACCGTGCCGATGGTCATCGGGGCGGGGTTCGTGCTGCTGGCCGGGTTCGTGGTCCACCAGCACCGGGCGCGCGAGCCGCTGGTGCCGACGCGGCTGTTCGCCGACCGCACGTTCACGGTGATGACCGTCTCGATGGCGATCGTGTCGATGTGCGTGATCACGCTCTCCCTGACCATGACGCTCTACCTGCAGTCGGTGCTCGGCATGACGGCCGCGCAGGCCGGGCTCACGCTGGCGCCGTGGGCGCTGGGCATGACGTTCGGGTTCCCCGTCACGGGCCGCCTGGTGGACCGGTTCGGCGGTGAGCGGGTGCTGCTGGGCGGGCTGACCGTGTACGCCGCCGCCCTCGTCGCCGTCGGGCTGCTGTGCCGGCCGGGAGTCGGCGGGCACGTGCTCGTGGTGCCGCTCGCGGTGGCCGGGCTGTCGCAGTCGGCGGCGTTCGGCCCGATCACCTCGCTGGCGATGCGGGACGTCGGCGCCGACCTGGCGGGGGCCGCGTCCGGGGTGTTCAACACGATCCGCCAGACCGGCACGCTCGTCGGCGTCTCCGTGCTGGGCACGGTGCTGCAGGCGCGGCTGGACGCGGTCACCGCGTCGCCGCACGGGGCCGCGTTCGGCGACGCGGTCAGGTTCACGCTGTCCGGGTGCGCCGCGAGCGTGATGCTCGCGGCGCTGGCCTGCTACCTGAACGGGCGGGCGCGCACGGTCAGTGCGGAACCCGCGCCACGGCCAGATGCAAGTCGGTCCCCGTCGGCGTGATCCCGTCGAACTCCAGACCGGCCCGCTCGAACAGCGCGGCGTAGTCCTGCTCGGTACGCTCCCTGCCGCCCATGACCAGCAGCATGTGCAGGTCCATCGACGGCACGAACTTGCTCTCCGGCGGATCCTGCAGCAGCGGGTCGGCGATGACGATGCGCGCCCCCGGCTTCGCCGAGGCGGCCACGTTGCGCAGGATCCGCTCGCAGTCGTCGTCCTCGTACATGTGCAGCGTCAGCTTGAAGACGTACAGGTCGGCGCTGAAGGGCACCTCCCGGAAGTAGTCGCCGGTCACCAGGGCGCAGCGGTCGGAGAACGGGCCGGACAGCAGCTCGTCGTCCACCACGGCCAGCGTGGCCTCGATGTCGAACCAGACGCCCGACAGGTGCGGGGCGTGGTCGAGGATCGCCCGCAGCAGCGTCCCCTCCCCCGCGCCCATGTCGGCGACCGTGTGGACGCCGTCCAGGGGCAGCGCGTTCACCAGCTTCGGGTTCATCTGGTCGGACCAGGACGTCATCCCGCGGAACATCCGCGCCTGCGCCTCGGGGTGGTCCTTGAGGTAGCCGAAGAAGTCGGTGCCGAAGACGTCGGGGAACAGGCACTTGCCGGCGCGTACGGCGTCGGCGAGCTTGCCCCACATCACCCAGCCCCAGTCGGACGGGGTGAGCAGGGTGTGGATCAGGCCGCCCGGGGCGTCCCTGCGCATGGCGCGGGACATGTCCGTGTGCCTGTACACGTCGGGGGTCACCTGCTCGAAGATGCCGTACGCGGCGAGCGCGCGCAGCAGGCGGGCCAGTGCCTTCGGCTCGGCCCCCACCCCCGCGGCGATCTCGGCGACCGGCGTGGGCCCGTCGCCGACCGCGTCCGCCAGCCCCAGCTCGGCCGCCGCCCGCACGATCGCGGCGTCGTGCACCGAGTTGGACAGACGGCGAACCCTGGCCGCGGGAGACGGTTCCGTTTTGCTGCTCATTTCCGCTTCCTCTCACCACCCGGTGGACGATGTGCCGCCTCATGCTGTTCTCGGCCGCTCGAACACCGAGCGAGACCAGGACGAGAGTCCAGCGCCGCTTGCGGGCGCCTTGAGCCCTGGCGCCCATCGTCGTCGGTGATGACTTCTCGGAGAGCAGGAGACCACCGATGACGCTCAAGTTCCCGTTCGACTGGCCGCCCGGGGCACAGCCGCCGGAGGAACTCACCAAGCTCCGGGACGAGCCGGTGGTGCGGGCGGTCATGCCGAGCGGCGACCCGGTCTGGCTGGTGACGCGCTACGCGGACGTCCGGGCGGTGCTGTCGGACCGGCGCCTGAGCCGTAACCGGGAGCGCCCCGGCGCGCCACGCATGACCGCGGCGCCGAGGACCAAGATGTTCCAGAACCCGAAGATCGACCGGGATCCGCCGGAGCACACCCGCATGCGCCGGCTGATGACCAAGGCGTTCACCCCGGCGCGGATCGAACGGCTGGGCCCGTACGTCGAGGAGGTGGTGGCGGAGCTGCTGGACCGGTGGCGCAGGCCGCCGGTGGACCTCGTCGCCGAGTTCGCCCTGCCGCTGACGCTGCGGGTCATCTGCCGCCTGCTCGGCGTGCCGGTGGCCGACCAGGAGCGCTTCCGCACCGGCGTGGGCCAGGCGTGGCAGTACATCGGCGAGCTGATCGAGGCCAAGCGGGCGAACCCGGGCGACGACCTGATCAGCGAGCTGATCGAGGTGCACGACGACCAGGACGGCCGGCTGAGCACGCACGAGCTGCACGTCTGGTGCACGGTGCTGCTGATGGCCGGGCACGAGACCACCGCGGCGCAGATCGGCAGCGGGGCGGTGCTGCTCATGAGCCACCCCGACCAGCTCGCCCTGCTGCGCGCGGAGCCGGAGCGCATCCCCGACGCGGTCGAGGAGCTGCTCCGCTTCCAGGTGGCGGGCCACTCGCTGTCGATGCTGCGCTACGTCACCGAGGACATCGAGATCGGCGGGGTCACCGTGCCGGCCGGCTCCGGCGTGGTGCCGGTGCTGGAGTCGGCCAACTTCGACGAGTCGGTCTTCCCCGACGCCCTGCGCCTCGACATCACCAGGGACGCGCGCGACCAGATCGCGTTCAGCGCCGGACCGCACTACTGCCTGGGGGCGGCGCTGGCCAGGCTCGAGCTGCGGGTCGCGTTCGCCGCACTGATCCAGCGCTTCCCCGGCCTGCGGCTCGCGGTCGACGTCGACGAGCTCAGGCACCACGACAACCCGCTCGAACTCGGCTTCGTCGAGGTTCCCGTCACCTGGTGACCAGTGGAGGACAAATGCGAGACGGCTACTACCTTTCGAGCTATCTGACCATTCCGGGGCTGCACCGGCTGGCGATGGTGTCGTACCGGCACGACAACAACGTGTCCCTGTGGCGCAAGGACGGATCGCAGATCCAGCTCCTGGGTCACTGGGAGTTCGAGCGGATGAGCGGCCTGAAGCACCATCGCACGCCGTTCCTGAGCATGGAGGACCTGCGCACGTTCGTGAACGGCCTGATCCGCCCCTTCGGGGTGTCGCTCGACGACATGACGGAGGTGTGGGGCACGCCGGGCCTGGCCACCACGAACGACTACCACTTCGTGGAGGAGTACCCGGAGCTGTCCTTCCACAGCATCGCGCACCTCTACAGCGCGATGCTGCTGGACAGCGAGACGTTCTTCGACGGCGACATCCTGGCGCTCGCGGTGGACGGCGGGCCCGACCGCCTGCTCGACCAGCAGTACAAGCGTTACTGGTTCACCGGCGCGGTCAGCCGCCGCGGCGTCGTGGAGACCTTCCCCGTCGCCTCGCCCGGCCTGCTCTACAGCACCGCCAAGGACCGGTTCAAGATGCGCGAGGGCACGCTGATGGCGCTCGCGACGGCCACCACGGCCACGGGCCGGTGCGACCGCGAGAGCATCCTCGACAAGTTCGACTTCACCGGCCTGGCCGCGCTGGAGGGCGCGCCGCTGGCGTTCGAGGAGATCGTGGCCCAGGTCCGCGCGACGGCGACCACCGACCCGGACTTCACCGAGGAGGAGAGCTTCGTCAGCGCCGCCATGAAGGAGATCCAGGCGATCTCGGTCATGGCCATGGAGCGCAACATCGAGACCGCGCTGGAGCGCTACGACCTCGACCCTGCCCGGACGCATCTCGCGCTGGCCGGCGGCTACGCGCTGAACTGCCCGACCAACAGCCACCTCATGGCCAAGTACGGCTTCCGCGGCTTCCTCGCGCCGCCGTGCGTGGACGACGGCGGGCAGGCGGTCGGCATCGGCCTGGCCGCCTTCCACAAGAAGACCGGCGGAGAGCGGTTCACCTTCAGCTTCCCCGGCGCCTACCTCGGGCGCCAGGACGACGACCTCGACGGCGCCCTGGCGGAGTTCGGCGAGTACGTCGCCGACGTCCGCGACCTCGACCTCGACCAGGCGGTGCGGGACATCCTCGCCGAGCCGATCGCCTGGTTCCACGGCCGCTCGGAGATCGGGCCGCGGGCGCTGGGCAACCGCAGCCTGATCGGCGACCCGACGTCGCGGGCGGCCAAGGACGCGCTCAACCAGTTCAAGCTGCGCGAGTGGTGGCGGCCGGTCGCGCCGGTGGTGCTGGAGGACCAGCTCGACGAGTGGTTCGAGGACAGCAGGCCGTCGCCGTACATGCTGGAGACGTTCACGATCCGCGAGGAACGCCGCCACCAGATCCAGGCGGTCGCCCACCTCGACTACTCCGCCCGGGTACAGTCGCTCAACGCCGGGCAGAACCCGGCGCTGCACGCCCTGCTGACCGCCTTCCACCGGCACACCGGCGTGCCGATGCTCTGCAACACCTCGCTGAACGACAAGGGCGAGCCGATCATCGACACCATCCGCGAGGCGATCAACTTCTGCCTGCGCAGGAGGATCAGCGTCGGGTACTTCAACGGGCGCAGGGTGGCCTTCCGCAACTTCGACGCCTATCCGGCGGAGGGGCCGTACCCGCGCATGCGCCAGCCGTTCACCGACCTCTCGGAGAGCCGGGCCAGGGCCGTGCACGCCGAGCTGAACCCGCACGGCCTGCCCGAGCTGTACCTGCACGTGCTGTTCCTGGACCTCGCCCTGAGCGGGAAGTTCGACCTGCGTACCGAGGAGGGCGCGGCGGAGGCGTTCGAGGCGGTGGACAGCCGGCTGCGCGCCGACCCGTCGCTGCGGCAGGCCGCCGAGCGCAGCATGCGCCGCGCGGAGCACCGCTTCACCACGTTCGGGCCGGACGCGCTGCTCAACCTGGAACTGGGCGCCGTCCGCCAGATCACCGCGCCCGATCGGGCCCAGTGAGCAGCTGACTCAGCCAGACACGAGGGAGGGGCGTAGCCCGGCCAGCGCGCCGGCCACCTCGGCCGGCGCCGCCTGGCTTCGCATCTCCTCCCTCAGCTCGCCGGCGGCGCGGCGGGGCTCGGGGTCGTCCAGCAGCCTGGTCACCTCGTCCCGCACCGCCGCCGGTGTCAGCTCGGCCAGGCTGAGCACCGCCGCCGCGCCGCCGGCCGCGACCCGCCCGGTGTGCCCGGCGTGGTCGGGCAGCTGCGGCACCAGCAGCATGGGCACGCCGTGGGCGAGCGCGGTGAGGATGCCGCCGGCGCCGCCGTGCCCGACGAACGCGTCGCAGTCGCGCAGCACGTTCCGCAGCGGCACGTCCACCACGACGCGCACGCCGTCCGGTAGCGCGCCCGGCAGGTCCCGCGCCACGCCGGACGGCTCGCCCGCCGCGTCCCGCCGCGCGGCGAGCAGGTCAAGCTGGGCGGCCGAGACCGCCAGCACCACGTCCACGCCGGTCTCGGCGAGGGCGGCGGCGAGCCCGTCGGCGATGAAGCGGGACGGGTCCACCTTGGCGATCGTGTGCCCCCAGCTCACGCAGACGCGCGGCCGCCGGCGCCCGCCGGGAGGCTCGGGCGGCTGCCACGGCGTGGTCTCCGGGCCGTTGTAGGGCAGGTACCGCATCGGCAGCAGCCGGTGGTCGCCCGGCACCTGCACGCTCGCCGGCACCGGGTCCACGGTCGCCGCGCCGAACGGGTCCACCGGCCCGGCGCCGAACCGCTCGGCCAGCGGCGCCAGCGCGTCCGGCAGCACCCCCCGGGCGCGTTGCAGCAGGTCGAAGCCGTACAGCTGGCGTACGGCCGGGACTCCCGTGGCCGCGGCGGCGATCGGGCCCGCCAGCGTCACCTGGTCGTACACCACGAGATCGGCCCGCCAGTCCCTGATCAGCCGGATGAGGTCGCCGGTCATCGACTCGGCGTGCGCCGTCAGCATCCGCAGCACCCGCGGCCCCTTCCCCTCGCGCCGGGGCGCGGGCCCGCCGGGCAGGGGCAGCAGGTACTCGTGCACCATGCCGGCCGTGTCGACGTCCGTCCCGAGGACGGCCGCCGGCAGGTCGGCCCGCAGGACGTCGCGGGTGAGGCCGGGCTCGCTGGCGAAGACCACCTCGTGACCGGCGGCACGGCAGGCCCGCGCCAGCGGGACCAGCGCGTACAGATGCGAGGGCCAGGCCCAGGTCGTGAACACCACCCGCATGGGGCATCTCCTCCTCGGCTGTTCGCGGGCGCGGCCGGAGCCGTTCGCCGGCGGCGCGCCTTCCTGCGCCGACGATGGCACCGGACCCTGGAGGCTCGCTGGAGCGCGGCACCGTCGAGCGTCGAGCGGGCCCGGTCATGGTGACGGGGTGAGCGAACCACGTACCGCCCTGATCACCGGGGCCAACCGAGGGCTGGGCCACGCGACCGCCGCCGAGCTGCACCGGCGGGGTCTGCGGGTCGTCGTGACCGCACGGGACGCGGGCGAGGCCGCCGAGGCGGCCGCGCGCATCGGCCCGGACGTCCGCTCCCATCCGCTCGACGTCACCGATCCCGCCGGCGTCGAGCGGGCGGCGGCCCTGCTCGGGCCCGTGGACGTGCTCGTGTGCAACGCGGGCGTGCTGCTCGACGCGGGCGACGACCCGCTGTCGGTGCCGCTGGAACGGGTGGAGCGGACGCTGGCGGTCAACCTCCTGGGCGGGTGGCGGGTGGCCCAGGCGTTCGTGCCGGGGATGGTGTCCAGGGGCTGGGGGCGGGTGGTGTTCGTCTCCAGCGGCACCGGGTCGTTCAGCGTCGGGCTGTGGACGGGGGCGCCGGCGT
The DNA here is from genome assembly GCF_041950525.1 of Nonomuraea sp. GTA35. Taxonomy (NCBI): domain Bacteria; kingdom Bacillati; phylum Actinomycetota; class Actinomycetes; order Streptosporangiales; family Streptosporangiaceae; genus Nonomuraea; species Nonomuraea sp. GTA35. Next base: position 924,650 of record NZ_JBGNUV010000001.1, on the reverse strand, counting down.
ACTCGGTGTCCAAGACCGCCGTCAACGGGCTGACCACCATGCTCGCCACCTGCACCAAGGGGACGGGCGTGCTGGTGAACGCGGTCAACCCCGGGCAGACGAGGACCCGGATGGTGCCCACGGCCGAGCGCACGCCGCAGGAGGCCGCCGCCGACATCGCCGACGCGGCCACCCTTCCCGACGACGGGCCGACGGGCGTGTTCCTCCGCGGTGACCGGCAGGTCGGCTGGTAGCCGCGCTGGAGCTGACTTCGAGCACCCTTCCACTGCCCGGGACAACCATCGAGGCAGCCTTTCGATCACCTTCTCAGGAGGCGAGAACGTGCACCGGACCCTGATCGTGGCCAAGCTGAGGAGCGCCGACAACACCCGGCCGATCGCCGACACCTTCGGCGAGTCCGACGCGACCGACCTGCCCCACATGGTGGGCGTGAACCGCCGGACCCTCTTCCACTTCCACGACCTGTACTTCCACCTCGTCGAGGCGGACCAGGACATCTCTCCCAACCTGTACAAGGCGCGCAGCCACCCGCTGTACGAGGACATCAACGCACGGCTGGCCAAGCTGGTCGCGCCGTACGACCCGAACTGGAAGGAGCCCAAGGACGCGATGGCAACTCCGTTCTACGTGTGGACGTCCGAGCAGGGGAGGATCCAGTGACCGCAGCAGAGACGAGCGCCGCCAAGACCGTGAGGCCGGCCGTGGTGAAGGCGGCGGACGTGGCGCCGAACCGCCGCCGCGGCGGTGACATCCGGGTCACGCTCAGCCCGAAGACGACGGGCTGCACCTCCGGGTTCGGGGGTGTGCTGTATCTCGGGCCGGGCGAGCACGTGGCCGAGCACTACCACCCGTACTCGGAGGAGTTCCTGCACGTGATCGCGGGCGAGCTGGAGATGTCCCTGGACGGTGAGCCGGTCCGGCTCGCGCCGGGTGCCTCGCTGCTGGTGCCGATCAACATGCGCCACCGCCTGGTGAACGTCGGGGAGGGCGAGGCGCACGTGGTCTTCCACCTGTCGCCGCTGGCTCCCCGCCCGGACCTCGGGCACGTGGACACCGAGGAGCTGCCGGCGCCGCAGGAGCCCGGCCCGCAGGTCGGGGGGCCGCGTTGAGCAGACAAGCGGTGATCACCGGGATCGGCGTCATCGCGCCCAGCGGCATCGGGCGGGAGGCGTTCTGGCGCCTGCTGACCGACGGGCGCACCGCCACCCGGCGGATCACGCTGTTCGACCCGAGCGCGTTCCGGTCGCAGATCGCGGCCGAGGTGGACTTCGACCCGAAGGCGGCTGGGCTGTCGGCGCAGCAGATCCGGCGCATGGACAGGGCCGCGCAGTTCGCCACGGTGTGCACGAGGGAGGCGGTCGCCGACAGCGGTCTCGACCTGGCGGGCGTGGAGCCCGACCGGGTCGGCGTCTCGCTCGGCAGCGCCGTGGGCTGCACGATGGGGCTGGAGGAGGAGTACACCGTCCTGGCCGACGAGGGCCGCCGCTGGCTGGTCGACCACACCTACGGGGTGCCGCACCTGTACGGCTACATGGTGCCCAGCACGCTGGCCGTGGAGGTGGCCTGGGAGGCGGGGGCGGAGGGTCCGGCGGCGCTGATCTCGACCGGCTGCACGTCGGGCCTCGACGCGGTCGGACACGGGGCGATGCTCATCGAGGAGAACTCGGCGGACGTCGTGATCGCGGGCGCGACGGACGCGCCGCTGTCGCCCATCACGTCGGCGTGTTTCGACGCGATCCGGGCGACCTCGCCGAACAACGACGACCCCGAGCACGCCTCGCGGCCCTTCGACGCCAAGCGGGACGGGTTCGTGCTCGGCGAGGGCGCCGCCGTGATGGTGCTGGAGGAGGCCGAGGCCGCGCGGCGGCGCGGCGCGCGGGTGTACGCCCGCGTCGCCGGGTTCGCCAGCCGCAGCAACGCCTTCCACATGACCGGGCTCAAGCCCGACGGACGGGAGATGGCCGAGGCCATCCGGGTGGCGCTGGACCAGGCCAGGCTGGACCCGGCGGACATCGACTACATCAACGCGCACGGCTCGGGCACGCGGCAGAACGACCGGCACGAGACGGCGGCGTTCAAGCGCAGTCTCGGCCATCGGGCCTACGAGATCCCGGCCAGCTCGATCAAGTCGATGGTCGGCCACTCGCTCGGCGCGATCGGGTCCCTGGAGGTGGCGGCGTGCGCGCTGGCACTGGATCGGCAGGTCGTGCCGCCGACGGCCAATCTGCGAAATCGCGATCCGGAATGCGATCTGGACTATGTGCCCATCACCGCCAGGGAGCACGAGATGGACGCCGTACTGAGCGTCGGAAGCGGTTTCGGCGGTTTCCAGAGCGCAATGGTGCTCGCCCGTCCCGCTTAGTGGCCCCGTTCCTGAGTCACGACTCAGGAATGGGTCATTCCTCAATATAAGAGTTGCAGAACCTTGTCAAGATCACTGAAGGGGAGATCCTTGAAACCAGGGTCTCCCCTCTCCGTTCCCGGCTCGGCCGGAGTCCATCCGGAGCGGCATTTTCCCAGGCCAGCACGGAGATCGATTAGGAAGCCTTTCTTTCTGATGTATGATTTGACCATGAGTCAGGCCGGTGTCAATTAAGGGATTGATTCAGGGTTTTCCCTGAGGCGCTTTACCCGGTGTGAGCGATACTGTCAGTCAAGCATCCGTCATACTCCGTGGGCTCAGCGATCTTCGAGTCATTCTCAAGATCAAATTACCCGCGTCTGCTAAGTTCTCTTACGAAGAGATCGTCCAACGTGGCCGCAGGCGACGGCGGGGGCAACTCTCGTCGCAGCGGATGACCACGTTCTCGGGCAAGCAGACGCGTGGCTGACGTCGTCCATGACGCGTGAGCCTATGGATGCAGGGGACGGTGCGTGTGGTGGAAATCAATCTGCTCGGTCCGATGGAAGTGCTCCGGCACGGCGTCGCCCTGACGCCGTCGGCCCCCAAACTGCGCACTGTGCTCAGTTTGCTGGCCGTGCAGGCGAGCATTGTCGTCCGAACCGACAAAATCATCGAAGAGCTCTGGGAGGACAACCCGCCGGCGAGCGTCACCACCACCTTGCAGACCTACATCTACCAATTAAGGAAACTGCTGCGTCTCGGCACCCCGCCGAACATGGCGGGCGCCGGGGACACGCCCGCCGATGCCGCCTTGCGTACCTCTCCTTATGGATACGCGCTGATCCTCGACCCGGACATGCTCGACACCATGCGGTTCGAGCGGCTGTCCGACCAGGGCAGGAGGGAGCTGGAGGCGGGCGACATGAACGCCGCCGCCGAGACCCTCTCCCACGCCCTGCGGCTGTGGCGGGGGCCCGCGCTGGTCGACGTCGGTCACGGGCCGGTGCTGCGCGCCGAGGGCCTGCGGCTGGAGGAGATGTACAAGAACGCGCTGGAACGCCGGATCGAGGCGGATCTGCATCTGGGCCGACATCATGAGCTGCTCGGCGAGCTCACCCGGCTGGCCGCCGAGCAGTCGACGCACGAAGGGTTCCAGGCCAAGCTGATGCTGGCGCTGCACCGCGCGGGCCGCCGCTCCGAGGCCCTGAAGATCTACCAGCGCACGCGCAGCGCCCTGGCCACGGAGCTGGGCCTCGACCCGTCCAGCGAGCTGGAGCAGTTGCACCGCGCCGTGCTGGCCGCCGACGAGAGCCTCGCCCTGCCACGGCCCCGCACACCGGTGCGGATCAGCCGCACCCGCCCGCCGCGTCAGCTCCCTCCCGAGGGAACCGCGCTCGTGGGCCGGCAACCGCAGGTCAGCGCCCTGCTCGCGGCCCTGTCCGCGCGGCAGCACCACGCGCCGCCGGTCGTCGTCATCACCGGCCCGCCCGGCTCCGGCAAGTCGGCGCTGTGCAAGAAGGTCGGGCACCGCGCCAACGGCCCCTACACCGACGCCCAGCTCTACGCGCGCCTGGTGGACGCCCACGGCCGCCCGGCCGACCCCCGCGACGTGCTCGCCGCCTTCCTGCGCGCCCTCGACGTGCCAGAAGATCGCATCCCGGCCACGCTGAGCGAGCGCACCCACCTCTTTCGCACCTGGACGGCCGACCGGCACGTGCTGGTGACGCTCGACGACGTGGTCAGGACCGACCAGCTGCTGCCGCTGGTGCCGGCGAGCCCCGACTGCGGGGTGCTGGTCACGGCCCGCCGGCAGATCTCCGTGCCCGAGGTCACGGCGACCGTCGAGGTGGGCCCGCTGAACGCCGAGGAGGGGCTGCGGCTGCTGACCAACGTGCTCGGCGACCATCGCATCGCCCAGGACGAGGCGACCGCCCGCGAGCTCGTCCGCCTGTGCGACGGCCTGCCCGCCGCGCTCCAGGCGGCCGCCGCGCGGCTCCAGCTCCGGCCGCACTGGCCGATCAGCAAGCTGATCAAGGTGCTGCGCGGGGAGACGATGGGCCCGCGCCCGACCGGCAACCACGACCTTGTCCTCTATCCCAGCGTGGAGCTGAGCTACCGGCTCATGCCGCCGGCCGTCCAGTCCGCCTTCCGCGTGCTCACCCGGCTCGACGTGAGCGCGTTCACCCCGCGACGGGCCGCCCGGCTGCTGCGCATCTCCGAGCCGCAGACCGAGGCGCTGCTGGACGAGCTCGTGGAGTTCCAGCTCATGACGGCCGAGCCGGGCGACGGGGAGCCCGACCCGCTGCAGTACCGGTTCCTGCCCAGCGTGCGGGCGGCCGGACGCCGGCTGCCCGCCGACGAGCGCGACGCCCTGCTGAGCCCGGTCTACCAGACCGTCCCGGCCACGCGCGCCGCGCTGGACGACGGATGTGTCGGCGGGCCGGCCGTGGCGAAGCGCGCGCCGGTGTCCTCCTGAGCTCACGGACGGGGTGCCGCAGAGCGCGGCGCCCCGTCCCCGTCCCCGGCCCCGTCCCCGTTTCCGGCCAGGTCCTCGGCCAGCAGTGACGTGGTGTGCGTGCCCTCGCGGAAGGCAGGCTCGGCCAGCACGGCCCGCAGCAGCTCCTTGGTCGTACGGATGCCACGCCCCTCGATGCGGAACTCCGACAGCGCCCGCTCCATCCTGGCGATGGCCTGCTCGCGATCCGGCCCCCAGGCGATGACCTTGGCCAGCAGCGAGTCGTAGTCGGGCGGCACCCGGTAGCCCGTGTAGGCGTGGGTGTCCACCCGCACGAACGGCCCGCCGGGCGGCACGAACTCCGCCAGCTCCCCCGCGCACGGCACGAAGTCGCGCTCCGGGTCCTCGGCGTTGATCCGGCACTCCACGGCCACCCCGCGCGGGTGCACGTCCTCCTGGCGGAAGGACAGCGGCCGGCCGGCGGCGACCCAGAGCTGCTCGCGCACGAGGTCGATCCCGGTCACCGCCTCCGTCACCGGATGCTCCACCTGGATGCGCGAGTTCACCTCGATGAAGGCGAACTCCTCGCCGCTCACCAGGAACTCGAATGTCCCCGCGCCGGTGAAGCCGGCCGCCTTGGCCCCGGCGACCGCCGCCTCGGCGAGCCGGTCGGCCAGCCCCGGCGACACGCCGGGGGCGGGCGTCTCCTCGATCAGCTTCTGGTGCCGTCGCTGCACCGAGCAGTCCCGGTTGCCCAGGGCCACGACCGTGCCGTGCTCGTCGGCGAGCACCTGCACCTCGACGTGCTTGGCCCGCTCCATGAACCGCTCCAGGTAGACGCGGCCGTCGCCGAACACCGCCCGCGCGGCCGCGCTGGTGGCGCGGAACGTGGCCGCCAGGTCCTCCATCCGGCGCACCACCGCCATGCCGCGCCCGCCGCCGCCCGCCGATGCCTTGATGATCAGCGGGAAACCGATCCGCTCCCCCGCCGCGAGCACGTCGGCGGCGTTGCTCACCGGCTCGGGCGTGCCCGGCAGCACCGGCAGGCCGGCGTCCGCCATCATGCTCCTGGCCAGCGCCTTGTCGCCGAGCCTGGCCATGACCTCGGGCCGGGCGCCGACGAAGACCAGTCCGTTGGCCGCGCAGATCTCCGCGAAGTCGGGATCCTCCGACAGGAACCCGTACCCGGGGTGCACGGCCTGCGCGCCCGTACGCAACGCGGCCTCGATGATCGCCGGCGGGTAGAGGTAGCTGCGCTTGGCCGGGCCGGGGCCGATCCGCATCGCGACGTCCGCGGCCCGCACGGCGGCCGAGTCGCCGTCCACCGAGGAGTGGACGACGACGGTCCTGATGCCCATCTCGCGGCAGGTTCGCACGATCCGCAGCGCGATCTCGCCGCGGTTGGCGACCAGCACGGTGTCGAACGGCCGTGACGGCCGGTGCGTGCCGCCGCTCATGCGTCCACGTCCGGCTCGATCACGATCAGCGGCTGGTCGTACTCGACGCCCTCGGCGTCGCCGGCCAGGATCTGCGTCACCCGGCCGCCGACGTCCGCGACGACCGGGTTCATCAGCTTCATCGCCTCCACGATGGCCACCTGCTGGTCCGGCTCGACGAGGTCGCCGACCTCCACGAACGGCTTCGCGCCCGGCTCGGGCTGCCGGTAGAACGTGCCCACCAGCTCCGCCCGCACCACGTGACCCGACGGCTCGGCGGCGATCTCCTCCACGGGCGGCTCGTGAACCGCCTCGGCCGCCACGGGCGTCCATTCGACCTCGATGCTCGCGCCGCCCAGCCGTACGCATGCCCTGCTCGGCGACCGCGGCGAGGCCTGGACCGCGTCGGCCAGCCCCTTGCAGAGGATCGCCACCGCGTCCCGCACGCCGATCTCGGCCAGTGCCCCGTCCCACGCGCTGGAGCCTGGCGCCCCGTCCCAGGTGCCCGGGTCCAGCGCACCGTTCCCCGCGCTCGCTTGCCGCGCGTCCGTCATACCGACACCCTCTCCCTGTACGTGCCGAACCAGCGAAGCCGCCGCCGCCGGGCCTCCCGCAGCGCGGCACCGTCCTGCTCGCGCAGCTCACGCAGCGCGCACACCACCGCGTCGCGCACCAGCTCGCTCGCCACCGCCGGGTCACGGTGGGCGCCGCCAGCGGGCTCCGGAACCACCCCGTCCACGATGCCGTTCGACAGCAGCGTGGCCGCGTCGACGCCGAGCGCGGCGGCCGCCGCGGGCGCGGCCTCCCCGCTGCGCCACAGGATCGCCGCGCAGCCCTCCGGGCTGATCACGGAGAAGATCGCGTTCTCGCACAGCAGGAGGCGGTCGGCCACCGCGAGTGCCAGCGCCCCGCCGCTGCCGCCCTCGCCCGTGATCACGCTGACCACGGGGACGTCGAGGGAGCCCATCACCCGCAGGCACTCGGCGATCGCGTGCGCCTGGCCGTGCCGCTCGGCCTCCAGCCCCGGGTGCGCGCCGGGGGTGTCGATGAGCGTGACGACCGGCACCCGCAGCTTCGCGGCCAGCCGCATCAGGCGCACCGCCTTGCGGTAGCCCGCCGGCGACGGCATGCCGAAGTCGCGCCGTACCAGCTCCTGGGTGGTGTGACCCTTCTGGTGGCCGATGACCATCACCGGCAGGCCCTCCAGGTCGGCCAGCCCGCCCACCACGGCGGGGCAGTCGGCACCGGCCCGGTCGCCGCGCAGCTCGACGAACTCCGAGCCCCACGCGGCGACGTGGTCCAGGGTGGTGGGCCGGCCCAGGTCGCGGGCCAGGCCGACCACCTGCCCGACCGGCCGGCCCGGCAGCAGCTCCGGGTGGCGGATCACCGGGTCCGTCACCTCCGGCCCCCACTCCGGGTCCGGCGGCGCGCCCAGCGCGAGCAGCGACTCCAGCACCTGCGGCAGCTCACCGCGCGGCACGACCTCGTCGAGCAGGCCGTGATCGAGCAGGAACTCCGCGGTCTGGAAGCCCTCCGGCAGCCGCTGCCGGATGGTCTGCTCGATCACCCGCGGCCCCGCGAACCCCATTCTGGCGCCGGGCTCGGCGAGGATCACGTCCGAGAGCGTCGAGAACGACGCCGCCACCCCGCCGTAGGTGGGGTCGGTCACCAGGGTGATCGTCAGCAGGCCCGCCTCGTCGAGTGCCGCCATCGCGTTGCTCGTCCTGGCCATCTGCAGCAGGGAGAAGGCGCCCTCCTGCATGCGGGCGCCGCCCGACGCGGTGATGAGCAGCAGCGGCAGCCGGTGCTTCAGCGCCTCCTCGGCCGCGGTCACGATCGCCTCGCCCTCGGCGGCGCCCATGCTGCCGCCGAGGAAGCGGAAGTCCATGACCGCCACCACCACCCCGCGGCCCCGTACGGTGCCGCGCACCACGCGCACCGCGCAGTCCATCCCGGTGCGGGAGCGCGCCGAGTCCAGCCGGCCGGCGTACGGGACGAGGTCCTCGAACGCGAGCGGATCGTGCACCGACGGGCCGGGCTCGACCGGCGTGCCCGAGCCCGCGTCGAGCACCCGCTCCAGCCGCTGCTCGGCGGTGAGCTGCCCGTGCCGGCCGCAGTCGGGGCACACCATGGACATGCGGTCGAACCGCTTGCGGTAGACCAGCATCCCGCACCCCGTGCAGGACAGCCAGTCCGTCAGATCCATCGTGGTCTTCATGGTCCCGTTGGGAACGGATTTCACGGCCGATCTCCTGGCTAGTAGGAGGCTGTTACCTGATAGACGGCGAACGGCCTGCTCATCCGGCCGTCACGGAACGGGCGCAACGGCGCCGTCTGCCACTTGTGGTCCGGCCCCCGCTCCCATTCCTGGAAGTCCGCCAGGCTCCGCCACATGCTCACCACCACGAAGCCGCCGTCATCGGTGACCGACCGCAGCAACTCGTTGGAGAGCAGGCCGGGCACCCCGGCCAGCCTGTTGCTGGCCTCGTGGTAGGCCTTCTCGATGGCGGCGACGTCGGTCGCGGTGTGATAGAGCAGCACCCGGACTCCGGCGTCCGTCATCGAGCCGCCTCCCACGCCTGGTGCGTGGCCGCCTCTCCGGGCTCGGCGCCGGCCCCCGGCAGGTGGGCGACGATGTGCATCGTGCTCATGGACCCGCCGGAGCGGTACGGGTGCAGCTTCTGGCGGTGGTCCAGGTGGCGGTCACTGGTCTCGAACTCGCGGAAGCGCGGCTCGTCCACCCAGTCGCTCATGATGTAGTAGATCCCCTTCTCCTCGCCGTCGCGGGCGAGCCACTGGCCGAGGTTGGCCGGGTGCGTGGTGACGGAGTCACCGACCTCCAGCCACACACGCTCGAACTCGCTCTCCATGCCCGGCTTGATCTGCAGGCGGAGCATGACCCGGAAGACGGTCCCGCTCATGAGATCCCCCCGTCCACGGAGACGACGGAGCCGGTGACGTACCGCGACAGGTCGCCGGCCAGCCACAGCACGGCGCCCGCGACCTCGTCGGGGGTGCCCAGGCGGCCCAGGCAGGTCTTGCCCGAGTACCGCTCGACCATCTGCGCGCGCTGCTCCTCCGGCATCTGGTCGAACGCCTCGGTGTGGATCATCCCGAGTGACAGCACGTTGAACCGGATGCCCTTCGGGCCGAACTCCCTGGCCAGGGTGCGGGTCAGCCCGTGCAGCGCGGCCTTGGTGGCGGTGTAGTGGGCGCGCAGCGGGATGCCGACCTCGATCGACTTCGAGCTGATGCCGATGACCGAGGAGCCCTCGCCCAGCAGGGGCAGCGCGTGCTGGATCACCAGGTGCACGGCGGTGAGGTTGGTGTCGACGATGCGCTGCCACTCCGCGAGGTCGAGCTGCGCGTAGGGGACGTGGCTGATCGCGGCGGCGTTGTTCACCACCAGGTCCAGCCGGCCGTCGAACCGGTCGCGGCACTGCTCCAGCAGGCCGGCGATCTGCTGCGGGTCGGTGAGGTCGGCACGCAGGACGGCGTGCCTGCCGCCGAGCTGCTTCAGTTCGTGCTCCAGCGAGACGACGTGCTCGCCCTCCTGCCGGTAGCAGGTGATGACGTCCACGCCCGCACGCGCGAGCGCGAGGACGATGCCGCGGCCCACGCCGCGGGTTCCGCCGGTGACGAGCGCTCGCTTGCCGCTCAAGCCGAGATCCATCGCGTTCCTTCCTTCGACTGCCTGGGGAGTCACTTCTTGAGTACGAGCGCGGCGGTGAACCCTCCGTGCCCGCGGGCCAGTACGAGCGCGGTCCGCAGCCCGCGGTCGCGGGGCTGGCCGAGGACCAGGTCGATGTCGCATCCCGGGGCGAGCCTGGCCGGGCCCGCGGTGGCCGGGATGACGCCGTCGCGCAGCGCCAGCAGCGCCGTCGCCACGTCGAGTGCGGCGCCGCCGCCGTAGAGGCGGCCCGTCAGCGTCTTGGGCGCGGTGACGGGGACGCCCCGCGGGCCGAACACCGCGGTGATGGCCCGCGCCTCGGCCAGGTCGTCGTCCGGCGTGCCCGAGGCGTCCGCGAACACCACGTCCACCTCCGACGGCTCCACCGCGGCGTCGGCCAGGGCGCGCTCGATCGTGCGGCGCAGGGCGGGCGGCCGGCCCGAGCCCGGCGCCGGGTCGAAGCCCGCCGCGTACCCGGCGACCGAGCCGTAGACGGTGGCGTCGCGGGCCAGGGCGCTCTCGGCGTCCTCCACGATGAGCATGGCGCCGCCCTCCCCCGGCACGTAGCCGGTGGCCTCCGCGTCGAACGGCACGTACGCCCGCTCGGGGTCGTCCACGCCGGACAGCCTGCCGCTGGAGAGCTGCGCGACGAGGCCGTAGGGGCACAGCGAGGCGTCGGTGCCGCCGGTCACCACGATGCGTGACCCGCGCCTGATCAGCCTGCGTGACTGCCCGACCGCGTCCAGGCCGCCGGCCTGCTCGCAGCAGATCACCCCGCACGGGCCGCGCATGCCGTGCCTGATCGACACCTGACCGGTGGTGGCGGCGTAGAACCAGGCGATCGACTGGTACGCGCCCACCCACGAGGGCCCGTTGAGGTAGAGCCGCTCCATCTCGTGCTGGCCGAACTCGGTGCCGCCGGACGAGCTGGCGGTCACCACCGCCATCTCGTACTCGGGCAGCTCGGCGGGGACCACGCCGGCGTCCGCGAGCGCGGCCTCGGCCGCCGCCAGGCCCATGTGCGTCCAGTGGTCGGTCTCCCGGATCAGCCTGCTGGGGAGCTGCTCCCCCGCGACGAATCCGGGCACCTGCCCGGCCAGCCTGACCGGGTAGCCGCTCGCGTCGAACCGGGTGATCGGCCCGATGCCCGACTTGCCGGCCAGCGTCGCCTGCCAGTGCGTCTCGGTCCCGATCCCGGTCGGCGCGACGACCCCGATGCCCGTCACCACCGGCATGCCGGATCCGCTCATCGGCTGCCCTCCTTCACCGTGTCCGTCGTGGGTTCCGGCGCGGGGGTGCGCGGGCCGGCCGTGAGCCCGCCGGCCAGCGCGCGCCGGCCGAGCGCGAACGCGAGCCCGCAGGCCGTCGCCACGCCGCCGAGCCCGAGGTAGTACAGCGGCTCGGGAATCACCTCGGCGAGCCTGACCACGCCGCTGCCCAGCCCGCCGCCGAGCCCGGCGAACAGCCACATCAGGCCGAGCGTGCGCCCCATGAAGCCCGGCGGGAGCACCTCGGCGGCGGCCGAGATGATCACCGCGGCGACGATGACCTCGCCGCAGGCGTGGGTGAGGTAGACCACGACCAGCCACAGCGGCGACACCTTCTCACCCGACGAGGCGAGCACCGTGGTCAGCGACATGACCAGGAAGCCGCCGCCGACGAGGACGAGACCGATGGCCAGCTTCACCGGGACGTGGTTCCGCCCGGCCAGCGCCGGCAGCCCCACGGCGATCAGCGGCGCCAGCATCAGGATGAACAGCGGCGTCGCGGCCTGCAGCCAGCTCGCCGGGATCTCCATGCCGAACACCTGCCGGTCCACGTGGTCCCTGGCGAACAGGTTCAACAGCGACGCGGCGTGCGCGATGATCATCCAGAAGAGCGTGGAGCCCAGGAAGACGAAGAGGAACGCGCGCAGCCTGCGCCGGTCGTACGCGTCGAGGCCCGGGTTGCGGTAGACCGCGATGTAGCAGACGACCGGCACGATCACGCTGAACACGCCGACCAGCCCGATCGCCAGGGTCACGCTGAGCATCCCGGCCAGCCCCAGCGCGACCAGCGCCGCGACGACCAGGCCGCCGGCCAGCCCGGTGCGCCGGCCGATCGCCGTGCGCTCGCCGGCCGTCAGCGGGCGCACCGGCCGCCGGCCCACGTCGCCGAACTGCGCGGCGCTCAGCCCGAGCTGGATCGCGGTGGTCAGCATGACCAGCGCGGCCACCCCGAAGGCCAGGCTCCAGCTCACCCGCTCGCCCAGGTAGCCGACCAGCAGCGGGGCTGCCAGCGCGGAGACCTGGGTCGCGACGTACATGAGGGAGATGCCGGCCTCGCGGCCCCGGCTGCCGCCGAACATCAGGTTGATCATGGCCTGGTGGTTCGGCTTGTACACGGCGCCGCCGACGGCCACGAGCGGCAGGCCGACCGCGGCGCCCCAGCCGGTGGGCACGGCCAGGCACAGGTAGCCGGCCATGCCCGCCACGCAGCCGGCGAGCAGCGCCCGCCGGTTGCCCAGGACCCGGTCCCCCAGCCAGCCGCCCGCGATCGACAACATGAACATGAAGCCGATCCACGCGCCGAACAGCGTCGCGGCGTCGGTCGGCGGCAGGCCCAGGCCGCCGCGGGAGGCGGGGGCCGAGGCGTACAGCACGAGGATGGCCTGCAGGCCGTAGAACCCGAACCGCTCGAGCGCGTCGCTGGTGAACAGGGTCAGGTACCAGCGAGGCATCGCGCGCAGGGTGATGGCTCTGTCGGCGGTGCTCATCGCGCCCCGCCCTCCGGGGGTGCGCCGGCGAGCGCCGGTACTCTCGCGTCGTTCATGCAGGCCCTTTCTTCGGCTCGACCAAACAACACCTCTTGCGTACGGGACCCGACTCGAATCTGCCTTGCGTTGCGGGCAGCGAGCCGTTCGACGGCCGGTACGGGAGGGGTTGCGGAGGAGCCGGAAGGGCTGCTCACGGCGGCGCCCGGACGGGCGCAGGATCAGGTTCGCGGGCGGGCGCCGGGCCAGGCCGGCCGGGCACCGGGCCAGGCCGGGCCGGGTCAGGCCAGGCCGGGCCGGGTCAGGCCAGGCCGGCCCGGTCAGCTCAGGGCGGCCGGGTCAGCTCAGGACGACGTCCCCGGCCAGGCGCGCCACGAGGGCGGGCGCGTCGCCGCGTTCGACCTCCAGCTCCGCCCCGAGCGCGCGCAGGAGGGCCCGCGCCCGCCCGGGCTCGGGGTGCCGCCCGCTCAGGGAGCGCAGCGGCACCTCGGGCAGGTCCCGGTCGGCGGGATGCACGGTGGTGCCCCAGTCGATGAGGAACGGCGTCAGCGGGTCGCGCGACGGCATGGTCAGCCGCCACTCCAGCAGGTCGCCGTCCGCGGTGCGGCGGGACATGGCCCGCGGCTCGCCCGGGTCGTGTCCTTGCCGCCGCGCCTCGGCGACGGTGGCGTCCAGGTCCGCTGGCCGTACGCACCAGCTGACCAGCCGCGGCCCTGCCAGCTCGTCGATCAGGAACCAGCGCGGCCCGTCGGGGCCGGGCTGCTCGGGGTCCGGCCCGATGATCTCCAGGTAGCGGCGCCCGCCGAGGCCGAGCAGGTAGTTGCGGGTGCCGAGGCCCAGGTGCCTGCCGCCCTCGGCGGGCCGCACGCCGAGCCTCCTCTCCAGGGCTGCGACGGTGCCGACGAGGTCGGGGGTGGCGTACACGAGATGGTCGAGCATGACTCAGACCCTAGTCAGGCGGTCCGCGGCGCTCATGCGGGGTAGGCGTGGGTCTCGGTGGCCTTGACCGACGCCCAGATCCGCTGGCCGGGGGTCAGGTCGAGGTCGGCCAGGGCGGCGGGGGTGATGTCGGCGAAGACGGTGATGGGGCCGTCGAGGTGGACGCGTACGTTGTCGCCGTGCCGTTCGATGCCGTCGATGCGGGCCTCCCACAGGTTGCGGGGGCTGCCGTCGGGGCGGGTGCGGTAGAGGGCGACGGCGGCGGGCGGGAAGGCCACGAACGCGGCCCCTTCGAGGTGTTCCGAGGTGTGCAGCCGCAGCTCGCCGACCTGGACCCGGGCGCCGTCGGCCACGCCCCGGTACAGGTTGAGCCCGACGAGGCGGGCGACGTAGTCGGTGCGGGGCCGGCGGGCCACCTCGGCCGGCGGGCCCTGCTGGACGACGGCGCCCCGCTCGATGACGACCAGCCGGTCGGCCAGCACCATGGCGTCGAGCGGGTCGTGGGTGACCAGGACGGTGGCGCCGTCGAAGTCGGCCAGGTGGCGGCGAAGCCGGGAGCGGATCTCCAGCCGGGTGTGCGCGTCGAGGGCCGCCAGCGGCTCGTCCAGCAGGAGCAGCTCGGGCCGTACGGCCAGCGCCCGCGCGAGCGCCACCCGCTGCGCCTGGCCGCCGGACAGCTGCCTCGGCTTGGCGGCGGCGCGGTCGGCCAGGCCGACGCGCTCCAGCAGCTCGGCGGCGGCCCGGCGGGACTCGGCCTTGGACACGCCCTGGCAGCGCGGCCCGAACGCGACGTTGTCCAGCACGGTCAGGTGCGGGAAGAGCAGGTAGTCCTGGAAGACCATGCCGATCGGGCGGCTCTCGGCGGGCAGCGTGTGCAGCGGCCTGCCGCGCAGCGTGATCTGCCCGCCGGACATGGCGGTCAGCCCGGCCAGGGCGCGCAGCGCGGTGGTCTTGCCCGCGCCGTTCGGGCCGAGCAGCGCCACCACCTCTCCGGGGGCCACCCGCAGGGCGAGGTCGAGGGTGAAGGCGGGCCTGGTGACCACCAGCCTGGCATCGAGCGTCATGGCGCGCTCACCCACCGGTCGCGCAGGCTGGCCAGGATGATCACCGACACGGCGAGCAGCACCAGGCTGAGCACGATCGCCGCCTCCGGGTCGGTCTCCAGGGCCAGGTAGACGGCCAGCGGCATGGTACGCGTCGTGCCGGGGAAGTTGCCGGCGAACGTGATCGTCGCCCCGAACTCGCCGAGCGCCCGCGCCCAGCACAACACCGCCCCCGCCACCACGCCCGGCATCACCATCGGCAGCGTCACGCGCCGGAACACCGTCCACCGCGAGGCTCCCAGCGTGGCGGCCGCCTCCTCGAAGCGCTGGTCCGCGCCGCGCAGCGCGCCCTCCACGCTGATCACCAGAAACGGCATCGCGACGAACGCCTCGGCGATGATCACGCCCGCGGTCGTGAACGGCAGCGTGATCCCGAAACTCGCCTCCAGCCACTGCCCGGCCAGCCCGCGCCGGCCCAGCACGAGCAGCAGCGCCACGCCGCCGACCACGGGCGGCAGCACCAGCGGCACCGTGACCAGGGCCCGCACCACCCGCCGCCCGGGGAACTCGACCCGGGCCAGCAGCCAGGCCAGCGGCACGCCGAGCAGCAGGCACGCGGCGGTGGCGACGGTGGCGGTCACCAGCGACAGCCGCAGCGCCTCCAGGACGTGCGGCTCGGCCAGCCGCTGCGGCAGCGTGGACCACGGCGCCCGGACCAGCAGCCCCGCCAGCGGCAGCACGAGGAAGGCCAGCCCCGCCAGCGCGGGCACGACCAGCATCCACGGCAACCGCGCCGACACCTCGCGGCGCGGCCGGGCCGGGCCGGGCTGTTCCTGCACAGGAGCGCTCATCTGATCAGGGCGCCTCGAAGCCGGCCCTGGTCAGCACGTCCTTGCCCTGCTGCGACAGCACCAGGTCCACGAACCGCCCGGCCAGGTCACCGGCCGGGGCCTCGGGCAGGGCGGCGATCGGGTAGTCGTTGACCGCCTGGTCGGCCTCCGGGAACGCGATGCCCCGCACCTTCCCGCCCGCGGCGATCACGTCTGTCCTGTAGACCAGCGCCGCGTCCACCTCACCCAGCACCACCTTCGTCAGCGTGGCCTTCACGTCCTGCTCCAGGGTGACCGGCGTGACCTTCAGCCCGGCCGCGTCCAGCGCCTTGATCGCCGCCGCCCCGCACGGCACCTGCTCGGCGCAGAGCGCCACCTTCACCCCGGGGCCGGCCAGGTCCTTCAGCTCGTCCACCTCGGCCGGGTCGCCGGCGGGCACGGCGATCTGCAGCTTGTTGCGGGCGAACGTGACCGGCGACGCCGCCGGCGACGCGTCGGTGACGGTCTTCATCGTGGCCGGGCTCGCCGCCGCGAACACGTCCGCCGGCGCCCCTTGCGTGATCTGCTGGGCCAGCGTGGCGCTGGAGCCGAAGTTGAACCGCACCGTCGTGCCCGGGTGCGCGCTCTCGAAGACCTTGCCGAGCTCGGTGAACGTGCCGGTCAGCGAGGCCGCCGCGAACACCGTCACCTGCTTCGCGCCGGCGGCCGACGCTCCCGAGCCCGAACCCGAACCCGATCCGGAGCCGCAGCCGGCCAGCCCTGCCAGCGCGAGCGCGACGGGCAGGGCCATCGCCCATCGGGAAAGACGACTGAACACCAAGGGAGGGCTCCTCACACCTGACTGGCCACGCGCTCGTGACCGGGGATCTCCACGACGACGTTGGTGGACTTGATCACGGCGACCGCCACCACCCCCGCCTCCAGGCCCAGCTCGTCGGCGGCCTGGCGGCTCATCAGCGACACCACCCTGAACGGCCCTGCGGCGATCTCCACCTGGGCCATCACCGCGTCGCGGATCACCTCGGTCACGATCCCCCTGAAGCGGTTGCGGGCCGAGGAGCGGCCTCCGTCGTCGTTCTCCTCGATCTGCGCGCGGGCAAAGGCGGCCAGGTCGGCGCCGTTCACCCGCCGGTGGCCGTGCTCGTCGCGCTCGGCGGCCAGCCTGCCCGCGTCCACCCACCGGCGGACGGTGTCGGAGCTGACCCCGAGCAGCGCCGCGGCCTCACTGATCCTGAACGTCGTCACAAACCCTTACTCTATCTCTCGCACTTTCCAACCAGAAAGTCGGTGTGCCGCCGCAGCAGCGGCCTGTTTTGCGGCTGTGCCCTGGCATCCACGAGCGCAATGGGCATCGCGGGGAAGGGCTCGCTCGGGCTCTCGGCCCGGGTGATCGGCTCGCGATCCGGCCCGTCCGCTGACCGCCGCCCGGGCTCCGGCCAGCTCCTCCGGAGAAGCCGCAAAGCTCTCCTCCCGGGCCGCACCGGCGCCCGGCCGCTCGGCCAGGACGCCGCCGGTCCGGCGGGCGATGTCGTGCGGCGGCCCCAGCGCACGCGGAGTGACGAGCCTGTCGCAGCCGCACCCACAGCTCCACGATCCCGATCGTGGGCCGGCCGGCCGCTCCGGGGCCGGGTGCTGCGCGGGATCACCGGCCGCGGTGGTAGGTGAAGGCGAACAGTCCCGCGTCGCCGGCCGCGTACAGCGCCGAGCCGTCGGGGTGCCAGGCGCAGCCGTGCAACTCGCCGTCCAGGACGATCCCGCACTCGGTCGCGTACGCGGTGACGTCCCAGACGCGCAGGCAGCCGTGCCTGGCGGCGGTCGCCAGGCGGGTGCCGTCCGGGGAGAAGGCGAGGCCGACCAGCCATTCGTCCTGGCCGAACCGGGCCGTGCGCGCTCCAGTCACGTCGAACAGCTCGACCGCGCCGTCGATGGTGCCCGCCGCCACGTGACGGCCGCCGGGGTCGACGGCCAGCGCCTCGATCAGGCTCTCCGCCTCCGCCAGGAGGCCCAGCGGGCGGCCGTCGCGGGTCCAGCGCCGTACCTCGTGGCCCGTGGCGACCGCGAGCCAGGACGAGTCCGGGGCGATGGCCACCGCGGTCACCTCCTCGTCCTGCCGCTCCAGGGTCGTGGCGGTGTCGAGGTCCGGCGTCAGGATGCGTACGGTGTGGTCCGTGGCGACGGCCATCCACGTGCCGTCCGGGGCGATCGCCGAGGCCAGCTCCATGACGGCGCCGGGCGGCTCCGCGATCCCGCGTGCGGGGCCGGCGCCGGGCGGCTCCGCGGTCCTGCGTACGGCGCCGTCCGGGCCGTGCAGCCGGATGCCGCCCTCGGGGTCGGCGCTGAGAACGTACGTGCCGTCGGGGGACACGGCCACGCTCCTCAGCCATTCCCTCGGGCCCTGGGCGCGGACGGTCCCGTCCGGGTTCCAGAGGGCCAGGCCGGACAGGCCGACGGTGGCCAGGCAGGAGCCGTCGCTCGCCATCGCGAGGCCGCGCAGGTCGTGGCGGGCGGGCGGCTCGGTGGGGCCGGTTCGTACGGCGAGGTCCACGTCCCAGACGCGGACCGTGCGGTCGGCGCTCGACGAGGCCAGCAGGCGGCCGTCCGGGGTGATCGCCAGGCCCGAGATCGTGTCGGTGTGGCCGTGCAGGCGGGCCCGCACGGTTCCGTCCAGGTCCAGGATGGCGAGGTTGTCGTCGAAGTCGGGGACGGCGAGCCGCCGGCCGCCTGGGGCGACGGCCACGCCGGTGCCGTGGGAGAAGACGGTGCGCAGCTCGGCGCGCGGGGTGCCGTCGGCGTTCAGCAGGCGGACGGAGCCATGCCGGCTCAGCAGGGCCAGCCACTCCCCGGAGGGCGCGATCGCCACCGCCTCCGCACCGTTGTCCTCGCCCGCTTCCTCCTCGCGCTCCCCATCCTCGGCACCGCCCTCGCCCTCGGCATGGGCGTCGGCGTCGCCCTCGACCTCGGCATGGGCGTCGGCGTCGTCCCCGGCGTCGGCGTCGTCCCCGTCCTCGTCCCAGATCGCGTCGACAGTCGCCAGGCGGCTCCCGTCCGCGCTCCACAGCTCGGTGGTGTCCGGGCCGGTCGCGACCGCCCAGGTGCCGTCGGGTGCGATGGCGACGGCGCCGTACTCCTCGCACGCGTCCTCCGGCGCGGCGCGCGTCCGGCCATCGGCGTCGAAGAACCGCAGGAACCCGTCCCCGCCCGCGACCCCCCACGCCCCGTCCGGCGCGATCGCGATCGTCTCGGCCGTTCCCGGCAGGTCGTCGAGGACGGCGCGCGGCCGGCCGTCCGGCTCCCACAGCCGCACCGTCCCGTCCCAGCTCCCGGTGGCCAGCCACGCCCCGCCGGGCGCGACGGCCACGCACGTGACCTGGCTCTCGTGCCCGAGCAGGGCCCGCATCGAGGTGCCATCCATGCGCCAGCGCGACACCCGTCCCCGGTCCCCGGCGGCGGCCAGCCAGGCGCCGTCCGGCGACATGGCCAGGCCGGTCAGCCGTTCCGATCGGCTGCGGTGCGTACGCAGCAGCGCCTGGTGCGGCAGGTCAGGCGGTGTGCCGCGGTGCTCCAGCCAGGGCGATCCCCGCTCCGCCAGCCACCGGCGCAGGTCCTCGCCCACGCCGGGCGTCGCGTGCAGGCGGGCGGCGAGCGTGGGCAGCACGCCGACGCCCAGCTCTCGCGCGCTTTCCAGCAGGTGGGACGAGCCCGCCAGGACACGCGCGATCGACGCGGGGGTGCCGTCGCCCGCCCTGGCGAGGTCCTCCAGGGCCGGGTCCACGCCGGACTGGTGGATGCGGGAGGCCAGCCAGGTCACGTCGCAGACCAGCTCCCGCACCGCTTCGGCCTCCCCCGCGTCCGCGTACAGCCGGGCGAGGTTGCGCAGCATCCACTCTCCCGTGCCGGGGAGGTCGGCCCAGCCCTCGGGGGTCTCGTCGGGGTCGGCGTCGATCAGCGCGCGGCGGGCCCGGTCGAGGCCGTCCGCGCCGAGGAGCTCCCGCACGCGCTCCCCCACCGCGTCCGCCAGGCCCAGCACGGGATGATCGGTACGCCTCCGCACCAGCCGCAGCCCCTCAAGCCGGGCGATGAGCGCGCCGATCTGCCCGCCCGTCATGGCCCCGCCTACGCCGATCTGCCCACCAATCACGGCCCCGCCGATCTGCCCACCAACCACGGCCCCGCCCCCGCCGACCCGCCCGCCGGTCACGCCCCCGCCCCCGCTCCACAGCAGGGCGGCCACGCCGATGGGGATGGCCTCGTCCGGGTCGAACAGGCCGAGCTGGAGGAAGCGTTCGGCGGCGGCCGGGTCCACCGTGCGCAGCCAGCCGAGCGAATGGTCTACGAGCGCCCCGATCAGGCAGGCCCGGGAGGCTGGAGCCGCCAGGTCCACGCGGCCGGGCAGCCGGGCGGACAGGCGGGCGGCCGCCTCGGTGGCCGGCTCGCCCGTGACGACCTGGCTGACGATGAGCCCGTGCGCCATGGTGAGGGCGAGCGGCCAGCCTCCGGTCAGCTCCGCCAGGCGGGCGGCCGTGTCCTCGTCCAGGGCGGGCAGGTCGCGGCGCAGCAGCGCCACGCTCCGTGAAGGGGACATCGGCCCGATGCGCACCGTGGTCGC
Source organism: Nonomuraea sp. GTA35 (assembly GCF_041950525.1). Taxonomy (NCBI): domain Bacteria; kingdom Bacillati; phylum Actinomycetota; class Actinomycetes; order Streptosporangiales; family Streptosporangiaceae; genus Nonomuraea; species Nonomuraea sp. GTA35. The sequence continues at coordinate 904,575 of NZ_JBGNUV010000001.1, read as the reverse complement.
GAACGGCGGCCGTTCGCCGGCGGCGCGCGCCGTGACGAGCCAGGCGCAGCCCGGTACCGCGAACGCCAGCGGCACCACCAGCCCGGCATGCCGCAGCCCGTCCACCACCATCAGCCGCGGCCCCGGCTGGAAGACCTGCTCCCGCAGGAACTCCTCCGCCGCCTCCTCGCCGTGGGCAGCGCCCGCCAGGTCGCGCGGCTCCAGGTGGGAGAACAGCTCCACGTCCTCCCCGTGCAGGCTCTGCAGCACCTCGGTGAACTCGGCGGCCCGATCCTCCGGGTGCGAGCCGCCGGCGTTCAGCCAGCCGATGCCCTCGGGGAAACGCGCGGCCACCTCGGGACGGCGCAGCGCGGCCGCCACGACGGCCGTGACGCCCAGCCCCTCCACGCCGTCCACCTCGGGCGCCACCACGATCAGCCCGGCGTCGCCCGAGGTCAGCGCGGCCACGACCCGGTCCACGTCCGCCTCCCGCCCGATCCACCCGTCGATGCTCGCGATCGCCCCGGCCTGAGCCACGTACGCTCCTCCCTGCCGCACCTGTCCACGTGGATCAACGAAGGGACGGGCGGGCAAAGTTCGCGAGGGCCGGACTCTTCGCAAAAGCCTGAAGCGTGACGGAACGGCCGCCGGACGCCGCTAACCTGGCCTGCCATGACGTACGGCCCTCAGCGCCCCTCCCCCGGCGCCCCCCTTCCGCCGCGGCAGCAGCCGTCCACCCCGCCTCCCGTGGTGCTCGACGTCGGCGCGGACGCCAAGGTCAAGGCGCTGGCCGGCGGCTCGGTGGCGGGCGTGATCGGGCTGATCGCGATCTTCTCGGCGCTGACGGGGCAGACCACGGGCGGCGGGGGCACCGCGGTCGCGGTCGGGGTGGTGGGGCTGGTGTTCCTGGGCATCGGCCTGCTCCCCGTCATCGCGTGGAAGAAGGTCGCGCGCCCGCGCCGGCTCGTCTTCGACGCCTTCGGCGTGCGCTGGGACGATCCGCAGGGCAGGCCGTGGGCCGTGGCCTGGGCGGAGCTGTCGGGCGTGGGCATCTCGCGCACGCGGCAGCGCCGGGTCAGGCCGGCCGACTACCTCGTGCGCAGGACGATGGTCAGGCTCGACCTGTTCCCCGCCGACCAGGGGTTCCGGTCGCGGCACCAGGAGATGGAGCACCTGTGGGAGTTCCACACCGTCAAGAACGGCTACCGGCTGCCGCTCGGCTCCACCCCCAGGTACATCCCGGTCATCGAGCGGGCGATGCGGCAGTACCGTCCGGGGGCGTACCTGGGGATCAAGGACGAGGGTTTCACGGTCGGCCTGGTCTGAGCCGTCAGTCGCCGCCGGGCGTGACGAGGCCCGTCTCGTAGGCGACGACGACCGCCTGGGCGCGGTCGCGCAGCGCGAGCTTGGTGAAGATGCGGGCGACGTGCGTCTTCACCGTCGCCTCGCTGAGCGTCAGCGCGTACGCCAGCTCGGCGTTCGACAGGCCCTTGCCCATGAGCGTCAGCACCTCCAGCTCGCGCGGCGTCAGCGTCGCGAGGTCCGCGTGCGAGCCCGCGGGCGGCGGGCCGGGGACGCGGTCGGCGGCGGCGAAGCGCTCGACGAGGCGGCGGGTGATCGAGGGGGCCAGGAGCGCGTCGCCGGTGCCGACCAGGCGGACGGCGGCGGCTAGGTGCTCGGGGGTGACGTCCTTGAGCAGGAAGCCGCTGGCGCCGAGCGTCAGGGCGGCGTAGACGTACCGGTCGAGGTCGAACGTGGTCAGCATGATCACCCGGCAGTGCGGGTCGTGGGCGAGCACCCGGCGGGTCGCCTCCAGTCCGTCCATGCCGGGCATGCGGATGTCCATCAGCACCACGTCGGGGGCGAGCCTGAGCGCCTCCGCCACCGCCTGCCCCCCGTCGGCGGCCTCGCCGACCACGTCGATGCCGCGGGCGGTCAGTATGAGCCGGAAGCCCACGCGGACCAGCTCCTGGTCGTCGGCGATCAGCACCCGGGGGGTCGCGTTCACGGGCGCTCCAGCGGGATCCTGGCGCGTACCCGGTAGCCGCCGCCGAGCCGGCGCCGCGCGTCGAGGTCGCCGCCGTAGACGGCGACCCGCTCGCGCAGGCCCACCAGCCCGCGCCCGGCCCCACCGTCCGCCCGCTCGCCGGCACGCGCGCGCCCGGCGTCGCCCGCGGGCCGCTCGCCGCCGGGCCAGGCCCGCAACCACCGGACCCCGCCCCGGCACGGCGACGCCGGGATCGACGCGCTCCTGCGCGGCCTGCCCGGCACCCTGTACGTGACCGCCGACGCGTGGATCACCCTGCACCTCGCGGGGCATCCGCAGCCGATCCAGGGCAGGTTCCTGCGCGGGGATTCCGGCACGCTGGGCGAGACGCTCGTCGAGGGCCGCTGGCTGCGCGGCCGGGGAGAGGTGGTGGCGCCCTCGGCGTTCCTGGTCAAGCGCGGTCTGGCGGTCGGCGACCGGCTCACGCTGACGCTGGGCCGCGGGCGGGCGGAGGCGACGGTCGTCGGCGCGACGATGGACGGCGCGGCCGACCTCATCCAGGCCGACTGGCGCACGCTGGCCGCGCTCGCGCCGGACCAGCGGGCCACCCAGTACGAGGTCCGCCTCGCCCCCGGCACCGACGTCGAGTCCTACAACGCCGCGGTCAGGGCGGCGGACTCCGGCCTGCACCCGGTCGCCAAGTCCACCAGCGACCCGACGACCGTGGCCGTCATCGGCTTCGCGTCCCTGCTCACCGTGCTGCTGGGCACGGTCTCCGCGCTCGGCGCGGCAGGCGGGCTGCTCGGCATCCCGATCGGCGTGGCCGCGCACCGCCTGGTCGTCCCGGCCATGGCCGAGGCGGCCGGTCTCGCGCTGCCGGCGTTCATGGTGGACGTGTGGCGGGCCCCGCTGCTGGCGCTGCTCACGCTGGCGGGGGTGGTGATCGCGGTGCTGGGCGCGCTCGTCCCGGCCCGGTCGGCGGCGCGGCTGACCATCGCGGCCGTGCTGCACAACGAGTGAACGGGGCTGGACGGCCGTCGCGGGGCGGTGGACGCTGAGCCTACGGCCGGCGCGAGAAGCCTTACGATCCGCGCCCCCATCGCACATCGAGGAGGAAGCATGCCCGCGACACCCCATGCCGAGCACGTTGGCAGCCTCCTGCGCCCGCCCGAGCTGCTGCGAGCCCGGGAGGCGCGCAAGCGCGGCGAGCTGAGCGCCGAGGACCTGACCAAGCTGGAGGACGACGCCGTACTGGCCGCGATCGAGCTGCAGCGCCAGGCGGGGATCGAGGTGTTCACCGACGGGGAGATGCGGCGGCAGACCTGGCTCGCGGGGCTGCTGGAGTCGCTGGGCGGCGTGTCTCCCGCACCGCTGCCCTCCACCGAATGGTGGCGCGGCGACGGCGAGCCGGTGCCGCCGGAGGAGACGTCCTGGGACCTGGTGGTGGCGACCGGCAAGCTCACCCAGAGGAAGAACATGACCGCCGTCGAGGCCGGTTTCCTGGCCCGGCACGCCCCCGGACCCTACAAGATCACCATGGTGAGCTCGTCGATGGGGAACCTCCTGTGGCGGCCCGACCTCAGCGCCACCGCCTACCCGACCCCCGCCGACCTGCTCCGCGACCTGGTCGCGCTGCGGATCGAGGAGATCAGGGGCCTGCTGGCGCAGGGCGTGCGGTGGATCCAGCTCGACTCGCTGGCCTACGACTTCGTGATCGACCCCGGCTTCCGCACCCGCCTGCTGGGGCCCGGGGCGCCGGGCGCGGAGGCGTTGCTCGACGCGGCGGTCGCCGTCGACGTCCAGCAGGTGCGCGCGATCAAGGAGCTGGACCCGGAGGTCACGGTCGCCCTGCACCTGTGCAGGGGCAACAACCGCAGCGCCTGGTCGGCCAAGGGCGGCTACGACCCGGTCGCGGAGCGGCTGTTCGGCGAGGTGCTGGTGGACCGGTTCCTGCTGGAGTACGACACGGAGCGGGCGGGCGGCTTCGAGCCGCTGCGCTTCGTCCCCGAGGGCACGGCCGTCGTGCTCGGGCTCGTCTCCTCCAAGGTGCCGGCGCTGGAGCCGCAGGACGAGCTGCGCCGCCGCATCGACGAGGCGGCCAAGTACGTGCCGATGGAGAACCTCGCCATCAGCCCGCAGTGCGGCTTCGCCTCCACCGTCAGGGGCAACCTGCTCACCGTGGACGAGGAGCGGCGCAAGCTGGAGCTGGTGGTGGAGACGGCGCGGATGGTCTGGGGCTGAGCCCGGCCCCCCGTCAGACGAGAGGACGAGCCGCACGGGCGGTGAGCGGGCGTCCGGCGAGCGGCGGGCGCGGTCATCGGCAGGTTCCGGCGAGCGGCGGGTTCCGGTCATCGGCGGCAGACGTCGCGGAACGGCAGGTCCGGCACGTGCGCCGCCCACTCCTCGCGGGTGAGCGGGCGGGCCGCCTGGGCGCAGGCGGTGGCTGCCGGGTCGGCGGCGAGGGCGGAGGTGTCCCACTTCCAGACGGCGTAGGCGTCACCGGTGACCTGCACGAGGTCGGCCGCCGCGGCGACCAGCGTCCTGCCGTCCGCCGTGAACGCCAGGGCGCGGACCTCGCCGCCGTGCCCGGCCAGCGGGGGTCCGAGCGGCTGGCCGGTGGCGGTGTCCCACAGTCTCACGGTGCGGTCCTGGCCCGCGGTGGCGAGGTAGGCGCCGCCCGGGGCGAAGGCCACGGCGTGGACGTGGCCGGTATGCCCGGAAAGGGGAGCAGCGCGCGGGCGGGCCGGGGCCACGTCCCAGAGCCGGGCCGTCTGGTCCTCGCTCCCCGTCACGAGCAGCGCGCCTCCCGGCGCGAAGGCCAGCGACGTGACCGGGAGAGCGTGGGCGCGCAGCACGCCGCGCCGCCTGCCGGTCGCCGTCTCCCACAGCAGCACCGTGCCGTCCGAGGCGCCGACGGCGAGCACGGCCCCGGAGTCGTCGAAGGCCGCCGCCGTGATCCGCCCCGACTGCCCGGACGCGGGTTCGCCCCTGGCTCTGCCCTCGGGCAGCGTCCAGACCTGGACCTCGGCGTCCGGCACGGCCGTGGCCTCCTGGACGGCCGTGGCGAGCAGGCGGCCGTCCTGGCTGTAGGCGAGGGGCCGGCCGCGTACGGAGGAGGGGCCGTCGAGGATGGCGGTGTTCAGGCCGTGGCCGGCGTCGTCGCTGCCGGAGGCGGCCAGCGAGCGGCCGTCGCGGCTGACCGCCAGCCCGTCCACGAGGTCGTCGGGCCGGATGCGCAGCCGCTCGCCGCGCCAGCGGGCCGCGCGCACGTCCCACGACCAGACGCTGCCGTAGCCGGGCCGGGTGCCGTCGTACGGCTGGACCACGAGCCGGCCGCCGTCCGCGCTCAGCACCACCTGCGTGGTGTCCCGGCGCTCGTACCAGCGTGCGGGGACCGGCCGGTCGGCCGGGACCTGGCCGTCGCCGCCGGGGAGCGCGAGCGGGTGGCGGGTGGCGCGCGGGATCCGCCACAGGCGTACGGTCGCGTCGGCGCCCGCGCTGGCCAGCAGGTTCCCGCCGGGGCTGAAGGCGACGGCGTTGACGGCGTGCGTGTGCCCGGTCAGCGGCTCCCCGAGCGGGCGTCGGCCCCGCACGTCCCAGAGCCTGATCGTGTGGTCCTGGCTCGCGGTGGCCAGGACGCGGCCGTCCGGGCTGAAGGCCGCCGAGGTGATCAGGCCGGTGTGGCCGGTGAGCGGGCGGCCGGCGGGCCGCCGGGTGGCGGCGTCCCAGAGCTGGATGTGCTCGCTGCCCGTGGTGCCGGCCAGCAGCCCGCCCCCGGGGCTGAACGCGAGCGCGGCCACCTCCTCGCGGGGCTCGGGCGTCACGCTGCCAGCGGCCGGTTCGAGCGGGTCGCCCGTCAGCAGGCCCGACCCGGCGTCGAACGTCCTGATCGGGCCGCCCGGGTAGGCGGCCGCGATGAGCGCGCCGTCGGGGCTGAACGCGACGGGCCCCGGGGCGCCTTCGAGCGAGCGCAGCGCGGCGACCGGGGTGCCGGTGCCGACGTCCCACAGCCTGGACGTGCCCACGGAGCCGGCGGTCGTGGCCAGCAGGGTCCCGTCGGGGCTGAACGCGGCCCACTGCCTGGCCCAGGGGGTCTCGCCGCCGCCGGTCCACGCCTGGCGGGTGGCGGTGTCCCAGACGCGCACGCCGCCGTCGGCGCTCGCCACGGCCAGGTGGCCGCCGTCGGCGCTGTACGCCACGGACATGCCGTCGGCCTGCTCCTCCCCCACCGGCCACGGCACGGGGCTGAGCCCGGCCACGTCCCACAGGCGCAGCGGCGCGGCCCTGCCGGTCGCGGCGAGGGTGGCGCCGTCGGGGCTGAACGCGACCGAGTGCACCTCGCCGGGGAGGCCGCGCAGCACGGCGAGCTGCGGCCTGGCCACCGCTGCCCGGAGCGCGGCGCGTGTCCCGGGGGTGGGCGGGGCGACCCTGGCGGCGGCCACCGCGAGCAGCCGGGCGATCCGGGGCTCGGTGGTGGCGAGGACCTGGCTCCGGGCGGCGAGCAGGCGGCCGAGCGCGAGGTCTCGCTGGGCGAGGGCTCGCTCGCGCTCGGCGCCGGCCCGCACGTTCATGACCGCCAGGATCGCGGTGGCTGCCACCAGCACGGCCACCACGATGATCGCGGCCGGCCTCCTGCGGTCGCGACGAGGCCTGGCTGATGAGCGCAGCCGCTCGAACACCGCGGACCTCCACGGACGACAGGGTCACCCGTCACGCTAGACCCCGGGACGCCCGCCTGCCCTCACCGCGGGCGTCTCGGTTCCGTACTTGTCGGCAAGGCCCGATAGGTTCGGCGTCCATGATGGAAACAGACGTCATCGGCCAGGCCCTGCTGCGCGCCTTCGCGGATCGGGGGTATGAGGCGACGCTGCCCGACCCCTCCACCATCAGCGTCACGCTGGCCGGCGGCTCCAGTGCGAACGCCGACATCGGTTCGTGGCGCGAGCACGCCCAGGGCCTCGGCCCCGGCGCCCTGGCGGAGGCCGCGGACGCCTACGCCGGCCAGGCGGCCAGGGCGTTCGAGCGCGCCGCCACCGAGATCCCCGAGCCGGACCTGCGGGTGCGGCTGTATCCGGAGGAGGCGCTCGGCGACATGCTCGACGGGCTGGTGGCCAGGCGGCTCGCCCCCGGGCTGGTCGAGGCCGTGGTGATCGACTATCCCGACTCGATCGTGCCGCTCGACCGGGCCCGGCTCGGCGACCTGCGGGAGCAGTCCGCCTTCGGCGCCGCGCTGCAGCACTCGATCGACAAGGAGCCGCACTACGCCGAGTCCGCCACCGTCCACGGCGTGCCGATCACGCACGTCGGGGGCAGCCACCGGTACGTCGGCGCGCACGCGCACGTCCTGCGCCGGCACACCGGGCAGGCCCCGCACGGGGCGCTGGTGTCGTTCCCGCTGCCCGAGTACCTGCTGGTCCACGAGATCGGCGACGTGCACCTGTTCGCCGCGATGGAGGCGATGCAGGACCTGTCCCGGCGGCTCTTCGACTCCGGGGACAAGCCGGTCAGCCCGCGGGTCTACTGGTGGCGGCCCGGCGCGTACGAGGAGCAGCCCCAGCCGCAGGCCCTGTACGGCCCGCTCGTGCCCGACCTGCGCCCGGTCGGCATCCAGGTCGACCACGAGGAGAAGAGCGTCGCCTTCCTGACCGCCGACACCAACGAACTGGTCGAGCTCTGGATGCGCGACCACGAATGACCGGGAGGGTCAGTCCGCCTGCCTGGCCGCGCGGCGGGCCGCGTCGATGGCCTCGGCGGGAGCCGGGCGGGCCTGGCCAGGACCGTCTGCGGCGCGTACCACGACGACTCGTCAGAGGGACAGCACGGTCACCGAGTGCGGCGCGACGGTCCACGCGCCGCCGCTCGACTCGACGTCGCCGAGGTCGCGCACGGCGATCGTGTCGGGCGCGCCGAGCGTGTTGACCGCGTCCAGGGCCGCGACGTCGGCGCCCAGGGCGCGGATCCTGGCCGTGGCGGGCGTGTTGGCCTGCGCGCCGTCGAGCACGATCCGCAGGCGCACGGCCGCGTCGCGGTGCCGGTTGACGACGGCGATCCGCAGCGAGCCGTCGTCGGCGCGGGTGGCCGAGACGTCCACGTCGGGGACGGTCATGGGCGCGGTGAGCAGCCGGCCGTCGGGGCCGCGGTTGTCGCCGAGGGTGACCGAGGTGGTCCGCGCGGGCCCCGACACCTCGCACGGCAGGACGGTGCGGCCGGTGTGGTGCCGGTACAGATGCCAGACGTGGTAGATGGCCGAGCGCAGCGCGCCACCTGGGCGGGCGACGATCAGGCCGTTGGCGTTGACCAGGTTGACGGGGTTGGCCATGGAGACGGGCGCGGGCAGGCCGGCGGTGCGGTGGATGGCGTGGAAGACGCCGGCGCAGAAGATCGCGTCGGCGACCGTCCTGGGGCTCCACCGGTTGACGCGCACCTTGGGCGGGTCGTCCGCGGGCGCGGTCTCGCGCGGGGCGATGCCGCCGTCGTCGCCGGGCAGCGGCTGCGGCCAGCTCTCGGGCTCCAGGTGGCGCATGGTCCACTCGTCCAGGGCGAGCGCGGGCGGGCGGTCCAGGCCCGCCTCGGCGGCCAGGGCGGTGACGAGCTGGGAGTAGGTGTGCATCTCCCGCTCGAAGTACAGGGCCTGGGCCACGACGGCGTCGTAGTCGTCGCCGGTCCACAGGTGGGTGCTGGCCCCGTACAGGTGCAGGGACAGGTGGTCGAGCAGCGAGCCGGCCCGCTTGAGCAGCGGCCGGGTCCACTCCTCCTGCCGCCACGGGATGCCGACGCCGATCAGCTTGACGCCGGGATCGACCAGGCGCATGAACAGGGCGTGCTCGCGGGCCGCGGCCGCGTACTCCTCGGCCGTGCGGTGTCCCATCTGCCAGGGGCCGTAGACCTCGTTGCCGATGCCCCAGTAGCGCACGTTCCACGGCTCGGCCCTGCCGTTCTCGGCGCGGCGGGCGGTGAGGGTGGTGTCGCGGGCGGAGTTGGTGTACTCGATCCAGCGCACCGCCTCGTCCACGTCGCGCGCGGAGTGCACCAGGTACGGCTGCGCGCCGGCCGCCTCGCACCAGGCGAGGAACTCGTCGGTGCCGAACCGGTTGCTCTCGCGCCCGCCCCAGGCCAGCTCCAGCCGGCTGGGCCGGTCGTCGCGCGGGCCGATGCCGTCCTCCCAGTGGTAGGCGGAGGTGAAGTTGCCGCCCGGCCAGCGGATCGGCCCAGGGCCGAGCTCGCGCACGAGCTCCAGGACGTCGGCGCGCACGCCGCGCAGCGGCCCGGGCTCGTCGACGGACAGGGGCGAGCCCTCGTCGAACACCCCGCCGTCGATGTTGCCGAAGAACGCCGACTCCAGGAAGTGCCCGTAGACGTCGTCGTCGATGCGGCCGGCCGGCCGGTGGGTGTCGATGGTGACGAGCGCTTCCCGCATCCCGGTGGACTCCGTTTCCCTCATTGCTTCACCGCTCCCGCGATGCTGTCGACGAACTTGCGCTGGAGCGCCACGAACACGGCGATCACCGGGATCAGCGAGATCACGGCAGCGGCCGCCATGCCCGACCAGTCGGTGCCCCGCTCCCCCACGAAGACGGTCATGCCCACGGCCAGCGTGCGCAGATCGGGCTCGCTGAGCGTGAACACCAGGGGCAGCAGGTAGACGTTCCAGGCGAACAGGTAGGTGAGGATCACCACGGTGGCGGTGATCGGCCAGGCGAGCGGCAGCATCACCCGGAAGAAGACGGTGAAAGGCCCGGCGCCGTCGAGGCGGGCGGTCTCCTCCAGCTCCTTCGGCAGCCGCCGGAAGTAGCCCGCGTAGAGCAGGGTCGAGGCGATCTGCCCGCCCGCGCCCAGCCCGAGTATCACGCCGGTGTGCGTGTTGAGCAGCCTGAGCTGGTCGGTGAGCTGCGTGATCGGGATGATCGTGTAGCCCTCGGGGAGGAAGAACGTGACGAGGAACAGGCCGATGAGGAACTTCTTGCCGATGAAGTCGTAGCGGCCGAGCACGTACCCGGCCAGCGCGCTGCGCACGACCACCAGCAGCACGGTGCCGACCGTGATGATCAGCGTGTTGCCGAAGTAGGTGGCGAAGCCCACCTCGCTCCAGGCGCGGGCGTAGTTCTCCCACACCGGCTCCTCCGGCAGCAGGCCGAGGCCGCTGCCGAAGATCTCCGAGGAGGTCTTCAGCGACGCCGACACCAGCCAGACGAACGGGTACACCCACAGCCCGCCCAGCACCAGCAGCAGGACGGCCGTCACCACCTGCCGCGCGCTCGGGCGGCGCGGCCGGAGCGTCACGAGTCCGCCCTCCTGCCGCGCGCCCACCGCATGCCCAGCGCCTGCGCGATCGCGAGCACCATGGTCAGCAGCCCGAACAGCACGGCGGCGGCGGAGGCGTAGCCGAGCTGCGGGATGTTGGCCTGGAACGCCGTGCGGAAGATGAAGATCTCGATCACCTCGGATGAGAAGGACGGGCCCCCGCCGGTCAGGGTCTGCATCAGGTCGAAGACGTTGAACGCGGCCACGGTGTCGATCAGCGTGATGATCACCAGGAACGGCACCAGCAGCGGCATCGTCACGTGCCGGAACTCCGCCCAGGCGCCCGCGCCGTCGATCATCGCGGCCTCGTGCACGCCCCGCGGGATCGTCTGCAGCGCGGCGAGCCAGTAGATCAGGGTGATGCCCAGCCACTTCCATACCCACACCGCGATCCCGGCGTACAGGGAGGTGCCGGCGTTGGCGGCGAAGTTCTGCGGCGAGTCGATCAGCCCGGACCAGACCAGCGACAGGCTGACCGGGCCGCCGGCGTCGAGCAGGAGGGTGAACACGACGCCCACGATCGCGCCCGTGGTGACGACGGGCAGGAAGAACAGGGTGCGGAAGAAGCCCTTGAACGGCGTCTTCCTCGCATTCAGCACCAGGGCCAGCGCGAGGGCCAGGCCGACCCGCAGCGGCACCGCGATCACGAGGAACACCAGCGAGTTCCAGAACGCGTTCCAGAACAGCTCGTCCCCGATCAGCCGCTCGAAGTTCTCGAACCCGATGAACGTGCCCGCGGCGGCGAAGCCCGGCCAGTCGAGGAAGGCGTACCACCAGGAGGCCAGCAGCGGGTAGACGGTGTACGCCCCGTACCCGAGTACGGTCGGGAGCAGGAACAGGTAGATCCACCAGTCCTGCCGCAGGCGTCGCGCCCATCCCCTCGGCGGGGGCGCGGGTACCGCGGCGGCGACGCTCTCGCGCCGGGAAGTCGTCGTCATCTCAGCGCCCGGCGTAGTCCTGCTGGCCATAGTCCTTCTTGCGGTCCCAGTTGGCGAACACCCAGGCCTTGAGGTCCACCTCGACGCCCTTCTCCTCGCGCACGACCTTCAGCGCGCGCTCGCGCTCGGCGCTGATCTGGTCGTTGAAGCGGCGGAGCTGGCCGCCGATGTCGGTGGAGGCGCCGGTCAGCACGGACTGGACGATGTCGCCGAGGTTGGGGTGGATGTCGCGCATCTCGGCCAGCACCTGCCAGACGCCGGGGTTGCCGACCTCGGGCACGGGGCCGATGCGCACGTCCTCCTGGAAGTTGGCCACGCACCTGCGGTACGCGTCGTGCACCTCGGCCTGGTCGATGACCTCGGCGGCCAGGGCGGGCGGCTGGTCCATGGCCTCGGCCAGGCGGGTCTGGAACTCCTTGGTGGTCATCCGCAGCATGAGCTCGGCGGCGGTCCTGGCCTGCTTGGACTGGCCGGACACCCAGAACGTGCCGGACGCGGGCGGGCTGTAGACGAAGTTCCTGGTGGTCTCGGGGCAGGGGATGTGCCAGGTGCCGACACCGCGCTCGACCGCCTCCGGCTCGTCCACCCGCAGGCCGCCGATGAACCAGGCGCCCCACAGGTAGATGCCTGCCTGTCCGGCCGCCCAGCGGGCGCGGGCGTCGCGGGCGCCCATCGAGGCCGAGGCCGGATGGACGACCTTGTCCTTCTGGAGGCCGGCCAGGAACTCGATGGCGTCGATGTACGGCCGGCTGTCGTAGACGTAGGCGCCGGTCGTCCAGTCGACGTTGCCGGGCCCCGGCGCGCCGGCGGTCATCGCCAGCCGCTCCACCAGCGCGCGCAGGTACTCCGGCTCCTTGCTCGGCACCACGATGCCGTAGGCGCCGCTGTCGTTGCCGCGGGTGACCTTGCGGGCGATCTCGCGGAGCTTGTCCCAGGTGCCCGGCTCCTCCTCGTGGTCCACGCCGGCCTGCCGCAGCATCGCGGTGTTGAACCACGGCACCGCCTCGTGCCAGCGGCCGGAGAACGGCGGGAAGGAGTAGACCTCGCCGTTGAAGCGGTGCATGCCGTCGTGCAGGAGCTCGCCGACAGGGCTGCCGGCGAAGTCGGCGAGCTTGCCGATCGGCTGGAACCAGCCCTCGCTCACCAGCGCAGCCGGGGAGACGCCGCCCAGGCCCGCCAGCGAGTGCACGTCGGGCATCTGGTTGCTGCGCCGGCCGACCTGGAGCGCCTGGCCGAGGTCGGGCGCGTCCATCTGGCGCCGTTCGACGGTGACGCCCGGATGCGCCTTCATGAAGGGGGCGAACAGGTCGTCCTGCAGCATCTTGGTCAGCGGGCGGAACTGGTCCCACCATTGCAGGGCGCCGCCGCCGCTGCCCGCGCTCGCGCTCCGCTCGGCCAGCTGGCCGCCGCCGGTGCAGCCGGCCAGCGCCGCGGCCAGGACGGCGGCGCCCGCGCCGCCGAAGAGGCGGCGCCGGGTGAGATCGCTCGGATTCGTTCGGCTCTGCCCGGCGCCGGCGGCGCTCGGGGTGGTGGTTCCAGAGATCCGGTGGTGATGCCGCCCCATGGCGACTCCTCTATGTCTGTGTCTTCGACTCGGTCACCGACCTGGTCCGCTCGCCCTGGCGAACCAGGGATCCCCCGGAGCGGATCTATGTTTGCGCTAACTTAGGCGTGGCGCCTATCAGCGTCAAGGACGTCTTGGTGAGGTCCGCCCGCCGACGTGCCGATTCCACGCCGGAATCGCAGCGAGGTAGCCTGTCGGCGTTCCACCTCGCGGCAGCCCCGTAACGCGCTGCCCTGACGAAGGGAGGCAGCCGGGCGTGGTGCGACCACCGGGGACGAGGGCGTCCGGAGGGCCGTCCATGGCGGACGTCGCCAAGCTCGCCGGAGTCTCGGGCCAGACCGTGTCACGGGTCGTCAACGGCAACGACCGCGTGACCGCCGCGACGCGGCTCAAGGTCGAGGCCGCCATGCAGCAGCTCGGCTACCGCGCCAACATCGCCGCCAGGGCGCTGGCCACGGGCCGGTTCGGCACGATCGGCGTGGTCATGTTCAACCTCAGCGCCGTGCTCAACGTCCGCATCGTCGAGGCGGTCGTGACGGGCGCGCAGGCGCGCGGCTACTCCGTCAGCGTGGCCGTGGTCGACGGGCCCACCGAGAAGGACGTGCGCGCCGCCGTGCGCGGGCTCACCGACCGGGCGGTGGACGGCGTGATCGTGATCGAGGCGCGCGTGCTCGACACCCCGCACCTCCGGCTTCCCGAGGAGGTGCCGCTCGTCATCGCCGACAGCAGGGCGGCGCACAAGCACCCGACGTTCGGCATGGACGAGGCGGCGGGGGCCCGCGCGGCCGTCGACCACCTGCTCGGGCTCGGCCACGCCACCGTGCACCACGTCGCCGGCCCGTCCGGCTCCAACCCGGCGCAGCGGCGGCGGGCCGCCTGGCAGCGGCAGCTCAAGCGCTCGGGGCGGGCGGTCCCGCCGCCCGTCGCCGGCGACTGGTCCCCGCGCTCCGGCTACGACGCCGCGCTGCGGCTGCTGGCCGACGACGGGGTGACCGCCGTGTTCGCGGCCAACGACCAGATGGCCGTGGGGGTGCTGCGGGCGGCGGCGGAGCTGGGGCGGCGGGTGCCCGGCGACCTGAGCGTCGTGGGCTTCGACGACCTGGACTTCGCGCCGTTCCTGACGCCGCCGCTGACCACGGTCCGGCAGGACCTGGAGACGGTGGGACGGCGCTGCGTGGAGCACCTGATCGCGCGGATCGAGGAGCCGCGCGGGGCCGGCGTGCCCCAGCCGGCCAGCCGGTTCGTCCGCCCCGAGCTGATCGTCCGCGCCTCCACCGCCCCGCCGCCCGCCGGGCGCCGCTGACGAGCGCAGGCCCTCACGGCCGACGATCGGCCGTTGACAGGCCGGCGAGGTTAGCGCAAACATGAAACCGCGTCGATGACGATCCTCTCCCCCCGCCCCGTCAGAGAGCAGGCACCTTTGCTTCGTCGACTGTCGATCGTCGCGCTGACCGTGGCCCTGGCCACGGTCTCGCCCCTCACTCCCACCGCCTTTGCAAGGGGAGGCAAACCCGTGACCGAACCGCTCCCCGCCGCGCACGGCGCCCTCGGCGCGAACTTCAACCAGAACCTCGACGCCCTCGACCACCGCGAGCTGCGCGAGTCCGGCACCCGCTGGGTGCGCGGCTTCTACCCGATGCCGGCCACCGACCAGGGCGACCCGGCCGGGCACTTCGCGATCAGCACGATCACCGACGCGGGCCGCCGCGGCTACGACACCATCCTGAGCCTCAAGTGGCCGTACAACTCCGCCTCCTTCCCGCAGCCCGGCAGCGCCGCGATGGCGGCGGAGCTGGCGCGGCTGGACCGGGTGCTGCCCACGGTGCTGAACAAGGTGGACATCCTGGCCATCGGCAACGAACCGTTCATCGAGAGCCTGCCCGCCGAGCGCGACGAGCGGCTCAACGTGTTCTACGAGACCGTCGCCCGGCACGTCATCGACCACCGCCGCGAGCACTGCGGCGCGAACTGCCGCACCACCCTCTACATGGGCGCGCTGAACCGCCTCGACCTGGCCGACCGGCGCACCCCGGCGGCCGAGCGCTGGATGACCTTCGTCCGCGAGACGCCCGAGATCCAGGGCGTCGACATCCACCCGCACATCCCGGCGCCGGAGAACGCGCAGGCCTTCCTCGACTACGTCCTGCCGAGGATGCGCCCCGACCAGACGTACCTCGTGACCGAGTTCTCGCTCGTGTGGTACTGGAAGCGGCACCTGCGGGACGCGGTGGCCGAGGAGTTCGCCGAGCGGTACGGGTTCCCCGCCGGCACCGAGGTGTGGCAGGTGATCAAGGCGGCCGCCGACGAGCCGTTCAGCCGCAAGCAGTGGGACGACTTCCTGACCAGCAGCCCGTGGTTCATGGAGCAGGCCGGCTTCCTGCGCCAGCAGATGGCGCTGTACCGGGGGACGGGACGGCTGGCGGTGGCCACGTACGGGTTCAAGCAGGACGATCTGATGGTCGCGAACTTCGGGCCGGACAAGGATCCGTGGCTGCTCAACAGCGTGTTCGTGCCGTACACCGTCAAGGCTCGCGGCAACGGGCTGTCGGCGCCGAACCTCTGGCTGAAGGACTTCAGGGCCCTGCAGCGCTCATGACGGCACGTCGGCGGTCCGGAAGTCCGACACCGCCGTCTTCCCGTCCGTCACCACGATGGCGGAGTCGTCGTCCCCCGTGACGAACGCGAGCTCGTCGTCCCCGTCGCCGTCGTAGTCCCCCGCCGCCAGCGGCGCGGCCCCGCCCAGGCCGGCGACGTCCCTGCCCGGCGCGAGGCCGCCCGCGCCGCCCCAGAAGACCTTCGGGGCGGTGGCGGTCACGTGCCGCGAGGGTGCAGCGCCGCCGAAGGCGAGGTCGTCGTGGCCGTCGCCGTCGAAGTCGCCGGAGACGGCGGCGCCGGCGGAGCCCTTGAAGACCGCCTGCCGGCCGTTCCCGTAGTAGACGGTCAGCGTGCGGTGCACGGAGGGCGGCTCGGTCTCGTAGCCGGGCTCGTTGTTGCGGCTGCCGTCGTCGCCGACCGCGACGTCCCTGGCGCCGTCGCCGTCGAAGTCGCCGAACGCGGCCGCCATGCCCCGGTTGAGCTTCCTGCCCGCCCTCTGCAGGCCGCCGGGGCCGGCGGCGAGCAGCCAGCCGCTGACCTGCTCGCCGTCGTCGCCCTCGTGGACGAGCAGCGCGGTGGCGCGGCGGCCGTGGATCTCGTCGGCGGTCATCCTCCAGAAGTCCCCGCCGGTCGGCGACGGCCGGGTCTCGCTCCGGGCCGGGGCGCCCTTCCGGGTGAAGGGCCCGTACAGGATGGTCAGGTCCGCGGCGAGCCCGCCGGACGCGGGCGGGGTGGCCGTCGCCACGTCCGCGGCGCCGTCCCCGTCGAAGTCACCCGCGACGGCCCGGGAGCCCGCCGGCCCGCTCGCCGCGGGCAGCCGCAGTGGCGTGGGGCGGGCCGTCGCCGCGACGCCCCTCCTGCCGCCCCAGAAGATGTACGAGCCCTGCGGCTCGCCGTCAGGGCCTCCGTAGGCGAGGATGTCGCCGAAGCCGTCGCCGTCGAGATCGGCCCTGGTGCCGCCGCCGATCAGCCACGAGGTGAACGTGGCGGGCGGCACCACCACCCCCTTCGCGGGGACGAGCCCTGCCGCCGAGCCTTGGACGACGCCCAGCCGCCTGCCGTCCGCCGGGCCGAACTCCGCCACCAGGTCCGCGTACCCGTCGCCGTTGACGTCGTCGGCCCGCCTGCTCGCGGGCGGGGCCGAGGCGGACCCGGATCGGGGGGACGCCGTCACGGTGGCAGGCGGTGCGGTGGCAGGCGGTGCGGTGGCAGGCGGTGCGGTGGACCCGGGGCCGGGCGAGGCCGAGGTGGGCCCGGGGCGGGGCGAGGCCGCCGGCGCGCCCTCGCGGGATCCGCCCGCGCAGCCCGCGAGCGTCATGGCCGCCACCAGCAAGATCATCGACTTTCGCCGCACAGCCCGACAGCCTAGGGCAGCGCGGGCCGCGCCTTCTCGTGCTCCGCGGTCCCGGTCCTCATGTGGCGTTAAGAAAGCCTGCTTAACGTGGGCGGCTGTGCTGGTGAGAGAGTCTGTGGAGACGGAGCGGCGGGCACGGCCCCGCCGGGTGTGGCGCAGGCGGGTGGCCGCCGGGGTGGCCGTGCTGTTCGCGGCGGGGACGGCCGTGCGGCTCGGCGGGCTGGAAGCGGGCGTCTTCCTGGTGCCGATGGTCTCCTTCACGCCCTACTTCGCCCTCGCCGCGCTGCTCATGCTGGGGGTCGCGGCGCTCCTGCGCAGCCGGGCCGCGATCGCGATCATGCTGGCGGTGTGCGCCTGCCTGGCCTGGTGCGTGCTGCCGCGGGCGATCGGCGGCGGCGAGGCTACCGGCGGCCGGGCGCTGCGGGTGCTGACGGCCAACCTCAACGGCGGGCGCGGCGACGCGACGGTGATCGTCGATCTGGCCCGCAGGCTGAACGTGGACGTGCTGAGCATCCAGGAGCTGACGTACGCCGCCCGGGACCGGCTGGCGGCGGCCGGGCTGGCGGAGCTGCTGCCGTACCACCTCGGCAGGGCCGACCACCGCGGCCCGGAGGGCAGCGGCCTCTACTCCCGCTACCCGATGACCGAGCGCACGGGGCTGTTCCGGCCGGTCGGGCACCACATGCCGGTGGCGGAGGTGTCGCTGCCCGGCGGATCGGCCGTGGAGGTGGTGGTCGTGCACCCGGTCGCGCCCGTGCCCTCGACGGTGCCGGAGTGGGAGGCGGGGGTCTCCTCCCTGCCGCCCGCGCCCGCCTCCGGGCCGCCCCGGATCCTGGCGGGCGACTTCAACGCCACCCTCGACCACGCGGTCTTCCGCCGGCTGCTCGGCACCGGCTACACGGACGCGGCGGCCTCCACCGGGCAGGGGCTGACCCCGACCTGGCCGTACGGGCGCTCGCTGCCGCCGCTGGTGGCCATCGATCACGTGCTGACGGACGGGCGGGGGTCGGCGGCGGGAGTGCAGGTGTTCGACGTGCCGGGGTCCGATCATCGCGCGCTCTTCGCGGACCTGCGGATCAGGGGCTGAATGACCGGACGAGTATGACCGTCGAGAGAAATTCAATCCGGCGATGTCCCGCTCGATCCACTCATGACGCGAATATGAGACACCTGCAAAAAGTTGTTTAAGCAGGACCGGGAATTTATGGTCTACGTGCCGGCCGGCACTTTCATATCGAGGCCGGGGGTGGGCGGGAATTGTCGGTTTTGTTTCGTATGAGGGCTGCGCGGAGAATCGCGGCCGGCGTGGTCGTCGCGTGGGTGGCCATCGCCGTCGCGGCCGTGCTCGCGAGCGGCCCGCTCGACGACGTCCGGGTCACCAGCGGCAGCTCCATGCTGGCCCGGGGCGCCGAGTCGGCCCGCGTCCTCGACCTGCTGGCCAAGCAGTCCGGCCGGGTGGTCCCGGCGCTCGTGATCTACGAACGCCCCGGGCCGCTCCAGCGGGACGACCTCAGGGCGGCCCGGCAGGACCTGCGGCAGTTCGCGAGCGTCCCCGGCGTGGTCGGCACGGCGTCCGCGCCCGTGCCCAGCGCCGACGGGCGCGCGCTCCAGGTCACCGTGCTGCTGTCCGGCAAGCCCGGCGTGCTCGTCAGCCCGCTGGTCGAGCAGCTGCGCCAGATCACCGCCGAGGGCAGTCCGCCGGGGCTGATCAGCCACGTGAGCGGCGCGGGCGGCGCCGCCGCCGACTACGTCGACTCCTTCCGCCGGGTCGACGGCACGCTGCTGGCGCTCAGCCTGGCCGTGGTGCTCCTGGTGCTGCTCGCCGTCTACCGCAGCCCCGTCCTCTGGGTGATCCCCATGCTGGCCGTGGTGGTGGCCTACCTGTGCTCCGCCGCGGCGATCTACGCGCTGGCCCGCTCGGGGCTGATGACGCTGCGGGCCGCCACCCCCGAGGTGTTCACCGTGCTGGTGTTCGGTGTCGCCACCGACTACGCGCTGCTGCTCGTCGCCCGCTACCGCGAGCGGCTGCGCACGACCGCGGACCAGGCGGCGGCGCTGAAGGACGCGCTGTCGGGCGGCATCCGCACGGTCGTCGCCTCGGCCCTCACGGTGGCGGGCGGCGTCGGCTGCCTCGTGGTGGCCGACACGCACGCGCTGCGCTCCATCGGCGCGGCGGCCGCCGTCGGGATCCTGATCACGACGGTCGTGATGGTGACGCTGCTGCCCGCGCTGATGCTCCTGGGCGGGCGGCGCGCGTTCTGGCCGAGCACGCCGCGCCCCGGGCAGACGGAGCGCGACGGGCTCTGGCAGGGCGTGGCGGGCTTCGTCGGCCACCGCCCCCGCCTCGCCTGGGCGGGCTCCGCCCTGCTGCTGACCATGCTCTGCATGGGCCTGACCACGCTCGACGCCTCGGGCATCCCGCCGTCGTCGCTGTTCACGATGCGTACCGACTCCGTGGCCGGCTACGACGCCCTGCGGCGGCACTACCCGGCCAGCGCCCCCGTCGTGGTCATGGCCAGGCAGGACAGGAGCGCCGCCGTGGAGCAGGCGGTGCACACGGCGGAGGGCGTGGTGGCGATTCGGCCGGGGCCGCCCGCCCCGTGGCGCACGTTCGACGTCGTGCTCGCCGCGGAGCCGAACACACCGCAGGCGCAGCGCCTGGTGGAGGAGCTGCGCGGTGCCGTGCGCGCCGCGGCGGGAGGCGCGGCCCTGGTGGGCGGGTTCACCACCGAGCTGCTCGACGTGCAGGCCGCGGTCGTCGACGACGCGCTGCTCATCGTGCCGCTGATCCTGCTGGTCGTGGGGCTGATCCTGGTCGTCCTGCTGCGCTCGCTGGTGGCGCCGCTGCTGCTGATGGGCACGGTGGTGCTGTCGTTCGCGGCCACGCTGGGGTTGTGCTCGGCGCTGTTCACCCAGTTCCTGGGGTATCCGGTCGTCGACGCGTCGTTCGCCCTGTACGCGTTCGTCTTTCTCATGGCCTTCGGCATCGACTACAACATCTTCCTGATGGCCCGCGTACGTGAGGAGGCCGTCCGGCTCGACACCCGCGAGGCGACCCTGCACGCGCTGCGCGCGACCGGCGGGGTCATCACCGCGGCCGGGGTGGTGCTGGCGGCGGCGTTCTTCGTGCTGACCGTGCTGCCACTGGTGCCGGTCGTGCAGCTCGGGCTGCTGGTGGCGGTCGGCGTCGTCATCGACACGGTGGTCGTGCGGTCCTTCCTCGTGCCGGCGCTGGCCCATCACATGGGGCGGCGGATCTGGTGGCCGGCGCGTGCCGCCTCCTGACCTCTCCCCCGGCGCGACCCGCGTCCGCCCGGGAGACGCGGACGCGGGAATCGCGGGCCCGGCAGCCATTCATGCGCAGGTGCGGACCGACATTTTCGGGCGGAAATTCGGCCGAAGGGTGAAATTCCGCCCGGCTGAATGGCTCATGCTGGGCTATTTCGCGGTCATGGCGCTCATCGTGGCCGCGTTCCGGGATCGCCTGGCGGATTGGGCGGAGCTGCTCGCCGGATATGCGCTCGCGGCCCTGCTTCTGCTCGTGCTGGCGGAGGCCGAGCGGCGCTTCCCCGATGGCAAGGCGGTGCGGTTCGCCCGGTTCTCCGGGCCGTTCCTCGTGCTCCCGTTCGTGTACGGCGCCGCCGCCCGCACCTCCCGCGTCCTGCACGGGCGCTACCTCGACGCCGACCTGCACGCCTGGGAGACGGCGCTGCTCGGCTTCGCGCCCAACACCGCCGTCACGGCGGCCATCGGCTCCCCGCTGGTGACCGAGGTGCTGACCTTCTGCTACTTCACGTTCTACGGCTGCTTCCTGATCCCGGCGATCCTGTACGCCCGGGGCCGCGCGCCGCTGGCCGAGCGTTACGTGTTCGCCGCGCTGGCCGTGTTCCTGCCCTCCTACCTGGGGTTCATCGTCATCCCGCTGGCGGGTCCCGCGCTGGCGCTGCCCGAGCTGTTCGCCGCCCACGGCCCGTCCGGGTACGCGGTCGCCGCCGTGCAGGGCGAGATCATGGCCGCCTTCGACCCGCCCGGCGCGTGCTTCCCCTCGACGCACGTGGGCGGCGCCTGGATCACCCTGCTCTGCCTGCGCCGGCACGTCTCCAGGAACGTCCGTCTCGTGTTGGGGGCGCTGACCGCGGGGCTGACGGTCGCCGTCGTGTACGACTGGTACCACTACCTCTCCGACGCCGTGGCCGGGCTGGCGGTGGCGCTGGTGGTGCACGCCGTCACGGAGCGGCTGGCAGCGCGGCGAGCGCGGCCTCGAATCCCCTGATGAGCGTGGTGGCGGGCGCGAACCCCAGCTCGCGTACGGCGTCGTCCGGCACGCACGTCCAGTCGGCGCGGCGCATCTCCCGGGCCTTGTCCCGGTTCAGCGCCGGAACGGCACCCCGCGCGGCGAGCTCGGCCAGCGCGGCCACCGCGTGCACGGCCGGCATCGGCACCGGCAGCACGAGGGGGGCCCGGCAGCCGGCCGCCCGGGCGAGGGCGCGGCAGATGTCGGACCAGCCGTAGGCGTTGCCGTCGCTGATCGGGTAGAGGCCGGCGCGGGTGCCGGCGGGTTGCAGCACGGGGCCGCGTTCGGCGGCGGCGAGCAGGGCCGTGCACAGGTCGTCCACGTAGACCATGCCGTAGCGGCGAGGGCCGTAGCCCGCCTTGACGACGACGCCGAGCCGGATCATGGGCAGGAGCGCGGGCAGCAGCGCCTCCTCGCCGGGCCCGTACACGATGCCGGGGCGCAGGATGACCGCGGGCACCCGGCCCGCGTGCTGTCTGACGACCTGCTCGCCCGCCCGCTTGCTGGCCCCGTACAGGGAGATGGCCGGGCCCGCCGCGAGCGAGGAGCACATGACGAGGCGCGCCGGGCGGCGCTGCGCGGCCAGCGCGTGCGCCAGCCGGGCGACACCGTCGCGGTTGACCGCCCAGAACCCGGCGGGGGTGCGGGCCCGCAGGGCGGCGGCCAGGTGGATCACCCGGTCGGCGCCCCGCAGCGCCTCGGTGATGCCCCGGCCGGTGGTCAGGTCGCCGGGCACCACCTGGACGCCCAGCTCACGCAGCGCCCTGGCGCGCGGAGAGGGCCGGGCCAGGGCCGTGACAGTGCCGCCGCGCGCCAGGATCATGCGGGTCAGCCGAGCGCCGATGAACCCGGTGGCGCCGGTGACCAGGTAGTGCGGAGCCGTCACAGCTCCCGCCCGTAGATGCGGTACGCCTTGGTACGGGTGCCGCCGATCAGGGACAGGTAGCTGTTGATGGCCTGGTTGTCCTCCAGCGTCCAGCCGAGCTCCATGCCGCCGCGGTAGCCGCCGGCCGTGACGGCCTCCTGGCTGCGGGCGAGGAGCGCGGCCTCGACACCGTGCCTGCGCAGATCCGGGACGACGCCGAACAGCACGCCGCGGACACGGTCGATGCGCCGCGCCGCCAGGGACAGCCGTACCCGCCCGATCGGCAGCCCGAAGCGGCTGAGCCGGCCCCGCGCCGCGACCAGGGCCTGGTTGAAGTCGGGCAGGGCCAGCGCCACCGCCACCGGCTCGCCCGCCACCTCGGCGAGCTGCACGAGCCGCGGGTCCATGATCTTGCGCAGCCGCTGCTTGGCGACGGCGAACTCCGCGTCCGTCATCGGCGTGAAACCCCAGTTGCCCTGCCAGGCGCGGTCGAAGACGAGCTTGACCCGGTCGAGGTCGCCGTCGAGGCGCGCCGGGTCGAGCGGCCGTACGGTGAGCCGGTGGCGCAGCTCGGCCCGCCGGGCGATGCTCAGCAGCCGCTCGGGCGGCACCCACCCCGTGCCGTCCCACGCCCACAGGTCCTTCGCCTTGGCCATCCCGCACGACTCCAGCAGCGCCGGATAGTAGGCCGGGTTGTACGGCATCAGCACGCTCGGCGGCGCGTCGAACCCCTCGACCAGCACCCCGCACTCGTCGTTCATGGTGAAGTTGACCGGCCCCAGCATGGTCTTCAGCCCGCGCCCGCGCAGCCACCGCGCCGCGGCGTCCAGCAGCTCGCGCGCGACCGCCGGGTCGTCGGCGCACGCGAACTGCCCGAAGAACCCGTCGCGCGCCTGGTGGACCCTGTTGTGCCGGGGATTGTGCACGGCGGCGACCCGGCCGGCGACACGCCCGTCACGGCGTACGGTGAACAGCTCGACCTCGCCGTAGCGGAAGAACGGGTTGCGCCGCCGGTCGAGCAGGCGCCGGCAGTCGCCGCGCAGCGGCGGCACGAAGTGCGGATCGCCGCCGTGCAGCCGGTACGGCAGCTCGATGAACTCCGCGAGCCCGCGCCGCCCCCTGACGGGCTCGGCGGGACGCGGTGACGAGGACGAGACCGGCATGACGACCCCCTGCGCTGAACGGCCCGCGTCAGCCGGCCTGGCCCCCGGCGCGGACGAGGGTGGTCACGTCGGCGAGGGTGCGCACCTGCTTGGCGAGATCGAAGTCGACCAGGAGGTTGAACCGGTCGCCGCTGGCCACCGCCAGCTCCGTCATGTCGAGGCTGTCGGCCTCCAGCTCCTCGCGCAGGTCGGTGTCGGGGGTGATGAGCGCCGGATCCACCGCGAGGATCTCGGCGCACAGGCCGCGCAGCTGGTGGAAGATCTCGTCCTCTGTCATGCGTATGTCCTTGTCGGCTGTCGCTTGTCGGGCCTTCGGGCCGCCGGCTCGCTCCGCACCAGCAGCGATTACTCTACTATCACGATCAACCACTGTCAGCTACGATCGCCAGATGCGGAGTGAGTCGCCGGAATGCCTCGGACGGAGCCGGAAAGTGAGTGCCGCGCCGTGACGGACCCCTTCAGCAAGTGCCGGCTGCCGGAGGCGGAGGCGCTGGCCGCGACCGGCCTCTACCCCTACTACCTGCCGGTGGAGGAGCGCCCGGGCGGCGGTGAGGTGGTGGTGGGCGGCCGGCGGGTGCTGATGGCCGGCTCCAACGACTACCTGGCGCTGGCGGACGATCCCCGGCTGAAGGAGGCCGGGGCCGAGGCGCTGCGCCGGCTGGGCTCGGGCAACTCGGGGTCCCGGGTGCTCAACGGCACGCTGGCCCTGCACCAGACCCTGGAGCGGGAGCTGGCCGCGTTCCTCGGGCACGAGGCGGCGATGGTGGTCTCCACCGGCTACCAGGCCAATCTCGCGCTGAGCGCGCTGTTCGGGCCGCGCGACGTGCTGTTCGCCGACCGGCACATCCACGCCTCGCTCATCGACGCCGCCCGGCTCGGCCAGGCCGCGCTGCGGCGTTACCGGCACAACGACATGACGCAGCTCGCCGGCATGCTGGAGGCCGCGGATCCCGAAGCGGGCGCCATCGTGCTGACGGAGGGCATGTTCTCGGTGGGCGGTGATCTGTGCGACCTGCCCGGCATCGCCAAGCTGGCGGCGCGGCGCGGGGCGCGGGTCGTGCTCGACAGCGCGCACGACGCCGGGCTGCTGGGCGCCGGTGGGCGCGGGGCCGCCGAGCACCATGGCCTGCAGTCGGCCGTGGACGTGCAGACGGTGACGTTCTCCAAGTGCTTCGGCACGCTCGGCGGAGCCGTGGCGGGGCCGTACCACGTCGTCCACTACCTGCGGCACAGCGCGCGCTCCGCGCTGTTCTCGGCCTCGTTGCCGCCTGCCTGCACGGCGGCGGCGCTGGCCGCCCTCGACATCATCCGCACGGAGCCGGAGCGCCGCCGGGCCGTCATGTCCACGGCGGAGCGGCTGCGTTCCGGGCTGGTGGCGCTCGGGTTCGCGATCGCGCCGGGCGGCACGCCCACGGTCTCGCTGCGGGTGGGTGATCGGCTGACGTGCTGCCGGTTCTGGGCCGGGCTGCTGGAGGAGGGGGTCCTGGCGAACGTCATGCTGCCGCCGGCCGTTCCCGAGGGCGAGGCGCTGATCAGGCTGAGCGTCACGGCGGCGCACACGGGCGGGCAGGTCGATCGGATCCTCGGCGCGGTGGCCACCGTGGCCGGACGCCTGGGCCTGCTCGCCGGCCCCTGACCACCGGCCGTCCGGCCGTCCGCGAACCCGCGCCCGGCGCCCCCGCCGGGCTGCGCGCCGTAATTCCGTACCCGACACCGGCCGCGCCTTTGCGGACCTTTCCCGGCACCGGCACCGGCCCCGCGCGCCGCAGACGGGCACCGGCCCTGCGCGCCCGCAGGGCTGTGCCCGGCCTCGACCCGTTGACGGGAGTGTCGTCCTGCAATTATTTTCTACCCGTTAGTTATTAAGGAGCGCCGACATGCCCACACCGGTGCAGGACGTCCGCAGGCTGCACAGACGCCTCGTGCTGCGCACCCTGCGCGACCACGGCCCGCAGCCCCGCGCCGACCTGGCCAGGCGGCTGGCCCTGTCCCCCACGACCATGACCAAGGTGGTGGCCCAGCTCCTGGACGAGGGCCTGGTCCGCGAGGGCGCCACGGACGGCGCCGGCACCCGCGTCGGGCGCCCTTCGACGGAGGTCCGGCTCCGCGCCGACGCCCGGCAGGTCATCGGCGTCCAGGTCGGCGCGGGACTGGTGCGCCTCGGGCTGTGCGACCTGAAGGCCCGCGCCAGGAACGTCCGCTCGTTCGGCTTCGACCTGGCGGGCGACCCGCCCGGGCGGGTCGTGGCGCGGATCGCCGAGGCCGCCGCCGCCCTGGCGGAGGAGGCGGGCGACCGACTGCTGGGGATCGGGGTCGCCGCCCCCGGCCCCGTGGATCCCGGCCAGCGCCGCAACGTGCTGTCCGTCAACCTGGGCTGGCGCGACGTCGAGTTCGGCGATCCGCTGGAGCGGGCGCTGGGCGTCCCGGCGGTGGTCGATCACAACGTACGGGCGATGGCGCTGGCCGAGGCCCGTTACGGCGACACGGGCGGGGCGGATCCCCTCCTGTACGTGTACGTCCGCACCGGCGTCGGCGCGGGCCTGGTGATCGGCGGGCAGCCGTTCAGGTCGGGCGCCCACGGGGTCACGGAGCTGGGACACCTGAGGGTGGTGGAGCGGGGCAGGCCGTGCGCGTGCGGCGCGACCGGCTGCCTGGAGACCGTGGCGGCCGAGCCGTACCTGGCCGAGCGGGCCCGCTCCCTGTTGGGCCGCGACAGCGCGGACCCGCTCGCCGACCTGGCGTCCGCCGCCGGCGCGGGCGACGAGCGGGCGGGCGCGGCGCTGGACGAGGTGGTGGATCGTCTCGCCACCGGCCTGGCCAGCGCGGTGAACCTGCTCAATCCCGCGCTGATCCTGCTCGGCGGCGCGTTCCGCACGGCTCCCGAGCCGGTGTTCGACCGGGTCAGGCAGGCGCTGCGGGCCAGGGCGTTCCCCGTGCTGCGCGACGCGGTGCAGGTGCGGCGGGCCACGCTCGGCCCGGACGCCGGCGTGGTGGGCAGTGCCGCCGTCGCCCTGGACCGGCTCTTCTACGACGTCTGAGAGGTAAGGACAACATGATCGAACATGCCCCGCTTCCCGCGTTCGACCCGCTGGCGGGCACGGTGGTGCTCGCGCCGGAGAAGGACGAGGAGGGTTACTGGGTGGGCTGCCCCGGCGTGCTGCACGACGGGGAGCGGTTCTGGCTGACCTACCGGCGGCGGCGTCCCCGGGGCGCCGGGGCCGAGCGCGGGTGGCGCTGCGCGGTGGCGGTCAGCGACGACGGCGTGGACTTCACCGACGTGTGGTCGGTGCACAAGGACGAGCTGGGCACGCCGTCCATGGAACGGTTCTGCCTGGCACCCGCGGACGGGGGCGGGTTCGTGCTCTACCTGTCGTACGTGGACCCGGCCGACAACCGCTGGCGGATCGACGTGCTGAGTCCGGCGGCGCACCCGTCGGAGCTCGACGTGGCCTCGGCGCGGCCGGTGCTGACGGCGGCCTCGACCGGGACCGAGGGGGTCAAGGACCCGTACGTGCTGCTGGCCGGGCCGGTGACGTACCTGTTCGCCAGCTACGCCGAGGCGCTGGACGGTCTCGGCGGCGAGGCGCACGCCAGCGCCGACATCTACAACGTCGGCGCGACCACGCATCCCACGGGGCTGGCGACCAGCCTGGACGGCGGGGCGTCGTTCACCTGGCACGGGCAGGCCCTGGGGGTGGGCCAGGGGTGGGACCGCTACCAGGCGCGGCTCAACAGCGTGGTGGCCGTGCCCGGCGGGTACGTGGGCTTCTACGACGGGTCGGCCTCGCACGCGGAGAACTACGAGGAGCGCTGCGGCGTCGCGGTCTCCGGCGACCTGTTCGGCTGGCGGCGGCTGTCGGGCGAGCGTCCCTGGGTCACCTCGCCGCATCGCGGCGGCTCGGTCCGGTACCTGGACGCGCTGCTGCTGGAGGGGCGGTGGTGGCTGTACTACGAGCTGACCCGCGCCGACGGCGCCCACGAGCTGCGCGTGATCAGGATCCCGGCCGGGTGACGCAGTTCGGACGGGTCAGGGTCACGCGCGGCGGCGGGCGCGGTAGGCGCTGGCCTTGGCGCGGTTCTGGCACGGCAGGCCGCAGAACCGCCGCGAGGCGTTCCGGGTGACGTCGAAGAACACCAGCTCGCACCCCTCCGCCTCGCAGGACCGCAGCCGCCGCCCCTGCCCCACCCCGATCACCATGGCCAGCGCCGTGGCGGCGTCGGCGGCCCAGGCGTCCGCCGGCTCCGCGCCGGGGGTGTGGAAGGCGAGGACCGGCGGATCGCCGTGCAGGTTGGGGACGGCGGCGTGGCGTACCAGGGCCTGGTTGAGCGCGGTGACGTCGCCGGCGAAGGCGGGGTGCAGCTCGGCGGCCACCTCCGCCAGGCGGTCGGCGTCCGCGTCCGTCAGGGCGCGGTCGGGCGTCCAGCCCTGGCCCGGGGTCCAGTCCTCGCGGGCGATCGCCTCCTCCAGGGCGGCGCGGCGGTCGGCCGGCGGCGTGACGGGCCGGCCGCGGGCCCGGGTGACGTGCAACTCGTTCACCAGCAGGACGGCGAGCTCCGCCCACCTCCCGACATAACTGTCTATCTGTGATTGACCAGTGATGCGCCAAGCCTCTATCGTCACTGGCACAGCTTATCTAGACAGTGAGAGGTTCGTCATGAGCGCACCGTCCAGGCTTGCCCGCCGCATGTGGCACCAACTGGAGCCGATCCACGCCGTGCTGTACTTCTCGCCGCAGGGGTTCGGGCGGGCGGCGGCACTCGGCTATGACGTGGAGTCCCGCTGGCCCAGCTATTTCGCCTACCGCACGGCCCCGCTGGGGCGGGCCGGGACGCGGCTGGCCACGGCCCTTTACTACAGCTTCAGCCCGCGGATGATCGCCGAGCACGTTCCGGCCGTGTGGGAGGTGGCCTCGCCCGAGCAGGTGCTGCGGGCGCGGCTGGAGGCGGTGGACGAGACCTATCGCCACCTGCTCGGCGACGGCGAGCGCCTGACCGGGCAGGGCGTGGCCGAGGCGGCGGAGCTGGCCAGGCGGGCGGCCGAGAGCGTGCGGGTGGAGGGCCGGCCGTTCGCGGCGGCCAACCTGGACCTGCCGTGGCCGGAGGAGCCGCACCTGGTGCTGTGGCAGGCGGCCACCGTGCTGCGCGAGCACCGCGGCGACGGCCATCTCGCGGCGCTGGCCGCGGCCGGGCTGGACGGGTGCGAGGCGCTGGTGTCGTTCGCCGCGGTCGGGGCCGCGCCGGCCGGGAACTTCGCCGGGCGGGGCTGGAGCGAGCAGGAGTGGGCGCAGGCGCGGGAGCGGCTGGCCGCCCGTGGCCTGGTGGAGGCCGGCGGGCAGGCCACCGAACGCGGCAGGGCGCTGCGCGACCAGGTCGAGCGGATGACCGACGACCTGGCCTTCGAGCCCTGGCGGCGGCTCGGGGAGGAGCGGGCGGGGCGGCTGGCCCAGCTCGCCGCGCCGTTCCTCGGGGCGGTCTTCGAGGCCGGGTTGCTGCCGATGACCAGCACACTCGGCATCGCGACCGTCCAGGTACCCGACTGAGCAGGGAGCGCGCCCGGGCAGGCGGCCGGCCGTGTCAGGCGAAGCCGGGGGCGGGCTGCCAGAGGCTGATCTCGGTGCCCTGGTCGTCGGTGCACGAGCAGCCGCGCCCCGACTTGCTCTCGTGGATCTCGCCGGTGGCGCCGCCGAGCTCGCGCACCCGCTCGACGGCCTGGTCGATGTCGTCCACGTGGTAGTACAGGTTCGGCTGGGACGACGCGCCGCCCGCGACGAAGCCCATCGGCACGGTGGTGCCGGTGACGTGCAGGTACGTCTCGTGCTCGCGCTTGAACTCCCAGCCGAACAACCCCCCGTAGAAGGCGGCCGCCCGCTCCAGGTCCCGGACGGACAGGGTGTAGTAACCGAGCTCGACAGCCATGCGCATGCCTCCGCGATAATAGTTTCCTACAGCGTTAATATACTAACGGAAGTAGGCAACAATTAACACTAACGTTAACGAAATCGACGCCACGCTGGCAGCCCTGGCCGACCCGACCAGGCGCAAGGTGATCGATCTGCTGCGTGAGGGCCCGCGCCCGGCCGGGGAGCTGGCGCAGGCCGTCCAGATGAGCGCGCCGGCGCTCAGCAGGCACCTGCGCGTGCTGCGCGCCAGCGGGATCGTGCAGGCCGAGGCCGGCGGGGCCGACGCCCGGCTGCGCCTCTACACGCTGCGGCAGCAGCCGTTCACGGCGCTGCAGGCATGGCTGGACCAGGTGCAGGCGTTCTGGGCCGAGCAGCTCGGCTCGTTCAAGGACCACGTGGAGCGCACCCGGTGAACTCCGTACGAGCCAGCGTCACGGTGCCGATCGACCCGGCCACCGCGTTCCGCGTCTTCACCGACGAGATCGACGCCTGGTACGTGCGGGGCCGCCACAGCTGGGTCGACCCGGCCCGCGCGGTCGGCATCCGGTTCGAGGACGGCTACCTGCGCGAGCTGTGGTCCGACGGCGGCCACGTCGACACCGGCAGGATCCTCGCCTGGGAGCCGCCGCGCCGCCTGGTCTGGGCCGACCTGCTCAACGACGGGGCGATGGAGATCGAGGTCGCCTTCAGCCCCGTCGAGGGCGGCACCGAGGTGCTGCTGGAGCACCGCGGCCTGGACACGCTGCCGCCGGACGTGGCGGGGCGCATCCGGCGCGGCTACTCGTGGAACATCGTGCTGGGCTGGTTCGCCGACAGGTGGAAGAGCTAGCGGCGGCCGTACTTCTTGTGCACCGCCTGCTTGCTCACCCCGATGGCGTCGGCGATCTGGGCCCAGGCCAGCCCGGCCACCCGGGCCCGCCGCACCTGGACGGCCTCCAGGCGCTCGATCTCACGGCGCAGCGCGGTGGTGGCGTGCAGTGCGAGCAGCGGATCGTCGTCCTGCGCCTGTCTCATGAGGGTCGCCAGGTCGTTCGTCATGCCTCAAAGGTAATCCAGCAGCGACGCGCCGATCGCCGTCGAGTGCGGCAGCACCACCGGCTCACCGGCGCCCCGTTCACCCTGCCATCAGCGCGACTCCACCACCATCCGCACGCCCAGCCCGACGAGCACCACGCCGGAGATCTGCTCCAGCCGCCGCTTGACGGCCGGTCGGCCCAGCCATGCCCTGGCCCGGTCGACGGCCCAGATCAGCAGCCCGTACCAGATCAGATCGACGATCACCCACACGACGGCCAGCGTCACGAGCGTCAGCGGCACGTTCTGCCCGGCGGGGACGAACTGCGGCAGGAACGACATCGCGAACACCGCCGCCTTGGGGTTGGCCAGGCAGGTGCCCACGCCGGCCAGGTACGGCCCGCGCCGGCCGGGCACGACCTCGCCCTCGGGCGCGGGCGGCGCGCCCTTGCGGGCCTGCCACAGCGCCTGGGCGCCCATCACGACCAGCAGCACCGCGCCGGTCACGCGCATGATGTCGTAGGCCACCTGCGAGGCGACCAGCAGGGCCGACAGTCCGAACGCGGCGGCCAGCCCCCACAGCAGGATGCCGGTCTCGTTGCCGAGCGTGGCGGCCAGCCCCGAGCCCCGGCCGGCGCGCAGGGTCTGGCGCAGGATGATCGCGGTGCTGACCCCGGGCACCATGGCGACCAGGACGCACGCCCCGATGAAAGCGAGAAGATACATGCGGGGATGCTGACAGAACCGCGGCCACATCTCCCCTGTTTTTCGGCCACGGGGCCTCCCTGATCTCAGGAGTAGAGCTTGGCCAGCTCGGCGACCGCCTCGGCCATCATGGTGCGCAGCTCGGGCGGCTCCAGCACCTCGACGTCGGCGCCCATGCGCAGCAGCAGCCAGCGCGCGTGCGAGATCGACTCGACCGGCACGGTCAGCGTGAGCCAGCCCTCGGGGTCGGGCTCGGCGGCGGCCAGCGCGGCCTCGACGACGTCGCGGCCCATCGTGTACGCCAGCAGGTCGCCGCGCCCGGGTGCGAGCTTGATGACGGCTTCGGCGGTGTACATGCGCTCGCGGAAGTCCTTGGCGTACCGGTGCCAGAACTCGCCCAGGTCGAAGCCCTCGGGCCGGGCGAACCGCCCCGGAAGGGTCTCCAGCGTCAGGATCCGCGCCACCCGGTACGTGCGCGGCGTGCCGTCCGGCGGCGCGGCGACGAGGTACCAGGAGCCGCCCTTGAGCACCAGCCCGAGGGGGTGGATCACGCGGTCCACCTCCTGCTGTCCCCAGCGCCGGTAGGTCATGTGCAGGGGCCGCTGGTCCCACACCGCCTCGGCCACCTCGCTCAGGTGCGGCACGTCGTCGCCCGAGCGGTACCAGCTCGGCACGTCCAGCACGAACCGCTCGCGCATCCGGGAGGCGTGCGAGCGCGGCTCGGGCGGCAGCGCGGCCAGCAGCTTCAGCTCGGCGTTGGCCGCCACCTCGGCCAGCCCGAGCTCGGCGGCCGGCCCCGGCAGCCCGGCCAGGAACAGCGAGGACGCCTCCTCGGCCGTCAGCCCGTTGAGCCGGGTGCGGTAGCCGTCGAGGAGCTGGTAGCCGCCCGCCGGTCCGCGATCGGCGTAGACGGGCACGCCGGCCGCCGACAGGGCCTCCACGTCGCGGTACACGGTGCGTACCGACACCTCCAGCTCGGCCGCCAGCTCGGGCGCGGTCATGCGGCCGCGGGTCTGGAGGAGCAGGAGCAGGGAGAGCAGGCGGCTTGCGCGCATATTTTCATTGTATTGCGCACATATGCCGTGTTTGTATGAACACATGGAACGTGTGCGAGCCATCATGAACACCTTGCGTACCCACGACAGCGTGTCCGTGGCCGAGCTGGCCGCCGAGCACGGCGTGTCCGAGATGACGATCAGGCGCGACCTGGACGAGCTGGCCCAGCAGGGGGTGGTGCGGCGGGTGAGGGGCGGCGCGCTGTCGCTGCTGCTGCGCGGCGAGGAGCCGCCGTTCGGGGTGCGCGAGCGGGAGGCGGTGGAGGCCAAGCGGCGCATCGGCGAGGAGACGGCCGCGTTGATCGCCGACGGCGAGGCGGTGGTGCTGGACGGCGGCACGACCGCGCTGGAGGTGGCTCGCGCGCTGGCCGACCGGCGGGTGACGGTGCTGCCGCTGGCGCTGCAGCCGGTGATGCTGCTGGCCGCCGCGCCGCGCGTGCGCCTGGTGCTGCCCGGCGGCGAGGTGCGCAAGGGCGAGCTGAACGTGATGGGCCCGCTCACCGAGAGCTCGATCCGGGCGCTGCGCTTCGACACGGCGGTGATCGGCTGCTGCGGCCTGTCCGCCGAGCACGGCCTGACCGCGCACGACCTGCCCGAGGTGGCGGTCAAGCGGGCGGCCATCGCCGCCGCGCGGCGGGTGATCGCGGTGTGCGACTCGGGCAAGTTCGCGCGGACGGCGTTCGGTGCGGTGTGCCCGATCGGCCGGCTCGACGTGGTGGTGACCGATCCCGGCGTCCCGCCGGAGGAGCGCGACGCGCTGGCCGCGGCCGGGGTGACGGTCAAGGAGGCCGTGTGACACGCGAGCGGGTGGCCGTCTACCTGCTGTTCTTCCTGTCGGGCACGGCCATCGGCACGTGGACGGCCCGCATCCCCGCCATCAAGGAGCGGCTGGATCTCGGCGACGGCCAGCTCAGCCTCGCGCTGCTGGCCGTGGCGGCCGGGGCGGTCGTCGGCATGACGGCCGTGGGCCGCCTGGTGGACCGGTACGGCAGCAGCCGGGCCGTGGTCCCGGCGGCCCTGGCGCAGGGCGCGGTGCTGGTGCCGCCCGCGTACGCGCCGGACCTGCTCACGCTGTCGGCGACGCTGCTGGTGTTCGGGGTCGTGCACGGGATACTCGACGTGGCCATGAACGCCAACGCCGTCGAGGTGGAGCGGGCCCACGGGCGGCCGATCATGTCGTCGTTCCACGCCGTCTACAGCGTGGGCGGGTTCGCCGGCGCGACGGCGGGCGGGCTGTTCGCGCACCACGACCTGTCGGCGGCGGTCACGTTCTGGGCGGTGGGGGCGGGGATCGCTGTGCTGGCGGCGTGGGCGGCGCGCTGGGCGCTGCGCTCGGCGCCCGCCGGGGAGAGCGCCGCGCGGGGCCGGGGCGGGCGGCCGCAGGGCATCGTGTTCCTGGGCGTGCTGGCGTTCTGCTGCCTGGTGGGCGAGGGGGCCGCGGCCGACTGGAGCTCGGTCTACCTGCGCGAGGACCTGGCGGCCTCGCCGGGGATCGCCGCCGCCGGGTACGCGGCCTTCTCCCTGATGATGACGGCGGGCCGGCTGGCCGGGGACCGGCTGGCGGCGCGGTTCGGGCCCGTCGCGCTGGTGCGTTGCTGCGGGCTGCTGGCCGCGGCGGGGCTGGGGCTGGCGCTGCTGGGCGGGCACCAGGTGGCCGGGGTGGTCGGGTTCGGCTGCTTCGGGGCGGGGCTGTCGTGCATCGTGCCGCAGGTGTTCTCGGCGGCCGGGCACCGGGATCCCGCCTTCTCCGGGCGGGCGCTGGCGCGGGTGGCCTCGATCGGCTACCTGGGGATGTTGTCGGGGCCGGTGTTCATCGGGGCCGTCGCCGAGCTGACAGGGCTGCCCCGGGCGCTGGCCATCCCGGCGCTGCTGGCCGCGTTCGTCGCGCTCGCCGCGACGGCGCTGCGCGTGCGGGCCGAGGAGCCGGCCGCTTAGCGGGCCGCGTTCGCCGCACTCGCCGTTGACGGCACTGCGCGTACGGGCAGCCGGCCGGTCAGCCGAAGTGCTGCCAGCCGAGCCTGATCACCATCGCCACCACCACGACCAGCAGCACGATCCGGACGAAGCCGGCGCCCCGCTTGAGCGCCATCCGCGCGCCGAGCTGGGCGCCGGCCACGTTGCACACCGCCATGCCGAGGCCGAGCGCCCAGTTCACGTGCCCCTGCACGCCGAACACGAGGAGCGCGCCGACGTTCGTCCCGATGTTGATGATCTTCGCGGAGGCGGAGGCGGAGACGAAGTCGAGCCCGAGGATGGTGGTGAAGGCGATGATGAGGAACGTCCCGGTGCCCGGCCCCATGATGCCGTCGTAGAAGGCGATCACCACGCCCGCCGCCGCCACCGCGGCGAACACGCGGGGCCCGGTGCGCAGGTGCGGCACGGGCAGCGCGCCCATCGACGGCCGCAGCGTCACGAACGCGGCCACGGCGAGCAGCACGACCATGACGGCGGGCCGCAGCACCTCGGCCGAGATCGACGCCGCCGCCCACGCGCCCAGCCCGGCGCAGAGCACGGCCAGCGCCGCGCCGGGGATCGCCACCTGCCGGTCGACCTTGGTGGAGCGGGCGTAGGCGACGGCGGCGGAGGTGGTGCCGAACACCGACGAGAACTTGTTGGTGGCCATCGCCTCGACCGTCGGGATGCCGGCCACGAGGAGGGCGGGCAGTTGCAGCAGGCCGCCGCCGCCCACGACGGCGTCCACCCATCCCGCTCCGGCCGCTGCGACCAGCAACACCGCGATCTGATCCAGCGGCACGCGCCACTCCCCCGACTTCCCCCGATAAAACCGTCATGAGTGTATAAGTCGGGCTTTAGTTGCTTTGCCGCGCCCTGTCCTCGGCTGCCAGATATTCGTTTCACCAGGACACGGGGGCTTCGATAGGGTCGAGGGCATGTCGATCTTCGGCCCGGCCATCGATGTCCGCCCCCTGTTCCCGCGCGAGCGGGAGGCCATGCTCGACCTGCTGCGCGGCCTGGAGCCGGCCGACTGGGCCAGGGCGACGGTCTGCCCCGGCTGGGACGTGCACGACGTCGTCGCGCACGTGCTCAACGACTACATGCGGCGCCTGTCCGGCGCCCGTGACGGGCATTCCGGCGCGGTCTTCGCCGATGACGAGACGCTGCCCGCCTACCTCGCCCGCACCAACGACGAGTTCGTCAGGGCGGGCCGCCAGCTCAGCCCGCGGCTGATGATCGAGCTGCTGGAGCACCTGGGGCCGCAGCTCGACGCGGTGTGGGCGGCGCACGACCTGGAGGCACCCGCCGGGCTGAACGTGTCCTGGGCGGCCACCGACGTCGGCAGCCCCGGCTGGCTCGACGTCGGCCGCGAGTACACCGAGTTCTGGGTCCACCAGCAGCAGGTGCGCGACGCGGTCTCCCGGCCGGGGGCGACGGAGCCCGGGCTCCTGGCGCCGGTGCTGGGCGTCTTCGCGCAGGCGCTGCCGTTCACGCTGCGGGCCCACGACCGCCCGGAGGGGACGGTCGCGGTCCTGGAGGTGCTCGGGCCGGCCGGCGGGCGGTGGAGCGCGGCGTGGCGTGCGGGCCGATGGCGGATGGCCGCACCCGGCGACCAGCCCGCCGCCCGCGTCTCGATGGACCAGGACACGTTCTGGCGGCTCGCGACCAGGGGCATCGGCGTCGAGCAGGCCCGGGCGCGGGCCGAGGCGAGCGGCGACCCGGAGCTCACCGCCGCCATGACGACCCTGCTGGCCGTCGTCGCCTGAACACCGGCGCGCGGAGCCGTCCAGCGCGTCCCGATGATTCACCTCCCGGCCATCCGCCCGCCATCGCCCCCGCGCGAGAATCTGAGCGCGGCAGCGGAGCGGACCGGGGAGCAGCACTTTGACGACCGACCAGCGGCGCCACGCCACCGGCGGTGGCCGGTTCCTGCGGGAGTTCATCAGGTCGCCCCTGCGCACGGCCGCCGTGCTGCCGAGCTCGCCGCGGCTGGCGGCGCAGATGGTGGTGGGCATCCCGGAGCGCGGTGAGCCGCTGGTGGTGGAGCTCGGCGCGGGGACCGGCGCCTTCACCTCCGCCATCCAGCGGCGGCTGCGCGGCCGGGGCAGGCACGTCGTGATCGAGCTCAACGACAGGTTCGCCACCGAGATCGCCCGCGCGTTCCCCTCGGTGGAGGTGGTGTGCGACGACGCCGTTCACCTGCCGCGGCTGCTCGCCGGGCTCGGCGCCGGGCCGGTGGACGTGGTGGTCAGCGGCCTGCCGTGGATCGCCTACGCCGGGCGGCCCCCGCTGATCGAGTCGGTGGCCCGGGCCCTGTCGCCCGCCGGGGTCTACACGCAGTTCGCCTACACCTGGACGCGCTGGGCCGCCCCGGCCAGGCGGCTGGCCGGTGGCCTGCGGGCGGCGTTCGAGGAGGTCGTGACGAGCACGACGGTCTGGCGCAACCTGCCGCCGGCGGTCGTCCACGTGGCCCGCCGGCCCCGGGCGTCCCTGGCCGGTCGGGACGTCACCGGCTCATGACGCCGGCCGTCCCGCCCTGCCGTTCCGTGAAGCGCTGCTGCCCCAGCACCGCGAGCAGCCGCAGCTTCTCATAGCCCTCGGTCCGCGGCGGGGCGGTGAGCACGAGCAGCGCCTGCGACTGGTCCTCGGTGAACAGCACCTGGCAGTCCAGCTCGATCTCGCCGAGCTCGGGGTGGACGAGGATCTTGTGGTCCTCGAAGCGCTTGGCCACCTCGTGCCGGTCCCACAGCTCGGCGAACTCCGCGCTCGCCTTGCGCAGCGCCCGTACGAGCTCGCCCGCCCGCGACTGCGGGCCCCTCGTCCCGTGGGCGGCGCGCAGGTTCGCGACCAGGGCGCGGCTCTGCCGGTCGCGGTCGGCCTCCGGGTAGCGCAGCCGCTCCGCCGGGTCGGTGAACCAGCGGTAGATCTCGGTGCGGGCGTGCCCGGTGTGCCCGGACCTGTCGCCGAACAGGGCCTCGGCCATCCGGTTCTGCACGAGCGTCTCGCCCAGGTCGGACAGGATGAGCGCCGGGGTGTCGTCGAGCCGGTCCAGCACGCGCAGCAGGGCGGGGGCGACGTGCGTGGCGTCCGTCACCGAGGCCGGGGCGTTGTGCCCGGCGATCTGGAACAGGTAGTCGCGCTCGTCGCTCGTCAGCCGCAGCGCCCGGGCGAGCGAGGCCAGCATCTGCACGCTCGGCTGCGGGCCGCGCTGCTGCTCCAGGCGGGTGTAGTAGTCGGCCGACATCACCGCGAGCGACGCCACCTCCTCGCGCCGCAGGCCCGTGGCCCGCCGGCGCGCGCCCGCGGGCAGCCCGACGTCCTCGGGCTGCAGCGCCTCACGGCGGCGGCGCAGGAAGTCCGCCAGGGCTGCACGATCCATACGCCCATTATGTTCGCCCCAGGCCGGTGCTCCGAGGGCCGAGCCAGGGATCGCCGATCCCCCTCTGCGGCACGCGGCGGGCGCCCGCGCGACGCGAGATATGATCCATTCGCCGCATGGCGCGGGCCGGCGAACGGGTATGTCCCGGGAGAAGAGGCAGCGGAGGACATGAACCGGGCACCAGGCATGGTGGATGTGGCACGCGAAGCGGGCGTGTCGCACGTCACCGTGTCCCGCGTGCTCAACAACCACCCCTCCGTGCGGCCGGAGACCCGGGCCCGCGTCGAGGCCGCCATCGAGAAGCTCGGCTACCGCCGCAACAGCGTCGCCCGCGCGCTCAAGAGCCGCCGGTCCTCGACGATCGGCCTGGTGCTCGCCGGCACCGAGCTGTACGAGCTGCCCCGCATCCTGCGCGGCGTGCAGACCGCGGCGCAGCGGGCCGGCTACTGGGTGAACCTGGCCAGCTGGCAGGGCGGCAGCACCGTGGACCTGACCGAGACGCTGCAGCGGCTGACCGACCAGGCGGTCGAGGCCATCGCCGTCATCGCCGACCGGCCCATGGTCGTGGACGCCCTGACCGGCATCGTCACCGGCGTGCCGATGACCGTGATCATGTCGGGCAACGTGCCCAACCCGGACCTCGGCTTCGTCGAGCTGGACCAGGAGCTCGGCGCGCGGCTGGCCGTGCGGCACCTGGCGGAGCTGGGTCATCGGCACATCGCCCACCTGACCGGCTCCCTGCGGACGTTCGACGCACGGGCCCGGGTGGAGGGCTGGCGGGCCGGGCTGAAGGACACGCCCGAGGCGCGCGGCGAGCTGCTCGAGGGCGACTTCACCGGCAACAGCGGCTATCGGCTCGCGCACTACCTGGTCACCCGCGAGGGCCACGAGCGCCCGACCGCGATCTTCGCCGGGAACGATCAGATGGCCATGGGCGTGCTGGCGGCCTTCGCCGAGCTGGGGGTGAAGGTGCCCGGCGACGTCTCGCTCGTCGGGTTCGACGACATCGCCGGGGCGGCGTACCTGGTGCCCGCGCTCACCACGGTGCGGCAGGACTTCGTCGCGCTGGGGGCGCGCTCGATCGAGCAGTTGCTGCGGATGATGCAGGGCGAGCCGGCCTCCTCCGAGCGGATCGCGCCCGAGCTGATCGTCCGGCGCAGCACCGCGCCGCCCCGGTCGCCGGCCTAGCCCGGCTGGTAGTCGAACCAGCGCACGATCGCGCGGCCGGTGCCGGGCCGGCCGTTGCCGGTGGCGTAGAGGCCGAGGTGGACCCCGACGAACCCGCCCGCGCGCTCGGTGCTGAAGAAGGACCGCTCGACGGTGGCCAGGTCGGTCCAGCCCCCGGCGTCCGGGTGCCGGGCGCGGAAGGTGTAGCCGGCCTCGTCCGCCTCGACGGCCAGCAGCGCCTGCCCCGGCGGTAGCGGGGCGGCGGCCAGCCGGGTGCTCGTGCCCGCCTCCCTGACGGTCAGCACCGCCTGCGGCGTTCCTGCCCCGTCCACGGTGAGGGCGAGCGTGGCGTGGTGGTCCTGGCTCTGGAAGACGGCCAGACCGGCCTCCTCGGACGGATGCGCCGCCGCGAAGCCGATCCGGGTCCGGGCCTGGAAGCGGACGTGTTGCTGGCGCCGTCCGATGAAGGCGGGGACGCCGGTGGAGCTGAGCGGCTCGGGCGCCACCCTGATCTCCAGGCCGTCCGCGGTGGGTTCGACGAGGTCGGTGACGGGTCCGCGCAGGCTGTTCCACTCCAGGCCGAGCCGCGGCTCGTCGAAGCGCGTGCGGCCCGCCGGGGCGGGCTCCTCCCGCTGGGCGGGGGCGGAGGGGAGGCGCGGGAGGCGTTCCGTGAGCCGGACGCCGCCCGTCTCCGGGGCGAAGACCGGCCCGTGGGCGGTCCAGTCGACGGGCACGAGGAAGACCTCGCGGCCCAGCGTGTGGGTGCCCTCGATGGGGCGTACGCCGAGGGTCACCGCCCAGGTCTCGCCGCCGGGGGTGTCCACCAGGTCGACGTGGCCGACGTTGTGGATGGGCTCGTCCGGGCCGCGGTGCCGGTGGGTCAGCAGCGGGCTGCGCGGGTCGGTGACGTAGGGGCCGGTGACGGCGCTCGACCGGGCGGCGGTGACGCTGTGGTTGCGTTCGGTGCCGCCCTCGGCGGCGATCAGGTGGTAGACGCCGTCGCGCTTGTACAGGTGCGGCGCCTCCACCCAGGCCCCGCGTACGGCGCCGTGCCAGAGCACGTGGGTGGGGCCGACGAGCCGGAGCCGGTCCAGGTCGAGCTCGCGCATCCACAACTCGCCGGGGCCGCCGTCGCCCGCGGCGTCGCGGCAGGCGGTGAACCAGCAGCGGCCGTCGTCGTCGAAGAACAGCGACGGGTCGATGCCCTCGGCCTCCAGCGGTACGGGGTCCGACCACGGCCCGGCGGGGTCGGTGGCGGTGACGACGAAGGTGAGGCTCCCCCGCCGGTTCACCGCCAGCGTGGAGACCACGTAGAACGTTCCGCCGTGGTGGCGGATGGTCGGCGCCCACACTCCGTCGGAGACGTCCAGCCCGTGCAGCGGGAGCTGCCCCGGCCGGTTCAGCACGTGCGTGAGCTGCCGCCAGCGCACCAGGTCACGGCTGTGGAACAGAGGCAGGCCGGGGTAATACGCGAACGACGAGGTGACCAGGTAGAAGTCCGCCCCGACCCGGCAGATCGACGGGTCCGGATGGCAGCCGGGCAGGACGGGGTTGCGGAAGGTGCGCACGGGGGTGGGCTCCGAGGGGCTTGTTACAAGAAGGGGCTTGACAGCATGACAACGTTAACATCAGGTTAGATCCCAACGCACGAACCCGGCATCCCGCCGCGGAACGCACCACCTTGCCGAGGAGCCCGTCCATGACTGCACCGACCCCCACCTCGCCCCGAGCGGGGGGACACCGCCGCCGCACGCTGCTGGGCGCCGCCCTGGCGATCGCCCTGACGGCGTCGCTGGCCGCCTGCTCCGCCGGCGACAGCCCTTCGGAGACCGCGAGCGCGAGCGGGCCGGTCACGCTGGAGTTCTGGACCTGGAGCCTGAAGGGCAGCGACCCGGCGGCCAAGGCGATCGCCGACAAGTACCACCAGCTGAACCCGAACGTCACCGTCAAGCTGTCGGAGGTCGGCGGCACCACGGAGACCGCCTCCAAGCTGCTGGCCGCCGACCAGGCCGGCGACACCCCTGACGTGGTGCAGATCGAGTACCGCGGGCTGCCCGCCCTGGTGGTGGCCGGAGCCGTCAAGGACATCACCGCCGACGTGGCGGGCGTCAAGGCGAACGTCGAGCCCAACATCTGGGCCCAGACCACCTTCGGCAACCAGGTCTACGGCGTGCCCCAGGACATCGGCCCGATGGTCCTCACCTACCGCAAGGACCTGTTCGACAAGTACGGCGTCAAGGTCCCGACCACCTGGGACGAGTACGCCGAGGCCGCCGAGCAGATCCGCGAGAAGGACCCCGAGGCCTACATCGCCAGCTTCGCCGCCAACCAGCTCGAGTTCTTCGCCGCGCACGCCGCCCAGGCGGGCGCGGCGTGGTGGAGCACCGACGGCAACGCCTGGAAGGTCGGCATCGAC
Organism: Nonomuraea sp. GTA35; assembly: GCF_041950525.1. Taxonomy (NCBI): domain Bacteria; kingdom Bacillati; phylum Actinomycetota; class Actinomycetes; order Streptosporangiales; family Streptosporangiaceae; genus Nonomuraea; species Nonomuraea sp. GTA35. Next base: position 863,943 of record NZ_JBGNUV010000001.1, on the reverse strand, counting down.
GGCGAGGCCTCGCTGAAGACCGCCGACTTCTGGCAGGACCTGGTGGAGCGGGACCTGGTCAAGGTCGAGCCGCTGCTCACCCCCGAGTGGAACGCCCAGGTCAACAACGGCAAGATCCTGAGCTGGGCCGCCGCGGCGTGGGCGCCGAGCGTGATCTACTCGGTCGCGCCGGACACCGCCGGCAAGTGGGAGTCCGCGCCGCTGCCGCAGTGGACGAAGGGCCAGGCCGCCGTGCCGTTCCTGGGGGGTTCCGCGTACCTGGTGCCGGCCAAGTCGCAGCACGCCAAGGAGGCCGCGGCGTTCGCCGCCTGGCTGGGCGCCTCCGAGGAGGGCTCCAAGCTGCTGCTCGGCCTGGACCTCTTCCCCGGCGGCAACGCCGGCAGGCAGGCGACCCTGACGCACGAGCCGCCGAAGCTGATGCCGCAGCAGAAGGACTTCTACCAGGTCACCGACCAGGTGATCAAGAACACCACGATCCCGGTGACGTGGGGGCCGAACGTGAACGTGGCGCAGACCGCCTTCGGTGACGCGCTCAACAAGGCCGCGCTCGACAAGACCTCCTTCCGCGCGGTGTACCAGGCCACGCAGCAGGCCGTCGTCGCGGACCTGCAGAAGTCCGGCTACACCGTCACCAAGTAGCGCTCGATCCCACTCTGGACGTCTCATGCCCGCCACCTCCGCCGGCCGGCGCCCGCGCCTGCGCGCCGTCGCCACCCCGTGGTTGTTCGCCACACCCGCGATCGTCTTCTTCGTCCTGTTCCTGGTCGTCCCGATCGGCTACGCCGTCTACCTGAGCTTCCGCGGCTTCCGCGTCGAGGGCGGCGGCGCGTTCGGGCGGCGGACGCAGGCGTTCGTCGGCTTCGAGAACTACCTCGCCGCGCTCACGGACCCCGAGTTCGTGGCCGGGCTCGGCCGGGTGCTGCTGTACGGGGTGATCGCCATCCCCAGCGTGCTCGGCCTGGCCCTGCTGTTCGCGCTGCTGCTCGACACCCCGAGGGTGCGGGCGCGCGGCTTCTCCCGTACAGCGATCTTCCTGCCGTACGCGGTGCCGGGCGTGATCGCCAGCCTGCTGTGGGGGTTCCTGTACCTGCCCAGCACCAGCCCCGTCTCCTACCTCGCCAGGCAGCTCGACGCCGGCCCGCTGGACTTCTTCGGCTTTCCCGCCCTGTACTTCTCGCTGGCCAACATCGCGCTGTGGTCCGGCGTCGGCTTCAACATGATCATCATCTTCACGTCGCTGCGCGCCATCCCCACCTCCATCTACGAGGCGGCCCGCATCGACGGGGCGGGCGAGCTGCAGATCGCCTGGCGCATCAAGATCCCGCTGGTGGCGCCCGCGCTCGTGCTCACCGGCCTGTTCTCGGTGATCGGCACCCTGCAGCTCTACAGCGAACCGGCCACGTTGCGGCCGATGACGACCACCATCAGCTCCACCTGGGTGCCGCTGATGAAGATCTACCAAGAGGCATTCGTGAACGACAACCTCGGCGGGGCCGCGGCCGCCTCCGTCGTGCTCGCGGCGGGCATCCTCGTCCTGTCGCTCCTGCTGCTGCGCTTCTTCCAGCGCCGCACGTTCGGGGACAACGCATGACGGCCATCACCTCCACCGGAGACCGCCAGTTCCGCCGCCGCCGTCCCCGCCCCGGGCGCCGGCCGCGGCTGCCGCTCGTGGTGCTGCTGCTCGGCGCGCTGTACTGCCTGACCCCGGTGGTCTGGGTGGTCATCGCCGCCTCCAAGTCGCCGCGCGAGCTGTTCACCACCTTCTCCTTCGCGCCCGGCAGCGGCCTGCTGGACAACCTGGCGAACCTGAGCTCCTACGGCGACGGCCAGTTCTGGCGGTGGGGGCTCAACTCGCTGCTGTACGCCGGCCTCGGCGCGGTCCTGTCCACGCTGGTGTCGGCCATGGCCGGATATGCCCTGGCCAAGTTCCGCTTCCGCGGGCGCGAGGCGCTGTTCTCGGTGATCCTGGCCGGGGTGCTCGTGCCCGGCATCGTGCTGGCCGTCCCGCAGTACCTGCTGCTGGCGGGCGTCGGCCTGGCGGGGACCCACTGGTCGGTGCTGCTCCCGGTGATCATCAACCCGTTCGGCATCTTCCTGTGCCGGGTGTTCGCCAACGCCGCGGTGCCGGAGAGCACCCTGGAGGCGGCCCGCCTGGACGGGGCGGGCGAGCTGCGCATCTTCTGCACCATCGTGCTGCCCATGATGGTGCAGGGGCTCGTCACGGTGTTCCTGCTGCAGTTCGTCGGCATCTGGAACAACTTCCTGCTGCCCTTCATCATGCTCTCCGACCAGGAGAAGTACCCGATCACCCTGGGGCTGTACACGTTCCTGTCCAAGGGCGCGGGCGACAGCGACCTCTACCCGCTGGTGATCATGGGCTCGGCCGTGTCCGTCATCCCGCTGATCGCGCTCGTCCTGGTGCTGCAGCGGTTCTGGCGCGCCGACCTGCTGGCCGGCGGGCTGAAGGGATGAGCGGCCGGACTACGACCACCTCGACGGGCTGACCCTGCGCGTCCACCCGGGCCCTGACGGCGAGACCACCGTCACCGTGACCGATCAGCCCGCGCGGTTCACGGTCACCCGCTCCCCGGCGGCGAGGTCTCGATCTCCTCGTCCCGCGCCTCCGGATGGACCTGCGACTGCGTGTGAGGCTTTCGCCCTATATGATCACACTCATCACCTATAGGTATCGATATCCCCCTTAAGCCTGCCGAACGATCACGGAGCTGCATGGACCTCGCCACGCGACGGCGCCGGCAGGCGCTGTTCCTGTTCTTCCTCCTCCCCGGAATCGCGATGTCGTCGTGGGTGACCCGCACCCCGGACCTCCGTGACGGCCTGGAGGCGTCCACCGCCCAGATGGGCCTGATCCTGTTCGGCCTGTCGCTCGGCTCCATGATCGGGGTCCTGTGCTCGGGGCGGCTCGTCTCGCGCTTCGGGACCAGGCCCGTCATGGGCGTCGGCACCGCGCTGATCGTCGCCGGCCTGGCCGTCATCAGCGCCGGCAGCCTGCTGTCGTCCGCTCCCCTGGTCATGGCGGGCCTGTTCGCGTTCGGCGCGGGCATGGGCGGGGGCGAGGTCGCGATCAACGTCGACGCCGCCGACGTCGAGCGCATCACCGGGAAGACGACCATGCCCATCCTGCACGGCTGCTTCAGCCTGGGCACGGTCGTGGGCTCCTGCGCGGGCATCGGGGCCACCGCCGCCCGCCTGCCGGTGCACTGGCATCTGGCCGCGGTCACCCTGATCGCGGCCGCGATGCTCCTGTACGCCGTCCGCGCCATCCCCGCGGGCACCGGCACCGGCGCACCCGGGGAAGCCGGCTCCGGCCGGCCGCGGCCCAAGCTCTGGAAGGACACCCAGCTCGTCCTGATCGGCGCGATCGTCCTGGCGATGGCGCTGGCCGAGGGCGCCGCCAACGACTGGCTGCCGCTGCTCATGGTGGACGGGCACGGCGTGGACGCCACCGCCGGGTCGCTCGTCTACACCGGCTTCGCCGCCGCCATGACCATCGGCCGCTTCGGCGGCGCCTACTTCCTCGACCGCTTCGGCCGCACGGCCGTCGTCCGGGCCAGCGCCGTCTCGGGAGCGATCGGGCTGCTCCTGGTCATCTTCTCGGACAACGCCGTGCTGGCCGGAGCGGCCGTCCTGTTCTGGGGGCTCGGCGCCTCGCTGGGCTTCCCCGTCGCGCTGTCGGCCGCGGGCGAGACCGGGCCCGACGAGACGGCCCGCGTCAGCCTGGTGGCCACCATCGGCTACGTCGCCTTCCTCGTCGGGCCACCAGGCCTCGGCTTCCTCGGCGACCACTGGGGCCTGCGCACCGCCATGCTCGTGGTGCTCGCCTTCGTGATCTCCGCCGTCTTCCTGGCCCCCGCGGTCGACACCTGCGGCCGCGTCGCCGCGATGCAGGATCAGCGCAGGTAGACGTTGGGCTGGGGCGGGGCGCTCATGCCGTTGCCGATGAAGAAGCTCGGGTGCGGCGGCTGGTTGTAGGCGGTGTTCTGCCAGGCCAGGGCCACCCGGTACTGCGGGTCGTGCAGCAGCGTGTGGATCTTGGTGGTGGTCGCGTGGGGCGTGGCGTAGATGCGCAGCGCCCGGTTGTCCGTGGTCGGCCAGATGACCTCCTCGCGCCAGTCGCCCAGGATGTCGCCCGACAGTGACGGGGTGGCCTTGGTGCCGTTGTTGCTGTGCACGCCGGAGGCCGTCAGCAGGCGGGTCTCGCCGCCGGTGCCGTACTTGTCGATCCTGGTCTGGTCGAGCAGCTCGCGCACCGGGTCGCCGTCCCACCAGGACAGGAAGTTGGCCGAGGACGGCTGGCGGCCGATGAGCGCGCCGGAGGTGTTGCGCAGGCCGTTCTGCCCCGCGCCCGAGGCCCAGGACTCTGCGCCGGGGCTGCCCGCGTGGATGTCGGCGGACACGCCGCGGGCCGGTCCCTCGCCGTCGGAGCCCGCTCCGGTGCCGGTCTGCCACAGCACCTGGCCGGTACGGGCGTCCACCATGTAGAGGCCCGGCCGGTTGGCCGACTCGGAGATCTTGACGTACTCCTGGCCCGCGCGGCCCGGGTTCAGGTCGCTCAGGTGGGCGGCGTCGCCGTGGCCCCAGCCGACGTTCCACAGGCGGCCGCCGTTGTCGTCGATGGCGGCGGCGCCGTAGAGGATCTCGTCGCGGCCGTCGCCGTCCACGTCCCCCACGGTGAGCGAGTGGTTGCCCTGCCCGGCGTAGGAGCCGTTGCCGGAGGCGTTGGTGTCGAACGTCCAGCGCTTGACGAGCCGGCCGTCGCGGAAGTCCCAGGCGGCGATCACGCTGCGGGTGTAGTAGCCGCGGGCCATGATCAGGCTGGGGCGCTGCCCGTCCAGGTAGGCGGTGCCGGCCAGGAAGCGGTCCGCGCGGTTGCCGTAGCTGTCGCCCCAGGAGGAGACGTTGCCGCGGGGCGGGTCGTAGTTCACCGTGGACAGCGCCGCGCCGGTCCGGCCGTCGAACATGGTGAGGAATTCGGGTCCTGCCAGGACGTACCCGGAGGAGTTGCGGTGGTCGGCGCTCGCGTTGCCGATCACGGTGCCGCGGCCGTCCACGGTGCCGTCGGCGGTCTTCACGGCGACCTCGGCCCGGCCGTCGCCGTCGTAGTCGTAGACCTGGAACTGGGTGTAGTGGGCGCCGGCGCGGATGTTGCGGCCCAGGTTGATCCGCCACAGGCGGGTGCCGTCCAGCGTGACGCCGTCGAGGAAGACCGGGTCGGTCACGCCGGACTGGGAGTTGTCCTTGGAGTTGTTGGCCTCCCACTTGAGCACCAGGTCCAGGCGGCCGTCGCCGTCCAGGTCGCCGACACTGGCGTCGTTGGCGTGGTGGCCGGAGGATGGCGGCGTGATGGGCACGTCGAGGTAGCCGCCGCCGAAGCGCAGCGAGGTCTGCGAGGCGGGGCCCTCGGTCCCGCCGCTGACCGGGCGGACGGTGTAGGAGGCGTCCGGCGCCGCGCCCGGGTCCAGGTGGTTGGTGGAGTTCGTGACGGTCGCGATGCGCGTGCCGGCCCGGTAGACGTTGAAGGACGTGTCGCGGGACTCGGTGCCCAGCAGCCGCCAGGAGACCAGGTTGCCGCTGCCGGAGCGGACGCTGATCAGGCCGCGGTCCAGGTCCTCGGCCTGCTTGGCGCCCGTGGGGACGGAGGTGGGGGTCACCGTCGGGGTCACGGTCGGGGTCACGGTCGGCGTCACCGTCGGGGTCGGTTCGCCGGATCCGCCGGTGCAGGTGACGCCGTTGAGCGCGAAGGAGGCAGGCGCCGGGTTGGCGCCGTTCCAGGAGGCGTTGAAGCCGAACGTGGTGCTGCCGCCCTCCGGGATCGCGGCGTTGTGGCCCGCGTCCGCCGCCCTGACGGCCGCGCCGTTCTGGGTGGCGGTGGCGTTCCACGCCTGGGTGATCCGCTGCCCGGCGGTGAACGACCAGTCCAGGTGCCAGCCGTTGATCGGCTCGCCCACGTTCCTGATGGTCACGTTGCCGGTGAACCCGCCGGGCCACTCGGTGGCGACGGTGTAGCCGACCTCGCAGGCCACCGCCGCCGCGGCGGGCGACTGCAGGCCGACGGCGCCCGCGAGCACCAGGCAGGCGGTGCTGCCGAGTGCCGTGCAGAGCAACGCTGGACGGGATAAACGTTTCATTGAGCGTCCAATCGACAGGTGGTTCTCGGCGGGAGGCCGAGCGCCCACACGGTAAGAAGACGCTGATCAGCGTGTCAACGAGCCAGCCGGCGCCCGACCTGCCGGCGATTGTTACCTTTCAGGTCAGCGGCAGGAAGGCGGGTCCGGCGGCTCTGAAACTTTCGGTCAGCGGGAGGGGGCGGCCGTGGACTCGCGGACGACCAGGCGCGGCCGGTAGACCAGCTTCTGGTGACGGTGGCCGGGCCTGGCCTCGTCCAGGAGCAGCTCCGCCGCCACCCGGCCCAGCTCGCGCTTCGGCTGCCACACGGTGGTCAGCGGCGGGGCGAGCTGCGCGGCGAACGCCACGTCGTCGTACCCGACCACCGACATCTCCTCCGGCACCGCGATTCCCCGCTCCCGCAGGCCGCCGATCACCCCGAGCGCCGCCGTGTCGTTGAGGCACAGGATCGCGGTGGGCGGATCGGCGGCGCCCAGCACGTCCTCCAGGGCCGCCGCGGCGGTCACCGTGATGTCGGGCGACGGCACCCGGACGTCCAGCACGCCCCGGCCGGGGTCCAGGCCGGCGTTGATGAACGCCTTGCGCACCCCGGCGTGGCGCTCGGCGGTCTGCTGCACCTCGATCGCGGCGCTCAGCAGGGCGATCCGGCGATGCCCCAGCGCGAGCAGGTGCGCCGCGACCTGCTCGCCGCCCCACTGGTTGTCCATCGACACCGAGCACAGCCGGCCGTCGGACCTGTGGTCCAGCAGCACCACCGGGACCCCGCGCCCGGACAGGGCCACCAGGGGGCCGAGGTCGGGCTCGACCGGGGTGATGAGCACGCCGCGCACCCGCTGCTTCTCCAGCTCCTGCAGGTAGTGCCGCTCCCGGCCGGGCTGCAGGTCGGTGCTGCAGGTCATGAGCATGCAACCGTCCTGGAGCAGCCGGTCCTCCACGCCGCGGCAGACCTCGGTGAAGAACGGGCCGGCGATGTCCAGCGTCACCGCGCCGACCAGCGGGCTGGGCATGCCTCGTAACCGCCTGGCGGCGTTGTCCGGCAGGTATCCGACGCGCTCCATCGCCGCGTGCACGCGCCGGCGCGTCTCCTCGGCGACCAGCTCGGGATTGTTGAGGACGTTGCTCACGGTCGTCGGCGAGACCCCGGCCTCCCGCGCGACCTCACGCATCCCCGCCCTGCGCATCCCCGTCCCGCGCGTCCCGGCCCTGGGCTGCCCGGTCGAAGCGTCCCCACTCACGCGCAGCACCATATCGGGATCTCGGCCGCCGGGGATCGGGCGAGCGGTCTAATCCACGACCAGGGCGCCGCCGTGCCCGGCCGCGGCCCCGGCGAGCAACCGGCCGAGCCGTTCCTGCTCCAGCTTGCGCCCGTGCAGTTCCAGCGCCACCCGAAGGCCCCTTCCGTCCTGTCTGGATCAGGGTAGCCACCGGCTGATCCCCGGCGGGCACTTGCTGGAGATCCACCGCATGGGATCACAATGGCCCATGGCTGACTTCACGCCGCTGTTGCCCGGTGACCCGGAGGAGCTGGGCGGCCTGGAACTCCTCGGCAGGCTCGGCGAAGGCGGGCAGGGCGTCGTCTACCTCGCCAGGACCCCGATGAACGTGCGCGTGGCCGTCAAGTGGCTGCGCCCGGCCGGGGAGGACGGCTTCGAGCGCTTCCTACGGGAGGCGGAGGTCGCCCAGCGCGTGGCGCCGTTCTGCACCGCCGCCGTGCTGAGCACGGGCGTCGAGCAGGGCAGGCCGTACATCGTCAGCGAGTACGTCGAGGGCCGCTCGCTGGAGCGGGTGGTCAGGGAGGACGGCCCGCTCGCGGGCGGGGACCTGGAACGGCTGGCCATCGGCACCGCCACCGCGCTGGCCGCGGTCCACCAGGCCAGCGTGGTGCACCGGGACTTCAAACCCGGCAACGTCATCATGGGCGCCACCGGCCCGCGCGTGATCGATTTCGGCATCGCCCGCGCGCTCGGCCCGGCCACCCTGACCAGCAGCACGCAGATCGGGACGCCCGCGTACATGGCTCCCGAGCAGGTCATGGGCCGCGGCGTGGGGCCCGCGGCCGACATGTTCGCCTGGGCGGGGACGATGGTCTTCGCGTCCTGCGGGCGAGCGCCGTTCGGCGGCGACGGGGCGCACGCCGTGATGAACCGGGTGCTCAACGCCCGGCCCGATCTGGGCTCGCTCGACGGGCCGCTGGGCGACCTGGTGCTGCGGTGCCTGGCCAAGGAGCCGGAGCTCCGGCCCACGGCCACGGACGTGATCACCTGCCTGCTGCGGAATCCGGAGCCGGGAGCCGACCCGCTCGCGGCGGGCGCCAGGCAGGCCGCTCCCGGCGGTGCCGCGCCCGCGGGTCGTTCCAGGCCGCGGCTCGCGGCGCTCCTCGTCGCCGCGGGGGCCATGATCGTCACGGCCGTCCTGGTGACCGGGCTGGCCGTGCCCGGCTGGCTGCGCCCGCCGGCGCCCTCGCCGTCGGGCCGGGCGGTGACCCCCGCCCCGCCGGTCGCCCCCTCCGAGATCGCGCTGCCCGGCGGCGCGATCACCCTCTACGAGCGCCCGTCCGACCCGATCACCCTGACGGCGTACGAGGTCTACGACAAGAAGCTCGACGAGGACGTCGACTACGCCCGGCAGTCGCTGCGGGGCACGTTCGACGCGTATCCGGACAACGTGGAGTCGCTGGTCTCCCCCGACGGCCGTTTCCTGGCGGGACGGCCGGACGACTACACCTCCGACGGCTACGACTCGCTGCTCATCACCGACAGGCGGGACGGCTCCAGCTTCCGGGTCAAGACCGTCAGGAAACCGCTGGACACCAGCCTCCGCGCCTGGTCGAGGGACAGCTCCAGGATCCTCCTCAACCTCGACAGGAAGACCGAGGACGAGCAGGGCGAGGACGTCTGGACCACCCTCGGCTTCGCCATCGTGGACGTGCCGCGCCGCGAGGTCGACGTGGTGCACGTGGCCGACGACTCCGTCCGCGGCGGCAACTTCGGCTGGGACGGCGCCGAACAGGGCGTGGTCGCCGTCTACGGCAAGGACGAGGGGTTGCGCTTCTTCGACGCCGCCGGCAGGCGCGTCCGGGACGTCCCGGGCATCGGGCCGCTGGCGGCCGGCACCCTCGACATCTTCTCCCCCTCGGGCAGGACGTTCGTGACGGGCTGCCCCGGCAGCGACGATCACTGCCTGTGGGACGCGGGCACCGGCAAGCAGGTGCGCAGGTTCTCCTCCGACTGCGACAAGGTGCTCGGCTGGTACGACGAGTCGCACCTGTACTGCTGGGAGCACGACAACGGCAGATTCGACGAGGTCCGCGTCGTCGCGTTCGACGGCAAGCTCACGCACAAGCTGCTGGAGTCCGCGGACGAGCTCGAGGTCTCCCCCTACTTCACGGTCAGGCCCACGACCTCCTGAGACCCGGCGCCCGGGTGCGCCCGCCGGCTCCGTCAGCGCCGCTTCAGCACGCCGAGCAGGCTGGTGAGGCTGTCCTGGCCGTGGCCGGCGGTGACGCCCCGGCGGAAGATCTCCAGGGCGGCGGCGGGCAGCGAGTCGTCGACGCCGGACTCCTGCGTGGTGCGCAGGACGTGTTCCAGGCTCGCCACGCCCATGGAGACCCGGTCGACGTCCCCCTCGTGGTGGCCCGCGGCGATGCGCGGCGCGTAGAACTCCAGGAAGTAGCGCAGGTCCATGGTCTTCACCGCCCGCGGCAGGAAGTCCTGCGCCGAGATCCCGTTGGCCTCCGCCACCGCCTGGCCGTGCAGGTAGCCGAGCAGCGCCGTCCAGAACATGTCGATCCCGATCTGGTAGTACAGCGCCGCCAGCCCGTGGTCCGCACCGAGGTAGTCGATCCCGGTCAGCACCTCGAGGGCGGCCCGGTGCGCCTCGACGGCGTCCTCGGGGCCGCTGTAGTACGTCATGGCGTCCGGCGTGCCGATGCCCGGAGGCGGTACCTGGACGCCGCCGGTGATCTGCACGGCCCCGCGCCCGGCCAGCCAGGCGGCCGCCCGGCGGGCCCTGTCCGGGGTGTCGGAGGTGAGGTTGGCCAGGGTGCGCCCGGCCAGTGCGGCCTCGGGCGCCTGCGCCAGGATGGCGTCCATCGCGTCGTAGTCGGTCAGGCTCAGCACCACCAGCTCGTTCGCGGCGAGCGCCGCCGCCACCGACCCCGCCCGCCGCGCGCCCTGCGCCACCAGCTCGTCCGCCCTGGCAGGCGTGCGGTTCCACACGGTCACGTCGTAACCGGCACGCAGGTAGGCACCGGCCATGGCGCTCCCCATGGGGCCCAGCCCGATCACGGTCACCGACTTCATCATGGATCTCCCATCGCTGGAACGAACGTTCTATCCAGAACCTGGACCGTAGCACAGCGTTGGAACGAACGCTCTATCCAGTAGGATGCGGTCATGCACGAGATCGGCACCCGGGAGCGGATCGTCCGGACCACCTCGCTCCTGATGCAGCGCCAGGGGTACGAGGCGACGGGCCTCAAGCAGATCTCCCAGGAGGCGCGGGCCACCCTGGGCTCGGTCTACCACTTCTTCCCCGGCGGGAAGAGGGAACTCGCGGTCGAGGCGGTCCGCCACGGCGGCGCGGAGTTCGCCGAGTTCCTCACCGCGGCCTTCGACCGGGAGGACGACCCCGCCACGGCGGTCCTCGCCTGCACCCGCGACCTGGCGCGCGACCTGCGCGCGTCCGGGTGGCTGGACGGCTGCCCCGTCACCACCACGGCGCTGGAGAGCGCGGGCCGGGTGCCGGAGCTCCAGCAGGCCGCCGAGGAGGCCTACGAGCAGTGGCGCTCGCTGGTGCGCGACAAGCTCAGGCGCTCCGGCTTCGCCGAGGACGTGGCGCACGACCTCGCGCACAGCGTGATCAACCTGCTGGAGGGCGCGGAGCTGTCGGCGCAGGTGTCCCGGAGCGAGGCGCCGCTGGAGATCGCCGGCAGGCACCTCGCCCGGCTCATCGACTCCTACCGATGAGCCTGCCGGCCCTGACGCGTACGACCGTCACGCCGGCTTCCTGAGCACCTCGGTGAGGGCCGAGATGCTGTGGTCGCCGTGGCCCGCCTCGGCCGCCCGCCGCAGCAGGTCGTGGAGCGGGGCGAGCCAGGCCGTGTCGACGTTCGTCTCCTCGCCCAGCTCCGCGTCGTGGGCCGCGCCGGCGAGGAAGAGGTTCACGGAGGAGGCGGCGTCGGTGTAGTCGCCGCCGTCGATCTCGCGGGCGTAGACCGGCAGCAGGGATTTGATCATTTCCAGCCACTTGCCGGCGAACCGCACCATCGAGCTCACCTCCAGCCCGCGCGCCTGGACGGCGGCGGCGCCCTGGAAGAAGCCGGCGAGGGCGGGCAGCAGCATGGCGCCCACGGCCATCTCGTACAGGGCGGCGAGGTCGCTCTCCTCGCCGAGGTGCACGGTGTCGCCGCCGAGCACCCTCAGCGTCGCCTCGAACTCCTCGAAGACGGACCTGTCGCCGCTGTAGTAGAGCAGCGTGTCCGGCGCCCCCACGGCCGAGGGCACGTTCTTGACCGCTCCGGCCAGGAACCGGGCGCCGAGGCCGCCGGCCCATGCGGCCGTCTCGCGGGCGCCGGCCGGGGAGCCGCTGTTCAGGGTGACCAGGGCCCGGCCGCGAAGCCGCGCGGCGGCCGGCTCCAGGGCCCGCCGGGTGTCGTCGAACGTGGTCAGGCAGGTGACGATCAGCGGGCTCGCCGCCACCGCGTCCTCGACGGCCCGCGCGTGCCCGGCCCCCATCGCGACGAGGGGCGCGGCCTTGGCGGCGGTCCGGTTCCAGACGGTGGTCGGGTGCCCCGCCTCGACGAAGGCCCCGGCCAGTGCCGTGCCCATCGAGCCCAGGCCGATGACGGTCACAGGTGTCGCGGTCATATGCGTACTCCAGCCACAGAGATCGAAGGAGGAGCCACCGGTCTCAGCGCGGCGGCTGCGTCCATGCTGGCCGGAGCACGCGCATTCGCTCAAGTACCTACTATTTCCCCGGGTACTGACAAAAATGTCAGTATGGGACCGTGAAGGAGACGAGGAAGCGGACGTTCACGTGCGGGCTCGACGCCGCCATCGCCGTCATGGGAGGCAAGTGGAAAGGGCTGATCCTCTTCGCGCTGCAGGACGGCGCCCTGCGTTTCGGTGAGCTGCGGCGCGCGGTCCCCGGCATCAGCGAGCGGGTGCTGATCTCGCAACTGCGCGAGATGGAGACCACCGGGCTGCTGCATCGCGAGGTGTACCACCAGGTCCCGCCGAAGGTGGAGTACTCGCTCACCGACTTCGGCCATTCACTCAACAGGGCGATGGCGCCGCTGGGCGAGTGGGGGGAGGAGCACATCGAGCGCATCGAGGACATGCCCTGGGACGAGGTCAGATGAACGGGCGCGGCTCAGCGCACCTCCTGGATGCGGACCAGGTTGCCCGCGGGATCGCGGAAGGCGCAGTCGCGCACCCCGTACGGCTGGTCCATCGGCTCCTGGACGACCTCCGCGCCGGCGGCCTGGACCTGCTCGAACGTGCTCTTCAGATTGGCGGTGGCCAGCAGGATCCAGCCGAAGGTGCCCTTGGCCATCATCTCCGCGATGGTGCGCCGCTCGTCGTCGGTGATGCCGGGATCGGCGGCCGGCGGCGCCAGGAGGATGGACGTGCCGGGCTGGCCGGCGGGGCCGACCGTGATCCAGCGCATCTTGCCGCGGCCGACGTCGCTGCGGACCTCGAAGCCGAGGGCGTCGCGGTAGAAGGCCAGGGAGGTGTCCGGGTCGTCGTGGGGAAGAGTCGTGGTGTGAATGGTGATGTCCATGACGTCACGTTAGCCGGGGCGCCTGGACCTGCGCCGCCCGCAGCCTGATCGGGCGGGTCACCTGCCTGGAGACGCAGGACGGCATGCCCGCGGTCGCGCGGGCCGCCTCACGCCGGTAGACGGTGGGCGGCACGCCGACCAGCTCGGTGAAGCGCGTGCTGAAGGTGCCCAGCGACGAGCAGCCGACCGCGAAGCAGACCTCGGTGACGGTCAGGTCGGCCCGGCGCAGCAGCGCCATCGCGCGCTCGATGCGGCGCGTCATCAGGTACGCGTACGGCGACTCGCCGTACGCGCGCCGGAACTCGCGGCTGAGATGGCCGGCCGACATGTGCACGCCGCGGGCCAGCGCCTCGACATCCAGCGGCTGCGCGTACTCCCGGTCGATCCGGTCCCGTACGCGCCGCAGCCGCGCGAGGTCGTTCAGGTGGTGCGCCGTGGCCAGGGCGCGGCTCCACGAGGGGTGGCACATGGGACCTTCCTTTCGACCAGGTCCGCACGGGCGCCCGTGCGGTCACGCCGGCAGCCGGCTCACCGCGACGGTACGTCCGGACGCGTGATCTGCGCTTCTCGATTCCTGATCGCTCGCCAGGCACCGCCGGGCAGGAAGAAGGGAAGCCCAGGACATGGACGAGCAGTTGTACTCGCACGAAATGCCCCCTCCCGGGGCGCGCGGCCACCCCGCCGCCGACTGATCCTCCAGCCGTGCCGGCGACCGTGCCGACGGCGAAGGCGCCGGTGAGCGGCTCGCGGCGGGCAGCTCGCGGCCGGCGGCGGGCTACCGGGCCGCCGGAGGCGCTGTGGAGCGGCGGGCCACGAGGGTCGGCGTGACGGAGAAACGCACCGCGGCGGTGCGGCCGGCGATGCGTTCGAGCAGCAGCCGGCCGGCGGTCTTGCCCATGATGGCGCCGTCCTGGTCGATGCTGGTCAGCGCGACGTGCGCGAGGCCGGTGATGCGGGCGTTGTCGTAGCCGGCCACCGAGATGTCGCCGGGCACGGTCAGGCCCGCCTCGTGGATGGCGGCGAGGGCGCCGAAGGCGGCCTGGTCGGCGCCGGCGAAGACGGCGGTGGGGCGGGGGACGCGGGCCAGCAGCTCGCGGGTGCCCTCGTAGCCGCCCTCCTCGGTGTAGGAGGTGGCGGCGATGGCGATGTGCTCGGCCAGGCCGTGCTCGGTCATGACCCGCTCGTAGGTCGTGGCCCTGATCGTGTGCAGCAGGGTGGCGGTGCGGCCGCCGAGGGCGTCCTTCTGGGTGATGTGCGCGATGCGGCGATGGCCGAGCCCGATGAGGTGCTCGACCACCAGCTCGGCGCCGACCTCGTCGTCGTCGAGCACGCAGTCGTACAGGGCGGAGCGGTCATGGCGGCCGAGCACCACGAGGGGGGTGTCCTTGGCCAGCTTCTCCAGCTGCGCCCTGGGGCAGACCGGGGCGACCCAGAGCACGCCGTCCACCTGCCGGTCCACCAGCGCGTCGCTCGCCCGGCGCTCGTCGGCGGGGTCGCGGCCGCCGCTCTGCACCATGATGGCCTGGTAGCCGCTGGCGGAGATCTCCTCGGTCAGGCCGTCGATGATGTCGGCGAAGAACGGGTTGCGGATGTGCGGCAGCAGCACGCCGATGGTGAAGGTGCGCCCGCGCATGGCCCGGGCCGCGTGCTGCGGGCGGTAGCCGAGCTCGTCGATGGCGGCCTGCACCTTGGCCCGCATCGCCTCGCTGACGCCGTAGGCGTTGCGCAGCACCTTCGACACCGCGGTGGTGGACACCTGGGCGTGCCTGGCCACGTCCGTGATCGTCACCCTGCGCTGCCGGTCTCGTGTGACCATGTGCCGCCTCTCCTCGTCCCGACGTCGCCAGATTGTACGGATCCGCCGCTCCGAACGCGATGGGTAACGATACCCACCGCAGCCGGTCGGCACCCGTCCCTGTATCCCTCCCGGCGCGACCGACGATGGAAAACCGTTACCCATCGAACCTCGTGACGCTTGGCAGGTTACGCCACCACCCCCGCCGCGAAGGCCGGGGTTCGACCATCTGGCCGACGTGCACGCCAAGGGCTACACGCAGGAGGGCTTCGGTGCGGCCACCAACGACCAGGGCATCAAGATGCCGGCCGAGGGCAAGGGCGCGCACTACGCGATGCTCGGCTCCGAGCTGCCGCCGGTGATCGCCACGCTGCCGCGTCACCCCGCCGACGACCCGCTTGCGGGCGACACCGCCGTCAGCCCGCCCCTGTCGGCATGCGCCTCTCTCCAGGGTGTGCGTGAGGGCATGCCGGTCGCGGTTCGTGAAGGCCGGTCGCAGACGTCAGGCCGCCGCACGCACCAGCGCCCCGGAGACCTGGGACAGCACGGCCCGCGCCACCGCGTCGGCCCGGCGCGGCAGCGTCGCGGGGCGGTCGCCTCCCGTGCCGGCCGCGGCCAGGGCGCCCACGGCGAAGCGGCGGCCGTGGACGGAGCCGTCCCCGCCGACCAGCCGGCCGTCGGGGAGGCGCACGTCCAGCAGGCCCGCCGCTTCACGGCACTCGCCCCGCGCGTACAGGGCGGCGATCAGCGGGTCGGCGCAGCGGTCCAGGCGGGACCGGGGCCGCCGCGCCTCGATGAGCGTCCGTGCCGTCGTCGTGCCGGGAACGGTGGGGCCGCTCGCCCGCCAGCCGTCCTCGCCCTGCTCGATGCGCGGCTCGGCCCCGATGAAGGTGACGACCCCCGCCCTGGCCAGGGCGTGCAGCTCGGCCTGGCGGGCCAGGGACGGGCCGTCGGCCAGCAGGCCGAACAGCCCTTCGAACCAGGGATCGCCCGCCATGCGGAGGCGCGCGTCCAGCAGCGCGCGGACCAGCGCCAGGTCGGGGCTGAAGTTGGGGTCGGCCCGCCGCTCCAGGTCGGCCGCGAGGTAGCCGTGCATCCACCGTTGCAGCCCGGCCAGGTCGCCGAAGCGCATGCCGTGCAGCGGGCGTTCGAGCCGGTCCAGGTGGAGCCGGTCGGCGAAGCGCGGCACGGACCTGGTCACCAGGGCGCGCATCTCCTTGCCGCCCTGCTCGGCGCGGGCGAAGGCGGGCTCGAACGCCGCCCACGTCGTCCTCGTTCGGGACGGGTGGGCGGTGAACAGTTCCTGGTAGTAGGCGTACGCCAGCTCCTTGGCCGTCGCCTGCCGCGCGTCGCCTTCGTACGGGAACCTCCGTGGCCTGGATTCGCCGGTCAGGCGGTACCCGGGACGGGCGTGGCGGGGCACGCCGCGCCGCGAGCCCACGTACAGGAGGGGTTCGAAGCCGCCGGGCAGGTAGACCGGCTCGCCCCGGCGTCCCCGGGTGAAGCGGCCGCCGCGCCCGACGGTGAGCGGCGCCAGCAGGTCGGCGAACGCCCGTCCCGCACCGCGCACCAGCACCGGCTCGCCCGCGGGCACGTTCTCCAGGTCATGCTCCTGATCGGACCCACCGGGCAGGTGGAGCAGCCCGTGCCGGGCGGCGAAGGCCGCCTCCGGCTGCTGAGCGGGCTCGATCGGGACTCCGGGGCGGCCGTGGGCCAGCACCACGGCATCCGCCTCCAGGGTTCCGCCTCCCATGAGCCGTACGAGCTGCCTGCCGGCCGACTCGGTGAGCTCGATCGCCCGGTCACGGTGCACGCGCACCCGGACGCCGCACGGCGCGTCGCGCACGATCCGCTCCAACGCGTGCTCACCTGCCGGAGCGTCGCTCCCCGGCGGGCGTCCCGTCCCCGGCGGGCCCGGATCCACCACGTGGACCTCCATCGCCCGTCCCCTGCCCGGCGGTGCGGCGTTGGCGCAGATCCTGTCCACCACGCACGTCCCGGCCGGTCCCGCGCCGATCACCACGATCGCGCCCACCGCGCGTCCTCCCTGGATGAGTCCGTGTCGTCACTTCACCGGCGCGCCCCCTGCGGGCGTCCGGCGTCGCGCGCCCGCGGGGCGCCGGGCAGCGGTGACTTCATGATCATGACGCTACACACCGCCCTCCCGATAGTCAACTATCCCTACTGGATATACATGAATTACGGTGCGGGCGCCCCGGCCGTCCCGGCCGCTCACCACCGGCCTCACGGCCGGGGTGCGAACAGGTGGGACAGCCGCTCGCCGAGCTCGTCGTAGCAGCCTTCGGCGGCGACGCGTCCCTCTTCCAGCAGCACGATGTGGTCGGCCTGGCGGATGGTGGACAGGCGGTGGGCGATGACGAGCGTGGCCCGGCCCGCCGCGGCTTGCCGGAGCGCCTCGGTGAGGCGCTTCTCGTTGTCGGTGTCGAGGTTGGCCACCGCCTCGTCCAGCACGAGCACCGGCGCGCCCGTGGCGAGCGCCCGGGCGACGGCCACCCTGGCGCGCTGGCCACCGGACAGGGTGGCGCCTCGCTCGCCGACCGGCAGCTCGGGGTCGATGGCGAGCTGGGCGGTGCGCAGGGCGCCTGCCACCTCGGCGCCGGGGGCGCCGAGCCGGACGTTCTCCTCGATCGTGCCGGCGAACAGGCGCACGTCCTGCGGCACCACCGTGACGTGCCGGTGCGGTGCGGCGATCCGCGGCAGCGGCACGCCACCCACCAGGATGCGCCCGCCGTCCGGGTCCCAGTAGCGCAGCAGGAGCGACACGCAGGTGGACTTGCCCGCCCCCGAGGCCCCGACAAGGGCGACCGTCTTGCCGTACGGGATGCGGAAGGACACCCCGCGCAGCACTTCGGGCCCATCGGGGGTGTACCGGAAGCGCACGTCCTCGAAGACCACGTCCGGCCGGTCGGCCACCTGGAGCGGCTCGCGTGGCGGGGACACGTTGGCGGGCGCGGTGACCAGCGTGTGCACGCGGTCGGCCGCCGCGCGCAGCGTGCCGTACTCCTTGAGCAGCAGCGCCACCCGCGCCGCGGGGCCCAGCGCGCCGGCGGCCAGCACCATGGCCACCGGGGCGTCGGCCGGGGTGCGGATCACCGTGGCGACCAGGAGCAGCGTCCCGGCCGCCGCGACGGCGAGGAGCAGGTCGGTGAGGGCCGCCTCCACGCCGCCGCGGGCCGCGTTGGCCGCCTGGGCGCGGGCCAGCCGGCGGGTCTTGCGCGCCAGCAGGTCCCTTCGGCGTTCCAGCGCGCGGAAGGCGGTGAGCTCGGGCATGCCCTGGACGGTGTCGATGACGTCGGAGGTCAGCTCGGCGGTGGCGGCGCGCAGCTCGTCGCCCTGCCGGCGCGAGGCCTTGCGGAACCACAGCGGCACGGCCACCACGCACGCGGCCAGCGGCAGCGACACCGTCAGCAGCAGCGGATCGATCGTCGCCGCGGCCACACCGCCGGCGATCAGCACCGTGCCTGCCGTGATGAGCTGCGCCAGGGTGTGCGCGAACAGCCATTCCAGGGTCTCGATGTCCGACAGCACGGCCGCCGACAGGTCGCCGCTGCGGCGGCCGAGCAGGCGGGCCGGGGCGATCCTGGCGATCGCGTCGTACACCTGGCCTCTGAGCCTGGCCAGCACCAGGTACGCCAGGTCGTGCGCGACGTAGGTCTCCCACCAGGCGGCCAGCGTGGCTACGGCGACCAGCCCGCCGAGCACGGCCCCGGCCAGGTCGAGCGGCGCGCTCTGCCCGCTGATCGCCCGGCCGGCGAGCCAGGCGCCGGTGACGGCCGCGCCGAGCGCCGCGAGTTGCCCGAGCAGGTTCGAGACGAGGGTGGAGACGAAGGCGCGGCGGTGCGCGCCGACGGCGCCCGCGAGCCAGCGGATGGACGGGTTCATGCCACGGTCTCCAGAAGGGTGCCGTTCTCCAGGGTCACCACGTGGTCGGCCTGGCGGATGGTGTCGGGCCGGTGGGCGATCATCAGGCAGGTACGGCCGCGCCGCACCTCGGACAGGGCCTGCTCGGTGCGCGCGTCCACGTGCGAGGTGGCCTCGTCGAGCACCAGGACGGGGGCGCCGGCCAGCAGCGCCCGCGCGATGGCCAGGCGCTGCCGCTGCCCGCCCGACAGTGTCGCCCCGCGCTCCCCCAGCGGCGTGTCGTAGCCGTCGGGCAGCGCGGCGATGAAGTCGTGGGCGGCGGCCAGCCGGGCGGCGGCGACCAGGTCCTCGTCCGCGGCGTCCGGCCTGGCCAGGCGCAGGTTCTCGGCGACGGTGCCGTGGAAGAGGTAGGTGTCCTGCGCCACCACCGCGACCCCGCCGCGCAGGGTGTCGAGCGTGAGGTCGCGCACGTCGATCCCGCCGATCGTGATCCGCCCCTGGTCGGGGTCGTGGTGGCGGTGCAGGAGGGCGGCGAGCGTGCTCTTGCCCGCGCCGGACGGGCCGACCAGGGCGACGGTGCGGCCCGGCTCGACGGTGAAGGAGACGTCGCGGACGGCGGGCTGCCGGGAGCCCGGGTAGGTGAAGGTGACGTGCTCGAACGTGATGGCGGGCGCCGCGGGGAGGTCGCGCCGCGTGCCCCGGTCCTCGACAGCCGGAGACGCCGACAGCAGGGCCTCGATGCCGTCGACCGCCGTGATCCCGAGATATCCGGCGTGCCAGGCGTCGGAGAGCCCCTTCACCGGGCGGAAGCACTCCACGGCGATCACCAGGACCGCGAACACCTGCCACGCGCTGCCCGCGGTCGTGGCGGCGAGGATGGCCGCGGCCGTGCCCGCCTGGACGAAGAACGTGCTGATCCCGGTCTCCACCAGCGAGATCCTGAGCTGGCGCATGGTGGTCAGGTAGAGGTCGTGAGCCCGCCCGGCCAGCCGCGCGCCGAGCGTGCCGACGGCGCCGAACGCCCGCAGCGTCGCCATGCCCTGCATGGCCTCCAGGTAGTCGGAGGCGAGCGCGGCGAACGCGGCCCACCGGCCGCGCCCCCGCCGCAGCAGCGTCGCGTCCCAGAACCGCGGAACGATCAGGACCCCCGCCACCGCCACGGCCAGGACCGCCGCCGCCGGCACGTTGACCGTGAACAGCCAGCCGACCAGCGCCACCGGCACGCAGAAGGTGATGACGACCTGCGGCAGGTAGCGGCTGAAGTACGGGTCGAGCCCCTCCACGCCCTCGACCAGCGTGGTCTGCACGTTCCCGGTGCGGGCGCCGGCCAGGTGAGCGGGCCCCAGCCGGCCGAGGTGGACGATCAGCCGGTCGCGCAGCCTGGCCTTGATCAGCCCGCCGGCCCACATGGTCACGGCCTCCCTGGCCCACAGCAGCGCCGCCCGTGCCGCGATGACCGCCAGGGCCCAGGCCAGCAGGCGCACCGCGGCCATGGCGTCACCGCGCACCAGAGCCGCCAGGGCCGCGGTGAGCAGGAGGGCCTGGGCGACGTACGCGGCGCTGACGGCCAGGCCCAGCCCCACGCAGGCCGCGATGGGCCCGCTGACGCTGCCGGCCAGGTGCAGCAGCCGGCGATGAACGATCACGCGCTGTCCTTTCCGATCCGGCGGGAGGCACGAGCCGCCCTTGATGCGAAGGATCGTAAATGATAACTATTTTCACCGTCTAGGGTTGATAATGGTTTTCACAACTGGAGGTCCCATGCGCCGCGGCGCTCTCTCCCCCGGCGGGCAGCGATTCCGGCCGGCGATGAGGCGGTCCCTCATCGCCGTCGCCCTGCTCGCTCCGGTGGCGTCCTGTGGTCAGAGCGACCCCCCGACCGGCACCGCCGCCCCGGCGAGCCCGCGAGCCGCCGCGGTGACGGCCGCCCCGGTCAGCGCGGCTCTGACCGTCACCGATCCGCACGGCCGGGCGTTCACGCTGAAGAAGAAGCCCGAGCGCGTGGTGTGCCTGACCGGCCTGTGTGACGACGCCCTGGTCGAGCTGGGGCTGACCCCGGTGGCCACGACGACGCCCGAGCTGCTGGCGCGCCCCGACTACCTGGGCGCGAAGGGCGCCGAGGTCCCGGTCATCCCGGGCAGCTTCGGCGGCGAGGACGTCGCGAGGATCGCCGAGGCGGAGCCGGATCTGGTGATCGGCCTGGCCGGGGTGCACGACCAGCTCAGGACCGCCGTGGAGAAGTTCGCGCCGCTGTGGGTGGTCCAGGTGAAGTCGTACGACGACTCGATCGGCTACCTGCGCGCGCTCGCCCAGCTCACCGACCGGGGGCAGCAGCAGGCGGCGGCCGAGACGCGCTTCCGCGCCAAGCTCGCCGACGGGCTCACCCGGGCCAGGGCCGCGGGGCTGGACAAGAAGCCGGTCCTGGCGATGTACGGCGGGACCTCGGTCGGCGTGAACACCACCGAGGACGTGCTGGGCCACTTCATGTCGCAGTTCTTCGCCTACCCCTGGCCCAGCAAGGGCGGCGGCTTCGAGACCGCGCAGGCCTACAGCATCGAGGAGATCCTGGCCAAGGCCCCCCAGGTCATCTTCATCCAGTCCTTCGGCACCTCCGTCAGCGAGCACTACAAGGACAACCCGGTGTGGAAGCGCGTGCCCGCCGTGGCGGCGGGCAAGGTGCACGAGGTGCCGACCGAGCTGTGGGCGTCGGGCCGCGGCACCAGGGCGTTCGGCATCATCCTGGACCAGGCGCTGGCCAAGGCCGCGGCGTGAGCACGGTGCTCGACGGCCGCCCGGCGAGCACCGCCGGGCGGCCCTTCACGGTCGCGCCGTGGGCGGCCGGGCTCGGCCTCGCCGCGGTGGTGCTGGCCGGATTGTGCCTGGGCACGCCCTTCGTGTCCCCTCAGGGCCTCCTGTCGATCGCGCCGGACTCGATCGCGCACGTCGTGGTCTGGGAGCTGCGCGTGCCGCGCGTGCTGATCGGCCTGCTCGGTGGCGCGGCCATCGGCACGGCCGGGCTTCTCCTGCAGGAGTCGCTCAGGAACGCGCTCGCCGTCCCGGAGATGCTCGGCGTCTCGACGGGAGCCGCGCTGGCCGTGAGCGTGTGCGTGGTGTGGGCGCTGCCCGTGCCGCCCTCGCTGTACCCGCTGGCCGGCCTGCTCGGCGCCACGCTCGGCGGGCTGGCCACGCTGGCCGCCGCCCGGTCCGGGCGCAGCGCCGGCGGCGTCCTGCTGATCGGCGCCGCGGTCTCGACCGGCATCCAGGCGCTGCTGCTGGCCGTGATGGCCACCGCCGACCGGCTCCAGTACGACATGCTCTTCCGCTATCTCGTCGGCAGCCTGTCCGGCCTGATGTGGGAGCAGACCGCCAGGACGCTGCCGTGGTTCGCCGTCGCGATCCCGCTCGTCGTGCTCTGCGTCCCCGCGCTCGGCCTGCTGCGGCTCGGCGACGACGCGGCGGCCTCCCTCGGCAGCCGGGTGAACCGGGCCCGGCTGGGGGTGCTGGCGGTGGCGACCTTGCTGATCGGCGCCGTGACGGGTCCCTGCGGGCCGATCGCGTGGGTGGGGTTCCTGGCCCCGGTGGTGGCCAGGCGGCTGCGCCCGCACGCGGGCGTCCGGAGCTGGCTGCCGTGGTCGGCCGCGCTGGGCGCGCTGGTCACCCTGACCGCCGACGTCGCGGCACGGCTGGCGTTCTCCCCGGTGGAGACCCCTCTCGGCGCCTGGACGGCGCTGGCCGGCGTCCTGACGGGGTCCGTCCTGCTGCGAAGGCGGGCCTCCACATGACGCGCACGCCGCGCACGACGGGGCCGGCGCCCGGCGCACGCACGGCCCGGCTCGGCGCGGACACGGCCCGGCTCGGCGCACGCACGGCCGGGCTGGGCGGACGCGCGGCCGGGCTCGGCATGCCCACGGCCGGGATCGGCCGGGTGGCCACGGCGGCGGCGCTGCTCGTGGTGATCGCGGCCGTGCACCTGCTCGTCTCCGGGCAGCCGATCGGCGCCGTCGCGGGCCTGCTCGACGGCGCCGCCGACGGCCAGGCCGAGAAGATCGTGTGGGAGCTCGGCGTGCCCCGCCTGCTCACCGCGCTGCTCACCGGCGCGGCCCTGGGCGTCTCCGGCTACGTGCTCCAGGCGACGCTGCGCAACTCGCTGGCCGCGCCGGAGTTCTCCGGCGTGAACCCCGGCGCGGTGCTCGGCATCCTCGGCGGGCTCACCCTCGGCCTGTTCCCCGCCGACTCCGCGGCCGGGGCGCTGCTGGCCGCGCTCGCCGGAGGCGCGCTGGGCGGCGGGGTCACCTGGCTGCTCTCGGCGGGCCGTGACCCGGCGAACCTCGTGGTCCACGGCCTGCTCGGCAGCGCGCTGCTGGCCGGGCTGACCACGATGCTGCTGGCCTACCAGCCCAGCAGGTTCGGCAACGCGCTGCGCTGGCTGATCGGCTCGGTGGAGGGGCGGGTGTGGGAACACCTGGCCTTCGCCTCCTGGTGGATCGCCGGCGGCATCGCCCTGGCGTGGGCGTGCTCGGGCCTGCTGGCCGTGCTGACGCCCGGCGACGACCACGCCGCCTCGCTCGGCCTGCACCCCGGCCTCGGCCGGGCCATCGCGCTCGCCGTGGCGATCGCCCTGACCGCCGGCGCGGCCGCTCTGGCCGGGGCGATCGCCTTCGTCGGCCTGGTCGCCCCGCACGTCGCCCGCAGGCTGGGGGGCCGCGTCCTGACCGCCGCCGTCGTCGGGGCCGTCGCGCTCGCCGGCGCGGACAGCCTCGCCCAGCTCGCCGGGCACCTCCTCAACGGCACGCACCGGCTCGGCGTCCCGACCGGCGTGATCACCGCGCTGGCCGGCTCCGCCGTCCTGATCAGACTGGGAAGATCTCAATGAGCGTCGTGGTCCAGGACCTGCACTTCTCGTACGCCGCCCGCCCCGTCCTGGCCGGGATCGACCTCACCGTCGAGCCCGGCGAGTTCGTCGCCCTGGTGGGCGTGAACGGGTGCGGCAAGAGCACGCTGCTGCGCCTCATCGCGGGCCTGCTCAAACCGTCGGCCGGCCGGATCCTGCTCGGCGGGACGGAGCTGGCCTCCCTGTCGCGCCGGCAGGTGGCCCAGCGGCTGGCGGTCCTGCACCAGACGTTGCCGCCCGTCCCCGCGCTGACCGTCCGCGAGCTCGTGCGGCAGGGCCGTTATCCGCACCGGGGAGCGCTGGGGCTGCTGTGGGAGTCGGACTCCATGGACGAGGCGCTGGAGCTGGCCGGGGTCGCCCACCTCGCCGACCGCGTCCTCGACACGCTGTCCGGCGGCGAGCGCCAGCGCGTACGGCTCGCGCTCGCCGTGGCCCAGAACACCGGCATCCTGCTCCTGGACGAGCCGACCGCCCACCTGGACATCCGCCACCAGCTCGAGGTCCTCGAACTCGTGAGCGCCCTGCGCGAGGCCCGCGACCTCACCGTCGTGACCGTCCTGCACGAGCTGGACCACGCCGCCCGCTTCGCCGAGCGCATCGTCGCCCTCCATGAGGGACGCGTCCGGGCCGACGGCAAGCCGAAGGACGTGATCACACCGGCCTTGCTGGCCGACGTGTTCGGCGTGGCCGGGCGGGTGGTCATGGACGAACTGCACGGGACCCCTCGCTGCCTGCCGGACGCGGCGCTCTGACCCCTGCCGCACGCTCGCGGGCCTCCCGCACGGGTAGGCCGCGCAGGCGCCGCACGCGCCAGCCGCGCGGCTCCCCGCACACGCGGCCGCGGGGTTCCCGCACGCGCCGGCCGCAGGGCTTGGCGGGCTCACGTGCCCGCCGGTCGCCCTGCGGCCGGGTCACCTCATCCGGCCGTGATCAGCCCGCGCCGGTAGGCTCGGACGAGCCGGCGCGGGACGAGCAGCTCCCGCCCGCCGATCGTGATCGGCACCAGCTCCGGGACGGCGGCCTTCCACCGGCTGCGACGGTGCCTGGTGTTGCTGCGGGAGGTCCTGCGCTTGGGGACGGCCATGGCTACCAGCTCGCCTTCGTGATCCCGGGCAGCTCGCCGCGGTGCGCCATCTCGCGGAAGCGCACGCGGGAGAGCCCGAACTTGGTCAGATGCCCGCGGGGGCGGCCGTCGACGGAGTCGCGGTTGCGCACGCGGGTGGCGCTGGCGTCGCGCGGCTGGCGGGACAGCTCCCGCGCGGCGTCCGCGCGGTCCTGGGGCGTGCCGGTGCGGATGATCTCCTTCAGCTCGGCGCGCCGTTCGGCGTAGCGGGCCACGACGGCCTTGCGGCGCTCGTTGGCGGCGATCTTGCTCTTCTTCGCCATCAGATCCTCTCCCCCCGTGCCCGGATGCGCGCCACGGCCTGCTCGATGCCGATCTTGTCGACCGTCTTGATCGCGCGGGCGCTGAGCGTGAGCTTGACGAAGCGGCCCTCGCTGGGCAGCCAGAAACGGCGCTGCTGGACGTTGGGGTTCCAGCGGCGCCGGGTGCGCCGGTGGGAGTGGGAGACGTTGTTGCCGAAGACCGGCTTGAGGCCGGTGAGCTGGCAGTGCGCGGACATCAGGATCCTTTCGAGTTGCGGAGCGCTGCCATGATAATGACAATGGTTATCAATTCAAACACCGGCTGCCGAGGAGGGTCATGGGGATCAGCGATGCGGTCGTGCTCACGGTCGTCGGCCCGAACGGCTCGGGCAAGTCCACGCTGCTCGGCGTCCTGGCCGGAACCATCCGGCCGGTACGCGGCACGGTCGAGCTCGGCGGCGCCGGCCGGCCCGGGTACGTGGTACAGCGCGACGCCGTCTCCGACGCGCTGCCGATCACGGTGCGCGACACGGTGGCGATGGGCCGCTGGGCCTCAGATCGATCGATGTTGTGACACGGCTGACCTGCCGGCAGCCGTGTCACCTGGTGCGCTTCACCCCCGGCACGAGGCCGGGGCCGGCACCGTTACGGCCGCGTGGTGCGGTGCGGCATGTGCTCTGAGGTGCCGACGTGGTTGCGCTGCTTGCGCATGCCGGCGAAGCCCAGCAGGCCGAGCAGGCCCAGCAGGCCCCACAGACCGGCGTTGCCGCCGCCTTCGTCCCGGTTGTTGTCCTGCGGTGCCGGCGTCACCTGGCTCTGGGCGACCGGCTCGACGGGTGTGTCGGCCGTCGCCGCAGCGGCCGGGGCTAGCGTCAAGAAGAACGCCAGGCCCAGCCCGGTCAGGGTCTTGCGCATTGGGTTCCCCCGATCCGGCGGTCTCTGCAACCGCGGAGACCGCCTATCACGCCTTCTCCGACGAAGGCTTCCGATAGCGGGGCGATCTCCAGATCCCCTGCTAACAGCCCCCTACCATCGTCCAGGGCGCATCAAACGCCTTCTCCCGGCAGGTGGCGGCCGGACACGCCGGCACGTACGCGGGCCTCGGCGATCCCGGCCAGCTCCGCTCTCGCCCGCGGGCCGGCGGTGCCGGGCGCGGGCCGTACGGGAGCCAGCAGCCTCACCTCCACGACCAGGTCACGCGTGGCGGCCACCCGCAGCAGGGAGGCCAGCAGCGAGTCGTCGCCCACGAAGCAGGCACGGGTGGAGGGCGCCGGCCCCTCGCGGTAGCGCAGCGTGGCCGGCCGGACGGCGGCTCCCGCGTCGATCGCCGCCTGGAAGACCGCGGGCCGGAACCCGCCCATCCCCCGCCCGCACCAGGTGGTCCCCTCGGGGAAGGCGACGACCGTGTCGCCCGCCCTGAGCGCGCCGGCCACGGCGGCCACCGCCGACGGCAGCGCCATGAGCCGCTCCCTGTCGATGAACAGCGCCCCGGCCCCCGCCACCAGGGTGCCGATGAGCGGCCAGCCGGCGACCTCCCGCTTGGCCAGTGGCCTGGACGGCACCGTGGCGGCGATGACCAGCGGGTCGAGCCAGGAGATGTGGTTGGCCACCACCAGCGTGCCCGTCCCCGCGGCGATGCCGGCCCCGTGCGCCTCCAGGCGGATGCCGAGCGCGCGCAGCATCAGCCGCGCCCACAGCCGCGTGAGCCGCGCCTGCGTGAACGCGCGGGCGACCAGGGCCACGGGCACGCCGCCCAGCACCACGACGACGGCGGCCAGCAGGCGCGCGGCACGCCGGACGCCGCCCACCGCGGAGGCCGGGTCCCCGATGCAGGCGGCGGGCGTGCACGGCCCCAGGGGCCGCCAGGGGTTGAGCTGCGCCGCGGGTGGCGGCAGGACGGTGCTCACAGGGGCTCGCCGAGGAAGTGGCGCAGGTAGCGGGTGTTGACGTTGGCCATGGACAGCAGCATGAAGAAGTCGGCGGTGCCGAAGTCCCGGTCGTGCGCGGGCTCCCCGCACACCCACGAGCCCAGCCGCAGGTAGCCCCGCAGCAGCGGCGGCGGCACGAACCGGTCGGGCAGCGCCACCCGGCCGGGCCGCCACGGCGTGCGCGGGCGCACCCGGTGCTCCTCGGGGCCGAGCGGCACCCGCTCCATCACGGCGGCGGCCAGCGCGCCCCCGTCGCCGAGCGGCACCGAGCAGCAGCCCGCCAGCCACCGGTACCCGCCGGAGACCATGTAGCGGGCGATGCCCGCCCACATCAGGCCGACCACCGTGCCGTCCCGGTGGTCGGGGTGCACGCAGGTGCGGCCCGCCTCCACCAGCCCCTTCCTGAGGGGGGCGAGGCCGGTGAGGTCGAACTCGGCGTCCGAGTAGAGCCGCTCGGTGCGCCCGGGAGGCAGCAGCCGGTACGTCCCGACGACCTGGTCGCCGTCGCGGACGAGGAGGTGGTCGCAGTAGGCGTCGAACCGGTCGGCGTCGAGGCCGGAGACCGGGCTGTCGAGCCGCGCCCCCATCTCCCCGGCGAAGACCGCGTATCGCAGCCGCTGGGCCGCCTGCAGGTCGGCGGCGCTGGTGGCCATGCCGACCGTGTACCTGCCGGTGCCGAGAGAGATCGTCATGGGCGCGCGTCCTTCCCTGAAGGGTCCTCGCGCCTATGTCGACATGCCGAAATGACGTGCACGTCTCGCGCTGGGGGCAGCCAGGCGACCGAGAGAAAAAATCGTTTCCCCGCGCGTCGACCGGCTCACTACACTCACCACCTGACGCCGATGACGTGATCAAGGAAGGGAGCCGGCCGTGCGTGACCACAGCACCGCTGCCGCCGTCTCCCTGTCGCGTTACGAGGTGATCCTGGTGTCTTCGCGCGCCCGGTGCCGGCTGCGCGGCCGCCACTGGTTGCTGCCCTGACGAGACCTTCCCAAGGATCCTCCGCAGGCCATCGAATCGCGCCGTCCTGTCCGAAATGAGCCCCGAAAGGGTCATGGGCCGTGCGTGCTCACGTTTTCAACTCCCTGCAGACCGTCCGTAATCTCGGCATCCTCGCCCACGTCGACGCCGGCAAGACCACCGTCACCGAGCGGATGCTCTACCTGACCGGCGCCACCTACAAGCGCGGCGAGGTGCACGACGGCACCACCGTCACCGACTTCGACCCCCAGGAGCGCGACCGCGGCATCACGATCTTCGCCGCCGCGGTGAGCTGCGAGTGGGACGGGCACCGGATCAACCTGATCGACACCCCGGGTCACGTCGACTTCACCGACGAGGTGGAGCGTTCCCTGCGGGTGCTCGACGGCGCGATCGCGGTGTTCGACGGCGTGGCCGGGGTGGAGCCGCAGAGCGAGTCGGTGTGGCGGCGGGCCGACCGGCACGGGGTCCCGCGCATCGCGTTCGTGAACAAGCTGGACCGGGCGGGCGCCGACCTCGACGCGGCGGTGGAGTCGATCCGCCGCAGGCTGCATCCGGCGCCGCTGGTCGTGCAGCTCCCGATCGGACGCGAGGACGGCTTCGCCGGCGTGGTGGACCTGCTCGCCATGCGGGCCCTGATCTGGGACGGCGGCGTGCTGGAGACCGTGCCCGTGCCGGAGCACCTGCTGGCGGAGGCGCGGCGGCGGCGCCGGCTGCTGGAGGAGGCGGTCGCCGAGCTGCATCCGGGCGCGCTGGAGGAGTTCTGCGCCGAGCCGTCGGTCTCGGAGGCGACGCTGGTGGCCGCGCTGCGCGAGCTGACCGGCAGCGGTGCCGGCGTGGTGGTGCTGTGCGGCTCGGCGTACCGGGACCGCGGGATCGAGCCGCTGCTGGACGCCGCCGTCCGGTACCTGCCCTCGCCGCTGGACGTGCCCGCCGTGCGCGGGCAGGACGGGCAGTCCCGCCCGGCCGATCCGGCGGCGCCGCTGGCCGCGCTGGCGTTCAAGGTGAGCGCGACGGCGACCGGCCGGCTGACGTACCTGCGGATCTACTCGGGCACGATGCGGAAGGGGGACACCGTGCTGGACGCGGGCACGGGCCGGACCGAGCGGATCGGCCGGATCCTGCGGGTGCAGGCCGACCGGCACGCCGAGGCGGACCGGGCGGTGGCCGGCGACATCGTGGCCGTGGTCGGGCCGAAGGCGGCCCGCACGGGCACGACGCTGTGCGCGCCCGGCGCTCCGCTGCTGCTGGAGCCGCCGGGCGCGACCGAGCCGGTGGTGTCCGTGGCCGTCGAGGCGCGCGGGAGCGGCGACGCCGACCGGCTGGCGGCGGCGCTGGCCAGGCTGGCCGAGGAGGATCCCTCGCTGGCCGTGCGCGCCGACGCCGAGACCGGGCAGACCGTGCTGTCCGGGATGGGCGAGCTGCACCTGGAAGTGGCGGCGGAGAAGCTGCGGCGCGACCACCGGCTGGAGGTGAGCGTCGGGCGGCCGCAGGTCGCGTTCAGGGAGACGGTCGTGCGTGGCGTGTCCGGGCTGCTGTACCGGCACGTCAAGCAGGACGGCGGCGCCGGGCAGTTCGCCCACGTGGTGATCGACGTCGAGCCGCTGGAGGAGGGCTTCGCGTTCGCCTCGGCGGTGACCGGCGGCCGGGTGCCGCGCGAGTACGTGCGCGCGGTCGAGGCCGGCTGCCGGGACGCCTTGTCCGACGGCCCGCTCGCCGGTCACCCGGTGACCGGGCTGCGGGTCACGCTGACCGACGGGGCCACGCACGTCAAGGACTCCTCGGAGATGGCGTTCCGCACGGCCGGGCGGCTGGCGCTGCGCGAGGCGCTGCGCCGGTGCGCGATGGTGCTCCTGGAACCGGTGGTGGAGGTGACGGTGACGGTGCCCGACGAGATGGCCGGCGGGGTGCTGGGCGACCTGGCCGCGCGGCGGGGCCGCATCTCGGGCTCCGAGGCGCGGGCCGGCGCGGTGATGATCACCGCGGTGGTGCCGCTGGCCGAGGTGTTCGGGTACGCGACCCGGTTGCGCAGCCGTACGCAGGGGCGGGGCACGTTCACCACGCGCCCCGCCGGGTACGCCCCCGCCTAACCGGCGGTGAAGGAGATCCAGACGTCAGGGGGGACGTCGGGCCGGTTCGGCACGGCCAGGCGTTCCTCCGTCCACGCGGCGCCGGCGATCTCCGTGGCGACCCGCCGCCAGAACGCGACGGCCGTCGTGTTGGCGTCCTGGAAGGCGACCTTCCAGGGGCCGGGGTGACGCGAGATCACCTCCCGCACGACGGCCATCCCGATGCCGGCCCTGCGCGCGCCGCGGACCACGAAGAAGCTGTTCAGCACGCGCGCCGGGCCGGACAGCGCGCGCACGAACGCGAAGCCGACCGGCGACTCGCCGCTGGTGAACAGGTAGGGCGCCCAGTCGTCGTCCGCCAGCGCCGAGCGCAGCCGGTCGCTGTGGTAGGTGCCGTCGGGGCTGGGCAGGCCGCCCTGGAAGTCGGCCATGTCGTGGCGGAACATCAGCCAGAGCCGCTCGGCCGTGGGACGGTCGGCGGCCGTCATCGGCCGCACGGTCACATGTGGAGAAGTCATACAAAAACCTTCCGGCCGGGAGCAAACCCGACCGGAAGGGTAGAACATATCAGATCCGATCATGGAGTGGTGACGGCGGCCCCCGTGACCGAGGACGACCAGTACAGCGCCCCGGCCACCTGGGCGAACAGGCCCTTGGGATGGTTGCGGAACATCGGCTCGGTGCCGAACAGCACCACGGCCGCGCCCCGCTCGTCCCTGCCGCTCACCACGGCGGCCTGGCCTCTGGCCTGTTCCTGGCCGCCTCCCGAGCCGTCCTCCCTGGGCCGCCAGTGGCCCGCGACCAGCGGGCCGTCCGCCGCGTACGACTGCTCGACCGTGACCTCGGGCCCCAGGCCGGTGAACCAGAGCGGCGAGTACACGAACGAGTGGCCGGGCAGCCCGCTGTCGGCGGACACGGTGCGGACCACGCCGTTGCCGTCCGGGTTGCCGGCCACCGTGGTGGCGGTCAGCAGGCCGGCGGCGGCGTTGAAGGCGGCGCCCGTCCGGCCGCGGGTGATGACGCCGCCGGTGGCGAGGAACGCGTCGAGCGCCGTCCTGGCCGCCGCGTTGAGCGCCGCGTGGTTGAGGCCGCTGGAGACGTACAGGACGTCGGTGGCGCTCCAGTCGTAGCCGGCGTTCAGCACCGCGGTGGAGACCGGCGTGACGGGGAAGCCCAGCTCGCGCAGCGTGAACAGCTCGTCGGCGGACGCGGCGGCGGCGATGCGCACCCGGCCGAGGGGGACGCCGGTGGCCGTGCCCGCGGGGGTGAAGGCGACGCCGTAGCGGTCGGCCACCGTCCCGGCCGCCCGCCTGGCCGAGGCCGGGACGATCGCCGTGCCGTCGTCCCAGGTCACCGCGACGCCCTGGGCGAGCAGGTCGTTGAGCGCCCTGACCTCCTTGGCGTCGCCCACCTCCAGCGCGAGCGGGCCGGGGGTGCGCGGCACCGAGCCTGCCGGGGCGGCGGCCCTGACCGGCTCGGTACGCGCGCGCAGCGACTCGACCGGCTCCACCGTGGCGCCCCACAGCAGCGCGTGGCTCCAGCCGGAGATGTCGTACATGGCGCCGACCCTGGGCGAGATGTCCGCGCCCGGCTCCAGCATGACGTTGGCCAGGCCGCGCTTCGGCTGGCGCATGTCCACCACGTACGAGCCTGCCGGGTACGTCCTGCCGCCCGAGCGGAACGCCGACCTGGCCCGCTCGACCCGGACGTCGTTGGCGACCAGGTGGTCCACCAGGCGTGCGGCAGCGGTGGCCGAGCGCTGCCCGGACCCTGCCGGGATGACGTACGCGCGCGGGAACGTGGTGGTGTAGACGTCCTCGGGCCCGAAGCCCGGCACGATGCCGAGCGGCACGGCCTTCGCCGGCTCGCCCGCCGCGCCGCGCCGGAACACCTCGATCTGGTCGGCGATCAGCCGGTCATGCCGCGCCTGCACGAAGCCGTAGGTGGCGCGCACCGCCGCGGCGGCCACGTCGGTGTTGATGGCCGAGCGGCGGCGCAGCTCCTCCACCGGCTCGTTGCTGTAGGCGGGCTCGTTGACGTCGAGGGGGATCTCCACGGTGTGCGCGGCGACCGTGCCGTGGAACGGCGCGTACTGCGGGGTGAAGATGGGCGGCCAGTCGTCCCAGCCGTCCGCGGAGTCGCGGAACGGGATCTGCGCCGGCTCCACGCCGTCCTTGTCCGGGGTGTAGCCGAGCGCGTTGACCGCGGCCTCCATGCCGAGGCCGTTGGCGTAGGTGTTGGTGATGAACAGGTCGTACTCGTAGTTGGCGCCGTGCGGCGGGGTGGTCGGCTCGATGAGCGTGCCGTTGACGTAGCCGTGCAGGTCGACCAGGGCGACCGGCTGGGTGTCCATGATCGCCTGGCGCATGGCGCGCGCCTCGGGCTGGGAGGCGGTGACGAAGTCGCGGTTCAGGTCGAAGCCGGCGCCGTTCTGGCGCGCGCCGTTGACGCGTCCGTCGGGGTTGGCGGTGACGTTGAAGTACAGGCGGGTGCGGGCGAGCAGGCCCGCGACCGCCGGGTCCCTGCTGGTGGCGAGCTGCTCGATGGTGCGCAGGGACGCGTCGGTGCCCTCCCACTCGTTGCCGTGGATGTTGGCGTTGACGAAGACGGGCGCCTTGTACCGGGCGGCCAGCCCGCGCTCGCGGGCGGCTGCGGCCGGGTCGTTCTCGATGCGCTCGCGGATGCGCTCCTGCTCGCGCGCCCTGGCGGCGCTCTCCGGCTCGGTGACGGTGACGAGGTAGAGGTCGCGGCCCTGGTACGAGCGGCCGATGACCTCCACGCTCACCCGGTCGCTGCGCTGCTGCAGCTCGTTCAGCTTGGGCGCGATGCCGTGGTACGGCACCAGCCCCAGCTTGATCGAGGAGTCGGCCGGGTTCTCCGGCGGCAGCGGGAGCCTCGTCCGACGCGGGTAGCCGCGCTCGCGCGAGTGTCCGTACGGTTGCGCCTCGGGCATGGCCCTGGCGTCGAGGATGGCGGCCTGCTCGGGCACGCCCGCGGCGACCTCGTTCCGCTCGGGGCCGTTGCCGGAGTCCCGAACGGGGCCTCCGCCGGGGGACTGGGCGGCGCCGGCCTGGGGCGACGGCTGCGGGCCTGCCAGCGCGGCCGGTGCGGGGACGGCGAGGAGTGCGGCCGCGACGGTCACGGCCAGGAGGCGGCGCATCAACGCTCCCTGTAGTCGGCGGCGATCCCGATGAGCGAGATGAGGCCCGCGGCGAACTCCATCGCCTCCGCGTGGCCCTCCTCGAACGGCGGCTGGAAGCCCACGCCCTCCCAGGCGCGGGTCGCCGGGTTCCACAGGTCGGCGCCGACCTCGAAGTCCCAGCCGTAGATGCCGAAGTCGTACCAGAGCTCGTCGGCGGAGTTCCCGGCCGCCGAGTACAGCACGTCCGTCACCGGCCCGGTCTGCTGCGGCCAGATGACGGTGCCCCGCTCGGCGGCGATGGCCTGCTCGATCGTGCGGGCCGAGCGCAGGAAGTAGGCCAGCTCCTGCTGCGCGGGCCTGGGCAGGGTGACGCGGCCGTCGAGCTTGTACGCGCCCGGAGGCCACATGAAGAAGCCGCCGTAGCTGTGCACGTTCATGGCGAACTTGATGTTGCGGTACTTCTGCGCCAGCCAGATGACGTTGCGGCTCTCGGGCTCGGAGTGCTCGCCGGGGCCGGCGTACGTGCCGCTCTGGCAGTTGGCCGAGGCGCCGAAGTAGCCGTCGAACAGCGAGCCGGCGGCGTAGTTGCGGTTGACGTCCACGCCCCAGGTGTTGCGCAGCGCCGGGTCGGAC
Source organism: Nonomuraea sp. GTA35 (assembly GCF_041950525.1). Lineage (NCBI taxonomy): Bacteria > Bacillati > Actinomycetota > Actinomycetes > Streptosporangiales > Streptosporangiaceae > Nonomuraea > Nonomuraea sp. GTA35. Next base: position 830,327 of record NZ_JBGNUV010000001.1, on the reverse strand, counting down.
TGCTGCGGCGGGCAGTGGTTCGTCATGTTCTTCCGCTGGGAGTTGAAGTCGTAGAAGCTGTAGTTCGCGCCGTCGGGGTTGACGGTCGGCACGATGAAGATGTCGGTGCGCTCCAGCAGCCGGCGCGTGGCCCTGTCACGGGCGTAGTTGCGCAGCAGCCGCTCGGCCGCCTCGATCGTGACCAGCGGCGTCACCCATTCCCTGGCGTGCTCCTGGGCGTAGGCGAGCACGCCGGTGCGCGAGCCGTCGCGGCGCTCGCCGATGCGCAGCGCGAGCACCGTCGCGGGCGCGCGGGAGACGTCGGCCGGGGCGTTGAGGAAGTCGTCGAGCTGGACCGGCGGCGCGGGCGCCATGACGCCCGCCCCCGGGTCGGTGCGGTAGAGGGCGGCCCTGACGGAGATGCCGGGCACGGCGTTGACGGCCGCGACGACCTGGGCGGCGGTGCTGGCCGGCGCGCCGGAGCCGTCGGTGGCCAGGCTGACGGTGATGAGCTTGCCGTTGACGGTGACCTGCAGCGGCCGGTCGGGCGTGCCCGGGGTGACCAGCTCGACGGACAGGTCGTTGCCGCCCTCGGAGCCGTACGCGGTCGAGGTGACGACGACGGCGGCGCCGGGCGGGGTGCCGATCAGCGCCTGGGCGTGCCTGCGGTACCCGTTCGTCCTGTACGGCAGCGCGATCAGGTCGGTGAGCTTGGGGAACTGCCGGTGCAGCGCCTTGATGCGCTCGTTGAGCTGGGCCGGCGGCATGTACTGGGTGACGAAGTCCTTCTGGTAGCCGCGGCCGGTGTGGTCGGGCCGCTCGCCGTCGGGCCATTCGCCGACGCGGGCCTCGGCCCTGCCGCCGCCGGTGGAGGTGACGGTGATCCGGTGCGGCCGGTCGTCCGCCGGGACGGGGGTGCTGAACTGGTGTCCCAGGTACGCGCCGGCGTCCACGTACGCGATCATCTCGGCCTGCCCGGTGGTGCCGCGCCTGCCCTGCCAGGTGACGGTGAGCGTGGCGGCCTGGGCGGCGCTGCTGCTGGCCTCGACGGACAGGAAGTACCCGTCGCGGGACCTGAACCAGACCGCCCGCTCGACCACGATCTGGTCCTGCTGCGTGGTGGCGGTGGTGGCCTTGCGGGCCGCCTGCGGCACGCTGCCGGACGCCCGGGTCACGCCCGCGGGCAGCGCGGCGAGCTGGCTCGGGGTGAGCACCGCGTCGATCCGGACGCTGCCGTCCGCCTGCGGGCGCACGCGTTCGGTGAGGTCGGCGCCGGAGGCGACGAGCCGCTCCATGGCGGCCGCGTCCGGCACGGACAGCGTGACCAGGGAGACCGGCTCCGGGTCGGCGGGTCCGGCGACCGCCGGGACCGATGGCGCAGGTGCCAGGAATGTCGTGACGACGGTCAGCAGAACGACCGCGGACGCCCGTAAGCCGTGCATGAGCCCCTCCAGGAAGATCCCTTCTGGGGCTCATTGAAAGCCGACAATCATCAACCGGCAAGACCCAGGAAATTCACAACCTCTCGGACAAAACGCTCCCTGCCGCGCTCGGCGCGGTCGAGATGCACGTAGTGCGTCGCCTCCGGCAGCTCCACGCTGCGCACCTCGCGGGCGTGCACGAGGTGCTCGCGCAGCCTCGTCACGTCCTCGCGGCGGCTCCAGAAGTCGCGCTGGCTGCGCACGATGAGCGTGCGGGCGGTGATCGTGCCGGCGTCCCAGAGCTGGCGGCCCGTGGCCAGGTAGAAGCTGTCCTCCATGGCGCCGGAGGGGGCGCGGAAGCTGGGCGGCGTACGGGTGCCGCTGGTGGGGTCGGAGGCCAGCGCGGCCTTGACGTAGGCGCCCACCACCGCCGGGTCGCGCCAGGCGGTCTTGTCCTCTGCCGGGATGCTGCTGTCCCACGACGGCAGGAGGCTGTCTCCGGTGGCCAGGCGGTAGGCGCCGTAGCGGGCGGCGTTGAAGCGGCCCGGGTGGGCCGGGTCCTCGGAGTCGCTGCCGCGGCCCAGGGTGGGGTGGCCGTCGACGGGGCCGTACAGGGTGTTGTAGAGGACGAGGTGGCTGACCCGGCCGGGGTCAGCGGCGGCGTACTGGCCCAGCCAGTGGGCTCCGGTCGCCCAGCCGAGCAGGGCCACCTTGCCCCTGGGGGCGATCCGGTCCACCACGGCGGCGATGTCGCGGACCACCTCGTCTGAGCGTACGGCGGGCCGGTTCTCCTGGGGCGGCCGGGACAGGGCCGGCGGGCGGGTGGAGGCGCCGTAGCCGCGGGCGTCCATGACGTAGACGCGGTGGCCGGCGCGGGCCAGGTCCTCGGCGAGCGAGCCGCCCGGGACGGGCAGGTCGAAGCTCGCCACGCCCGGGACGCGGGCGCCGTGCAGCAGCAGGACCGGCGGGCGCCCGCGCCCGGCACCCGGGGCGGTCACCTCGCGGACGGCGATCCGCACGCCGGGGTCGCTCGTGACGTGGAAGTCCGAGCGTTTCACCTGGTCGCGGGGCTCGGCCGTCAGGGAGACGGCGGTGACCAGGCTGATGACGGTGTTGAGGATCAGGCGCATGGGCCGATCCTGCCGCCGGCGGTGGCGGTGACCCGGGATTCATCTCCTCATCGCATGCGATTGATATGCGGAACCGACGTAATCGCGGGCGGCGCTCACGACGCGGTGACGTGCGGCACCGCGTCGTAGGCCGCCCAGTCGGCGCTGATCGCGCTCGCCGTCTTCAGCAGCAGCGGCAGGTGCTCCTCGGTGAGCTGCTCGATGGAGGTCTCGGCGGCGTGCGCGTTGACGTTCACCGCCGCGATGACGTTGCCGAGCCCGTCGCGCAGCGGGGCCGCCACCGACCGGATGCCCAGGGCGAGCTGCTCGTCGGTCACCGCCCACCCCTTGGCCCGCACCGTGCGCAGCGCCGCCTCGCGCTCCCTGGCGTCCGGCCGCCAGCGCGGCTCGATGCCGGAGCGGCTCGGCTCGGACAGCACCCGCTCCACCTCGGCCGGCGGCAGCGCGGCCAGCAGCACCTTGCCCAGGGACGTCTGCAGCGCCGGGAAGCGGGTGCCGATCTGCACCGACAGTGCGACGATCTTCGGGACGGAGACCCTGGCCACGTACACGATGTCGGAGCCGTCGAGCTGGGCGATCGAGGACGACTCGCGCGTCTGCGTGACCAGCCGCTCCAGGTGCGGGCGGGCCACCTCCCACAGGCCCATCGAGCGCACGTACGACACGCCCAGCTCCAGCACCCTCGGCGTGAGCGCGAACCCGCCCTGCTCCGGCCTGGCGTAACCCAGCTCCTGGAGGGTGAGCAGGATGCGCCGGGCCGTCGGGCGGGCCAGGCCGGCGGCCGTCGCCACCTCGGTCAGCGACATGACCGGGCGGCCCGGCTGGAAGGCCCTGATGACGTCGAGGCCGCGTGCCAGCGCCTCGATGAAGTCAGGTCCGGTCTCACCACGTGCCATGTACGCCCTCGCTCGCTTCTGGATCTGCTTGATCCGACTTTAGGGTCTCCTACAGGCGGTGGGTGGAGTCGCTGCGGTAGTCGGTGTAGGTGTACGGGTTGTCGAGGATCTTGGTGCTGGGGATGTCGGGGTTCATGCCCTTCTCCCAGGCCTCCTCCCCCATCTCCCCCTTGAGGTACTCGACCGTGCGCTCGGACTCGGCCCGCGCGGCGGCCAGGTCGATCCCGACCAGCCGGTGCTCGTGCTTGACGACCCGCCCGTTCACCAGCACGGTGTGCACGTCGCCGCGCTGCGCCTGGAACGCGACGTGCCCGAACGGGTTGAGCAGCGGGAACGACACGGGCGATGCGTCGTTCTTGATGAGCACGAGGTCCGCCTTCCGGCCGGGCGCGACGGTGCCGAGGTCGTCGCGGCCGATGGCGGCGGCGCCTCCCCGGGTGGCCCAGTCCACGACCTGGTCGGCGCGCAGCGCGCAGTGCGTGACCGTCTCGCTCTTGGCGTGCGCCTCCAGGTGCTCGCGGGAGCGGTCGGCGCCGAGCGTGGCGCGCATGGCGGAGAACAGGTCGCCGCTCCACCACACGCTGGTGTCCATGGACAGCGAGACCGGGATGCCGTGCGCGCGGACGGCCCAGGTGGGCGGGTAGCCCTGGCCCGCGCTCTGCTCGCTCTCCGTGGAGACCGAGATGGAGCCGCCGGTGGCCGCGATGCGGTGGTAGGAGTCGGCCGACAGCGAGGCGGCGTGCACGTAGACGGTGCCGGGGGTCATGAAGCCGTGCTCGTACATCAGCCGGATGCCGTCGTCGCCGGTGGCGCCCCACACGCCGGCGTGCGTGGTGACGGTCACGCCGAGGTCGCGGGCGACCTCGAAGGCGGGCTGCTCGGGGAAGGACGGGTCGCCGAGCACGTCGAAGGCCATCTGGAAGCCGAGCATGCCGTCGCCGGTGATCCTCCTGCGCACGAAGTCGCGGAACTCCGGCGCCGTCGCCCACTCGGCGGGCGGCTGCTGGATGTTGCCGTACGCGAGCACGTACCGGCCCGGCACCGACCGCAGCGCGTCGGCGGCGGCGTCGGCGTGGTCGGGGGTGCGCAGGCCGTGCGACCAGTCGACGACGGTGGTGACGCCGGCGTCGATAGCCTCGATCGCGGCCAGCGTGTTGCCGGCGTGCACGTCCTCGGGCCGGAACAGCTTGCCGTGCTCCAGGTAGAACCAGACGAAGTACTGGGTGAGCGTCCAGTCGGCGCCGTAGCCGCGCAGCGCGGTCTGCCACATGTGGCGGTGCGTGTCGATCATGCCGGGCATGACGATGCCGCCGGAGGCGTCGATCTCGGCGGCGCCCTCGGGGGCCTCCAGGCCGGGGCCGACGGCGGCGATCGTGTCCCCGGTGACGAGGACGTCCGTGTGGGGCAGCACGCGGCGGCCGTCCATGGGCAGCACGGTGCCGCCGCGCAGCACCAGGGGGCGTCCGGCCTCGAAGTCGTTCATGGCACGCTCCTCGTTTGCGAACGATTGTCCGCTCTACGGTCACCGTCACTGTGATGAGCCGGTGATGTGCTGTCAAGACGGTTGACGAGGGCGGCGGCACATGTTGTGATCACGTCGGCGGACATTCGTCCGTTACACGGACGCGAGGTGGAGCTGGATGACTGACGGGCCTTTGTCCGGCGTGCTGGTGGCCGACTTCTCCAGGATCCTGGCCGGGCCGTACGCCACGATGTTGCTCGCCGACCTGGGCGCCGACGTCGTCAAGGTGGAGGGGCCGCAGGGCGACGACACGCGGACGTGGACGCCGCCCGCGCGGGGCGAGGTGTCCACCTACTACCTCGGGGTCAACCGGGGCAAGCGGTCGATCGCGCTGGACCTGCGCGACGAGGGCGACGCGCGGCTGGCCAGGGAGCTGGCCCGGCGGGCCGACGTGCTGGTGGAGAACTTCCGGCCGGGCGGCCTGACCAGGTACGGGCTCGACTACGCGGCCGTCTCCTCCGGCAACCCCGGCGTGGTGTACGCGTCGATCAGCGGGTTCGGGTCGGGGGCCGGGGCGCGGGTGCCGGGTTACGACCTGATGGTGCAGGCCATGTCGGGGCTGATGAGCCTGACAGGGGAGCCGGACGGGCCGCCGTACCGGGCCGGGATCTCGGTGTTCGACGTGATGGCGGGCAACCACGCCGTCATCGGCGTGCTGGCCGCCCTGCGGCACCGCGACACGACCGGGCGGGGTCAGCACGTCGAGGTGAACCTGATGTCGTCCGCGCTGACGGGGCTGGTCAACCAGAGCTCCGCGTACGTGGCGGGGAACGTGGTGCCGTTCAGGATGGGGAACGCGCATCCGAGCGTCTTCCCGTACGAGCCGCTGCCCACCGCCGACCACGACCTGATCGTGGCCGCCGCCAACGACGGGCAGTTCAGGAAGTTGTGCGAGGTGCTCGGGATCCCCGAGGTGGCCGACGACCCGCGGTTCGCGCGCAACGCCGACCGTACGGCGCGGCGCGAGGAGCTGCGGCCGCTGCTCGTCGAGCGGCTGGTCACCCGGCCGGCGGACGAGTGGTTCGCCCTGCTGGTGGAGGCCGGGGTGCCGAGCGGGCCGATCAACACCATCGACGGCGGGTTCGCGGCGGCGGAGCGGTTCGGGCTGGAGCCGGTCGTGGTGGTGGGCGAGGGCGAGCGGGCGGTGCCGACGACGCGGCATCCGATCCGCTTCTCCGAGACGCCCGCCGGCTACGCGCTGCCGCCGCCCGAGCTGGACGAGCACGGCGCGGAGCTGCGCAAATGGCTGGAGGGCGGGACGCATGCCTGAGGACGCGGCGGGCGGACGGCCTCCTGCGGACGCTTCGGGCGGGCGGCAACCCGAGCACGCGGCAGGCGGGCGGCGGCCCGACGACGTGGCAGGCGGGCGGCGGCCCGAGGACGCGGCCGGTGTGCGGCGGCCCGAGTATCCGACCGCGCTCGGGGCGTCCTCCCGCAAGAAGATCACGCTGCTCGGGCAGGACCTGGCCGCGGACGTGATGGGCGAGGTGGGTTTCGGCGAGCTGGCGTTCTGGCTGGCCACGCAGCGCCGGCCCGCCCCCGGCGAGGTGCGGGTGTTCGAGGCCGTGCTGGCCGCGCTGGCCGATCACGGGTTCACGCCGACCGCGATCGTGACGCGGCTGACGTACCTGTCGGCGCCCGACTCCGTACAGGGAGCCCTGGCGGCCGGGCTGCTCGGCGGCGGCTCGCGCTTCCTCGGCGTCACCGAGGACTGCGGCCGGTTCCTGCACGAGATGATCGCCGGCCGCGACCCCCTGCCGTGCGACGACGCGGGCTGGGACGCGCTCGCCCTGGAGACCGTCCGGGCCCGGCGCGAGTCGGGGCTGCTCATCCCGGGGCTCGGCCACCACGTGCACAAGGACGGCGACCCGCGCACGCCGCGGCTGTTCGAGATCGCGGCCGAGGAAGGGCTGTTCGGGCCGCATCTGTCGCTGTTCGCGGCCATCGGACGGGTGCACCCGCGCGTGCTCGGCCGGACGCTGCCGCTGAACGGCGCCGGGGCCTGCGGGGCCGCGCTGGCCGACCTCGGGCTGCCGCTGGAGCTGCTGCGCGGGTTCGCGCTGCTGGCCAGGACCGCCGGGCTGATCGGGCAGCTCGCCGAGGAGCTGCGCCACCCGGTGGCCAACGAGATCTTCCTGTCCGTGGACCTGAACAACCGGTCCGTCCCGCCCGAGCCGTACCCCGATGGAGGCCCGCATGGCTGAGCTCGTCGATGGAGGTCCGCATGGCTGAGGTCGTCGCCGTCATCGCGTCCACGCACCACCCCTTCTACTACCGCGCCAGCACCGCGACCGGCGAGGACCGCCCGCCGTTCGCCGACGAGTGGGTGCGCAAGGTGATGGCGTTCCGGGAGACGCTGACCAGTGCCAGGCCGGACGTGCTGGTGATGGTCGGCTCCGACCACTTCCACCAGCTCTGGCTGGACAACATGCCGCAGTTCCTGATCGGCAAGGCGCCCTACTACGACGCGAACTTCTACAACGAGGAACGCGAGTTCGGGCTCCCCCGCATGGTGTGCCGGGGGCAGGAGGACCTGTCGGCGCACCTCCTGCGCGAGGGCCTGGACGCCGGGTTCGACCTGGCCTTCTCCAACGAGCTGCGGATCGACCACTCGATCACCTGCCCGATCATCACCCTGCGGCCGCAGAACGACCTGCCGATCGTGCCCGTCTACACCAACATCTTCGCCCCTCCCCTGCCGCGGCCGAAGCGGTTCGTGCAGCTCGGACGGACCATCAGGGAGCTGGTGGAGTCGTGGCCGTCCGAGCAGCGGGTCGCGATCATCGGCACCGGGCACCTGTCGCTCGAGCTCGGCGGGCCGCGCCAGTTCGGGCCGCACGGCCCCGACCCCGAGTTCGACCGCAAGGCCGTGGAGTGGATCTCCTCGGGGGACATCGAGAGCTGCCTGGCCGAGGTCACCCTCGACAGCCTGCACCTGCCGGGCAACGCCACCCACGGGTTCATGGACTTCATGCTCATGATGGGAGTGGCGGGCGACGGCCGTAAGGCCGACTACGTGGACACCTATGACCTGTTCCACACCATGGAGGCGTACTTCACCTGGTTCCCGGACGGAGGCGGCCGGTCGTGAGCAAGTACCTGCTGAACAAGTTCCTGTTCACCGTAGACCGCGATCCCGAGCTGGTGGAGCGCTACCGCGCCGAGCCGCGGGCCACGGTGGAGTGGTGGGAGTCCGCGTACGCGAACCGGATCCTGGGATGCCACGAGGGCGAGTCGTCCACGTGGCTGGGCTTCGACGACACCGAGCGGGAGGCGCTGGCCTCGCACGACTATCCGCGGCTGTTCGAGCTCGGGGCGCATCCGTTCCTGACGCTGACGCTGTTCATCGCGATGTTCGAGCGGGATCATCCGCCGCTGGGGTTCCAGACCGAGTACGCGCGACGGCTGGCGCACGTGCGGCTGCCGTACCCGGACATCGCCACCTGATGAACGACCACCCCGCCGACCACCCCGCCGACCCGCCCACTGACCCGCCTACCGACTCGCCCATCGGCCCGTCCCCTGGCCGGGCCGCCGGTCAGCCCGCCGGCCGGCGCTCCGGGCAGCCTCCCGGCCAGCGCTCCGGCCCGGCCTCGTGCACCGCTCCCGCCGCGGCGGTGATGGCTGCCGCCAGGATCGAGACCTGCGGGCAGCCGCCTGTCGCGGCCGGTCGGCCCTCCCCCGTGCCCGGCGCCGGTCGGGAGCGGACCGAGCCATGGGGCTGATCCGACGGTCAGTGCAGCGCGGCGGCGAGGGTGCGCCACTCCTTGCGCGGGAAGACGTCGGCATCGGCGGTGATCACCTGCACGCACACGTGATCGGCCCCGGCGGCGCGGTGCTCGTCCAGCCGTCGCAGGATCGCCTCCTCGTCCCCCCACGCGAACACGTCGTCGAACAGGCGGTCGCTCACCGAGGCCACCTCCTCGGGCGAGTAGCCGAGACGCAGCAGGTTGTTGGCGTAGTTCGGCAGGGCGAGGTAGCCCCGCAGCCAGCCGTCGCCGATCGCGCGCGCCTCCTCCCTGTCCGCGCACAGGATCACCGTCTGTTCCGGGAGCAGGAGCGGCCCCTCCCCCAGTGCCTCCCGCGCACGCCGGGTGTGCTCGGGGGTGACGAGGTAGGGGTGAGCGCCACGCGCCCGCTTGGCGGCCATGTCCAGCATCTTCGGGCCGAGCGCGGCCAGCACCCGGCTCTCGGCGGGAACCGGGTGATCCGCCCCGTCGAGCTCGTCGAGGAAGGCCGACATCGCCGCCAGCGGCTTGCGGTAGCGGCCCGGGTCCTGTTCGTTGTTGACCGCGACCGAGTGGCTCACGCCGATGCCCATCAGGAACCGGCCGTCGTGCTGCGCGGACAGCGACGCGAAGGAGGCGGCGACGCCGGCAGGGTCGTGCATCCAGAGGTTGAGAATGCCCGTGGCCACGACGATCTCGCGGGTCGCCGTCAGCAGGTTGCTGACCGCCTCGAAGATCGGCCCTCCGCCGTCCGGGAACCACAGGGCGCGAAATCCCAGCTCATCGAGCTCCGCGGCCGCGTCGGCGGCTTCGCCCGGATCGCCGTAACGCAGGTGGTGACTCCACACGCCCACACCGGAAAGATCCATGACAACCTCTCCCTCAGCCGGCACACGAGGTGACGGCCCAACCCTATCCATGAAGATCCCCTGCGCAGAAGCGGAGGGCTCTCCCCCGCGCGGGGGAGGTGTCTCCCCCGCGCACGGGAGTGCCGCCCGGCCGGCCGGTCCTACGGTCGGCGCCATGGTTGATTTCGATCGTCCGCGGCGCTGGCCGGCGTACGGGATGGCGCTGCTGCTGCTCGGGTATGCCGCGGGCAAGGCCGCCTTCGCCCTGCAGGCCCGGCTCGGGTTCCCCGGCGGGCCGCCGGTGCCGGCCGCCGAGGCCGCTGCCTACTTCCTGGATCCGGCGTTCGGGCAGTGGCTCGCGAGCGCGTCGGGGGTGCTGGGGGCGTGCGTCGCGCTGGCCACCGTCACGTCGCTCGGGCGCCGGGTGTCCAGGGCGCTGATGCTGGTCGTGCTGGCCGTGATGACGCTGGCCGTTCTCGGCGGCGGCGGGATCATGGTGCTGGACGGGTTCATCGGCATGGGGGTGGGATGGCGGTGGTACCACGGGATTCTCGGCCTCGTCGCGATCGCCTTGACCGTGGAGATGTCGCGGTCGTACCTGGTGGCGACGCGTCCGGCGCGGCGGCGCGGCGCCAGCGCGGTGTCTGGCGCCGGCGGGTGAAGCGGCCTTGGTAGCTGGTCGCCGCGCCGGCGAGGGCGGCGGCGCGGGTGGCTGGTCGCCGCGCCGGCGGGTGGGGCTCAGGTCTGGGCGAGCTGGGCCACTCCCGAGCGCGGCGACGACAGCACCGGGACGCCACCGCCCGCCTCCCCCACGATCCGGGCCATGGACGCCTGGGCCAGCACCACCACGTCCACCTTCGCCGCCAGCTCCCGGAACCCGTCGAGGACCAGCGTGTCGTGCCGGGCGGCGTCACCGGCCCGCAGCGCCTCGAACGCCCCCTCGCACAGCCGCGGCACGACCTCCCGTTCCGCCTCGCTCCGGGCTGCCGCCCGCTGGACCGCCCGGGTGGTGGGGCCGAGGGTGGTGGCGAGCGTGGCCAGCACGCCGATCCGGGCGCCTTCCCGTACGGCCTGCTCGGCCATCGGCTCGTCGATCCGCAGGATCGGCAGCGCGGCGAAGGGGCGCGCCCGCTCGGCCGCCTCGCCGATGGACGAGCAGGTCACCAGCAGCGTGCCCGCGCCGGACTCCTCGGCGTAGGCCGCGTACGCCACCACCCGGCGCAGCACGTGCGGCGGCGGGCCGCCGGCGGCGATGGTGTCCTGGAGCAGGCTCTCGTCCACGAAGTGCAGGATCCGGGCGTCCGGCCGCACCTCGGCGGCCAGCCCGGCGAGGGGGGCGGCGAGCGCCGGCACGGTGTGCAGCATCGCGATCGTCACGCCGGCGCCCCCCTCAGGCCGATCCGCGCCCGCCGCCAACCGGCTCGCCGGGCGCTCCGAACCCGTCTCGGGGCGGCTCATCGGGCGGTCCAGGGGCGGGCGTGCTCGTCCACGATCGCCGCCAGCCCCTGCAGGCGGGGCACGGAACGGGAGCGCAGCTCGGCGGCCACGTCCTCGGATCCGACCACGTCGCTCCAGATGGCCCGCCCGGCCAGCATGCCCGACGCCCCGGCCCGGCAGGCGGCCCGTACGGCGGCGGGGAAGTCGTCGCGCTCCACGCCCTGGGAGAGCACGACCCAGGGAACGGGGATCACCTCGTCGAGCCGCGCGCACTCCTCGGCCAGCCGCTCTTCCGGCGCCGCCCCGCCCAGCGGGACCTGCGCCTTGTACAGGCTCGGCCGCAGCCCGGCCAGTTCCCCGGCCGCCTCGCGGATCGCGGCGGGCCCGTCGAATCCGGTGGCTCCGGCGGCCGGCTTGGCGACGCCTTCGAGGACCGACAGCAGCCCGGCGTCCGCGCACCGCCGCACGAACTCGGCGGCGATCTCCAGCCGCCGCCCCCGCCGCTCGTCGTCACGCCAGATGAGCAGCAGCTTGGCCGCCACGGCTCCGGCCTCCCTGGCGGCGGCCAGGTCGACCCGCTCGTCGATCCCGGTGTCCTCCACCGGCCCGTCAGGCTCCTGGCGCAGGCTGTCCACGGCGACGATCAGCCCGCCTGGCACCATCCGCTCGGCGGCCACCTGCCCGAACCCGTAGTCCTGGTCGATGAGGAACCCGGACGCGTACGGCCCCACCTCCCGCGCCACCGCCAGCTTGAACGACGTCAGCCGGTCGTCCCCCACCCGCTCCCCGAGGGCCGCCGTGAACATCTGCCTGAGGCTCTCCCGCTGGTCCATCGCCACCATCGCGAACCCGCCGGACGGGCGGGCCAGCAGGTCGAGCGTCGGTGTGGTGGTCTGCTGGGCGGTCATGCGTGCTCCTGTCGTCGCGGTGCTCGGGCTGAGGTGCGAAATCGGTCGTAGAGGGGCAGGTAGGCGGCCTGGAGCTCGGGGTCGGGTGGCAACCGTTCCGCGGGCAGCACGGGTACGTCGTCCAGCGAGCCGCCCGCCTGCCCGGCGATGAGCGCGGCTCCCGCGCAGACGGCGTCGTCGGCCCGCACCACGTGGACGGGCACGGGCGAGACGGCCGCCTTGACCTGCATCCAGAGCGGGATCCTGACCTGGCCGCCGAAGACGGCCAGGCGCTGGGGGGCGGTGCCGGTCAGGGCGGTGAGCTCGTCGAGGGTCCAGCGGGTGTGCAGGCAGGTGCCCTCGATGGCGGCCGCGAGCAGGTCGCCGGCGCCGTGCCCGGCCGCGATCCCGGACCAGGTCATCCGCCGGTCCCGGTCGGGCGCGGGGGCCATGCGGCCGCGCAGGTACGGCTCGACGACGATCCCGGTCGGCAACCGCACGTCCGCCAGCAGCCCGGGCAGCGCCGCATACCCACCGTTCCCGCTCTCGCCCCGGACGTCATCGCCCCCGGACCCGCCACCCGCGCCCACGCCAACGGCGCCCGCCGACGCGGCGAGGGCAGCGGGAGTAGCCATGGTGACGGAGGTACCGAGTGGTGCAGTGGCCGGCGTGGCGTTGGCGGCGGGGGCGAACAGGCCGAGCAGCCAGTCCACCACCGCGCCGCTCGTCGCCAGCCCGCCCACCAGCACCGTGCGGGCCCCGTCCAGCGACGGATCCGCCGTCACCCCCAGTGCCGGCCCCGCACCCGGATCGGGCCGCTCCGCCGTCGGCATGATCACCGCCTCGGCCGTCCCCAGCGAGTCCGCCACGTCCCCCGGCCGCCGTATCCCTGCCGCCCACGCCCCCACCGCGTGATCGTGTCCCGCGATCAGCACCGGCGTGCCGGGCGGCACGCCGCTGATGCGCGCCACCACCCCGCCGACCGGCTCCACCGCCGGTTGGACGGCGGGCAGCCGCGCGCCGCTCAGGCCGGCCAGGGCGAGCAGCTCCGCGTCGTACTCGCCGAGCTCGACGTGGTAGCCCAGCGTGCGCGCCGCCAGCGTGGCATGCGTGCGCAGCACCCCCGTGAGCGCATACGCCACCGCGTCGGGCACGCTCGCCCACCACCGCATCGACCGGAGCACCTCCGGCGCCTGGCCCCGCAGCCACAGCCACTTGGCCAGCGGCGCCTTGGCGTCGGCCCACCGCCCGGTCCGCGCGTACAGGGTCCTGGCGTCCAGGTCGAGCCCCGCGATCTCCGCCGCGCCCCGGGGATCGTTCCACCACAGCAGCGGGGTGAGCGCGCGCCCGGACGCGTCGAGCGGCACGCCGGTCTCGGCCATGCCGGCGATCCCGATCGCCGCGGGCGCCCGCCCCGCCCGCTCCACGCACTCCTCGAGCCCCTGCGCCACGGCGGCCACGAGGGCGGGCAGGTCGCGGGGCGTGGCCCGGCGCACGGCGGCCACGCTGCCGCCCCGCTCGTCGAAGAAGCCCACCTTGACGTGGGTGGTGCCCACGTCGATCCCGGCGGTCAGTGCCCGCGGAGTCCCCGGCGTCATGTTGTCACTATAAGTCCAAAAGTTGGCGTAAATCTGCCAACCTTTGAGCCATAATGCTCACATGAGCAGCGAAGGCATCCTCCGCTACACCTCGGCCCCGCACCGCCGCGAGGCGATCCTGCGCCGCGTCGAGCTGGACGGGTACGTCGCCGCCGCAGACCTGGTCACCGACCTGGGCGTCTCCCCCAACACCGTCCGCCGCGACCTGCGCAGGCTGGCCGAGGACGGCCTGATCAGGGCCGTACGCGGCGGTGCCACGGGGGCGGACGCGACCGCCCCGCCCTTCGCCGACCGCTCCGCCCAGGCCGCCGCCGCCAAGCGCGCGATCGCGGCCGCGGCCGTCGAGCACGTCGAGCCGGGCACGGCCGTGGCGCTCGACTCGGGCACCACGACCCTGGAGATCGCCAAGCTGCTGCCCGCCGACGCCGGCCTCACGGTGATCACCCACTCGCTGCCCGCCATCGCCGTGCTGGCCCCCCGGCCGGACATCACGCTCATCGGCATCGGCGGCCAGTACGGCAGGGACACGCGCTCCTTCGGCGGGCCCGAGACCCTGGCGGCACTGGAGCACCTGAGCGTGCGCACGCTGTTCCTGGCCGCCACCGCGCTCGACGGCTCGGGCGTGTACGGGGCGACGCCGTACGAGGCCGAGACCAAGCGCCGCCTCATCTCCATCGCCCGCAGGACGGTCGTCGTGGGCGACGCGCGCAAGTTCGCGCTGAGCGCCCCCATCCGGGTGTGCGGCTGGGAGGCGGCCGAGCGCCTGGTGACGGACGGCGTCCCGGCGGGCTTCGCGGGCGTCAGGGTGCAGCTCGCGCCACAGGCCGGCCTGTGAGCGCTCACACGGGCTGACGCGGGCAACGCCGTCCCGGCGCGCCCGTGAACGCCGCAAGAGCGATCGCCTTTTCCCATAACGCATTCAATTCGGCCCCGCGAGAGGCGCGGCTCATTTCTGAATGCCAGGAAATCAGCAGGAAACAGGTCCTTGACAAACCTCACAGGCGGCCAATACTCTCCAGCCAAAATTTAATCGATTCAATCAGCGGAGCTCGTCACATGAGACCCCCCAGCAGCATCCGCCGCGCGTTAGCCTCGGGCCTGGCCGCCCTGCTCTGCCTGCCGCTCACGGCCCTGCCCGCGTCAGCCGACGCCGCGGGCGGCCACCGTGACGGCATCAGGCTCGAGCACCTCGACCGCGGCCTGGTCGCGGCCTCCACCAGCGAAGGCGTCTTCCTGAGCTGGCGTCTTCTCGGCGACGAGGTGACCGGCGCCGGCGCCACGGGCATGACGGGCGCCGACTTCCGCGTCTACCGCGACGGCCGCCCGATCGCCACGGTGACCGACAGCACCAACTACCGCGATCCCGCCGGCACGGCCGCCTCCGAGTACCGGGTCGCCCCGATCGTCAAGGGCCGTGAGGGCCGCCGCAGCGCCGTGGCGAAGCCTTGGCTTAAAACGTTTCATGACCTTCCGCTGAAGAAGCCGGCCGACGGGGTGACCCCGATGGGCGAGGCCTACACGTACGCGGCCAACGACCTGAGCGTGGGCGACGTGGACGGCGACGGCCAGTACGAGTACGTGGTCAAGTGGGACCCGTCGAACTCCAAGGACGTCTCGCAGCGCGGCTACACCGGCAACACGTACCTGGACACCTACGAGCTGGACGGCACCCTGCGCTGGCGGCTCGACCTGGGCGTGAACATCCGCTCCGGCGCCCACTACACGCAGTTCCTGGTCTACGACTTCGACGGCGACGGCCGCTCGGAGACGATGCTCAAGACCGCCCCCGGCACGAAGATCATCCGCTACGGCACCGACGGCCGGGTGGTGTCCGAGCGGTACGTCACGATGCCGCGCGAAGACCTCAAGGCCGGATACGCCAACACCGACGACTATCGAAAGAGTGCCGCAGACTATTTCGACCACGTTGTTGAAATGTTCGCGAAATGGCACGAGCACCCGGAGGTCGTCGCCGGGCGCTGGCCGGCCACGCTGGAAGAGGCGTTCGGCATCGAGAAGAAGTACGCCTACCCGCTCTCGCACGCCGACGCGACCGAGCTGGCGAACTACTTCATCGACGTCTACGCGCCGAGCCGCAGCGGCAACAACCGGCTGCGGGAGTTCAACGGGTTCGTCCTGACCGGCCCCGAGTACCTGTCGGTGTTCGACGGCGCCACCGGGCGCGAGCTGCAGACGATCCACTACAAGCCCGGACGGGGCGACGACGGCCTGCTGTGGGGCGACTACGCGATGGCCAGGGTCGAGCCCGGCAACCGGGTGGACCGCTTCCTGTCCTCGGTCGCCTACCTCGACGGCAAGCGGCCCTCGGCGATCTTCGCGCGCGGCTACTACACCCGTACCACCCTGGTCGCCTACGACTGGAACGGCAGGCGGCTCAAGGAGCGCTGGTACGTCGACAGCGGCCACGCCCCGATGTCCAACCCGTTCAACTCCGGACCGCACGGCGTGGACGGGACCGACCCCGAGTACGCCAAGCTCACCACCCAGGGCTTCCACTCGATGAGCGTCGCCGACGTGGACGCCGACGGCAAGCAGGAGATCGTCTACGGCGCCGCCACCATCGACGACGACGGCGACCTGCTGTACTCCTCCTTCGCCGAGGGCCCGCCGACCGGCAACTTCCCCGGCCAGTCCATCCGCCTCGGCCACGGCGACGCCATGCACGTCGGCGACTTCGACCCCGACCGGCCCGGCCTGGAGATCTGGACGGTGCACGAGGGCGGCCGCTCGGCCCCGTACGGCTGGGCGCTGCGCGACGCGGCCACCGGCCAGGTCATCCACGGCGGCTACAGCGGCGTGGACACCGGCCGCGGCATGGCCGGCGACATCGACCCCGCCGTCCGCGGTGTCGAGAGCTGGTCGTCGATGCCGCCCGACCAGGCCGTCCAGGCGGGCCTGTGGTCGGCGCGCGGCGAGTACCTGGGCCGCGACGCGCCCGGCACGAACATGAGCATCCGCTGGGCCGCCGACATGACCACCCAGCTCGTCAACGGCACCGCCACCACCGTCCTGCAGACGCCGACCATCGACGACCACAGGCGCGGCACGCTGCTGACGGCCGAGGGCACGCTGACCAACAACTGGACCAAGGGCAACCCCGGCCTGGTGGCCGACGTGTTCGGCGACTGGCGCGAGGAACTGCTGGTCCGGACGGCCGACAGCAGCGCGGTCCGGGTGTATCTCAGCACCGAGCTGACCGACCGCAAGCTGTACACGCTGATGCACGACCCGCAGTACCGGGTCGAGGTGGCCCGCCAGCAGACGGCCTACAACCAGCCCGCCTACCCGAGCTTCTACTTCGGCTCGGACATCGACTGGTCGAAGGTCCCCGTGCCCGGCCGCAGGTGACCCGGAGGGAGGGGCCGGCTCACGGGCCGGCCCCTCCCGAGGGCCGGCGCAGGCGTGGCCGCGTGTCAGCCGGCCACGCCGCCGGCGAACGGCATCGTCCGCCACTGGTCCACGGCCGGCTTCACGTACTCCGCCAGCACGGGCAGTTGCGGCACGAGCGCGTGGACGGCGACGACCCGCAGCATGCCGACGGCGTTCACGAAGGCCATGACGTCCTGGTTCAGCGGCCTCATGCCGTTGCGCTCGGCGCCGCGGTTGTAGGCGGACTCGCACTCGGCCCCCAGAGCGGCCAGGTCCCACTCGACGGGGCCCAGCGTGACCAGCTCGAAGTCGGAGTAGAGGTCACCGTCCACCCCGGCGAAGATGTTCGCGGGCGGGGAGTCGCCGTGGACGGGCTGGAGGTCGATCCCCGGGAAAGCGTTCTCGAACGCGGCGCGTGAGCGGACGAGAGGCTCCAGGACCTGCCACTCGCGGCGCGCGCGGTCCAGGTCGGCCGGATCGACGAGGCCGGGGTGCTCTTCGAGCAGGGCAAGGCTCTCCGTGACGAAGTGCGGCTCCGCCGCGGACAGGAACTCCAGCTCGCCCGGGTAGGCGCGCATCGCGGCGTGCAGATCGGCGACGCTCTCCGCGTTCGCCGCGTAGTCGGGCTCCTTGTCCTGCTTCTCCTCGACGAACTGCCAGAACGTCATCGAGAAGCCGTCACGCTGGACAGGCTCCCGCGGCACCAGCGGGCTGGGCGGGATCACGGGGGTTCCCCGGTCCGCCAGCCACTGGGACACCTCCAGCTCCGCCTGCTGGCGGCGGGCCAGGAAGGCGAGGTCCGTCCGGGGCGGCAGGACGGTGGGGACCCGGGCCACGACCGGTGCGGGCGCGAGGTGGACGACGACGGAGAACAGGTCATGGAGCACCCTGGCGCCGGTCACGGTGAGGCCGAGGTCGCGGCCCGCTGCGACGGCGGCGTCGAGCGCGGCGGCGGTGCGGCCGGCGAGGTGCGACGGTGTCAGGAAGTCGGTCATCATCCGATCGTTCCACAGAGCCCGACGTGCGATGACGGCTCACACGCCCGCGGGCGACGGACGCGCGAAGAGGGCGCCCCCCGAACGGGGAGCGCCCTCTTCGTCAACGTCAGTGGCCGGCGTTCTTGACCGACACCTGCTGGGTCATGGTGCTGTTGTCCTTCTCGGACCAGGCGCCGGTGGAGAAGGCCACCGGGAAGCTCTTCTTGCCGACACCGTCGCCCCACTTGGTCACGACATAGTCGATCTTGATGTGGCCCTCGCCGCCGACGCCGTCCACGCCCAGGGTGTCCGGGTTGAACGTGCCGCCGGTCAGCTCGGCGAAGGTCTTGGCGTCCAGGTCGAGCATGACCCCGCGGTTCGAGGGGTCGCCGGGGCCGCGGTCACCCACGAAGAAGGGCATCTTCTTGCCCTTGTAGATTACGTAGCCCTCGGTCATGAGCGGCCAGCTCGGGCTGGCGACCAGACCCTTCTGCATGGGCTTGCCGGCGGCCGGGAGGCCGGTGTCACCGGCGCGGCCCGAGGCGTCGTCCCAGAAGTAGGAGGCAGTGGTCGAGCCCTTCAGCAGGCCCTTGTTCTGGTCGGTGTGGCCAGAGTCGGCGTGCGCCGCGGTCGAGCCAATGGTCAGCGCCGTGGCAGCGGAGGCGGCGAGCATGGCAATGGCACGCAGGCGAGCAGACATAGTAAAATAAGGTCCTTTGTTAGGGGACGGGACATGCGCTCGCTGGACGGACGTAGCCGGGCAGCACGCCGTACGGTCGCTACGTGGAGCGCAGGAGAATCCATGGATCAGGATTCGGGACCCGGGAGGCCTGGCCTTCCTTCCAGAGGTAAGGCGAAGGTCACTCGCCGGTAACAGGTACTAAGTTACCTACTCAAACCGGACAAAGGCAAACGAAACCCCATGAAACCGGCAAAGATCTACCCTCGCCGGTAAAGCCCTCACTGCACGTCCCGCCGCAGCACGCGCAGAACCCCTACGGCCATGGGGATGACGACCCACACCGCCACCGACGCGGCCAGCCGCACGGCGTCACCGCCGCCCATGTTCCCGTCCATGAGCGCGTTGCTCGCGGTGTTCAGATCCAGCCATTCGGCCAGCGTCCCGCCCACCGGGCCGAGCTGGGTCACGAAACCCCACAGCATGGGCCTGACCAGGTAGATCACTATTGCCGCCGGCGCGTTCAGCAGCAGCATGCCCATCGCCAGCCCTTCGGCGGTCGACAGGACGGCCACCGCCGTCCAGCCCAGCAACCGGGCCGGATCGAGCCCCCAGGTGGCCTCCACGCCCCGCACCGCGGCGGAGACGGCCGTCATCGGCACCGCCACCAGCAGCGCCGCCAGGCACGCCAGCACGGCCGCGCCCAGCACGGGCAGGCACTTGGCCGCCAGCACCCGCCCCCGCCGCGGCTCCAGCGTGAACGTGGTCAGGGCGGTGCGATGGCTCCACTCGCCCGTGACGGTGAGGATGCCGAGCACCGGCAGCAGCACGCCCATCGCGATCCCCGCGGTGTTCGCCAGGGTGTTCAGGTCGGCCGGTCCTGCGAACAGGCCGCGGCCGGCGACGAGCGCGAGCGCCACGGCGGCCAGGATCCCTGTCATGATCATGCTGGTGCGGGTGTCCAGCAGCTTCCGGGTCTCGACCCGGAGCAGGGTGCTGAAGGGGATGCGGCGCTCGGTCGTCATGCTGCGCTCCGATCGGGGTGAAGGGCTCATGCGGGGCTCCGGTCCGTGTGGGAGGTGAGCTCCAGGAACGTCTGTTCGAGGCTGCGGCCGCGGCCGAGCTCGGCGAGCGTGCCCTGGGCCAGCACCCGGCCGCCGCCGATCATCACGAGGCGATCGGCCACCTGCTCCACCTCGTACAGCAGGTGCGAGCTGAGCAGCACCGCGCACCCCGACCCGGCCAGGCCGCGCAACAGCCCGCGCATCCACTGGATGCCCTGCGGGTCCAGGCCGTTGGCGGGCTCGTCGAGGACGAGCGCCCTGGGCTGCCCGAGCAGGGCGTGGCCGATGCCGAGGCGCTGCCGCATGCCCAGCGAGTAGCCGCCGACGGCCCGCCTGCCCTCCTTGCCTGTCAGGCCCACCAGCTCCAGCACCTCGTCCACGCGCGACCTGGGCAGGCCGAGCATCATGGCGCCCAGGGTGAGCGCCTCCCGCCCGCTGCGGCCGGGATGCTGGGCGCCGGCGTCCAGCAGCGTGCCGACGTCGTACCCGGGGCGCCGCAGCTCCGCGTACGGCCGCCCGAGCACGGTGGCCGACCCCGAGGTGGGGCGGCAGAGCCCGGCCAGGATGCGCATGGCCGTCGACTTACCCGCGCCGTTGGGCCCGAGGAATCCGGTCACGGTACCGGGCGGGACCGTGAAGGACACCTCGTCCAGCGCCTTGGCCCCGTTGTACGTCTTGGTGACGCGGTGGAATTCGATCACGAGGGCAAGTCCATCGGAAAGCGCCGCCAGGGCTCATCAAGCCTGGGGCGATGGTTTCCTTCCTCAGGGCGGCCCCGCCTTCCGCGAAGGTGGACCGTGGTCGCCACGGCGGTGGACCAGGGTCTGCGCAGGCGTGGCCCTGGGGAGCTAAAGCGCAGGCCAAGCGGTCTCTAGGCTGGAGCCCGTGCACGACCTCCATCACCGGTCACAGGCCGCCGCCGAAGGCCCCCGCCCCTTGCTCAGGTCTCCGGACACGCTCGGCACCGTGCTCCTCTACCTGTGTGCCTCCGCCCCGCTCCTGACCGCCGCCCTCCTGCTGATCACCTGGTCCGCCCGCGAGGGTGAGGCCGGCGACGATCTCCCGATGAGGCTCCTCGACCTGGCGCTCGGCGCTGCGGGCCTGGTGCTGCTGCGGTGGCGGGCGCGGTGGCCGTGGCAGGTGGCGCTGCTCACGGCGGTGCCGACGGTCGTCTCCTGGTGTCTCAACGGTCCGGCCATCGTCGCGTTCGCCTCGCTGGCCGCGCACCGCCGCCGGCGGCAGGTGCTGCCGGTCGGGGTGGTGTTCTGGCTGAGCACCATCGCCTCCACCCTCTGGTGGCAGAGCAACTGGCTGCTGACCGTTCTCTACGCGGTGGTCGGCGGCGTCGGGCTCACGGCGCTGGCGGTCTTCGGCCTCTACCTGCGCGGGCGGCGGGAGCTGGCCGAGGCGCAGCGGGCCGCCGAGGAGGCGGCGCAGGCGCAGCGGGTCGAGCAGGCCAAGCTGGCGGAACGGCTCAAGATCGCCCAGGAGATGCACGACGTCCTGGCGCACCGGATCTCGCTGCTGGCGATGCTCGCCGGCGGCCTCGCCTACCGCAAGGACCTGAGCCCCGAGCAGACGCGCGAGGCCGCGCTGGCCATCCAGGAGAACGCTCACCAGTCGCTCAACGAGCTGCGCGCCGTGCTCGGCACGCTGCGGCGCGGCAGCGGCGGCCCCGAGGCGCCACAGCCCACGCTGGACCACCTGGACGCCCTGTTCGCGGAGGTACGCGCCGCCGGTCAGCGGGTCGAGGTGGACGACTCGGTGGACCGCAGGGAGCTGCTGCCGGCGCAGACGGGGCGGCACGCGTACCGGATCGTCCAGGAGGCCCTCACCAACGCGCGCAAGCACGCCCCCGGCAGCTCCGTGCACGCCGAGATCGGCGGGCGGCCCGGGGCGGGGCTGCGGATCCGGGTGAGCAACCCGGCGCCCGCCGGCGCGCCTGCCGGGCCTGGCGGGCGGCTCGGACTGGTCGGCCTGGCCGAACGCACCCGGATGGCCGGCGGCACCATCACCCACGACGTGCGTGACGGGCGCTTCGTCCTGGACGCCCTGCTGCCGTGGGAGGCTTGACCCCGTGATCAGAGTGGTGATCGTCGATGACGACCCGATGGTGCGCACGGGGCTGCGCCTCATCCTGGGCGGCGAGCCCGACCTGGAGCTGGCCGGCGAGGCGGGCGACGGGAAGCAGGCCATGGCGGTGATCCGCGACCTGCGGCCCGACGTGGTGCTGATGGACATCCGGATGCCGGAGCAGGACGGCCTGACCACCACCGAGCTGCTGCTGGGCCGCCGCGACGCGCCCCGGATCCTGGTGCTGACCACGTTCGACGCCGACGACATGGTGCTGCGGGCGCTGCAGCTCGGGGCGAGCGGCTTCCTGCTGAAGGACACGCCGCCGCCGAAGATGATCGAGGCGGTGCGGGCCGTGGCGCGGGGCGAGCCGGTGCTGTCGCCGAGCGTCGCCCAGCAGGTGATCGCGGCGGCCACCGGCCGCTACGAGCCGCTGCGGCCGGAGGCGGCGCGGGAGCTGGAGGCGCTGACCGAGCGGGAGCGGGAGGTCGCGGTGGAGGTGGCCAGGGGGAGCTCCAACGCGGAGATCGCGCGGGATCTGTCGGTGAGCGTGGCCACGGTGAAGGCGAACATCACGCGCATCTTCGCCAAGCTGGGGACCGACAACCGGGTGGTCGTGGCCATGAAGGTGCGCGACGCGGGCCTGCTCTGAGCCGGAAGGCGGGCCGCTCCCCCGGCCGCCGGCGGGCAGCGCCCGCGCAGGCGTGCGCCACCCCGTCGGGCCGGACGCGCACCGGAAACGGATTCGCCTACGCACGCACCGGTTTCTGGCCGTGCGGCGCGGTGCTGCGGCGGACGATGAGGGTGGTGGCCAGCTCGATGCGGGTGCCGGCGGGGCCCTTCGGGTGGGTGAGCTCCTCGTACACGAGCCGGACCGCCTCGTTGGCCATGTCGTCGAGCGGCTGGCGGACGGTGGTGAGCGGCGGCGAGAGCGTCTCGCACAGCAGCGAGTCGTCGAAGCCGACGACGGACAGGTCGTCGGGCACGCGCAGGCCGCGCTCGGTGGCCGCCTGGTAGACGCCGGCGGCCTGCAGGTCGTTGCCGGCGAAGACGGCGGTGGGCGGGTCGTCGCGGTCGAGCAGCTCGCCGCCGTAGCTCTTGCCGCTGCCGACCAGGAAGTCGCCGTAGCGGGTGAGCGCGGGGTCGGAGTCGATCCCGAACGTGCGGTGCGCGGCCAGGTAACCCTCGTACCGGTCGAGCGTGCACTGCGTGTCGAGCGGCCCGCCGATGAAGGCGATCCTGGTGTGGCCGAGCTCCAGCAGGTGGGTGGTGGCCATGACGCCGCCCAGCCAGTTGGTGGCGCCGACGGTGGACAGGCGCGGGTCGCGCTGGCCGACCGGGTCGAGCAGGACGAGCGGCACGTGCAGCAGCTCCTCGATGGCGGCGATCTCGCGCTGGTCGGCGCGGGAGAGCACCAGGACGATGCCGTCGGTGTTGCGCTTGCGCACCATCCCGATCCAGCGCCGCAGGTCGAAGTCGGCGCGCGCGGAGGAGGTCACGACGAGCGAGAAGCCCCACCGGGCCGCCGCCTTCTCCGCGCCGCTGATGAGCACCTGGGCCCACGGGGAGCCGAGCCCGTCGATGAGCAGGTCGACGACGCCGACGCGGGGCGCGGTGGGCGGGCGCGGGGCCTCGTAGCCGGAGGTCCTGACCGCTTCGAGGACCTTGTCCCTGGTGGCGGCGGAGACGTGTTTCTTGCCGCTCAGCACCTTGGACACCGTCGGCACCGAGACTCCGGCGGCGGCCGCGACGTCGGCCAGCGTGGCTCGAGGCACAGGACCTCCCGTGTGTTGAAACTTTCGGAAAACCCACCTGAAACTAGGCAGCGCCTTCACCAGGGAAATTGGGAAGCCGCCGCCATTTGGTACGCGCTGTTGACAGGGTTGCGAGCAGGACCCTACCGTACTTGATCGGTAATGTCACGATAATCTTTCGGAAATCTGAACAGAAACTTTCTGGCCTCAGATATGCATGAACGAGGGTGTATGCCTGCACGTGTTGAGCAGCCGGACCTCGCCGAACGCCGGTCGCGGCGGGTCGAGGAACTGCTTGAGGAGATGACGCTCGACGAGAAGCTCGCGCAACTCGTGGGCGTGTGGCTGAACGTCAATCGCGAGGAGGGCGTGGTCGCGCCGCTGCAGGACTCGATGCAGGGCGAGGACGTGAAGTTCGAGGCGTTCGCCGAGCACGGCGTCGGCCAGATCACCCGCCATTTCGGCACCCGGCCCGTCGAGCCGGAGTGGGCCCGCTCCGCGCTGGCCGCGCGGCAGCACTGGCTGCGGGAGAACACGCGGCTCGGCATCCCCGCGCTCGCGCACGAGGAGTGCCTGACGGGGCTGGCGGCGTGGCAGGCCACCACCTACCCGGTGCCGCCGGCGTGGGGCGCGTCGTTCGACCCCGCCCTGGTCGAGGAGATGGGCCGCAGGATCGGGGAGAGCATGCGCTCGCTCGGCGTGCACCAGGGCCTGGCACCCGTGCTCGACGTGATCCGCGACCAGCGGTGGGGCCGGGTCGAGGAGTGCGTCTCCGAGGACCCGTACGAGGTGGCCACGATCGGCGCCGCCTACGTGCGCGGCGTGCAGTCCACGGGCGTGATCGCCACCCTGAAGCACTTCGTCGGCTACTCCAACTCCCGGGCCGGCCGCAACCTCGCCCCCGTGCACGCGGGCGCCCGCGAGGTGGCCGACACGCTGCTGTTCCCGTTCGAGGTCGCGGTGCGCGACGCGGGCGCCGGCTCGGTGATGAACTCCTACGCCGAGATCGACGGCATCCCGATCGCCGCCGACGACCACTACCTCACCGGGATCCTGCGCGACCGGTGGGGCTTCGAGGGCACGGTCGTCGCCGACTACTTCGCGGTGGCGTTCCTGCACACCCTGCACGCGGTCGCCGAGGACGCCGGCGACGCCGCCGTCCAGGCGCTGACCGCCGGCATCGACGTCGAGCTGCCGACCGGCGTGACCTACCTGGAGCCGCTTCGGCAGGCGATCGCCGAGGGCCGGATCGAGGAGTCGCTGATCGACCGGGCGCTGCGCCGCGTGCTGCGGCAGAAAGCGGAGCTCGGGCTGCTCGACGACGACTACGACCCCGAGCCGTCCGGCCCCGTGGACCTCGACGACCCCGGCTCCCGCGACCTGGCCCGGCGGCTGGCCGAGGAGTCGATCATCCTGCTGACCAACGACGGCGTGCTCCCCCTCCAGGCCGAGGGGAAGAAGATCGCGGTCGTCGGGCCGAACGCCGACGACGTGGCCGCGCTGTTCGGCTGCTACTCCTTCGTCCAGCACGTGCTGCCGCACTTCCCCGGCGTCGAGACCGGCATCGCCGCCCCGACCGTGCTGGAGGCGCTGCGCGCTGAGCTGCCCGGAGCGCAGATCAGCACGGCGAAGGGCACCGGCGTGGACGACGGCGACCGCGAGGGCATCCCCGCCGCCGCCCGCCTGGCCGCCGGGTCCGACGTCGCGATCCTGGTGCTGGGCGACCGGTCGGGGCTGTTCGGCCGGGGCACCTCCGGCGAGGGCTGCGACGCCGAGAGCCTCGACCTGCCGGGCGCGCAGCAGGAGCTGGCCGAGGCGGTGCTGGCCACGGGCACGCCGACCGTGGTGGTGCTGATGACGGGCCGCGCGTACGCCGTGCCCGGCATCGTCGAGGGCGCCGCCGCGGTCGTGCAGGCGTACTTCCCCGGCGAGGAGGGCGCCGGGGCGATCGCCCGCGTGCTCAGCGGCGCCGTGAACCCCTCGGGCCGGCTGCCGATGAGCATGCCGCGCGGCACCGCCGGCCAGCCCTACAGCTACCTGCACCCGCGGCTCGGCGCGGCCAGCTCGGTCAGCAACCTCGACCCCGCCCCCCTCCTGGCCTTCGGGCACGGACTGAGCTACACCCGCTTCGAGTACGCCGGTCTCACCGTCGAGGCCGAGGTCCCGGCCGGGCAGCCGATCCGGTGCTCGGTGGTGGTGCGCAACACCGGCGACCGGGCCGGCGCGGAGGTCGTCCAGGTGTACGCCGCCGACCGGATCGCCTCGGTCACCCGCCCCCTCGCCCAGCTCGTCGGCTACGCCCGCGTCGAGCTGGCGCCCGGCGGCAGCGCGCGGGTCGCGTTCGACGTGCCGGCCCGGCTGCTGTCGTTCACCGGCAGGGACGGGCGGCGCGTGGTCGAGCCCGGCGAGGTCGGCCTGTCCGTACGCCGCTCCGTCGCGGACGTGGTGGACGAGCGGACGGTCACGCTGACCGGCCCGGTGTACGAGTTCACCGGCTCCGAGCGCCGCCTGACGGACGTTTCCATTGAAGATCACAACTGACGGGAGCAGTGGCATGTCGCGTATGGAGGGTTTCCGGCGGCGGGTGGGGGGATTCGCGTTCGGCGGCGACTACAACCCCGAGCAGTGGGACCGCGAGGTGTGGCAGGAGGACGTCCGGCTGATGCGCGAGGCCGGCGTGAACACCGTCAGCCTGGGCGTGTTCGCGTGGGCCTCGCTGGAGCCCGAGCCCGGCAGGTACGAGTTCGGCTGGATGGACGAGATCATGGATCTCCTCCACGACAACGGCATCAGCGTCAACCTGGCCACCCCCACGGCGGCGCCGCCCGTCTGGCTGACGCACCTGCACCCCGAGGTGTTCCCCATCAGGGAGGACGGGCACCCGTTCGGCTTCGGCAACCGCATGCAGTACGACCCGTCGTCGCCCATCTACCGCAAGTACGCGGCCCAGATCACCACCAAGCTGGCCGAGCGCTACTCCTTCCACCCTGCGCTGGCGATGTGGCACATCAGCAACGAGTACGGGCCCACCTCGTACGGCCCCGCCGCCGCCGCCAACTTCCGGACGTGGCTGAAGCGCAGGTACGGCACCCTGGACCGGCTGAACGAGGCGTGGACGACCCGCTTCTGGGGGCAGGTCTACACCGACTGGGAGCAGGTCGACGTCCCGCACATCCCCCGCACCTGGATGAACCCCACCCGCCGGCTCGACTTCAAGCGCTTCACCTCCGACGCGCTGCTGGAGTGCTACCTCGCCGAGCGGGACATCGTGCGCTCCTTCCGCGACGACATCCCGGTCATGACCAACTTCATGCGTTTCTTCCGGCACGCCGACTACTGGAAGTGGGCGCCGGAGGAGGACGCGGCCGCGCTCGACATCTACCCGAACCCGGCCGACCCCGACTCCCACGTGTCGGCGGCCTTCAACTACGACCTGTTCCGCTCGCTCAAGGGCGGGCAGCCGTGGATGCTGATGGAGCAGTCGAGCAGCGCGGTCAGCCAGTGGCAGCTCAACATCGTCAAGGAGCCCGGCCGGATGCGGCTCGGCTCGCTGCAGGCGGTGTCGCGGGCGGCCGACTCGGTGATGTTCTTCCAGTGGCGGGCCAGCCGGGGCGGCCAGGAGCGCTTCCACTCGGCGATGCTGCCGCACTCCGGGCCCGACTCGCGCACGTTCAGGGAGATCACCGACCTGGGCCGGGAGGTCAAGCTGCTCGCCCCGGTCGCCGGCACCCGGTCGCGGTCGGACATCGCGATCATGTTCGACTGGGACGGCTGGTGGGGCCTGGAGGAGGTCTTCGGCCTGCCGCGCTCCGACTTCAGCTACACCGACACGGTCATGCGGCACTACACGCCGCTGTGGGAGCGCCACCACGCCGTGGACGTGGTGGGCCACGCCTCGCCGCTGGACGGGTACAAGGTGCTGATCGTGCCGAACGCGTACCTGATCGACGACGAGGCCGTCGCGCGCATCCACGAGTTCGCCAGGAACGGCGGGACCGTGATCATGTCGTTCTTCTCCGGCGTCGTGGACGCCGACAACCGGGTCAGGCCGAACGGCTACCCGGGGGCGTTCCGCGAGCTCATCGGGGCGAAGATCGACGAGTACTGGCCGGCGCGGCCGCACGAGGAGTTCGCCGTGACGTTCGCCGACGGGCGGCGCGCGACGGCGACCTGGTGGCGCGACGACCTGCACCTGGAGACGGGCAAGGCGCTGGCCACGTACGCGGACGGGCTGCTGGAGGGGCGGGCCGCCGTGGTCGAGAACACCTACGGCGCCGGCCGCGTCGTCTACTTCGCGACCCTGCTGGAGCGGGAGGCGTTCGACGCCACCGTGGCGGAGGTCGTCGAGGAGGCGGGCGTGCGCTCGCGCTTCGAGGGGGTTCCCGCGCACGTGGAGTGCACCGTGCGGGGCGACGACGCCTACGACTACGTGTTCCTGCTCAACCACAGCGCCGAGGCGGGCGCGTCCGTCCCCGTGGGAGGGGAGGGGACGGACCTGCTCACCGGCCAGGCGGTGGCGGGCGAGGTCGCGCTGGCGCCGCTCGGCGCGGCGGTCATCCAGATCGCTCGCGCGTGACGTCCTGAGCGGGGGCGCCGGTCGCGCCCCCGCTCAGAGCGCGGGATCCCGGGGTCCGGGGCTTCTGGTGCCCCTGTCGTCACGCCTGCGAGGCCAGCGCCAGGGACACCAGGAACGGGACGGGGATGAACACGGCCGCTCCGAGCCAGGCCGACAGCCGCCGCCCGTGCCAGAGCGGAAGGGCCACATCGAGCACGATCACCTGCGTTAAGGTCAGCAGACCGGTTACCACCAGGAGAACGGTGAGGACGAACCCGTTGTCGAGGGTCTCGTAGTTGCAGTTGGCGGGCTCGGCGAGGGCGCAGTCCATCGGCAGGTACTCGGTCAGCAGCCACCACGCCAGGTGGAGCGGCACCATGGCGGGCACGCCGAGCCCGAGGTTCGTCAGAGCGGGACCCCACAGGGCGCTTCTTGCTCGCCCTTCGCGGCCGACACGCGTATCAGTCAATGGTCACGCTCTCACTCCGTTTCCCTGCCTGACTCGTTCAGTACCAGCCCTGGCCACGGACGTCAGTGGACGTCCGGGATCTTGATACACGTACTCCGTACGAGGGTATGGGACGGGGCACCCGGAAGGCTGGCGAGCCGGGCAGGGCGGCGAGGACCTCGGCCCGCCAGAGGGTTTCCGGCAGGAACGCGGTCCGCTTGAGCACCAGGGGCCCGGCCCGCCACGCGCCTCCCATCCAGACCGGCTCGGCCGCGGCCACCCCGTAGGCGGCCAGGACGCCGGCAGGCGGCGGCCCGTCCCCGGGGGCAGAGGGGCCGGAGGGGGCCGCCGGAGGCGGTGCGGCGTTCATGGCGAGGCCGCGGTGGCGAGCGAAGGGCATGGCGGTCACGAGGGACGGGCGGGGTCGCCGTCCGACGGCGCGGCGGTCACGAGGAGACGGGCGAGGTCCCCGCCCGGAGCGCGGCGGTCACGAGGGGACGGGCGGGGTCGCGAGCCAGGCGGCGATGTCCGCCCTGAGCCGCGCCTTCGTCTCCGCAGGCGCGAACGACGCGTCGATCGACGCCCTGGCGAACCCGGCGAGCTCCGCGTCCCCGTAGCCGAAGACGTCCCGCAACCGCACGTACTCCGCCGCCAGCGCCGTCTCCCCGTCCGTGTTGACCGTGACGGCCAGCCCCGCCTCCCGCAGCCGGGGCAGCGGATGCTCGGCCAGCGACGGCACGAGCCCGAGCAGCACGTTCGAGAACGGGCAGACCTCCAGCGGAAGCCCGCGCTCGCGCACCTCGGCCACCAGCGTGGCGTCGTCGAGCACCCGGATGCCGTGCCCGAGCCGCTCGGTGTGCCCCAGCTCGATGGCCTCCCGGATGCTGCCGGCCCCCGCCGCCTCCCCCGCGTGGTGCACCAGGTGCAGCCCGGCCTCCCTGGCCGCGTCGCACACCTGCGCGAACGGCGCAAGCGGGTAGCTCTCGTCCCCCGCCAGGCCGATGCCGATCACCCGCTCGTGGCGCAGGGCCAGCTTGTACGTCTGCCACATCCGCTCCACCGGCCGCCGCCTGGAGTGGTCGAGCAGCACCCGGCACTCGATCCCGTACCTGGCCTGCCCCTCGGCCAGCCCGTCGAGCACCGCCTCCAGCGGCATCTCCGGATCACCGACGCGCTCGCCGTGCGACGCGGCCGTGAACGTGACCTCGACGTACCGGGTGCCCTGGGCCGCCTCGTCGGCGCAGAACTCCACGGCGACCCGGCGGAACCGATCGGCCGTGGTCAGCAGCTCGCGCACCTTGGCCCGCTGGTCGGCGAACTGCCTGAAGGTCGCGAACCCTCCCTCGGGCTCCGGCGGGCCGCCCCACTCGCGCACGGTCGCCGGCCGTACGGTGCTCTCCAGGTGAACGTGCAGGTGGGCCTTCGGCAACGTCCGTACGTCTCTCACGTGTGACCACCCTATGGGCCCGCCGAATTGCCCGCAGCTCAATTTCCGGACGTACCGTCACAGACAGGGCCTTCGCGGGAGGAACGGATGTCTAAGCAGGTGACCGCTTGGTGAGGCGGAGCTTCGACTGCTTGTGGGGCAGCCGTTCCCAGTCGTCCATGAACGTCGCGTTGAAACCGTACCTGCCGGCCAGCGCGACGAGCGTCTCGGTGCGGTAGTAGAAGTCCTCCCGCAGGACCTGGTGCTCCCTGCCCTCGGTGCGGTCGAAGGTGAAGTCGAACCACGCGCCGGGCTTCATGACCCTGCCCACGTGGGCGAAGCACTCCTCGATCACCTCCAGCGGGGAGTGCGAGAAGACGCTGTGCGCGTGAACGACGTCGAAGTGCTCGTCGGGCAGGAAGGCGAAGCGCAGGTCGCGTACGGGAGTGAGGTGCGGCAGCTTGTCCGCCAGGCCGTGCTGGACGAGCGTGTTCTGGGCGGCCATGAGGATGTCGGGCGAGATGTCGATGCCGTAGTAGTTGCCGGTGTGCAGGTAGTCGATGAACAGGTGGCCGGCCCGCAGGTTGCCGCAGCCGATCTCCAGCATCCGGCATTCGGGCTTCAGACCGTGCTCCACCAGGTAGTCGAACTGCATGCGGCCCAGGGCCAGCCACCGCTTGTGGGTGTGCGAGCCGACGGCGCCCTCGGGGTCGCGGGCCGTGTCGGACTTCATGACGGCCCTGTAGTAGCCGATGTGGTCCCGCGTACGCAGCCTGAACCACGTGTCGCGGGCCAGGCGCCGCAGGTGGGGGATGATCTTGTGTGGGTTCTTGACGGCGTACGTCGCTTGGTGGACGAGGCTCGATCGGGAGCGTTTCACGCCTTGGAATCTAGGCCAGGGGTGTGGTCGTCCATAGGGCTGTCGCGACACTCTTGATTTCCCGTTTGCGCAGCCTTTCTGTCACCCACCGCCCGCCCTCCTCCTCCGCCGCCCTGCGGGGGCTTGAGGAGGGGCCATGGCGAAGGCCGCGGCGGGCAGGCAACGCTGCGCCCCGGCTCGGGCCACCGCCTGGCTCGGGCAGCGGCCTGGCTCGGGCAGCGGCCTGGCTCGGCTGACCGCCCAGCTCAAGTAACAGCCTGGTTGGGGTGGTCGCCTAGCTCAGGTAGTCGCGCAGGGCCAGGGAGCGGGACGGGTGGCGGAGCTTGGACATGGTCTTGGCCTCGATCTGGCGGATGCGCTCGCGGGTGACGCCGTAGATGCGGCCGATCTCGTCGAGCGTCATGGGCTTGCCGTCCGTGAGGCCGTACCGCATGCTGATCACGCCCGCCTCGCGCTCGGAGAGCTGGTCGAGCAGGGCCCGCAGCTGCTGCTGGAGCAGCGTGAACGAGACCGCGTCCGCCGGCGAGACCGCCTCGGTGTCCTCGATGAGGTCGCCGAACTCGCTGTCGCCCTCCTCTCCCAGCGGCGTGTGCAGGGAGATCGGCTCGCGCCCGTACCGCTGGACCTCGATGACGCGGTCGACCTCGAGCTCGCTCTCCTTGGCCACCTCCTCGGGGGTGGGCTCGCGCCCGAGTTCGCTCTGCAGCCGCCGCTGCACCCGCGCGACCTTGTTGATCAGCTCCACCATGTGGACGGGGATGCGGATCGTCCGGGCCTGGTCGGCCATGGCGCGGGTGATGGCCTGCTTGATCCACCAGGTGGCGTACGTGGAGAACTTGTAGCCGAGCTGGTAGTCGAACTTCTCGATCGTCCGGATCAGCCCCAGGTTCCCTTCCTGGATCAGGTCCAGGAAGAGCATGCCGCGACCGGTGTAGCGCTTGGCGATGGAGACCACCAGCCGCAGGTTGGCCTCCAGCATGCGGCGCTTGGCGCGCAGGCCGTCGTCGGCGATCCACTCGAGTTCGGTGCGCAGCTCGCCCGACAGGTTCGGCTCCGTGTCGAGCCGTTCCCTGGCGAACAGCCCCGCCTCGATGCGCTTGGCGAGGTCGATCTCCTGCTCGGCGGTGAGCAGGGGCACGCGGCCGATCTCCTTCAGGTAGGCCTTGACCGAGTCGGCGCCGACGGCCGCGCCACCGTCGGCGCCGGCCTCGGCGCTGGTGTCGTCCAGTTCGAGAACCTCTGCTGCTTGGGACAAGACTCTCTCCTCGCTCGCTTTGGATGATGGACGGCGGCCTAAATTTAGGTCGCACCTAACTTTAGGTACCCTCCAGTGGAGGGTCAACCTAAAATAAGGTCGAACCTAACTTTTTGTGGAAGACTGGGGCCATGAGCACCGACACCTTGGGGTTGAGGGAACAGAAGAAGCGAGAGACCCGGCAGGCCATCTCTGACCACGCTACCCAACTGTTCCTGGAACGTGGCTTCGACCGGACGACGATCGCCGACATCGCCGCCGCGGCCCGGGTCGCCAAGATGACCGTGACCAACTACTTCCCGCGCAAGGAGGACCTGGCCCTCGACCACCACGAGGAGTTCGCGGCGGGCCTGGCGGAGACGGTCGCGCGCCGCCCGGCCGGGGAGTCGGCGCTCGGGGCCGTGCGGGGGGCGTATCTGGCGGCGCTGGAGCGGCGCGACCCGGTCATCGGCTTCACCGGGCTGGACTTCGCCCGGATGATCGCCGACAGCCCCACCCTGGTGGCCCGCCTGCGCGACCTGCACGACCAGCGCGAGGAGGCCCTGGCCCGGCACCTCGTGCAGGAGGCCCCGGGGGATCCGGTCGCCGCGCGGGCCGTGGCGGCGCAGCTCGCGGCGGCGGACCGGCTGCTCTTCCGGGAGCTGCAGGCCCGCATGCTGGCGGGCGAGGCCGATGAGGACGGCATCGCCGCCACGCTGGGCGAGATGGCGCGCCGGGTCTTCGACCTGCTGGAGCCCGCCATCGGCGAATACGCCATCCGCTGAACGCCCCCGCCACCGCCGTGTCACGTGCCCGCCGGGCAATAGGTCAAGGCCCACTCTGCCCGGCGCACAAGTCACGCCACCCCTGCCGGTGAGCGGGACACGCATACGACAGCCTCCCCGCTCCCCCTCATGGGGCCGTCACGGAGCTCCCGGGCGGTGACCATACGATCTCCCCTTCCTCCACCCCGGCGAACGCCATCAATCGTGCCCCCTCGGCGGCCAGCTCCCCCATCACCTCGTCCGGCAGCGGCTGGAAGGGCTCGACCGTGAGCACACCGTCCTTAAGGTCCCACACGCCACCGACAGTTCCGCCGACGAGGAAGGTGGGATGGACGACCGCCCCCACGCACACCGCCTTGCGCTGCTCGGCGGTCATCATCCGGCTCCGGTCGGCGAAGGCGACGATGAGGTTGTCGAACCAGGGCAGGAAGCGTACGGGCGCGGGCACGTCGCCGGCGGCGAGCGGCGCGTCCGCCAGGTCGTAGAGGACGCGCCCGGAGACATCGTGGTAGCGGCGGAGGCCGGGCATCGCCTCCATGACCCCGCGCAGCCGCGTCAGCCCCGACCACATCTGCACGTCCATCACGCTCGCCGGCCCGTACGCCGCCAGGTACCGCGCCACCAGCCGCTCCACCGCCGGCGCCGGCTCCAGCGGCCGTCCCAGCCACTCCTCCGCCAGCGTGAACGGCGTGGGCCCGCCCTTCCCCCAGATGCCGTTCGGCGGCGTGTGCACGATCGGCAGCAGCGCCTGCGCGGAGAAGCCCAGCGCCGTCGGGTCGACCTCGGGCCACCGCTCCCGCAGCAGGTCGCGGATCTGCGGGCGGGTGAGCGTGCGCCCGGCCAGGTGCCCGCGCGCCAGTGCCGCCAGCTCCTCCACGTCCACCCCGCGCATCAGCCGCCCGAACGCCCCCTGCCGGGTCCGGGAAAGGATCACCTGCACCAGCGGCCGGATCCAGACGTAGTCGTCGGCCAGCGTCAGGTGCTGGGTCCCGCGCAGCAGCGAGCCCCGCACCACCTGCCTGCCGTACAGGAGCGAGGCCAGGTCGTCCTGGGTGAAGGAGGCCAGGCGGGTCCACAGCCCGATGTACGGGGCGTCGATCTCCTGTCCCTGCACCGCGACCAGCCGCTCGACGGCCTGGGCGGCGGACAGCTCGGACCGGTTCAGCAGCAGTTGCCGCTCCAGCGTCGTACGGTTGAGCACTCGGAGGCCGAGCTCGCGGGTCAGCGTCATGTGCGCAGCGTACGAACTATTGCGGCAAGTTCCCTTCCGCATTGCGCAGCTCCTCCAGGGCGTCGCGCAGGTGCCCGGCCAGCTCCCAGGCGTCCGGCACCATCTCCCTGTCGGTGACGATCCCGATGTCGAGCGAGCCGTCGTAGGAGAAGGCCGTGATGTTCACGCCCCCGCTCACCTCGGTGATCACCGAGACGGGGAAGTGGCACAGCAGCCGCGCGCCGCACACGTACAGGGGGAACTGGGGGCCCGGCACGTTCGAGACGATCACGTTGATCGGCGGCGCGGCCTGCCCGACCAGCGCGAACGCCGAGCGGGAGGCCAGCCCCATGAGGGCGGCCGGCATCGACTCGCTGAACTCGCGCAGCCACCGCGCGGGCGCCAGCGAGAACCTGTCCTTGATCCGGTGCATGGCGTGCCGGACGTGGTGCAGCCGCGCGACGGGGTCGGCGACGTGGACGGCCAGCGGCGCCGTCATGATCGCCACCTGGTTGCCGGGCCCCTCCTCCCCCACCGCACGCAGCGAGAACGGCACCCCGGCCACCAGCGGCTGCCGCGGCACCCCGCCGTGCCGGGCCAGCCACGCGCGCAGCCCGCCCGCGCACACGGTCATGACCACGTCGTTGACCGTGACGCCGAACGCCTTGCGCACCTGCTTGATCTCCTCCAGCGGCAGCGACACGAACGCGAAGCGCCGGTGCCCGGACAGCGGCCCGCTGAACGGCGTCCTGGGCGCGGGCAGCGCCGGCAGGTCCGGCGCCCGGCCGCTGCCGGCCAGGCGGCGGGCGAGCCCGGAGACGGCCGCGGTGCCGGGGATCCAGGACACGACGGGGATCTCGTCCAGGTGCGGCATGGCGCGGGCGGCGAACCGCAGGGCGCCGGCGGGGTTGCCCGCCAGCCTGGCCAGGCCGCGCGCCACCATGGCCAGCGGCGCGGGCGGCGGCTCGTCCCGCTCGGGCGGGTGCGGGGGCGGCGGCCCGGGCTCGGGGGTGAGGTCGAGCAGCGCGGCCAGCACGTCGGCGCCGCCGATGCCGTCCACGGCCGCGTGGTGGATCTTCGTGTAGAGGCCCATGCGGCCGCCGGACAGCCCGTGGATCAGGTAGATCTCCCACAGGGGCCGGCCTCGGTCGAGCCGCCGGGCGTGCAGGCGGGAGACCTGGTCGGCGAGCTGCCGGTCGTCGCCGGGCGGCGGCAGGCCGATCTCGCGGACGTGGTAGTCGAGGTCGAGATCGTCCTCCTGCACCCAGTAGGGGTGGTCCAGACCCAGCGGCACCGTGGCCAGCCGGCGCCGTAGCGCGGGCACGTACGGGAGCTTGCGTTCGAGCAGGGCTTGCAGGTCGGCCCGGTTCAGATCGCCGTCGAGCACGGCCAGGCCGGCGATGTTGGCGATGTTGGTTGCGGTCTCGAAATGGAGGAACTGCGCGTCCAGGGCGGTCAGCTGTGGCATCGTCACACCTCCGCCCCCGAACCAATCAGACTGCGTCCACCGCTTCAAGGGCCAAGGAGCCGGCGTCGGGCTCGGCGAAGGCGAGCAGCCGCAGGCCCTCCTCCTCCAGCAGGTCCAGGTCGGCCTTGCCGAACGGGCTGACGAGCAGCCTGGCCTTCTTGCCCGAGCGCTTGATCTGCCAGGTGCCGGCCGCGAAGCCGTCCACCAGGTAGACGGCCCGCACCCGCAGGTTCTTGGTGGTGACGAAGCCCTTGTGCTCGTCGGCCAGCACGCGGGTGCGGTCGGCGTGGCCGAGGATCAGCGTGTCGAAGTCGGGCAGGAACCGTACGGGGGCGGGCACGTCGCCGCCGGGCCGGGGCGCGCCGGGCAGGTCGAACAGCCCGCGCCCGGCGAAGTCGGTCACCCGTTCCAGGTCCATGCCGGCCATGACCTCGCGCAGCCCGCCGAGCCCCGACCAGGCCTGCACGTCGGCGGGGGTGGCGGGCCCGAACGCGGCCAGGTAGCGCTCGACCAGGGCGGGCGCGTCCGCGGGCGCCATCGGGATGCCCGGCAGGCCGAACGCCGGGTCTCGCGGGTAGCTCCAGCGATCCTGCGTCGGCTCGATGACCAGCGGGGTGAGCATGCGCGCGGCGTACCCGAGCGCCCGGTCGTACCCGCCGGGGAACTCCTCCAGCAGCCGGGGCCGCAACTCGTTGAACGTCATGGGCCCCGCCGCCAGCAGCCGTCCGGCGGCGGCCGCGACCGCGTCGAGGTCGACCCCGTCGAAGCGGCGCGCCGCCGCGCCCAGCACGGGCGCCACCAGCGGCCGGAACGCCGCGAAGTCGGCGGCCGTCACCAGGTGCAGCGTGGCCCGCCACAGGGTGGCGCGCACCAGCGTGCGCGCGTGCAGCGCCGCGTGCAGGTCGTCGCGCCCGAACCCGGCCAACCGCGTCCACACCCCGAGGTACGGCGGGCGCGGCTCCTGCGCCTGCAGCCCCACCAGCCGGTGCACCACGTCGGCCGCGTCCCCCTCGTGGCGGGAGAGAAGATGCTGGCGGGCCAGGGTGGCACGGTTGAGGTCGCGAAGGCTGAGCATCTACATATCATGCCCTTCCCCATTAAAGAGGTACGTGCCACGTACCCTGCCCTGTCCGACGGATACGCCTACCTCGACGGCGCCGCCGGCACGCAGACCCCCCGGCCCGTGATCGACGCCATCGCCACCGCCTACCGGACGGGGATCGGCAACGCCGGAGGCGCCTTCCCCGCCAGCCACCGCTCCGACGCCATCGTGGCCGCCTGCCGCGCCGCCGTGGCCGACCTGGTCGGCGGCCATCCCGACGGCGTCATCCTCGGCCCGAACATGACCACCCTCACCTACCGCCTGTCCAGGGCCCTGGCCGGCCCGGGTGACGAGGTGGTGCTGTCCCGGCTGGACCACGACGCCAACGTGCGCCCCTGGACGCAGACCGGTGCCACCGTACGCT
Source organism: Nonomuraea sp. GTA35 (assembly GCF_041950525.1). Classification (NCBI taxonomy): domain Bacteria; kingdom Bacillati; phylum Actinomycetota; class Actinomycetes; order Streptosporangiales; family Streptosporangiaceae; genus Nonomuraea; species Nonomuraea sp. GTA35. The sequence goes on along the minus strand of NZ_JBGNUV010000001.1, from coordinate 793,472 downwards.
GGGCCGAGGTGGACCCGGTCACCGGCGAGCTGCCCGTCGAGCAGTACGCCGCCCTGATCAACGAGCGGACCAGGGTCGTCGCCGTCACGGCGGCCAGCAACATCCTCGGCACCCGCCCCGACGTGCCGGCCATCGCCGAGCTGGCGCACCGGGCCGGCGCGCTCATGTACGTGGACGGCGTGCACGCCACCCCGCACGGCCCCGTGGACATGCGGGCGATGGGCGCCGACTTCTACGCCACCAGCGCCTACAAGTGGTCGGGCCCGCACATCGGCGCCGTGATCGCCGACCCCGCGCTGCTGGAGACGATCAGGCCGGACAAGCTGGCCTCCTCTCCTGACACGGTGCCGCACCGGTTCGAGACGGGCACGCTGCCGTTCGCCGACCTCGACGGGGTGACCGCCGCCGTGGACCACCTCGCCGCCATGGTGCCGGGCGCGGGTAACCGCCGCGAGCGCCTGCTCACCTCGATGGCCGCCGCGGAGGAGCACGAGCTGGCGCTGTTCGCGGTGCTCATCGAGGGTCTTGAGACGATGCCGCACGTCACCGTGTACGGCAAGCCGGCCAGGCGCACCGCCACCGCGTACTTCAACGTGGCCGGCCACGCCCCGCGCCAGGTGGCCGAGCACCTGGCCAGGCGGGGCGTGAACGTGTGGAGCGGCCACAACTACGCCTGGGAGCTGACCGGCGCGCTCGGCATCCGCGACACGGGCAGCGCGGTCCGCGCGGGCCTGGTGCACTACAACGACCGCTCGGACGTGGACCGGCTCCTGGAGGGGGTGGCGGGCCTGGCGTGACACCCGGCCGAGCTCGTCCGCCGGCGGGTGTGCATGGTGCACGGTCTGGCGGTGGCGACTGTGTGATGTCACCACTGACACCCTCCTGACCAGCGCATATGGTGGGCCGCCAAGCAACACCTCCCGCCTGCGAAGGAGCTCGGCATGGCCTCAGCCGTCGGCGTCGACGATTACGCGCTCACCCGGGTCCCCCAGAGCGCCCGCTACTCCTGGTGGTCGGTCGCCGTTCAACGGTTCGGCCAGGTCTCCGCGCTGAGCCAGTTCCTGCTCGGCGCCACGCTCGGCTTCGGGATGGGGTTCTGGGAGGCGTTCGTGGCGCTCACCCTGGGCGCCGTCATCCTCGAGGTGGTCGCCGTCTTCGTCGGCATCATCGGGATGCGGGAGGGGATGTCCACCTCCATGCTGGCCCGCTGGACGGGGTTCGGCAGGTCCGGGTCGGCGCTGATCGGGCTGGCGATCGGGATCAGCCTCGTGGGCTGGTTCGGCATCCAGTCGGCGGTCTCCGCGCAGGGGCTGGCCGCGCTGGTGGGCGTGCTGCCCGAGTGGGGCTGGTCGCTGGTGTTCGGGCTGGTGGTCACCTCGATCGTGCTGTGGGGGTTCGGCTCCATGGCGTGGACGGCGTACGTCACGGTGCCCGCGTTCCTCGTCCTGGTCGGCTGGTCGATCATCAGCGAGCTGTCCCGGCACGACGTGGGCGCGCTGATGGCCTCGGCGCCGCCGGGCCCGCAGCTCAGCCTGCTGGAGGGCACGACGCTGGTCGCGGGCGGGTTCATCGTGGGCTCGATCATCACGCCGGACATGACCCGGTTCAACCGCAGCGTCGCCGACGTGGTCAAGCAGACGGTGGTCGGCGTCACGCTCGGCGAGTACGTCATCGGCATGGCCGGCGTGCTGCTCGCGCACGCCGTCGGCACCAGCGAGATCACCACCATCGTCACCTCGTCGGTCGGCTGGGTCGGCATCCTGGTGATCGTCGCGGGCACCGTGAAGATCAACGACTGGAACCTCTACTCCTCCGGTCTGGGCCTGGTGAACTTCGTCGGCACCGTCTTCGGCAGGCGCGTGCACCGCGGCCTGGCCACCGCGCTGATCGGCGTCGTGGGCAGCGTGCTGGCCGCGGCCGGCATCCTGGGCGCCTTCACCGAGTTCCTGACGCTGCTCGGCGTGGCGTTCCCGCCGATCGCGGGGATCATGGTGGCCGAGTACTTCGTGGTCCGCCGCTGGCGCGGCGATCTGGAGGCGGCCAGGGCGAGCGGGCGGCTGCCCGAGCAGGCTCCGGCCTGGGTGCCGGCCACGCTGGTGATCTGGCTGGTCGCGGCCCTGGTGGGCAGGTTCGTGGAGATCGGGCTCGGCAGCATCAACTCGCTGGTCGTCGCGTTCGTGCTGTACGTGGTGGCGGGGAAGCTGGGCCTGGTGCGGGGCGTGGGGGCCGGCCGTACCGAGCAGGCGCGGGTCTGAGAGACAAGTAAGGGGATTTCTCGTGCGTATCGGCATCGACGTGGGCGGCACCAACACCGACGCCGTCCTCCTGGACGGGCGGCAGGTGCTCGCCGCCGTCAAGACCAGCACCACCGCGGACGTCACCTCCGGCATCGTGGCCGCCATCGCGGGGTTGCAGGAGCAGCGGCCGTTCGACCCGGCGGACGTGCGGGCGGTGATGATCGGCACGACGCACTTCATCAACGCCCTGGTCGAGGCCCGCCGGCTGGCCCCGACGGCGGCGCTGCGGCTGAGCCTGCCGGCGGGGGCCTCGCTGCCGCCGATGGTGGACTGGCCCGGGCGGCTGATCGAGGCGGTGTCCGGGCGCGGCTACCTGGTGCACGGCGGGCACGAGTTCGACGGCAGGCACATCGCCGAGCTGGACGAGGCCGAGGTGCGCAAGGCCGCCGCGGACATGGGCCAGGCCGGGGTGCGCAGCGTCGCGATCACGTCGGTGTTCTCGCCGGTCAACGCCGAGTTCGAGGCGCGTGCCGCGGAGATCGTCGCCGCCGAGCTGCCGGACGCGGCCATCTCGCTGTCCTCCGAGATCGGCCGCATCGGGCTGCTGGAGCGGGAGAACGCCACCATCATCAACGCCGCCCTGCGCGAGCTGGCCGCGCACATCGTGGACGGCCTGGCCTCCTCGGTCAGCGGGGCGGGCATCACCGCGCCGCTGTACCTGAGCCAGAACGACGGCACGCTCATGGACGTGGACTTCGCCCGCCGCTACCCGGTGGCCACGTTCGCCTCGGGGCCGACCAACTCCATGCGCGGCGCCGCCGTGCTGTCCGGGCTCGACACCTGCGCGGTGGTGGACGTGGGCGGCACCACCAGCGACGTGGGCGTGCTGCGGCACGGCTTCCCGCGCGAGGCCACGACCGACGTGACCGTGGCCGGGATCCGCACCAACTTCCGCATGCCGGACGTGCTGTCCATCGGCATCGGCGGCGGCAGCCGGGTACGCGAAGGCGCCGTGGGCCCCGACTCCGTCGGCTACGAGCTGACCTCCAGGGCGCTGGTGTTCGGCGGCGACACGCTGACCGCCACCGACATCGCCGTGGCGGCGGGCCGGGCCGAGATCGGCGACCCGTCCCTGGTCGCGCACCTGGACAGGGGCCTGGTCGAGGCGGCGCTGCGGCGCATCGCCGACGACGTGGCCGACGTGGTGGAGCGCATGCGCACCTCCGCCGAGCCGCTCCCGGTCGTGGCCGTCGGCGGCGGCTCCGTGCTGCTGCCCGACGAGCTGGCCGGCGCGGGCGAGGTGCGGCGGCCCGACCACTACGCCGTGGCCAACGCGATCGGCGCGGCCATCGCCCAGATCGGCGGCGAGGTGGACCGCGTGTACGCCGTCGAGCCCGGCCGCCGCGACGCCGTCGTGGACGCCGCCAAGCAGGAGGCCGTGGACCGGGCCGTGGCGGCCGGCGCGTCCCCCTCGACCGTGCAGATCGTGGACTTCGACGAGGTGCCGATCCCGTACCTGCCCGGCAACGCCACCCGCATCAGGGCCAAGGCCGTGGGCGAACTGCAGCTCACCGACGCGAAGGGACGCTGACACATGCGCGAGATCACACTGGCGGACCTGGACGACATCGCGACCGGCGCGGCCGTCCTCGGCACCGGCGGCGGCGGCGACCCGCACATCGGCCGCCTGCTGGCCGCCTCCGCGGTGCGCGAGTACGGCCCCGTGAAGCTGTGCCCGCTGGAGGAGCTGCCCGCCGGCGCCGCCCTCGTCCAGGTGGCGATGATGGGCGCGCCCACCGTGATGGTGGAGAAGCTGCCCTCCGTCGACCAGGTCTCCGCCGCTGCCGGCGCGCTGAGCGGCTACCTCGGCAGCGGCCTGACCCACATCGCCTGCGCCGAGGCCGGCGGCGTCAACTCGCTCATCCCGGTGGTCGCGGCGGCGCAGCTCGGGCTGCCGCTGGTGGACGCCGACGGCATGGGACGGGCCTTCCCCGAGATCCAGATGGTCCTGCCCACCCTGTACGGCGTGCGCGCCACGCCGATGGCCATCGCCGACGAGAAGGGCAACCGCGCCGTCCTCGACACCGTGGACAACCACTGGGCCGAACGCCTGGCCCGCTCCGCGACCATCGACATGGGCTGCTCCGCCATGATCAGCTCGTACGCGATGACCGGCGCCCAGGCCCGCGACTCGCTCGTGCCCGGCACCCTCAGCCTCTGCGCCGAGCTGGGCAGGCTGGTGCGCGAGTCACGCGCCGCCCACGCCGACCCGGTGGCCGCCGTGGTCGCCCGGCTGGGCGGCTCGACGCTGTTCACCGGCAAGGTGACCGACGTCGAGCGCCGCACCGTGACCGGGTTCGCCCGCGGCACCGCGACCCTGTCGGGCCTGGACGGCGACGCCGGGAGCGCGCTGACGCTGCGCTTCCAGAACGAGTACCTGGTCGCCGAGGTGGACGGCCGGGTGCGGGCGACCGTACCGGACCTGATCTGCACCCTGGACCGCGAGAGCGGCGAGGCCGTCACGACCGAGGCGCTGCGGTTCGGGCAGCGGGTGACGGTCATCGCCGCCCCCGCGGACCCGCGCTGGCACACCCCCGAGGGGCTGGCGCTGGCCGGGCCGCGGTACTTCGGCTACGACCTCGACCCAGCCGGGGCGGCCGGATGAGCTGGGAGCTGACCGAGGAGGACCTGCCGGACCTGGCCCGCGGCGCCGCCGTCCTGGGCACGGGCGGGGGCGGCGACCCGTACGTGGGGCACCTGCTGGTACGCGAGGCCATCCGCGAGCACGGCCCCGTCACCGTGCTGGACCCGGACGAGGTGGACGACGACACGCTGGTCATCCCCACCGCCCAGATGGGCGCGCCGACGGTGGTGCACGAGAAGCTGCCGCGCGGCACGGAGCCGGTCGCCGCGCTGCGCGCGCTGGAGGCGCACCTGGGCAGGAAGGCCGGCGCGACCATGCCGATCGAGTGCGGCGGCATCAACTCGATGATCCCGCTCGTCGTCGCCGCCAGGACCGGCCTGCCCGTCGTGGACGCCGACGGCATGGGGCGCGCCTTCCCCGAGCTGCAGATGGAGACGTTCGCGGTGTACGGGGTGCCGGGCTCGCCGATGGTCGTGGCCGGGGAGCGCGGCGAGACCACGATCATCGACACCGGCGCCGACAACGCGCGCATGGAGTGGCTGGCCCGCGGCGTCACGATCCGCCTCGGCGGCGTGGCGCACATCGCCGAGTACCCGATGACCGGCGCCCAGGTCAAGCGCACGGCCGTGCCGCGCACGCTGTCGCTCGCCCGCACGGTGGGCCGCACGCTCGGGCAGGCCAGGCAGAGCTCGGCCGACCCGATCGCGGCGCTGGCCGAGGCCCTGCGCGACACCCTGTACGGGCACCTGCGCGTGCTGTTCCGCGGGAAGGTCACCGACGTCGAACGGCGTACCGAGGGCGGCTTCGCCCGCGGCAGGGCGGCGGCGGTGTCCTTCGACGGGCGGCACGAGCTGGAGCTGTTGTTCCAGAACGAGCATCTGGTGGCGCTGGTGGACGGCCAGGCGCGCTGCCTCGTCCCGGACCTGGTGTGCGTGCTGGAGTCGGAGCAGGCCGAGCCGATCACCACCGAGAGCCTGCGGTACGGCCAGCGGATCACGGTCGTGGGCATCTCCACGCCCGCCCTCATGCGCACCCCCGAGGCGCTCGCGGTGTTCGGGCCCGCCGCGTTCGGCCTGCCGTACGCGTTCAGGCCCGTCGAGGAGGTCGCGTGAGAGGGGCGGAGGCGTCCTCCGGCGGGTGAGGGGTCAGGCCGCCGGAGGATCGGTCAGGCCGCCGGGGGGTCGTAGTCGTTCCAGCTCGGCGGCTGGGTCATGAGCTGCTGCCAGGTGGGCCAGCTCTGGCCGGTGTGCTGGCGCAGGAGCTCGCCGGTCAGGGTGAACGGCGGTGCCTTGTGGGGCTGGGCGAGCCCCTGGGCGACGATCGCGTCGTACAGGGCGGCCGAGGCCCGCAGGCGGGGCAGCGCCGCGTGGATGCGGTCGGCGTAGCCGGCCGGGAGGGTGTAGGGCCCGTGCGGGCCGAGGTCGAAGCCGGCGCCCGCCGAGACGAGCGCGATCTCCGGCCGCTTGCGCAGGGCGACGTCGGGGTGCAGATGCAGGGCGATGGCGTCCCAGACGACCTCGAGGCGCTCGGGCGACACTCCCAGGCCGGTGAGGAAGCTGACGGCGTGGTCGGCGCCGTCGATGTCGAAGGGCTGCTCGCTGCCGCTCAGCCCTGTGTCGCCCAGCCCCGTGTCGTGCAGCACGCAGCCGAGGAACAGCAGCTCGTCGTCGTAGTCGTGGCCGGGGCGCCGCCCCTCCTGCTCGCCGATGAAGCGGCCGTACAGGTAGCTGCGCATGCTGTGGTTGAAGATGGCCGGGTGCTCGATGTCCCGGGCGTGCCGCATCGCGGCCAGGGCGAGGTCGGTGCGGGGGAAGGGGAGGGAGTCGTAGTCCACCGGAGGTCCTCTCGGCAATCCTTCAGTTAGCTTGAAGCTTACTGGATGCTTCAGGCACCCTGAAGGTTGGAGGACATGGCGCGATCTGTGGGAAGCATGTCGTTGACGCCATCCCGGCGCGAGCGCGAACCTGGGGACGTGCACTCATCCCGCATCGCCTTCGTGATCTTCGAGGGCTTCCAGTCGCTCGACCTCGTCGGGCCGCACGAGGTGTTCCGGCAGGCGGGAGGCTACGACTGCAAGATCGTGGCCCCCCTGTCAGGGCCGGTGAACGCCGAGAGCGGCCTGCCGGTGCACGCCGGGCACGGGGTCACGGCGCTGCGGCCGACCGGCTTCGACACGCTGATCGTCGCCGGCGGCGCGGGCGTCTACACCGCCAGGCACGACCCCGGCCTGACCGGCTGGATCGCCGCCGCCGCCCGCGACGCCCGGCGGGTCGCCTCCGTCTGCAGCGGAGCGTTCCTGCTGGCCGAGGCCGGCCTGCTGGACGGCCGGCGCGTCACCACCCACTGGGCCAGGGCCGAACGGCTCGCCCGGGAGTACCCCGCCGTCACCGTCCAGCCCGACCCCATCTTCATCCGAGACGGCCGCATCTGGTCCTCCGCCGGAGTGACCGCCGGCATGGACCTCGCCCTCGCCCTGGTGGAGGAGGACCAGGGACAGCAGGTGGCCCTGAAGGTGGCCCGCCAGCTCGTGCTGTTCCTGCGCAGGCCCGGCAACCAGTCCCAGTTCAGCGTGGGCCTGTGGTCGATGCAGCCCTCCTCCGACCCGATCCGCCGGGCCGTGACGGCCGTCCACGCCGACCCCGGCGCCCGGCACGACATCGCCGGCCTGGCGGCGCACGCCGGGCTCAGCCCCCGCCACCTGCAACGCCGCTTCACCACCGAACTCGGCATCCCGCCCGCCGCCTACGTCGAACGGGTCCGGGTGGAGGCCGCGCAGCGAGCCCTGGAGAACGGCGGCGACCCCGTCGAGGCCATCGCCCGCCGCTACGGCTTCGGCACCGCCGAGACCCTGCGCCGCAGCTTCCACCGCTGCCTGGGCATCGCCCCCTCCGACTACCGCGACCGTTTCCGATCCACCACGGGAGAACACCTGTGACCACGTACGGACTGCTGCTCTTCGACGTCGCCGAAGAACTCGACTTCGCCGGCCCCTGGGAGGTCTTCACCACCTCGGCCATCCTGCGCGGCGGCGCCGACACCGCGCTGCTCGTCGCCGAGCACCCCGACCCCGTCCGCTGCGCCAAGGGCATGCACGTGCTGCCCGACCGCACCCTGGGCGACCACCCGCCGCTGGACGTCCTGCTGGTGCCCGGCGGCCGCGGCGCCCGCGAGATCGAACCGCACAACCCCGCCGTCACCGGCTGGATCGCCAAGACCGCCGCCCAGGCCGACTGGGTCATGAGCGTGTGCACCGGCGCCTTCCTGCTCCACGCCGCCGGCCCCGCCCGCGGCCGCCGCGTGGCCACGCACCGCACCTACGAGGACGCCCTGGAAGCGCGCGGGGACGTCACCGTCGTCCGCGACGCCCGCTACGTCGTCGACGGCGACCTGATCACCACCCAGGGCGTCTCCGCCGGCATCGACGGCGCGCTCTGGCTCATCGGCCGCCTGCACGGCCGCGACCACGCACGCGCCGTACGCCGCGAGATCCAGTACGAGCCCGCCCCGCCCTACCTCGCCGACGAGCCCCTCTGACCGTGCCGCCCCGCGCCACCGGCCAGGGCTGGACAACCCGTCTCACCGCATGATCACAATATGGCGCTGTTCGATATGAAAGGCCGAACGTGATCAGAAAAGGCATCGCGGGGCTGCTGGCCCCGATCGCCATACTTCTCAGCACCAGCGTCACGGGTGCCGCAGCGCAGGACGGAGCCCCCGCGCCCACCCATCCCGGCCCGGTCTACGCGACCGTCACCGACACGAGCGGGAAGCTGTCCTTACAGACGTTCGGGCGTCCGGACGGAAAGGACATGGTGTTCCGGATCTCCGGATCGGTGTACGCCAACATCGAGGGCAACAACCTGGACCCGGCGATGCGGCACGGCCAGAAGCTGTTCAACATCGAGGGCTACAACATCCGGCGGCTGTACCGGGTCCCCGACACCAACCAGCTCTACCAGCTCTCGCGGGAGATCGTCTTCTACACCGATCCGGCGGATCCGCGACGGGTCCTGCGGGAGTGGAAGAACCCGATCGACGGCAAGACGTACCCGGTCGTCCCCATCAACAACGACACGGTGAACTTCGGCCCGTTCACGATCACCTCCGCCTACGCCGGCCCGCCGCTGCAGCACCTGCACGACGAGACGGTGTGGACCAGCGACATCCCCGTCCGCACGAACTTCGCCACCACCCTCGGCGAGGGGTTCGGCCTGACCGGAGGCGTGTACGCCGCGCAGGAGATGTTCGACTTCTCCGTCGATGAGCGCGAGGTGGCGGAGCGCACCGGGCCCGGCGTGCCGGGCGGCGCGATGGAGACGAAGATCAGCTGGGCGCGGACCAGCCCGTGGGCGCCGTTCATGTGCCTGCCGGAGACCGACGTGCGCGGCCAGCTCACCTACCACGCCCGGAGCTGGTCGCTGGAGTCCTACGCCCAGATCGAGCCGTGGCTGCGGGCCGAGGTCGAGGCGGGCTACCCGCTGTACAAGTCCGCCCCCGGCGCGCCGGGGGCGAGCGAGAACTCCTGGACGTCCTTCTACAACAAGCAGCTCGGCAAGGGGGCCACCACCTGGGCAGGATGGTGCGCCGCCAACGGCCGCGCCTGAACGCCGGAACCGGTCACGGCACGGGGTGCGGTGCGGTGCGGGCCTTGGCGGCCATCAGATGGTCGATGAGCGCCAGCAGCACATCGCGCCCCTCCTTCCGGTCACGGGCGTCACACAGGACCAGGGGCACCTGCGGGTCGAGATCGAGCGCCTTGCGGATCTCCTCCCGCGTCCGGTCCCGGACACCGTGGAAGCAGTTGACGCCGACGACGAAGGGGATGCCGCGGCTCTCGAAGAAGTCGATGGAGGCGAAGCTCACCTCCAGCCGGCGGGTGTCGACCAGGACGACCGCGCCCAGCGCTCCGTTGACCAGGTCGTTCCACATGAACCAGAAGCGCTCCTGCCCCGGCGTGCCGAACAGGTAGAGCACCAGGTGGTCGTTGATGGTGATGCGGCCGAAGTCCAGCGCGACGGTGGTGGTGGACTTGCCGCTCACGCCGTCCAGGTCGTCGACGCCGACGCTGGCATGGGTCAGGTACTCCTCCGTACGCAGCGGGGCGACCTCGCTCACCGCGCCCACCATGGTCGTCTTCCCGACACCGAACCCGCCGGCGATCAGGATCTTCACCGCCAGGGGCGCATCGTCCCCGTGGTCAGAGTTTGCGTAACCCATCCCTCACCGCCTCAAGGATTGCCATGTCGGGGAAACCGCCTGCCTGCGCGAACGCCAGCGGTGGCCGGGCCCGCGCCTGACCCGACTCGATCAGATCACCGATGAGAATCTTGGTCACCGACACCGGGAGGTCCAGCGCGGCGGCGATCTCCGCCACCGCCAGCGGCCGCAGGCACAGCGCGTGGATGGAGCGGTGCTCCGGCTGCCATCTCCGCTGGCCGCGTCCCGTCTCCTCGAGCACCTCGGAGACCGCCGCCACCACGGTGATCAGCGCCAGGTCCTCCCGCTCGGCAGCGGTTCGCCCGCCGGTGATCGTGTAAGGACGGACAAGGGGCTCGTCGGCGTCGTCGTCGGCGAACCCCTCCGTCCAGTGTTTCATCCGTGTCCCCAGACATCGTGGCCCTGCGGGGTGCGCGCGTCGGTGCCCAGCTTCTTCCCGACCTGCTGGATCAGGGTGTGCATGGCCACGCTCATGAGCTCGGCGTCGACCTCCTGGGAGGCGACCACGGCCAGGTGGGTGCCCCGGCCCGCGGCGGTGATGAACAGCCACAGATCAGCCATCTCGATGATGACCTGGTGGACCTGCCCGCCGCCGAAGAGCTGCCCGGCGCCGCGGGCCAGGCTCTGCTGGCCGGTGGCGATCGCGGCCAGGCGTTCTGCGTCCGCGCGCTTGATGGTCCGCGACCGGCTGATCACCAGGCCGTCGTCGGACAGCACGATGGCGTGCCGGGTGCCCGCGACTTGATCGACCAGGCCGTCCAGCAGCCAGTCCAGGTCCGTGTCGGTGGCGGTGGTGCGCTGCGTCATCATCGATCTTCCGTCGTCGGGGAGGTGGGTTCGGGGGATCCGCCCGGCGGGGTCGGAGAGACGTCCTCGCCGGTGCGGCGCTTTCTGGACTGCCGTTGGAAGGCGCCGATCATGGCGCCGGATCGGGCGGGTTGTTCGCGTTCGGCCCAGCTCTCCTGGTCGCCGCCGTCGCCGGGGTCCGCCGGGACCTTGAGCTCCTCTGCCAGGCTGGCCTGGCGGACGCGCTGAGGGAGCGGCCGGAGGCCGGACGCCGCCGGCGAATCGGGCGCCGCCGGCGATCCGGGCAGCGGCGATCCGGGTGCAGCCGTGACGGAGGCCATCGCGCGTCCCCTGGCACGGGTCGGCAACGCCCCGTCCCGGTCCGGCGGGCGGGGAGGTTCCGTGGCCGCCCGCGGGGCGGCCGCCTCCTCGGGGGCCGCGACGGGCTCCGGCGCCGTACGCGGGCGGTCCACCACCAGCGTCTCCGGCAGGAGAACGATGACGCGGGTGCCGCCGAAGGCCGACGAGCGCAGCTCCACCTGCACGCCCAGGCTCGCGGCGAGCCGGGCCACCACGTAGAGGCCCAGGCGCACGTCGTCGGCGTGCGTCATCATGTCGAGCTGCGGCGGCGACTGCAGCAGGGCGTTGACGGCGTCGTACTGCTCGGGCTCCATGCCCAGGCCGCGGTCCTCGATCTCCACGGCGACGCCCCGGCTGACCGGTGCGGCCCGCACCTCGACAGGGGTCAGCGGCTTGGAGAAGGTGGTGGCGTTCTCCATCAGCTCCGCCAGGACGTGGATCAGCGGCCCCACGGCGCGCTCGGCGATCCAGGGCTCGCCCTCGACGTCGATGGAGATCCGGCGGTAGTCCTGGACCTCGCTCTGCGCGGCCCGCAGCACGTCGAGCAGGCGTACCGGCTTGCGCCAGCGGCGCTGCGGCTGGCCGCCGCCGAGGATCACCAGGTTCTCCTCGTAGCGGCGCAGCCGGGCGGTCAGGTGGTCCAGGTCGAACAGGCCCTCCAGCACCTCGGGATCCTCGTGCTTGCGCTCGAGCTCGTCCAGCTTCTTCAGCTGCAGGCCGATGAGGATCTGGGTACGGCGGGCGATGCGCTGGAGCATGCGCTGGAAGCCGCGGTGCTGTTCGGCCTGCCGCACCGCGGTGCGCACGGCGCTGCGACGGGCCAGGTTCAGCGCCTGCCCGAGTTCGCCGAGCTCGTCGCCGGTGGGCTCGATCATGCGCACCTCGGCGTCCGCGTCGACGTCCTCGCCGCGCTCCAGGCGGGCGACCACGTCGGGCAGCCGCTCCTGGAGCTCCTGGGCGTCGTGACGCAGGTGCAGGATGCGCCGCCGGAGCACGGAGGTCAGCCGCCAGCTCGTGAAGATCACCAGGCCCAGAGCGAGCACGCCCACGGTGGAGATGCTGACGAACACCGTGAAGATCATGTCGGCGTGGCCGTAGCCGACCCTGCCGAGATGCTCGAACCGCAGGCCGACCAGCTCGCGCAGCTGCCCGGTGACCGTCTCCGCCGAGGAGCGCCATTCGGCGCTGTCGTCGCGGAGCCTCACCTGGTCGCCGTCGGCGAGCGACAGCCGCCCCTCCACGGCGGTCATGGTGCGCCAGGCCTGGCCGTCGGTCATCTTCGCGTACCGGGTCTCCTCCCCCGTCAGAGCGGGCACCACCCGGGCGTGCATGAGGTGGTTCCTGGTGCCGGCGGCCTCGGTGACGATGTTGTACTCGCTCCTCGTCAGCCTGCCGGTCGGCCAGCCGCGCGCCAGGACGGCGTCCTCGCGGCCGACCATGTCGACGATCCAGAGCAGGTCGACCAGGGGCCGCGCCGTGGTGTTCACCTGGCCCTCGCCGGTGTTGCCGAGGGCGGCCAGCACGCGCAGGCCCGACTCGATGACGCCGCTGTAGTACTCGAACGCCTGGCGGCCGCTGGACCAGCCCGAGTCCACCGCCCGGCGCTGCTGGTCGAGGAGGCCGAGCTCGCGCCCGGTCGTGGCCAGGGCCTCGGCGAGGCCCTCCTGCGCGTCGGCCGGGTCCAGCGCGGTGAGGGGACGGAAGGCGCGCACGGCCCGGTCGGTCGCGGCCCGCTGCTCCGCGAGCCTGTCACGCGCGGCGCCACCGGGGGCGGTCTGCACCTGCGCGGTCAGCCTGCGCTCCCGGTCCAGGGCGAAGAACAGGTCGGCCGCCGGCCTGCCGACCTTCGTGGTGGCCAGGTCCATCTGGACCTTCTCCGTCCGCCACTGCCCGAACAGCTGCGACATGCCCGACGCCAGCAGCGGGGTGAACGTCACGGTCGGGACGATCACCACGACGAGCAGCACCGTACGCAGGCGCAGCCGGCGCACCCCCGCCGGCCCGCTGGTGTCGTCGGGGGTCCCCGTTGGCCGTCGCCTGTTCCTGCCCCATCCAGCCACGTGCAGGACACTCCTCGCCGATCGGTGAAACCCAGGACGTAGATCGCCGCAGAGGCGATCGGTGCCCGATCGTAGCCATACGGCAGTTGAACCGGAAAGTCCCTCTTCCTGAGCGGAATCTACCGTTACCTACCGGAGGCCGCCCCGGCGACGGCGCTCCCCAGCCAGGCATGGGTGGCCGCCGCCACGAGGGCCGGGAGGATCGGCTCCGCGATCCGGAGACCTGTCTCCAGCGGGGCCGCGCCGCGGGGTCCGCGCGGCGCTGAGGGTGCGCGACGCCGCGCCGGCCGCGTGCGGCAAGCTGAGGGCATGCTGCGCATCGAGTCGCCGGACGTGGACGCGCTGGAGCGGGGCGTGGCCGTGCTCGGCTCCGGGGGCGGCGGCGACAGCCGGACCGCGGCCACGCTGCTGCGCCGGCGGCTGGCCGAGGGCCTGGACGTCGCCGTGCGCCCGCTCGACGGCCTGCCTCCCGGCGCGCGGGTCGTGCCGGTGGGCGTGGTCGGCGCGACCGCCGTCTTCGCCGAGAAGCTGCCCGGCGGCCACGAGGTCGCCGCCGCCGTGGAAGCCATCCAGCGCTGGACGGGCGAGCGCGCCGACGCGCTGGTCTCCATCGAGATCGGCGGGCTGAACGGCGTCCTGCCGCTGGTCGCCGCCTGCGACCTCGGCCTGTGCGCGGTGGACGCCGACCTGTCGGGGCGCGGGCTGCCGCGGCTGGACCAGCTCTCCCTGGCCGCCGCCGGCCGCCCGCTCACCCCGGCCGCGCTGGCCGAGCCGAGCGGGCAGGTGCTCGTGCAGGGCACCGGCGCGCCCGCCGACCTGGAGCGCACCGCCCGCACCTTCCTGCCCGCCGCGGGCGGCTGGGCGGCGCTCGCCCTCGCCCCCGTCCCGGCGGGCGAGCTGGCCGCCTGCTGCGTGACCGGCTCCGTGTCCGGCGCGGTGCGGCTGGGGCGGCGGATCCTCGCCCTCGGCGAGTCACCCGACCCCGGACGGCTGGCCGCCGCCACCGGAGGGCGGGTGCTGTCCGTGGGGCGCGTGGTGGAGGTCACCCGGCGGCCCGGGCCCGAGGTTCACGGGCGGCCGGGGTTCGCGCGCGGCAGCGTCACGCTGACCGGGCACGCGTCGGGTGAGCTGCTGCGGGTGGAGATGGAGAACGAGTACCTGCTCGCGCTGCGTGACGGGCTGGTCGTGGCGTCCACGCCGGACGTGATCGCGGTGCTGGACCGGCGGACCGGAGTGCCGATCGCGGGGGACACGGTTCGGGTGGGTATGGAGGTCATGGTGCTGCAGGTGGCGATCTCGGCGTTCTGGACCGCTCCAGGCAGGATCGGGGTTCTCGCCCCGCGCGCCTACGGGCTGGACTCCGATCCCGTGCTGCTGGAGCGAGGCGGGGAGTCCGTCGATCCGGGCCCGGAAGGGCGCGCCCAGCCCGGCGGGGCGGGCGCGTGACCGGATCGAGGGGACTTCTGGAGGTGCGCCGATGACCAGCGTGCGCAGGCTGCTGGCGCTGCCCGAGTGGAGCGGCCAGGTGCGGGTGCTCGCCGGGGCGGCCGGGCTCGACGCGCCGGTACGCACCGTCCGGCCCGTCGCCGACCCGGCAGCCGGTCATGCCGTCGCCGCCGACGAGCTGATCATCGTCACGACCCCGCCGCAGCCCGCCGACTGGCGCGTGGACGCGCTGCTGCGCCGGGTGGTGGACGCCGGCGGCGCGGGCGTGCTCGTGCCCTGCGGCCCCGCGACGGGCACCGGGACAGCGCCAGGCTCCGGCGCGCCGGCGGGCACCGGGACCATGGTGGGCACCGGGACCACGACCGGCTCCGAAACCACGACCGGCTCCGGGGCCGCGGCGGGGTCCGGGAGCTCGTCGGGACCGGAGGTGTCGCGGGCGACGTTGCTGCTGGCCGACCGGCTCGGCCTGCCGCTGCTCGGCACCGTGGGCGGTGACCCGCTGGAGCTGGTCGTCGCCGCCCGGCTGCTGCTGGCCGAGCCGGAGATCGACCGCGCCCGGCTCGTGCTGGCCGCGCACCGCGCCTTCGACAACCGCACCTGCGCCCCCGAGGACGTGGTGCGCAGGCTGAAAGACCTGCTCGGGGTGCCGGTGGCGCTGCTCGACGACCGAGGGGAGCCGCTGGCCGGGGAGGTCGCCGAGCCCGGCGCCGTGCGCGTGGACGAGTTCGTCCCGCAGCGCGTGGCGCTGGCCGGCGGGGTGCTGCTCGCCCATCCGGCGCTGCTGCCGCACCCGGCGCGGCCGACGCTCTGGCTGGTGGCCGAGCTGCGGGGCACGGCGGCGGCGCGGGCCGAGATCGTGCCGCCCGCCCTGGCCGTGGCCGCCGCCGCGGTGCAGCGCTGGCTGCTGGCCCACCGCGTGGAGCTGGAGCGCGACGCGCGGGCCCGTACCGCGCTGCTGGGCGACCTGCTGCGGCTGGACGCCGAGCCCTCGGCCCAGCTGCGCAGGCGGGTGGCCGACGCGGGATGGCAGCTCGGCGGCTGGCACGTCGGCCTGCGCATCGGCGCGGTCCCCGCGCTCGACCTGGTGCCGTGGACGGCCGAGATCTCCCGCGTCCTGCGCGCGGAGGGCGTGGAGGCGGTGGTCGTCGAGCACGGCGAGGGCTGGACGGGCTGGACCACGTTCGCCCAGGAGCCCACGCCCGCGCGGGTCCGCGCCCTGGCGGCCAAGCTGCGCGCCGCCCACAGGAAGCT
The DNA here is from genome assembly GCF_041950525.1 of Nonomuraea sp. GTA35. Classification (NCBI taxonomy): domain Bacteria; kingdom Bacillati; phylum Actinomycetota; class Actinomycetes; order Streptosporangiales; family Streptosporangiaceae; genus Nonomuraea; species Nonomuraea sp. GTA35. The sequence goes on along the minus strand of NZ_JBGNUV010000001.1, from coordinate 777,471 downwards.
GAGCGGCTCGATCGCCGACCACATGGGGGTCGGCCGGCCGCACCCCTGGCCGGAGGGGCTGGCCGGCACGGTGGCGGAGGCCACGGACGCGGCCAGGCTCGCCGCGACCCGCCCGGAGGCCGGCTTCTTCCTCCAGGTGGACCAGCTCGGCATGGCGCAGCTCCTGCTGGAGTGGACCAGGACCGACACCTTCGAGCCCGCCGCCCGCGCGCTGCTGGCGCCCCTGCGCGACCAGCCGGGCGACCTCATCCGTACGCTGTCGGCCTACCTGGACGCGGAGTCGTCGATCGCGGAGACCGCCGCCGTGCTGGGGGTGCACCGCAACACCGTGGCGGCCCGCATCGACCGCGTGGAGCGGCTGCTGGGCGTGGACCTCGGCCACCGGGACGAGCGCCTGGCCCTCCACCTCGCCTGCCGCACGGTCACCCTGCCCGGCCGCTGACCCCTCCGTCACGGAAGACCGGCGGCGCGACCGAGGAGCGGTGGATGAGCCGGGAGCGCAGGGTGTGCATCTCGCGCGCGGGCTCGGCCCCGCCGAGGATGTCGAGCAGGACCTGGGCCGCCTTGGCGCCCAGCTCGTGCACCGGCTGCGCGATCATCGTGAGCGGCGGCTCCATCACCGCCGCCCACGCGCTGTCGTCGAACCCGATCAGCGCCACGTCGTCCGGGTACGACAGCCCCGCCTTCCGCAGCGCGCGCAGCGAGCCTGTCATGCCGTCGGTCTCGGAGCAGAACACGGCGGTGACCCGGTCGGGCAGCGCGAGCATGCGGCCGACCTCGGTGACGACGCGCTCCTCGGTCTTCGGCCCGACCATCACGAGCTGCGGGTCGAACGGGATGTGCGCGTCGTCGAGGGCGTCGAGGTAGCCGCGCAGCCGCTCGCCGTCGGTCCACAGGTTGCGCGAGGCCGCCGTCAGCAGCTCGCGCCTGGTGGCCGGCGCCTCGGCCACGGGAGGCCCCCAGACGAAGCCGATGCGCCGGTGCCCGGCGGCGATGAGCACCTCCACCGCCTCGCGGGCGGCGTCGCGGTTGTCGATGACGACGGAGTCGAGGTCGAGCGCGGAGACGGCGCGGTCGACGAGCACGACCGGGATGCCCCGGTCGATGGCGGCCTTGAGGTGCGCGACCTGGTCGCGGCCGAGCGCGGCCGAGGCCACGATGACGCCGTCGACGCGCTTGTCGATGAGCACGTTGGTGGCCGCCACCTCCTCCTGCAGGTTCTCGTACGTGCTCAGCACGATCACGTCGAACCCCCGCGCCCGCGAGGTGTCGGAGACGCCCCGCAGCAGCCCGGCGAAGAACGGGTTGCCGATGTCGGCCACGATGACGCCCAGGGTGTGGCTCACCCCGGTGGACATGCTGCGCGCGAGCGCGTTGGCGCGGTAGCCGAGCTTCTCCGCCGCCGCGAGCACGCGGGCGCGCAGCTCGGGGCTGACGTATCCGTAGCCGCCCAGCGTGCGCGCCGCCGTGGCCCTGCCCACGCCGGCCTCCGCCGCCACCTCGGAGATCGTCGGCCCCGCCTGGCCGCGGTCAGTCGGCATGGATCCCGTCCCTTGTCACTGAATCATGCTAGCTACGCGCTGGTACGGCCGTGCCCGAAGGCGCCTTCGACGAAGCACTGCGCGTGCGCCGCCTCCGCGCCCCTGTGCAGCGCCCGCTCGATCGCGGCGGGCGCCGCCGGATGGCCGGCGGCCCAGCCGTCGCGCAGCAGCGAGACGGCGAACCCGGCGAGGAAGGCGTCGCCGCAGCCCATCGTGTCCACGATGTCCTCGGCGAGCCAGGCCGGGGCCGACACGGTGACGTTCCCGTCATGGGCGAAGGCGCCGGCCACGCCGCGGGTGCCGAGCGCGAGCCCGGCCCCCCGGCGTACGGCCTCGGCGAGCAGGTCCGCCGTGGCGTCCTCGTCGAGGTGGGAGCAGGACAGCAGCACCAGGTCGGCGTGCGGGCAGACCCGGTCGAGGTAGGCCGGGTCGCGGTACTCCTCCTCGCTGGACAGGTCGAAGCTGACCAGGGGGCCGAGCCCGGCCAGCTTGGGCAGCTCCGGCTCGCTGCGCGAGTAGACGCTGGAGTGCACCAGGTCGAAGCCGCCCAGGTAGCCGAGCAGGTCCGCGTCGAGCGCCAGCGGCTCGCGTACGGTGACGCCGCCGCCGTTCCAGCCCAGGAAGACGCGCTCGCCCTCGTCCACGCGCAGGCGGGAGACGCCGCTCTCGCCCGCGCGGACGACGCAGCGGTCCATGGCCACGCCCTCGGCGGCGATCGCGCCGCGCAGGAACGCCCCGAGCCCGTCGTCGCCGAAGACCCCGAGGTAGGCGGACTCGACGCCGAGCCTGCGGGCGTAGACGGCGACGTTGACGCTGTTCCCGCCGGGGTAGTCGATGCCCCGGTCGACGAACCGGTCGACGATGTTGTCGCCGAAGCCGAGCACTCTCATCGGCTCAGTAGTCCATGACCCGGTAGTAGCGGCGCAGGTCGAGCGAGTGGTCGCGGACCCGCTCCAGGTGCTTGCTGACCCGGCTCATGACGGTGTCGAGCACGAGCGGCGCGAGCAGGCCGCGGAACTCGGGGCTGATCCCGGTGAGCGGGTAGTCGCGGGTGTCGAAGACCGTGACGTCCTTGGAGACGCGCCTGGCGAAGGCCTCGGCGCGGTCGGTCAGGGCGCGGGTCTCGTCCTCGCCCTGGAAGACGATGACGCTGGTGTCCTCCTCCAGCAGCTCCAGCGAGCCGTGGAAGAACTCGGCGCTGTGCACGCGGGTGGTGCGCAGCCACTGCATCTCCTCGAGGATGCACATGGAGTAGAGGTAGGTGAAGCCCCAGAGGTTGCCGCCGCCGATGAGGAAGTAGTAGTCGCTGTCCTTGTGGGCGTCGGCGAACGCGGCGGCCACCGGCTCGGCCTGCCTGGCCACCTCGACGAGGATCTCCGGGATCCCGGCCAGCTCGCCGGCGAGCTTGTCGTAGCCGTCGAACTCGCCGCGGCGCGCCAGCAGCCTGCCCATGAACAGCAGGAGCTGGAAGTCGAACGGCCAGGTCTTGGGCCGGGAGATCAGCGCCGTGTCCACCTTGGCGGCCACGGGCGAGTCGGGGTGGCCGGTGAAGGAGATCGTGTACGCCCCCTTGGACCTGCAGTACTCGATGGCCCGCACGCTGTCGTCGGTCGTGCCCGAGACCGAGGTGAACAGCGCCACCGTGCGCTCGCCCAGCCGGGCGTCACCGGAGGCGATCAGCTCGGCGGCGATCACGGCGCGCACGTCGAGCGCCGAGGCGCGCCGGGCGAGGTGCTCGTACGGCCACATCTGCGCGTACGTGCCGCCCGCCCCGACCAGGAGCAGGGTGTCGAACCCCTCGTCCACGAGCCGGTCGACCAGCTCCTCGATCTGAGGGCGCAGGGCCACCGCGCTCGCCACCTGGGAGACAAATTCCGGCTCGTCGAATCCGAGCATCGTCGCATCCTTTCGCAGAACCCGGCGTCCGCCTGATCGGGACCTGATACCGGTATCACGCGGGGGTCACGTTGACACAGGCCACCGCGCGGCGTCAACAGCCGTCCTCCGAGATGCCGGTCTGAGCTGCGACTACATCACCTCTCGTCAGGTCACGCCAGGTTAACGAATGAAAGATCTTGGTGAACGGGTCTGGTACCGGTATCAGACGAGCTGTATGGTCGGCCAACACCACGCACCGGTGGAGAAAGGAAGCCCATGCGCCCTCGCGCCCTGCCGACGTTCGCGGCACTCCTCGGGACACTCACGCTGGCCGCCTGCTCCGGCGGCGGAACCACCCAGGCCCCCAAGGCCGACGCCGCCGCCACGCCGGAGTTCTCCGGCACGCTGAGCATCCTCACCAAGTTCGCCGGCGACCCCACGGGCCCCTACTTCGAGAACCTCGCCGCCGCGTACACCAAGCAGCACCCGCAGGTGAAGTTCGAGCTGATCCAGGAGACCGACCAGAGCGTCAAGGACAAGCTCAAGACGCTCACCGCCTCCGACGCGCTGCCCGACATCTACTTCACCTGGACCGGAAACTGGGCCGACAACTACATCCGCGGCGGCCGGGCCGCCGACCTGACCGCGGTCATCGGCCCGGACACCCCGTGGGGCAAGACCTTCAGCCCCGGCTCGCTGGCCGCCTTCGCCCGCGACGGCAAGAACTACGGGATCCCGCTGTACGGCAACGGCAAGTTCATGGGATACAGCAAGAGCGCCTTCGCCAAGGCGGGCGTCGCCCCGCCCAAGACGTTCGAGGAGCTCATCGCCGCCTGCGGGCCGCTGCGCAAGGCCGGGTACGAGCCCATCGCCTTCGGCAACAAGGACGGCTGGCCGGCCCTGCACTACCTGCAGCAGCTCTTCGCCTACAACGTGCCGGACGCCACGCTGCAGGCCGACTTCGCCCCGGCCACCGCCAAGCTCGACGACCCCGGCTACGTCACCGCGCTCAACCAGTTCAAGACCCTGGTCGACCAGTGCACCGACACCAGGAGCGGCACCAACGGCGTGCTCTACAGCTCCGCCCAGGAGGCGTTCGCCAACGGCAAGGCCGCCATGTACTACCAGGAGATCCTGGAGTTCGACAACGCGACGTCGGCCAAGGTCAAGCCGGACGACTTCGGCATCTTCCAGCTCCCGGTACCGCGGAACGCGCCCGGAGACGGCACGGTGCTGGAGGGCTCACCGGAGGGATATCTGATCAACGCCAAGTCGCCCAGGGTCGCGCTCGCGGTGGACTTCATGAAGTTCGCCACCAGCCTGGAGAACGCCAAGACGCTGTCGGCGCCGCCGTACGGGCAGCCCAGCACCGTCGTCGGCGCGGTCACGGAGGAGACCTCCAGCAAGGCCGTCCACGAGGGCGTGCAGCTCGTCAACAAGGCGCCCAAGCTGGCGATCTGGCTCGACACCGTCACCGTCCCCGAGGTGGCCGACGCGTGGCTGGCCGGCGGCGAGGCGCTCATCAGCGGCGGCAAGACGGCGGAGCAGGTGCTCGAAAGTGTCCGCCAGGCCTCGAACGCCGCCAGGTAGGAGCTCCCGCGTGCGCGCCACCCTGCGAAGGACGCTCGGGCTCGCGTGGGTCGTCCCCGCCCTCGTGCTGGTCGGAGTGTTCGTCTACCTCCCCCTCGTGCAGAACCTGCAGTTCAGCACGCTGAAGTGGGACATCTACAGCGGCAGCCAGGAGTACGTCGGCCTCGGCAACTACGCCAAGCTGGTCGAGGACCCCGTCTTCTGGTCGTCGCTGGGCAACAACGTGCTGTACGCGGCGGTCTCCATCGTCTTCCAGGTGTTCGGGGCGCTCCTGCTGGCCGCGCTCATCGAGGGCGTGCGGAGCGAGCGGTGGCAGCGCGCGCTGCGGGCGATCTACTTCATCCCGTCGGCGATCTCCCTGACCGTCGCCGGCCTGCTGTTCTACTTCATCTACGAGCCGAACCTGGGGCCGCTCAACCACGCGCTGAAGGCCGTCGGGCTCGGCGAGCTCGCGCAGGCGTGGCTGGGGCAGGAGAGCACGGCCATGTCGTCGATCATCGCGATGAGCCAGTGGCAGGGCTTCGGCTACTCGACGCTGCTGTTCGCGGTGGCGATCCAGCGCATCCCGGCGGAGATCTACGGCGCCGCCGCCATCGACGGCGTCGGCGCGGTCGGCCGCTTCTTCCGGATCACGGTGCCGCTCGTGCGGGAGATGACCGGGCTCATGGCGATCGTCACGCTCTCGGGCGCGTTCCAGGTGTTCAACGAGGTCATGGTGATGACGGCCGGCGGCCCGGACAACTCGACGCAGGTGCTGGGCACCTGGCTGTACCGCAGCGGGTTCGTACGCAACAACTTCGGGTACGCCGCCGCGATCGCGACCGTGCTGTTCGTGATCACGCTCGGCGTGGCGGTGGCGCAGCTCTGGGTCACCCGCAGGAGAAGGGTGGAATGGTGACGCGCCTGAGCTTCCTCGGGGTGATCGCCCGCGTGTTCATGTGGGCGTTCCTGCTGGCCCTGGCCGTGGTGGTGCTCTACCCGCTGCTGTGGATGACGCTCAACGGGTTCAAGACCAACGCCGAGCTGTTCGGCGACCCGTTCGCGCTGCCGCTGGACTGGAGCTTCGGCAACTACGCCAAGGCGTGGAACCGCGGCGTCAGCGACTACCTCACCACCAGCGTGCTCGTCACGGTGACCTCGACCGTCGCCACCGTGTTCATCAGCGCGTGGGCCGCCTACGGGCTGACACGCGTGGACGTCCCGCTGAACAGGACGCTCACGGCGGTCGTGCTCGGCGGCCTGATGCTCGCCCCGACCGTGGCGCTGGTGCCGCTGGTGAAGCTGTTCCAGGCGATGGGGCTGTACAACACGTTCTGGGCGCTGCTCATCCTCTACACCGCCTTCCGCATCCCGTTCACCACGTTCCTCATCAGGGCGTACATGATCGACCTGCCGCGCGAGGTGGACGAGGCCGCCGAGATGGACGGCGCGGGCCGGTGGACGGCGTTCTGGCGGATCATCCTGCCGATGTGCAAGCCCATCCTCACCTCGACGGTGCTGCTGCACATCCTGTTCACCTGGAACGAGTACCTGTTCGCGATGATCTTCACCAGCGGCTCCGGCGTGCAGACCCTGCCCGTCGGGCTGACGAGCCTGATGAGCAAGCACGGCACCGACTACCCGGTGGTGTTCGCCGGGATGGTGATCGCCGCGCTGCCGGTGGTGCTGCTGTTCTTCCTCGGCCAGCGCTACATCGTCAAGGGCCTCGCAGATGGGATCGGCAAATGATCGAGCCTGCCCGTTTCACCGGATCGAACTTCGCCTACCAGCACCTGCCGTTCGACCGCTTCCTCGACGACATGGCCGACCTCGGCCGGGAACGGCTGGAGCTGTGGGGCATCGCGCCGCAGCTCCACGTCCCCGAGCTGAGCGACGCCGGGGCGCGGGCCGTCCGCCGCCGAGCCGGGTCGCGCGGCATGACCGTCGCCTGCCTCACGCCCGAGCAGGTGATGTACCCGGTCAACCTGGCCTCCCCGGACACCGGGCTGCGGGCACGCAGCGTGGCGATGTTCCGCCGCGCCGCCGAGCTCTGCGCCGAGCTCGGGGCGGAGCTGCTGCTGCTCACGCCGGGGCGCGGCTTCGAGGACGAGCCGGTGGCGGCCGCCTGGCGCCGCTCGGCCGACGCGATCGGCGAGATCACCGCGTACGCCGGGACGCTCGGCGTGACGTGCGTGCTGGAGGCGCTGCAGCGCGTCGAGTCGAACCTGGTCAACGACTCCCGGGCGCTGGCCAGGATGATCGGCGAGATCGGCGCGCCGAACCTGGGCGCCGTGCTGGACACCGTAGCCATGGCCGTGGCCGGCGAGAGCGTGGACGACTACTTCGACGCGCTCGGCGACCGCGTACGGCACGTGCACCTCATCGACGGCCGGCCCGCCGGACACCTGGCGTGGGGCGACGGCGAGCTGCCGCTGGCCGGCTACCTGGAGGCGCTGGACCGGCGGGGGTATCGCGGGCTCATGACGTTCGAGCTGTTCGGGGACGGCACGTACGCCATGGCGCCGCGGGCCGCCGTGGAGCGCTGCCTGGACGCGTGCCGCGGCTTCACCGGCTGAGATCGATCCCGCCACCGCGCTCGGCCGAGGACCGCAGGGACGTGAGAGCGTAGTGGCCGGTCCTGTGTTCCGGGCCGGCCACTACGCCCTCTGGAGGTGGGGCCTGCCGCACGCACACCCTCTTCGAGCACATCACGCCCCCTCTTCACGCCCCCATCTTCTGAGGACATCAGGCGCAACCGTGGAGCAGGCTTTTACCATTCGATGCCTGCGGCGGGCCGTCAGGGCGATCGTTCCGCCTCCGGCCAGTGCGGGCGCAACCGGGACCAGGCGAGCAGGACGTGCACCCGGTCGGGCAGGCCGAGCTTGGCCAGGATGCTCGACACGTGCACCTTCACCGTGTATCGGCTGATGACCAGCCGCGCCGCGATCTCGTCGTTCGACAGGCCCTGGGCGATCAGCCCGCACACCTCGCGCTCGCGCCCGGTCAGCCGCCCCGCCGCCGCCAGCAGCCGGCGGTCCTCCTCGGTGGGCAGCATGGGCTGCAACGCCTCGATCATCCGGGTCGTCGCCTCGGGCGCCAGCACCGACTGGCCGGAGGCGACGATCCGGATGCCGTCACGGATCCGCTCCCCCGGCGCGTCCTTCAGCAGGAACCCGCTGGCCCCGCCTGCAGGCCCGCGTAGACGTAGCTGTCCAGGTCGTACGTGGTCAGGATCAGCACCCGGGACGGCCCGCCCCGCGCCACGATGCGGCGGGTGGCCTCGATGCCGTCCATGCCGGGCAGCCGGATGTCCATCAGCACCACGTCCGGCTCGTGCGCGGTGGCGGCCTCGACGGCGGCCGCGCCGTCGCCCACCGCGCCCACCACGGTCAGGTCGTCGGACGCGCCGACCAGCCGGACCAGCGCCTCCCGCAGGAGCTGCTCGTCGTCGCACACCAGGACCCGGACGCCGGTCACGACCTGCTCCGCAGCGGCAGCGTGGCGCGCACCTCGAAGGCGTCGCCGTCGCGGCCCGCCCGTACGGTGCCGCCCAGCAGCTCCACCCGCTCCCGCATGCCGATCAGCCCCACGCCCGCGCCGTTCCCGATCGTCCCCGGCGCGCCGGGCACCGGATTGGTGACCTGGATCGCCAGCCGCGCGGGGGCGTAGTCGAGCACCACCCTCACCTCCACCGGCCCGGCGTGCCTGGCCGCGTTCGTCAGCGCTTCCTGGACGACGCGGTAGGCCGCCAGCTCGATGCTCGCGTCCGCCGGCCGCACCTCGCCGCGGCGTTCGAGCAGCACCCGCGGCCCGCCCGGCGGGATGGCCGCGACCAGGGCGTCGAGCTGGTCCAGCCGCGGCGGCGGGGCCAGCGGGTCGTGCCCTGGCGGCTCTCTCAGCACGCCGAGCAACCGCCGCAGCTCGGCCAGCGACTCCCTGCCGGTACGGGCGACGCGCCGCAGCGTCCGCTCCATGTCGTCCCCGGTGTCGGCCCCGGCCTCGGCGTCGACCACCATCGTGGTCACCGAGTGGTTGAGGATGTCGTGCAGCTCCCTGGCCAGCAGCGCCCGCTCCCGCTCCGCCGCCCGCCGTTCGGCCTCGGCCCGCTCGGCCTCCAGCAGCCGCGAGCGCGCCTGCAGCTCGAGGATGCGGTCACGCTGCCGCCCGTCCACCCGCCCCACCGTCCAGAACCCGACGAACAACACCGCGATGGCGCCGTACACGGCCACGACCCGCATCGGGTCGCCGATGGCCAGCAGGGTGATCGGCAGGCCGGTGAGCAGCAGCGCCAGCACCGCCACCACGCCGATCACCCGGCGGTCGCCCCGGCCCCACGCCCCCAGCCGGGACGCGGCGACCAGGGGCGCCACCAGGACCGGCAGCTTCAGCAGGGCCAGCGCCAGCTCCAGGCCGACGACCACGGACAGCGCGGTGAGCGGGAACCGCCGCGACCACATCAGCGCCAGCGACTGCGCGCCCGCCAGCGCGAGCCGCGGCGCCATCTCCTCGGCGCCCGCCTCCCCGGCCAGCCCGATCAGCCAGCCGACGAGCGGCGGCAGGACGGCCAGCAACCCGTCGCTCAGCCACTCCAGGCGGGTCCGGCGGCCCGCCGGATCGTGCGGCTCCGCCTCCACCCGTACGCCAGCAGCAGGACGACCGGGGCCCAGGGCGCCAGGGCGATCGTCCAGCTCAGCGGCAGCGGCGGGCCCGGCTGCTCGATCGCCTGGACCGGCAGCACGCCCGTCGCGGTCCCGCCAGGCCCCTCCACCGCGAACTCGAACCGCCACGTGCCCTCCTCCGGCAGCGACACGACGTCCAGCCCCCACACCTGGCGGGCACGGGGGTGCCGCGGCAGCACGATGCTGTCGCCGCGGCGCTGCAGGACGATGCCCTTCAGCCCCGCGCGGTCGCCGGACGGTGAGACGGTGGTGACCAGCCCCGTCCGCCCCTCGACGCCGCCGGTGGGCTCGAACGTGAAGTCCAGCGACTGCAGGGCGCGGATCGGCCACTCCGTGAACGATACGGTGATCGCCGACTGGTCGCTCATCCGTACCGTCTCGGTGTGAACGATCTCACCCGGCAGGGGCGGTGCCGCGGCGACGGGGGTCGCCGCGAGGAGCAGGGCCGCCAGGGCGGCGGCCGCCGCGGTCAGGGCGCGCCTCATGCGGTCACCGCCACGGCCCCGGCCGGCAGCGTGCGCGTGCCGAAGCGCCGCAGCAGGACGGCGCACTGCCAGCCCAGCAGGCCCATGCCCGCCGCGATCACGACCGCCGCCGCCAGGGTCGCCGCCAGGTTCATCTCCATGCCGATCGCGCCGTAGAACAGCGCGGTGTTGACGCCCACGAGCGCCCCGACGGCCGCCATGACCGGGAACGGGCGCGCACCCCGCCGTACGGCCACCGCCACCACCGCACCGGCCGCCAGCGCCACCAGCGGGAACGTGACCGGGAAGCCGATCAGGGCCTGCGGCAGGTTGGTCGCGTACTCGCGCATCGGCTGGCCGATCGCCTCGGCGTACCAGCGGGTCGCGGCCGGCGCGAACAGCGCGAGCCCGCCCTGCACGCCCAGGAACGCCAGCCCCGCGGCGGCGGGCCAGTGCCAGCCGCGCGTCAGCCCGGCGATCAGGCTCAGCGTGAGCGCGCCCGCCGCGCCGAGGCCGAGCACGCGCGCCGCCACCCCCGGCAGCCAGGCGAGGACCAGCTCGGAGACCATGCCGAAGGCCGACGTGGAGCCGATCGTGGCCAGGCCGATCGCCAGCGCCAGGCCCCACCGCTCCGGCCGCGTACGGCGCAGCACGGCGAACGCCATCACCATGGCGAAGATCTCCACCTGGATGGACAGCCCCAGCCCGAGGTGCGAGGGCGTCGCCCCGGCCGCGATGTCGAAGCCGTACACCTCGTGCCACCACAGGTCGGAGCCCGCGTACAGCAGGTTGCCCGACGCGCCGAGCCCGCCCACCAGGAACGGCCACGGCGCGCGGAACGTGCGGAACACGGTCACCGACGGCGTGCCCGTCGCCGGCCCCCTCGCCCACGTCGACAGCAGCACCACCGTCAGGCAGGTCAGCCCGATGATGCCGGTCCCGGCGTAGAGCAGCAGGTGGGGTGCGGTCCAGAAGTCGTCGGGGCCGACGTCGCCGTGCCACTGCCCGTCCCAGACCATGCCGGTCAGCAGCACGGCGTACCCGGACATCAGGAACCACGCACCCGTCACCTCCCGGCGGGGCACCTCACGCCGCTCTGCCATCACTTGTCTCGCCATCTACTCTCCCTCTCCGACCAGGGTCTTGATCGTGATCACCTCGGTGCCCCGGCTCCCGCGCACGCGGATCCCGAGCTCCCAGGCGCCGGACATCGTGAACAGCTCGCCGCGCGCCACGAAACGGCCCGTGCCGTCGGGCGGGGCGGCGAGCTCGGGGGTGGTGTGCCCCATGTGCGGCATCACCGCGAACACCGAGACCTCGGCGGGTCGCGGCTCGACGCGGATCCGCACGTCCCGCGGGCCGGTGCCCGGCTCCAGCGCCAGGTGGACCGCGTAGTGCGCGCCCCTGCCCGCCAGCTCCACCGCGCCGGGGCCGCCGTCACCGCCCCGGACGAGCCACAGGATCCCGGCGGCGATCAGCAGGACAGGCAGCGCGAGGTACGCGCGGCTGCGCCGGGTCATCGTGCGCTCCCCTCGGCGGCGGCCTCGATCACGTACGGGACGGTGACGATCTCGTAGTTCCTGGCGTACTGGATCCAGGCCAGGTAGCGGCCCGGCCGCGGGAAGCTGAAGGTGAAGCTCAGCCGCGGGCCGTAACGGGCGACCGACTCGTCCGGCGGCCGTTCCGCCGTCGTCGCCATGGACGCGGCCTCGTGGACGTGGCCGAGGTAGCCGCCGTCCTGGCTGCGGACGATCAGGTGCCCGGCCATGCCGAGCCACGGCTGCACCGAGGCGAGCCCCGTGTCCAGCGTGAGCGTCACCGGCCGCCCGGCCACCGGCCGCGCCGGCTCCACCACCGGCCGCTGCCCGGTGCGCGCGGGCCGGCTCCCGGACGCTTCCTCCTGGTCGCCCCGCCGCCCGGCCGTGACATCACCCGGCTCCCCGGCCTGGACATCACCCGACCGCCCGGCTGTGACATCACCCGACCGCCCAGCTGTGACATCGCCCGGCTGTTCGGCCTGGACATCGCCCGGCCGCCCGGCCGTGGACGCGGCGGAGCGCCCGACCGTGAACTCGCCGGAGACGAGCTGCCCGCCCGCACCGGCCCGCTCGAACTCGGCGTACACCAGGTGACGGCCCGCCTCCCCCGCCCGCAGCCGCACCTCGTGGACGCCCGGCGCGACCCGCGTGGGATGCACGTGCCGGAAGTACGTCCCGTCCTGGCTCGTGACCACGACGTGCGACAGCGCGCCGTGGTGCTCGGCCAGGTCGTCGGCGGGACGGCCGGTGGCGCCGTCGAACAGGGTCACCCTCAGCCGGAACTCCCCGTACGCCCCCGGCCGCTCCGGCTCCACCTCGACCAGCGGCTGCGCGTTCGGCCTGCCGAGCAGCTGCTCCCGCTCCGTCACCGCCGGCGCCCCGTCAGGCACCGGGGGCGCGAACCACGGCGACAGCCCGCCCGCGGTGAACGCCACGGCCGTCGCGACCACGAACGCGACGGTGCACGCCCCGGCCGTCCCCCGCCGCGACAGCGCCGCTCCCGCCAGGGCCCCGGTCAGGGCCACCGCGGCGCAGGCGAAGGCCGCGTACACGACCACCTCCCACAGCGGCGCCCCCGGCACCAGCAGGTCGAACGGCAGCACCGACCGCTCGCCACCGGCCCGCACCTCCAGCTCGTGCGGCCCCACCCGCTCCGCCCGCAGGACCACCGGGTACATGCCCGGCCCGCCCTCGCGCACCTCGACGGCGCCGGACGAGGAGCGGCCCGTCCCGGCGGAGCGCAGCGTCAGCTCGACCCTGCCGCCCCGCCCGGCGTCGTGCGCCACCACGTCCACCTGCAGCGGGGCGGGCACCTGCAGGCTGGCCCGGACCACCACCGTCAGCTCCATGCCGGCGATGGTCTGGGCGAAGCGCGCGTCGGCCTCGCCGCTGCGGCCGTGCGCCAGGGCGGGAGCCGTCCAGGCGAGCACGGCCGCCAGCGCGAGCAGGGCGGGGATCAGGCGTTTCAGCACGGGTCCGAGCGTAGGGACGGGCCTGTGCCCGGCACATCGCGCGCGGGCACTGACCTGCCTAGTTCCCGGGAACTACGCCGTCAGGGCCCTCGATCGAGCCACACCGTGCAGCCGCGCGGCTTCCGCCACGCCACCCGCCACGGGGCACGCCACCCGCACGCCGCGCGGCGTTCGCCAGGCCACCCGCGCGCGGCGCGGGCCGTACCCGGGTTCCGGCCGGCGCTCAGCCGCGCAGGAGGAGCAGCGGCACCGGCCGGCCGGGCTCGTGGCCGTGCGGGACCGCCGCGAGGGCGTCGGCGAGAGCCGCGCCGTTGAGGAACGCCGGGCGATCGCCGTCGAGAGCCCGCACGCCGGGGCCGTCCCAGACGACCGGGAGGATGCGGGTGCGACCGGCGGGCACCGGGAGCCGGGAGGTCAGCGGAGCCTGCGGCAGGTCGCCGAGCGCGCGGCCGGACAGCCCCGCGAGGAGCGGGCCGAGCAGGGTGTGCGCGGCGGCCAGCGCGGCGAACGGGTTGCCGGGCAGGCCGACGACGTACGGGCCGCCGCGCGGCCGGGCGAGCAGGGCGGGGTGACCCGGACGGCACGCGACCGAGTCGACGACCCAGCGGGCGTCGCGTTCGGCGAGCAGGCGGCGCAGCCCGTCGGTGACGCCGACCGACGTCGATCCGGTGACCACGACGACCTCGGCGCCGGCCGCCGACTCCACCGCCTCGGCCAGCGCGGAGACGGGGTGGTCGGGCACGTGGACGAGGCCGTCGAGGCGGCCTCCCAGTCCGGCGATGAGCGGCGGCAGCAGCGGGCCGAGCGCGTCGCGCACCCGTCCTGGCCCGGGCAGGCCGTGATGGGCCAGCTCGTCCCCGGTGACGATCGCCCGGACGGCGGGCGCGCGGTGGACCAGCAGCTCGTCGTAGCCGCAGGACGCGGCCAGGCCCAGCAGCGCCGGGCCCACCGGGGTGCCGGCGGGTGCGAGGCGCGTGCCGGCGGGCGCGTCCTCCCCGGTGTACCGGATGTGCTTGCCACGTGCCAGGCCGGGACCGGCGACCCGGCCGTCACGAGCCGCGCCCGGCTCGTCGGGGCCGGTGACCCGGCCGTCGCTGACGGCGGCCGACTCGACCGGCAGCACCGCCCAGGTGCCGGGAGGGACGACGGCCCCGGTCGAGATCTCCACGGCGTCCCCGTCCGCCAGCCGCCGGCCCGTCCACGGCCGGCCGGGACGGGCGCTGCCGACGATCGTCCACGGCCCGGCGCCCGAGACGGCGAAGCCGTCCATGGCGGAGGTGTCGAAGGCCGGTAGCGGCGTCGCCACGACGAGGTCCTGCGCGAGTGTGAGGCCCGACGCCTGGCCGAGGGCCACCCGCACGGGCGGCGCAGGCTCGGCCGCCGCGTGCGCGAGCTGTCTCGCCATCGCCCAGGCGACGTCCCGTCGGGTTTCCTGATCGGCTGCCGTGACCACGCCTCACGTTCCCATCCGCGGCTCGCCACCCGCAAGTCGGCCCACCGGCCCTGCCCCGGAACCTCGGCCAGACGGGCTTGACAGATACCCCCAGTGGTATTGATTTAGCCCTCGCACATACCCCCTGGGGTACATGAAGACTGGATCGCCCTCGCCGGCGCCCTGATCGCCGCAGCAACCCTGCGCACCCGCACCGGCGCGCCCACCGACGAGCTCACCGCCTCCCGCGGCTGACGCCTCGTCGGCCACCGCCGATCGGCGCCCCCGTGCAGGATCGTCCGAGGACCGACGCGACGGCGCCCCGGCCTCTGTTGACGGAGCCGGGGCGCCGTCGCGTCACGGACGTGACGCGCTCACGTACGAGAAAGGCTGCGGCTCGACAGCCAGGCCCGCCAGCCGCCGTACTTCGTGATGTCCTCGCCCGCCGACGCCGCCTCCTGGGTGCAGCCGAACCCCACGGCCCAGCTGCCGTCGGAGAGCTCCACCCGTCCCAGCGTCATGGGCGCGGGCAGGCTCGCCAGGAACCGCCCCAGCGCCCCCTCGGAGATCAGCCAGACCTCGCCCTCGACGGGCGCGCCGCCTTCGAAGCCGACCCTCTCCAGCCCCGGCTTCCGCGGCACGGTGTCGAGCGCGCGCAGGGCGTAGGCGGCGGAGGTCCGCGCGGGCCGGTCCCAGCGGGCGCCGAGGTCGCGCAACTCGTGTTCGAGCGGCTGGCCTGCCAGGTGGGCGCCGACCACGAAGAGCTCGACGGCCCGTACGCCGCCGTCCGCGATCGCCGCCGGCCACGGCAGCGGCCCGGCGGGTAGCGGCGGGGCGCCTCCGGCGTACTCCGCGGGGGGCTCCGGCTGGACGGCGACCAGGCGGGCCAGGTCGAGCGCGACCGCGTCGTGGAACGGGCGGGCCAGGACGGTGACGCCGAACTGGGCGATCCCCCGGTCCGGGCCCTCGTCCACCGTGCCGGCCGGCACCGCGACCGCGCACAGGTCGAACAGGTTGCAGAAGTTCGTGTACGTGCCGACGCGCGAGTTGACCGCCACCGGCTCGGCGGCGACCTCGGCCACGGTGGGATGGCAGGGCGCCGTCGGCACGAGCAGCGCGTCGAAGCCGCCGAGCAGCCCCATGCACTCCTGCCGCAGCAGCTCCAGGCGCGCGACGTCGCGGACCAGGCTCGGCGCGGAGACCTTCCCGGCCCGGCCGATGATCGCGCCGACCGTGGGATCGACGTCGTCCGGGTGGGCGTCCACGAACTCGCCGACGGCGGCGTGCCGCTCGGCGACGAGCGCGCCGTCGTAGAGCAGCCGGGCCGCGGCCAGGAACGGCTCGATCCGGATCGGCTCCACCACGGCCCCCGCCTCCCGCAGCCGCGCCACGACGCCCTCGAAGGCGTCGGCCCAGCCGGGGGCCATGGCCGGCAGCTCGTCGGGGACGGCCACGCGGGCGGTCGCGGGCGCGGCCAGGGGCACGCCGGCCGGCCAGGGCCGCGTCCCCGGGCCGCCGGCCATCGCGGCCATGGCGGCCCCCGCGGTGCCGAGGTCCCGCGCCATGATCGTGACCGCGTCGTACGAGCGGCACGCCGGCACGACCCCCGCCACGGACACCGTGCCGAGGGTCGGTTTGATCCCCACGATGCCCTGGAACGCGGCGGGGACCCGGCCTGAGCCGGCGGTGTCGGTGCCGATCGCGAGGTCGGCCAGGCCGAGCGCCACCGCGACCGCCGAGCCCGAGCTCGAACCGCCCGACACGAACGACGGCCGGCGCGCGTCACGCACCCCTCCGTACGGGCTGCGCTGCCCGACCAGGCCGGTGGCGAACTGGTCGAGGTTCGTCACCCCGACGACGGTCGCGCCGGCGGCCCGCAGCCGTGCCACCGCCTGCGCGTCGGCCGCCGCCGGGCCGGAGGCGAAGGCGGGGCAGGCCGCGGTGGTCGGGAAGCCCGCCACGTCCACGTTGTTCTTCACGGCCAGCCGGAGCCCCGCCAGCGGCCCGGTGGCCGCCGCCAGCTCGGCCACCACGTCGGCCTCGTCGCGGTGGGCGATGAACACCTCCGGCCGCCGCCCGCGCAACACCTCGCGGGCGCCCCCGCCCGGCACCTCGCGGGCATCCCCGCCCAGCACCTCACCGCCGCCTCCGCTGAGCACCTCGCGGGCATCCCCGCTCAGCGCCTGGCGGGCGTTCCCGCGCGGTCGCTCGCCGGCGCTCATGCGAGCGGCCCCAGCACGACGAGGCAGTCACCGGGAGCGACCTGGGTGCCCGCGGCGGCGCGCACCTCGGTCACGACGCCCGCGGCCGGCGCCACCAGGTACGTCTCCATCTTCATCGCCTCGAGCGCCACCAGCGTCTGCCCCTCCTCGACCACGTCGCCCACGGCGACCTCCACCTTCCACACGTTCGCCACGAACGGCGCGTCCAGCCGCGCGCCGCCCTCCGGCACGACGACCTCGGCGGGCGCGGCCGTCTCGACGGCCGCCGCCTGCTCGGCCCGGGTGAACTCGCCCGCCTCCTCCCAGGCCCGCCGCTCGGCGGCGAACGCCGCCGCCTGCCTGGCCCGGAACGCGGCGATCGACCCGGCGTTGTCCGCCAGGAAGCGCTCGTGGGCGGCCAGCGAGAACGACCCGTCGGCGGCGTCGAGGGCCGTCCGGCCGGCGGCCAGGTCGGCCCGCAGGTCGAGCAGCTCCTCCGCCGAGACCGGATACCAGCGGATCCGGTCGAAGAACCGCAGCAGCCACGGGTCCTCGCCGGGCTCCGGGTGGGTGCGCCACACCTGGGTGGTGCGGCCCACGAACTGGTAGCCGCCGGGGCCCTCCATGCCGTAGACGCACAGGTAGGCACCGCCGATGCCGACGGAGTTCTCCGCCGTCCAGGTACGGGCGGGGTTGTACTTCGTGGTGACCAGCCGGTGCCGCGGGTCGAGCGGCGTCGCCACCGGAGCGCCCAGGTACACGTCCCCCAGGCCGAGCACGAGATACTCGGCGTCGAACACCGTGCGGTAGACGTCGTCCACGCTGTCGAGCCCGTTGACGCGGCGGATGAACTCGATGTTCCACGGGCACCAGGGCGCGTCGTCGCGCACGCCGGCCATGTACCGCTCGATGGCCTCCCTCGTCGCCGGATCGTCCCAGCTCAGCGGCAACCGCACCGTACGGCTCGGCACGACCAGGTCCGCGGTGCGCGGCAGCGTGGCCTCCAGCTCGGCGAGCAGGCCGAGCAGGCGGGCCACCGGCAGCGCCTGCGGATCGACGTGCACCTGCAGGGAGCGGATGCCGGGCGTCAGGTCGAGCACGCCGGCCGGGGCGAGCTCGGCCAGCGCCGTGTGCAGCGCGTGGACGCGGGCGCGCAGCGCGAGGTCGAGCACGAGGTCGCCGTACTCCACGAGGACGCTGTCGTCTCCCTGCCGCCGGTACGTCACCGCCGGCCCGTCGTTCCCGCCGAGCCTGCGC
This sequence comes from Nonomuraea sp. GTA35, assembly GCF_041950525.1. Lineage (NCBI taxonomy): Bacteria > Bacillati > Actinomycetota > Actinomycetes > Streptosporangiales > Streptosporangiaceae > Nonomuraea > Nonomuraea sp. GTA35. The sequence continues at coordinate 759,440 of NZ_JBGNUV010000001.1, read as the reverse complement.
AGCACGCCGTCGTCGAGGTCCCCGCCCGGCACGAGTACGGGCAGGTCGAGCGAGCGCGGCGGCACGGATCCGGCGGCACGCACCGGGACGAACGAGACCGTGTCGCCCGGCCTGAGCTGGCCCAGCTTCCACCGCTCGCCCGACACCACCGTGACCGGGCAGACGAAGCCGCCGAGGCTGGGGCCGTCGGGGCCGAGCAGGATCGGGGTGTCGCCGGTGAAGTCCAGGGCGCCGATCGAGTACGGCGTGTCGTGGATGTTGGAGGGGTGCAGGCCGGCCTCGCCGCCGTCGCGCCGTGCCCAGGCCGGTTTCGGGCCGGCCAGGCGGACGCCGGTGCGCGCCGAGTTGAAGTGCACGCTGTAGCGGGTGGCGTAGAGCTGGGCGATGTCGTCCCTGGTGAAGAAGTCGGGCGCGGCGTGCGGCCCCTCGGTGACGCCGAGTTCCCAGTGGTCGCCGAAGCGGGGGCGGCGCTCGGCGGGAACGGGCCCGGACGGGGCTCCGGCAGGCGTCCCGGTGCGGAGCACGTCGCCGGGGCGCAGCGCGCGTCCGCCGTGACCGCCGAAGCGGCCCAGGGTGAAGGTGGCCGCGCTGCCGAGGTACGGCGGCACGTCCAGGCCACCCGCGAAGGCGACGTAGCTGCGCAGGCCGGCGGTGGCGTCGCCGACGTGCAGGGTGGCCCCGGCCGGCACCAGCACGGGCTCCCACATCGGGACGGGAGCGCCGTCCACGGTGACCGTCGCGGGCGCACCGGTGACGCACACCAGCGTGTCGTGGCTGACCTGGAGGGTGGGGCCGCTCGCGGTGCACTCCAGGCCGGGCGCGTTCTCGTCGTTGCCGAGCGCGAGGTTGGCCAGCCGCAGCGAGCGGTCGTCCATCGCCCCGCTCGGCGGCACCCCGACCTGCCAGTAGCCGACGCGTCCTTCGGCGTCCTGGACGGTGGTCATCAGGCCGGCGCGCACGACGGTGACCCGCGGCTCGGGGTCGCCGACGCCGGCGAGGGTGCCGGTGGTGTGCGTCGCGGCCCTGAACTCCGCGATCCCGACCGCGGCGCGCAGCAGGCCGAGGTTGACCTCGATCCCGTCGGCCCGGGTCGTGGCGAGGGCCTGCCCGAGACGGTCCAGGGCCTCCTCGCGGCTTCGGCCGGTGGCGATCACCTTGGCGAGCATCGGGTCGTAGGCGGTGGACACCTCGGTGCCGGTCCCGGCCCAGCCGTCGACCCGGATGCCCTCCCCTGACGGCAGCTCCACCCGGGTCAGCACGCCGGCGCTCGGGCGGAAGCCGGCGGCCGGGTCCTCGGCGTACACGCGCGCCTCGACGGCGTGCCCGGACACCGGCACGGCGCCGGTCGCCAGGTGCGGCGCGAGGAACGAGTCGTCGCCGCCGGCCAGGCGCAGCATCCACGCGACCAGGTCGACGCCGGTCACCTGCTCGGTGACGGGGTGCTCCACCTGGAGGCGGGCGTTGACCTCCAGGAAGGAGAGCTCCTCGCGCTCGGCGTCGTAGACGAACTCCACCGTGCCGGCCGAGCGGTAGCGGATCGAGGCGGCCAGGTCGCGCGAGGTCCGGTGCAGCCGCTCGCGCACGTGGCCGGGCAGCGCCGGCGCGGGCGCCTCCTCCACGACCTTCTGGTTGCGCCGCTGCAACGAGCAGTCGCGGTCGCCGAGGGTGACGACGCCGCCCGCGCCGTCGCCGAAGAGCTGCACCTCGACGTGGCGGGCGCGCTCGACGTACCGCTCGGCGAAGACGCCGGCGGAGCCGAAGCTGCGCAGCGCGAGGCCGGTCACCCGGTCGTAGGCGGCCCGCAGCTCCCGCGGCGTGCGGCACACCGTCATGCCGATGCCGCCGCCCCCGCCGGTGGCCTTGAGCATGACGGGGTAACCGATGGCAGCCACCTCCGCCACCGCGTGGTCGGCGTCCGCCAGCAGGCCGGTGCCGGGGAAGACCGGCACCCCTGCGGCCACCGCCACCTCGCGGGCGGTGTGCTTGTCGCCGAAGGTGCGCAGGTGGGCGGGCGTCGGGCCGACGAACGCCAGCCCGGCGCCCTCGACGAGCTCGGCGAAGCCGGCGTCCTCGGCCAGGAACCCGTACCCCGGGTGGATCGCGTCCGCGCCGCTCTCCTTGGCGGCGCGCAGGACCGCCTCCGCGTCGAGATACGACTGCGCGGGCGCCGCCGGGCCCAGCAGGACCGCCTCGTCGGCGAGCCGGACGTGCGCGGCGGCCCGGTCGATCTCGGAGAACACCGCGACCGTGCGCAGGCCGAGCTCCCGGGCGGTGCGGATGATCCGGCAGGCGATCTCGCCGCGGTTGGCGATCAGCAGCGTGCCGGGTGTACGCCTCGGCTCAGGCACCGGCGTGCACCACCATCTGAGCGCGGCTGGGGTCGAAGCCGTTGCAGGGGTTGTTGATCTGGGGGCAGTTGGAGACGACGACGAGGGTGTCCTTCTCGGCGCGGAGCGCGAGGGACAGGCCGGGGGCCGAGATGCCGTCCACGATGCCGAGGGCGCCGTCGGGGTCGACGGGCACGTTCATGAACCAGTTGACGTTGGAGACCTGGTCGCGCTTGCCCATGCCGTACTTGGACAGCTCGGCGAGGAAGTTGTCGGCGCAGGCGTGCTGGGCGTAGGTGTGGTGGCCGTACCGCAGGGTGTTGGACTCGCGGGAGCAGGCGCCGCCCAGGGTGTCGTGCCGGCCGACCTCGTCGGCGACCACGGTGAGGAGCGGCTCGGACTCGTTGTCGCGCAGCACGCTGCCGGTGGTGAGGAAGATCGTCTCCTGCTCCTGCAGCGTCGCCTGGGCGCTGTAGGCGCGCCAGGTGCGGTGGGCGTCGTAGGCGAGGAAGTCGACGGCCTGGTTGCCGTCGAGGTCGACGATGGCGAGCACCTGACCGCGCCGGAGCACCCGCGACCAGGGGGCGCGGGGCGGGACGGTCTCCCGGTGCAGCTCGGCCCCGAACGCGTCGGTGTTCACAGTGCCCTGCCCTTCCGGTGGTCGGTGGTGTTCTCGAAGGCGCGCCGGCCCTCGGGCGTGGCGCTCCACTGGGGGTCCTCGGGCGCCGTCACCCGGTCCCGCCAGGCGAGGATCTCCAGCGGGGTGACGGTGTACTCGGGGCGCGGGTCGAGCGGGTGGGCCGCGTTCGCGAGGAGGACGACGAGCGGGAGCTCGGTGCGCAGGGTGAGGCTCGTGCCGGCGCCGGCCGAGCCCTGCCACTCGGGCCGCCCCTCGGCGTCGATGCGCACGCCCTGGAAGAAGGAGATCGACGGGGGCAGGTCCCGCCGTTCGAGGCCGTTCTTGGCGCCGGCGAGGGCGAGCAGCTCCCGTCCGGCGGGGCTGGGGCCCTGGGGTGAGCCGTCGCCGTAGCGCCGCTCGTTCCTGGCGCGCGTGGAGGCGCCGTATAGGGTGTCGTGCCGCCCCGAGCCGTCCGTGAGCACGGTCGCCAGGACCCGGGCCTGGTCGCTGAGCAGCAGGTACGACTCGCCGGCGTACACCTGCCACTGCACCTTGACGGTGTCGGCGACGTTGAGCCGCTCCCACGGCATGCCGGCGTGGAACAGCAGCAGCGACGCGCAGGCGTCGCCGTCGGGGTCGGTGAGCCGGATCGCGGTGCCGGCCGCGAGAACGCGGTGGGCGTAGCCGCCCGCGGGGACGCGGTCCGCCCAGACGATCTCGTCGGCGGCGACTCCGTCGGGCGGGTCCGCCCAGCGCGAGGCCGGCACGGTCGGCGCGGTGTGGACCGCGGTGCCCTCCTGGGCGCGGGCGTGGGCGCGCGCACCTGCGGTGGTGGCGGTCCCGTTCTGGAGTGTGGTCACGACGCTCCTCGTAATTTCTGTCGCTCGACAGAAATGCTGTGCGGCATCGCGAACGCTCATGGGTCAGGCCGGTAAATCCCGTGTTAAGCGAAGCTCACGCGGGCCTCGCGCCTGAAGTGATCAGGCCGCACGGTGAGTTTTGCGTTACGGCAGATGAACGCCGGCGTCATGAGGCGGAAACGACGGGCCCGTACATATCGGTCAACCGACAGAAATTCGAGCGCCCGGAGACCCGATGGACGTCACCGCCACTCCCCCGCCGCCCACCGACGAAGCCGCGCTGCGGACCTTCGGCTACCGCCAGGAGCTGCACCGCAGCATGGGCAGGTACGCCTCCTTCGCCGCGGGCTTCTCCTTCATCTCCGTGCTGACCACGGTCTTCCAGTTCTTCGCCATCGGGTACTCCTTCGGCGGCCCCGCCTTCTTCTGGACCTGGCCGATCGTGCTGGCCGGGCAGCTCCTGGTCGCGCTCTGCTTCGCCGAGCTGGCCGCCCGCTACCCGATCTCCGGCTCCATCTACCAGTGGTCCACCCGGCTGAGCACGCCGGCGTTCGGCTGGTTCGCGGGATGGATCATGATCCTCGGGCAGATCGTCGTCATCGCCGCCGCGGCGCTCGCCCTTCAGGTGGTGCTGCCCTCGATCTGGCCGGGCTTCCAGCTCGTCGGCGGCGACCCCGCGCCGACCACCGCCACGGGCGCGGCCAACGCCGCGATCCTCGGCCTGATCCTGCTCGCGCTCACCACGGCCGTGAACGTCATCGACAACCGCGTCCTGGCCCGGGTCAACAGCATCGGCGTCACCACGGAGATCATCGGCGCGGTGCTCATCATCGTGCTGCTGTTCACCCACGCCGAGAACGGTCCCGGCGTCACGTTCAGCACCGGCGGTCAGGGCGGGGCCATCGGCGCGCTGCTGGTCGGCTCGTTCACCGCCGCGTACGTGCTCATCGGGTTCGACAGCGCGGGCGAGCTGAGCGAGGAGACCCGCAACCCCCGCCGGGTCGCCCCGCGCACCATCCTGACGGCGCTCACGGCGGCCGGGCTGCTCGGCGGGCTCATCATCTTCGCCGGCCTGCTCGCCGCGCCCAGCCTGACCGACGGGCGGCTGGCCACCGAGGGCCTGTCGTACGTGCTCACCAGCAGCCTGGGCGACTGGGTGGGCAAGCTGCTGCTGGCCGACGTGGTGGTGGCGATCGCCGTGGCGACCATGGCGATCCAGACCGCGGCCACCAGGATGTTGTTCTCCATGGCCCGCGACGGGGTGGTCCCCTTCTCCGGCGCGCTGTCCAGGGTCTCGCGGCGCACCGGCATGCCGACCGGCCCCGCGCTGGTCACCGGGGCGCTGGCAGCCGCGATCCTGCTGCTCAACTTCGCCTCCCCCGAGGCGTTCCTGGCCATCGGCACCACCTGCATCGTGCTGCTCTACCTGGCGTACGCGATGGTCACGGGCCCGCTGCTGGTGCAGCGGCTGCGCGGCGCCTGGCGGGGCGGGGCGCCGGCCGGGACCGCGGAGGACGGGACGCCGCTGTTCAGCATGGGCCGCTGGGGACTGCCGGTCAACGCGCTGGCCCTCTGCTACGGGCTGGCGATGACGGTGAACCTGGCCTGGCCGAGGGCCGAGGTGTACGCCCCGATCACCGGCCACTGGTTCTTCCAGTGGTTCACCCTGATCTTCCTCGCGGCGGTCGTCGCCCTGGGCCTGCTCTACCGGCGGCTACGCCAGACCGGCGTGGCCGGCGGGCGGTTGCCGGTCGCGAACACCGGCCAGGCGTAGCGCCGCGTCGGCGGTGGCGGCCGCCAGCGTCTCGACGGCGGTGGCGGCCAGCTCGCCCGGGGTGTCCCTGCGGATCAGGATGACGCCCTCGATCAGCGCGAACAGCAGGTCGGTGCGGAGCGCCCGGTCACCGGGAGCCAGCGCCGCCCCGGCGGAGGTGGCCGCCAGCAGCTTCCCGTACACGTCCTTGAGCTCCTCACGCATCCGCCGGAACCCGGCGAACCGCTCCGTACGCACCTCGGGCAGCAGGTAGAGCGCGCCCAGGTTGTACGGCCCCGAGCACAGCAGCCCGGCGTCCCGATGGCACAACTCCCACAGCCGCTCCTCCGCCGTGGCGCCGGACAGGGCGCGCGCGGCCTCCAGGGACGGCCGCACCGTGCTCTCCAGCAGCTCGGCGAGGATGTCCTCCTTGCCGTCGAAGTAGTGGTAGATCGACGCCTGCCGGATCCCGGCCCGCTCGGCCAGCGCCCGCGTCGTGGTGGCGGTGTAGCCGTGGGTGGTGAACAGCTCGGCCGCCGCCGCCAGGATCTCCTCGCGCGGGCTCAGCCCGCTCCGCGGGCGCGCCACGGCGCGCGGCCTGCCTACTTTACGCACGGTGGAAGGGGCGGTCACCGCACGATCGTCGCACACCCGCGCCCGGCCCCGCCGCGTGCCCGCCGGCGACCGGCCGCGGCACCCGGCACGTCACCGGTGGCCGCCGGCGGCGCCGAACCACCGTGGCAGCCTGTCGAGCAGTTCCTGCTGATCGTCGCCGGCCCACGCGACGTGGCCGTCCGGCCGCAGCAGCACGGCGGGCACGTCCAGCTCCTCGGCGGCGTCGCTCACGTGGTCGACCCGATCCGCCCAGCCCGCCACCGAGAGCCGGCCGGTCCCGTCGAGCAGCAGGCCGCGGCCCCCGCGCATCAGCTCGTACAGGCGCCCCCGCTTCAGCCGCACGTCCCGCATCCGCCGGCCGAGCAGGTGGTGGCCCTCGCCGAAGTCGTAACGCACCCCGATGGCGGTGATCTTCTCGATCAGGTGCCGGTGCACCTCCTCGAAATCCATCAGCTCCGACAGCAACCGGCGCACCGCCCGGGGCCCCGGCTCGGTGGACAGCAGCGCCATCTGCGCGCGCGTGTTGTCCAGCACGTCGGCGGCCACCGGGCGCCGCTCGGCCTGGTAGCTGTCCAGCAGGCCCTCCGGCGCCCAGCCGCCGAGCTCGGCGGCCAGCTTCCAGCCGAGGTTGACCGCGTCCTGGATGCCGAGGTTGAGCCCCTGCCCGCCGACCGGCGGGTGGATGTGCGCCGCGTCCCCGGCCAGCAGCACCCGGCCGACCCGGTAACGCTCCGCCAGCCGGGTGGCGTCGCCGAAGCGGGACAGCCAGCGCGGTTCGCGCGCGCCGAAGTCGGTGCCGGCCCACACCCGTAGCTGCCTGCGGAACTCCTCAAGAGCCGGCGGGACCGCGCGGTCCTCGGCCAGCCCCTCGGCGGGCACGCCCACGCGGTACACCCCGTCCCCGAGCGGCACGGCGCCGAACACGAGCTGGGTCTTGCGGACCTCCGCGACGACGGCGGCGATCGTCTCCGGATCCTCGGTCAGCTCCATCTCGCCCAGCAGCGTCTCGGTCGTGGCGGGCTCGCCAGGGAAGGCGACGCCGAGCAGCTTGCGCACCGTGCTGCGGCCGCCGTCGCAGCCGACGAGGTAGCGCGAGCGCAGCCGCGTGCCGTCGGCCAGCTCGGCGCTCACCCCGTCCTCGTCCTGGCTCAGCCCGACCAGCGCGCAGCCGCGCCGGATGTCGGCGCCGGCCTCGGCGGCGTGCTCGGCCAGCAGGCGGTCGGTGATGGTCTGCGGGATGCCGAGGATGTAGGGGTGCGCGGTGTCCAGCCGGTCGAGCGGGGGCTTGGCGATGCCGGCGAAGTGACCGCCGATCGGGTGCCGCCGGCCGTGCGCGAGGAACCGCTCCAGCAGCCCGCGCTGGTCCATCACCTCGATGCTGCGGATGTGCAGGCCGAGCGAGCGGACGTACGGGGGCGGCTCCGCCTCCTTCTCCACCACGAGCACGCGCGCGTCGTGCAGCCGCAGCTCCGCTGCCAGCATCGAGCCGGTCGGCCCGCCGCCGGCAATGATCACGTCGAACATGGATCACCCGTCCGGTGAGGTCGCAGGTCGGCCAGGCGCTCCGCGCATCATTTCCGCAGGTCCCGGCCCAGCCGCTGATTCTGCGGCACGACCCCCGTCTTGCCGCAAGACCCCCTGTGCGCTATAGGTTGAAAGTGGCGGGGGCTTCACCTGCCTGCCTTCTCCCTCCTTCCGCACCAGCCGGCGCGCCCGGGGCAAGCCGGTGAGGGCTGAACGGCTCGCCTGTCACGCGCGGCCGGGGCTACCCGGTCAACGTCTCCAGAGCCCCGTTTCGCCGAAGGAGACGACGCGTGTCCCAGCCCTTGCCCTTCGTCATCGATCCCGCCGGTGCCGACCGCCACGCCGAGTACCGGGCCCTGCGGGCGCGTGGCCCGGCCACCCCCGTGGACGTGCTCGGCCTGCGGGCCTGGGCGGTCTCCGACCCCGCCCTGCTGAAGACCCTGCTGACCAGCCCCGACGTGTCCAAGAACGGCCGCGCTCACTATCCGGACTTCCAGCGGACGATCCGCACCTGGCCGCTCGCGTTGTGGATCGAGGTGCAGAGCATGCTCACCGCGTACGGCGCCGACCACCGCAGGTTACGGCGGATGGTCGCCCCCGCCTTCAGCGCGCGCCGCATCGCCGAGCTGAAGCCGACCGTCGAGGCCATGGTCACGGCGTTGATGGACGAGCTGGCCGCGGTGCCTGCCGGCCAGGTGGTGGATCTGCGTGAACGGCTGGCCTACCCGCTGCCCATCGCCGTGATCGGCCACCTGATGGGCGTGCCGGAGGACCAGCGGGACGACTTCCGGCAGCTCGTCGACAACGTCTTCGACAGCACGCTCACGCCCGAACAGGCCCAGGCCAACGCCGCGCGCCTGTTCGAGGTCACCGACCAGCTGATCGCCACCAAGCGCGCCGACCCCGGCGACGACATGACCTCCCTGCTCATCGCGGCGCGCGACGAGGAGTCGGGCGGCGCCGGGTTCACCGACGTCGAGCTGCGCGACACGATGATCCTGATGATCAACGCCGGGTACGAGACCACGGTCAACGTCATCGACCAGGCCGTCTTCGCGATGCTGACCTCCCCCGGCCAGCTCCGCCTCGTCCGCGACGGCCAGGCGGCCTGGGAGGACGTGGTGGAGGAGACCCTGCGGGCCGAGCCCGCCATCAAGTACCTGCCGCTGCGCTTCGCCGTGACCGACATCAAGCTGCCCGACGGGCAGGTCATCGCCGCGGGCGAGCCCATCCTGGCCGCGTACGGGGCCGCCAACCGCCACCCGGACTGGCACGGGCCGGACGCCGACACCTTCGACGTCACCCGCCAGGCGAAGGATCATCTGGCGTTCGGCTACGGCGTGCACTTCTGCCTCGGAGCTCCGCTGGCCCGCCTCGAGGTCGCCGAGGCCCTGCGCCAGCTCTTCGCGCGGTTCCCCGCCATCTCGCTCGCGGCGCCGGCCGGCGCCCTGCGGCCGATCCCCACCCTCATCAGCAACGGCCACCAGCAGCTCCCCGTGTACCTGCGCGCCGCCGGATGACCCGCCGTCCCCCGGTCCCTGTCACGCATCGGGGGCGCCGTCTTGTCTGAGCTGTGCACGGCCGGATCGAACCGGCCACTGATCCGTGAAGGAATCCTGATGAGCATCGATCACGCTCACTCCCACCACCTCGACAACCCCGACAAGAGCGGCCCGCCGCCGAAGATCGACGTGGTCGCCACCGTGCCGGGGGCGCCGCCCGCGCCGGAGGGGGCCGAGGCGATGACGCTCCTGGTCACGTTGCCGCCGAACAGCCCCGGCGCGCCGCCGCACCGGCACTCGGGGCCGGCGTACGGGTACGTGGTCAAGGGGGCGATCAATTTCGAGCTCGAAGGCGACCCCGCGCGCGTGGTGCGGGCCGGTGAGGCGTTCTGGGAGCCCGGCGGGGACGTGATCCACTACCAGGACGGCAACCATCTCGCCGACGAGGAGTCGGCGTTCGTGGTGACGATGTTCTGCGCGCCGGGGCAGCCGATGCTGATCCCGGTCAGCCCGGAGGAGCTGGAAGCCCGCCGGGACCGCCGCGCGCCCCGGTCATGACCAGGACGTCGCTGACCGCGCTCGCCCGCGACCTGGTCACCCGGGCCCGCGAGGCGGGCAGCGGCCGCAGCGCCACCACCGTCCACGGTGGGCACGATCGTTCGTTGCGGCAGACGGTCATGGCGTTGCGGCAGGGCGAGCACATCCACGAGCACGAGCATCCCGGCGAGGTCACGGTGCACGTGCTGCACGGGCGGGTACGGCTGGTCGCCGGGCCCGAGTCGTGGGACGGGCTGCCCGGCGATCTGCTGGTCATGCCCGGACGCCGCCACCGCGTGGAGGCCGTACAGGATTGCGCGTTCCTGTTCACCACCGCGCGGTGCGGGTGAGGAGGGCCACCGGCCGCCCCGTGGCGGGGTGCCGGTGGCCTTCACCCTGATCCGTAGGGCGGCGGGCACCCCGCCCGCCGCGTATCGCCGGCCGTCTCCTGCCTCCACCGGACAACGGGCATGCGGCCGGCAGGGAGCGGTGCCACATGGTGAGGCGGGATTCCTGGTCGCGGCTGCGTGGCCGTCAGGCCGAGTGCGAGACGCTGGACCGGCTCGTGACGACCGTGCAGGGCGGCCACAGCTCGGTGCTGGTGGTGCGCGGCGAGGCCGGCATCGGCAAGACGGCGCTGCTGGAGTACGCGCGCGCCGCGGCCTCGGGCTGCCGGATCGCCAGGGCGGCGGGCGTCGAGTCGGAGATGGAGCTGGCCTTCGGCGGGCTGCACCAGCTCTGCGCCCCGTTCCTGGACGACCTGCGCCGCCTGCCGCAACCGCAGCGCCAGGCGCTCGCGACGGCGTTCGGCCTGAGCGCGGGAGCCGCGCCGGACCGGTTCCTGGTCGGGCTGGCGGCGCTCAGCCTGCTCGCCGACGTGGCCGACAGGGAGCCGCTGATCTGCCTGGTCGATGACGCCCAGTGGCTCGACCGGGTCTCGGTGCAGACGCTCGCCTTCGTGGCGCGGCGCCTGCTCGCCGAGCGGATCGGGCTGGTGTTCGCGGTGCGCCGGCCCTCGCTCGAACCGGAGCTGAGAGGGCTTGCGCAGCTCCAGGTGGGGCGGTTGAGCGACAGCGACTCCCGCGCCCTGCTCGACTCCGTGACGCCCGGCCGGCTGGACGAGCGGGTGCGGGATCGGATCGTGGCCGAGGCGCAGGGCAACCCGCTGGCCCTGCTGGAGCTGCCTCGCGGGTTGACGCCCGCCGAGCTGGCGGGCGGGTTCGGCCGGCCGGACGCCCGGGCGGCGGGCGGCCAGATCGAGCAGAGCCTGCTGCGGCAGGTCCGGGCGCTGCCCGCTGAGACGCAGCGGTTGCTGCTGATCGCGGCGGCCGAGCCGGTGGGCGACGTGACCCTGCTGGGCCGCGCCGCGGAGCTGCTGGGCGTCGAGCCGGTCGCCGCGGCGCCGGCTGAGGAGGCGGGCCTGATCACCGTCGGGACCCGGGTGCGGTTCCGCCATCCCCTGGTGCGTTCGGTGGTCTACGGCTCGGCGGCCCCGCGCGAGCGGCAGGAGGTGCACCGCGCGCTGGCCGACGCGACCGATCCCCGGTCGGATCCCGACCGCCGGGCGTGGCATCTGGCCGGCGCCTCCGCCGGCCCCGACGAGGCGGTGGCCGCCGAGCTCGAACGCTCCGCCGGCCGGGCCCAGGCCCGCGGCGGGGTCGCGGCGGCGGCCGCCTTCCTGGAGCGGGCGGCCGAGCTCACCCCCGACCCCGCCCGCCGCGGCGCCAGGGCGCTGGCGGCGGCCCGGGCCAAGTACCAGGCCGGCGGGTACGACGCCGCGCGCGGCCTCCTGGACGCGGCCGAGCTCACCCCGCTCGACGAGCACCAGCTCGCCCGGGCCGGCCTGCTGCGCGGCCAGATCATGTTCGCATCCAGGAGCGCGGGCGCCGCCCTGCCGCTGCTGCTCAGGGCCGCCAGGCGGCTGCAGCCGCTGGACGCGCGGCTGGCCCAGGAGACCTACCGCGACGCGCTCGACGCGGCTCTGACCATCGACCGCCTGCCGAGCGGCGCCCGGCTGCCGGATGTCGCCCGGGCGGCGCTCGCCGCGCCGCCCGGGCCGCCGCCGGAGCGCAACCACCTGCTCCTGCACGGCCTGGCCGTGATGACCACCGAGGGGTACGCGGCCGGCGTGCCCATGGTGCGGCAGGCCCTGGACGCCTTCCAGGCCGAAGGCGTCTCGCCGGAGGAGGGCCTGGGCTGGCTCCCGCTCGCCTCCCGCATGGCGTTCAACGTCTGGGACTTCGACGGCAACACGGTGCTCTCGACGCGGCTGGTCGATCTGGCCCGCGAGAGGGGGGCGCTGTCGGTGCTGCCGTCGGCGCTCCTGCAGCTCGTGTCGAACCGGGTGCTGGCCGGTGAGCTCCGCTACGCGGACACGCTGATCGCCGAGGCGCAGGAGATCGGCGAGGCGACGGACAGCCGTTTCCTGGCCCACTACGTCGCGATGATGATCGAGCCGTGGCGGGGCAGGGAGGCCGCGACGCTGGAGGCGATCGAGGCGATCGGCCGGGACGCGGACCTCCACCAGGGGCAGGGCAAGATGCTGACCGCCGGCCAGTGGGCCGGCGCGGTGCTCTACAACGGTCACGGCCGGCACGAGGAGGCGTACGCCGCGGCCGAGCGGGGCGCCGCGAACCTCCAGGAGCTGGGCCTGGCCATCAGGTCCGCGGTGGAGCTGGTGGAGTCGGCGTCCCGTACGGGACGGCAGGCCCGCGCCGCCGAGGCCGCCAGGACGCTCGACGGGATGGCGCAGGCCAGCGGCACCGACTGGGCCCTCGGCACCTCGGCCATGGCGCGTGCCCAGGTGAGCGGCGGGCCGGCCGCCGACGCCCTGTACCGCGAGGCGATCGAGCGGCTCGGCCGCACCGGGGTCCAGGTCACCTACGCGCGCTCCCGGCTGCTCTACGGCGAATGGCTGCGCCGGGAGAACCGCCGGGCGGAGGCGCGCGAGCAGCTCGCTGCCGCGTACGAGGTCCTCGGCAGGATCGGGGTCGAGGCGTTCGCCGAACGCGCCCGGCGGGAGCTGGAGGCCACCGGCGAGACCGTGCGCAGGCGTCCCGCCGAGGCGGGTGACACGCTCACGGCCCAGGAGACCCAGATCGCCCGCCTGGCCGGTGCGGGGCTGACGAACTCCGAGATCGGCGCGCGGCTCTTCATCAGCCCGCACACCGTCGAGTGGCACCTGCGCAAGGTCTTCGCCAAGCTCGGCGTGGCCTCCCGCAGGCAGTTGCGCACCGCGCTGCTGGAGGTTCCCCGGGCCACGGCCTGAGCCCGGCCGCCCCGGAGGCGGCCGCCGGCGGGTGAACGTGGCCGGACGTCGCGTCCGCCCGAGCGTCATTCGACGAGGACGGGGCGCAGGCGTGCCGAGATCGCGAAGGCGGCGGCGAGGACCAGCATGCCGACGCCGGCCCACAGGTTGGCGTTCACGTCGCCGGTCTTGGCCCGGTCCGCGGCGGTGTCCACGACGAGCCCCATGACGGTCAGGACGGCGCCGTAGAAGCCGATGAGCCCGGCGATGACGACGCGGATGTCGAACGCGCCGGGCTTGCGGGGTGCGGGCTGGTCGTCGGTCATGTGCCGGTTCCCTTTCATCGGAAGATCACGTTGAGGGCGGTGACGAGCACCAGGGAGATGCCCGCCAGCTTGGCCGGCGCCCGGTACCAGGGCAGCCGGGTGGCGGCCGGGTCGGTGCGCCGGGCCTTGGGCGTCTCGGCGTAGACGAGCCCGGTCAGCTCGCCGGCCGGTTTCGGCGCGGTGACCAGGCTGACCAGGATGCTGACCGTGATGTCGGTGACGAACGCGACGCCCGCGGAGACGAAGGCCGCTCCCTGCCCGGGCAGCGAGATGAGGCCGGTCTCGTTGGCCAGCCACACGGCGATCGCGCCCAGCGTGCCGGACGCCAGGCCCACCCAGCCGGCGGTCGCGGTCATGCGCTTCCAGAAGATGCCGAGGATGAAGGTGGCGAACAGCGGGGCGTTGAAGAAGCCGAACAGGGTCTGCAGGTAGGTCATCAGGTTGCCGTAGCCGGCGGCGATGAACGCGGTGCCGATGGCCAGCACCGTCGCGCCGACCGTGGCCCACCGGCCGACCTTCAGGTAGTAGCCGTCGGAGCGGCCCTTGACCACGTACTGCTGCCACAGGTCGTAGCTGAAGACGGTGTTGAAGGCGGAGATGTTGGCCGCCATGCCGGCCATGAACGCGGCCAGCAGTCCGGTCAGCGCGAGGCCGAGCAGCCCCGTGGGCAGCGTGTCGCGGATGAGCAGCAGGATCGAGTCGTTGTAGGTGACCCCGGCGGCCGGGTCGCCGGCCTTGAGCCGCATCACCTCGGGCACCAGCACCCCGGCGATCATGCCGGGGATGACGACGATGAACGGGATGAACATCTTCGGGAACGAGGCGATGATCGGGGTGCTGCGCGCGGCCGTCATCGAGCTGGTGGCCATGGCCCGCTGGACCTCGACGAAGTTGGTCGTCCAGTAGCCGAAGGAGAGCACGAAACCCAGCCCGAACACGATGCCGACCACGGACAGGACCGGGTTGGCGAACCCGGCCAGCTCGGTGCCCGGCCAGGAGCTGAGCTCCTGGGCACCGCCGCCCGTGGCGTTGCGCACCCGGTCGATCAGGCCGCCGACGCCGCCGACGCGGTGCAGCCCGATGAGGGTGAGCGGCAGCAGCGCGGCGACGATGACGAAGAACTGCAGCACCTCGTTGTAGATGGCGGCCGACAGCCCGCCCAGGGTGATGTAGCTGAGCACGATCACGGCGGCGAGGATCAGGGCCACCCACAGCGGCCAGCCGAGCAACCCGTTGACCACGGTGGCCAGCAGGAACAGGTTGATCCCCGCGATCAGCACCTGGGCGAGCGCGAAGGTGATCGCGTTGACCAGGTGCGCGCCGGGGCCGAAGCGGCGGCGCATGAACTCCGGGACGCTGCGCACCTTGGAGCCGTAGTAGAAGGGCATCATCACGATGCCCAGGAACAACATGGCCGGGACGGCGCCGATCCAGTAGTAGTGCATGGTCGGCATGCCGTACTCGGCGCCGTTGGCCGACATCCCGATGACCTCGACGGCGCCCAGGTTGGCCGAGATGAAGGCCAGCCCGGTGATCCAGGCCGGCAGCGACCGCCCCGACAGCAGGAAGTCGAGGCTGCTGGAGACCCGCCGGCGCGCGGCCACCCCGACCAGCAGGACGACGGCGAAGTAGACGAAGATCAGCGCGTAGTCGACGAGTCCTGCGCCGATCCTCAAGGGGTTGTCCACGAGGGTTTCTTCCTTTCCGGACGCTTACGGGCGCGACTCCGGCGGCACGTAGTCGAAGGTGGGGCCGGCCACGGTGCCGTCCCCGTCGGGCAGCGACATCAGGGCGGCGGCCTGGCCCTTGAGCGCGAACATGGTGCCGACGGCGGTGCCGAGCAGTTTCGGGTCGCCGTCGAAGGCCTGCTCCAGCTGGTTCAGCAGGGTGCAGTAGGTGCGGTTGAACTCCTCCTGCGCCGTGCGGACGGCGCTGCCGGGGGCGTGGTCGGACAGCCGCGGGTTGGGCCGCATCGGGCGGACGGCGGACAGGTTCACCGAGATCCGCTCGCCGGTGGGGCCGGAGCGCGGGGTGTCGCCGCGCTGGTAGCGGCGCCCCAGCTTGAGCTCCTGGAGGCGGTAGTAGTGGGCGACCTCGTCCCGTTCGGGGTGGAAGATGTCCTGGTCGCCGTCCCAGACCTGGCCCCTGGCCGTGCCCTCGCCCTGCTCGACGATCTCCTCCAGCGCTCCCAGCGCCGACTCCAGGTCCTCCACCGCGAACAGGTTGCCCGCGGTGTGCCGGAAGTGGGTGCCGGCCACCTGGCGGGCGGGGTCGCCGCAGAAGACCTCCCGCTCGCCGAGCTGCTCGCACAGGTCGCGCAGCCCCTGCTCGATCGCGTCGTAGAACTGCCCGATCGTCTCGTAGCCGTCGCCTTCCGCCGGTGCGCCGGGCGGCGCCGGCTGTTCCAGGCGCAGGAACATCTCCAGCGCCGCGGGCCCGAACGGGAGCAGCGACAGCTCCAGGGAGCTGTGCGGCAGCCGCCGGGGATGGGGCGGCAGCATCCCCGGGAAGTCCAGGCGCGGCCGGCCGCCGACGGCGTTGAGCAGGTTCGCGGCCAGCGCCAGGTGCAGCATCTCCTCGGCGAAGACGCTGCCCACCACCTCCACCGCCTCGGGGTTGCGCTCCGGGTCCAGCGAGTACAGCGCGCACAGGTACGGCGGCAGCGTCGCCTGTTCCAGCTCGATCGCCCACTGCAGGTGCTCGCGGAGGTTGTCGAGGGTGTCGACCCGGGCGGGCCCGGGGGCGGCGACGCTTTCCAGGTTCTTCATCGGTGTCCTGTTCCTTGTCAATGGGATGGGTCAGGCCGTGGCCGGCCCCTGGCGGGTCCGGATCCGGCGGCGCTCCTCGGGGGTGGTGCCGCCCCACATGCCGTCCGGTTCGCCGGTGCGCAGCGCCCAGTCGAGGCAGATCGCCTGGACGGGGCAGCTCCGGCAGATGCGCCGTGCCTGCTCCTGGTCCTGTCCGGCATGGTCGTCCCAGGTGATCGGGAAGAACAGGCCGGGGTCCGCGTCCTGGCAGGCGGCGCGGGCGGTCCAGCGCAGAGGTGATCGGGGCTCATGAATCTGCTGGACGGTCATGGTCTCCGCCTCGTAATGACGGGTGGCGCTGCCAGTGCTCCTCGAGGGCGATCGCGACCCGCTGCGGTCGCTGCAGCAGCGGCCAGTGGTTGCAGTCGACGAACTTGACCACGCGGATGCTGTCCTTCATCGGCGCGTCCACCTGCCGCACCATCTCCTCGGCCAGGCCGGCCGGGACCTCGAAACCGGCGACCAGGTCGGCCGCGAAGCCTTGCGGGGTCAGCTCGGCCATGAAGCGGTCGCCCTCCACCTGGTCCTGCCAGATCCTGGCCAGCGGGTGCCACGCGTAGCGGGCGCTGATCGGGCCGTTGCCGCCCGCCCAGGTGCGTACCAGGTCGGGGCGCAGGGACGCGACCCGGGCCGTGAGGATGCAGCCCCAGTCGTGGCCGACCAGGTCGACCGGCTCCCCGACCCCCTCCAGGCGGTCGATCAGCCAGTCGGCGTACTCCTCCTTGGTGCTGCCGAAGCCGTCGGGGCGGGGGGCGCCGAAGCCTGGCAGGTCCCACGCCTCCACGTCGGTACGCTCCAGGTGCCGGCGCACGCCCGCCCAGACGCGGTGGGTGTCGGGTACGCCGTGGATGAGGATCGCGGGCACGGCGGCGTCACTTCCGCGCGCGGCCGGCGTCGTCGAGGTCGTCCCCGGCGCGCAGCGCGGCCTTGAGCACCTCGATGGCCTGGGCGGTGGCGGCGCGCGCGGCGCAGGTGTCGCGCACGGGGTTGAGCATCATGAAGTCGTGCAGCGTGCCGTTGTACCGGACGCTGGTGGTCGGCACGCCGGCGGCCGTGAGGCGGCGGGCGTAGGCCTCGCCCTCGTCGCGCAGCACGTCGTTCTCGTCGACGGCGACGAACGCGGGCGGCAGCCCCGCCAGGTCCTCCAGCGTGGCGCGCAGCGGGGAGGCGGTGATCTCGGCGCGCTGGGCGGGGTCGGTGGTGTAGGCGTCCCAGAACCAGGCCATCGCCCTGGCGGTCAGGTGGGGGCCGTCGGCGAACTCGCGGTAGCTGCCGGTGTCCTGGCCGGCGTCGGTGACCGGGTAGTACAGCGACTGGTGCACGAAACGCACGTCGCCCCGCTGCTTCGCCATGATCGTCAGCGCCGCGGTCATGTTCCCGCCGACGGAGTCGCCCGCCACGGCCAGCCTGGCCGCGTCCAGGCCCTCCCCCGCGCCCTCCTTGGTGATCCACTGGGCGGTCGCGTACGCCTGCTCGATCGCCACCGGGTAGCGCGCCTCGGGCGAGCGGTCGTACTCCACGAACACCACCGCCGCGCCCGTCCCGACGGCCAGCTCCCGCACCAGCCGGTCATGGGTGCCCGCGTTGCCCAGCACCCAGCCGCCACCGTGCACGTAGAGCACGGCAGGCAGCACGCCCGCGGCGCCGGGGGGCCTGACGATCCGGACCCGCACGTCACCGACCCCGGCCGGCACGATGATCCACTTCTCGTCCACGTCCGGCATGGCCACCGGGCCGGACTGCACGCCGTCCAGCAGCCTGCGGGCGCCTTCCGTGCCGAGCTCGTACACGAACGGGGGCTTGGCCGCCGCCTCCGCGAACTCCTGCGCCGCCGGCTCCAGAACGTAGTCGCTCATGATCTTCCTCTCGCTGGGGACCGGCCCCTCGGCCGGTCCTCGCCACCTTGGACCGGACGGCGGCCACGGTTCGTGACACCGGGCCGGGGGAAGGAAACGGCCAGGCGGCAGCCCTGGGACTGCTCCGGCGGCACGGTCTTGCCGATTCCCGCCTCAGCGCCCAGGATGAGCACCGAGCTCGTGGCCGCCCCGCACCGCCGCCACGGGCCGGCCCGGGCTCCCGCACCAGGCCCGCCGCGCGAGACCGGGGCCCCAGGGGTTCCTCCCCTGGCCCGGCAGGCGTCCTGACCAGGCGATTCCTCGGTCACCAGCCGGTGGCCCCGCGCTCCCCCCGGGCCCCCTGGGGGCCCCGGGGTACCCGGGCCAGGGTGCCGACCACGGGGTTCCCAGGGCGCGATGGAGGGGTCCGGACAGCGACCGTGATCGCAGTGGCATCCGCCGGATGCCTGCTGTGAACGGAGTTGAGACCGTGACCATGAACCTGTTGGAGTCGTGCAGAGACCACGGCGAGCAGATCGGCGACCGGCCGGTCGGCGGGTGGGACGGAGCCGCCGCCACGTTCGTCAGCGCCGCACCCCGGCTCTACGCGATCGGTCTGCGCGTCCTGCAGGACGTGGGCGAGGCCGAGGACGTGGTGCAGGAGACGTGGCTGCGCTGGTCCCGCGCCAACCGCTCGATCGTCGTCAGCCCGGCCGCGTTCCTCGCGCTGACCACCACGAGGCTGGCCATCAACGTCACCCAGTCCGCCCGCAAGCGCCGTGAGACCTCCGCCGGGCCCTGGCTTCCCGAGACGCCGGACCACTCGGTCAGCCCCGAGACGGCGGCCGAGCGGCACGAGGCGGTCGACAGCGCGATCAGGCTGCTGCTGGAGAGGCTGACGCCCGCCGAGCGAGCGGTCTACCTCCTGCGGATCGCCTTCGACTACCCCTACCGCCAGATCGGCGAGATCCTCCACCTGACCGAGGACCACACGCGGCAGCTCCTGCGGCGCGCCCGCCAGCACCTCGACACCGGGCGCAGCCACCCGGTGAGCGCCACCGCGCATCAGCGCCTCGTACGGACGTTCCTCACCGCCTCGCAGACCGGCGGCCTCGCCGACCTGGAAGGGCTGCTCGCCGCCGACGTCGCCCGCTAGCGACGTCGGCGCCTGGCGGCCGCCCGCCTCGTGGCGGCGGCCGGCGACACGCACGCGGCCCCGATCGGCCGCGACCACGGCTGCCACGCCCGCCCAGGGCCTCGCGAGCGGCAGCGGCAGGACCACGGCACGTCCCAGAGCCGCGACGGGGAGACGACAGGCTCCAGGACGACCAGCAGAGACGCCCCCACAGCAGCGCGGCCCAGACCGGCGCATGCACCCCCCACAGCAGCGCCACCTGGCCCAGTCCAGCGCATACACCCCCCACAGCAGCGCCACCCAGCCCGGCCCAGCGCATGCACCCCTACAGCAGCGCGGCCCAGGGCCACTGACGACGCCGCGACCGCGTGCCCGGCGCCGGGAGCCGCCTGGGCCCGGAGACGCCGAAGTGGCCGTACCCCCACTGGCAGGACCGATGACGGCGCGGTCATGGAAACCCTCTGCCGCCGGTCCGAGGAAGTACGGCCACCCACCCACCAGGCCAGCGCTTGCGATCCGGGACAGCGCTGCCCGCGCACAGCGGTACGCGGCCCGCGGCTCTGTCCCGCCGCGGGCCGCGTACCGCCGGATCAGCCGCCCGCGTGGCGGACGGCTTCCAGGATGGTCTCCGTCACGGCGCCGGGCTGGGAGGCGGCGAGCGCGTGGGAGGCGCCGGGGATCTCCCGGGTGCCGCGCGAGCCGGCACGCTCGGCCATGAAGCGCAGCGCCTCCGCCGGGATGTTGAGGTCGCGCTCGCCGTGCACGAACCAGGACGGGATGGTGCGCCAGGCGGGCTCCTCCGCCGGCTCGTCCCGCAGCGCCCGCTCGGTCACCGGCCGCTGGGTCGCGGCCATCAGCGCGGCCTCGCCGGCGTCCAGGTCAGCGCAGAACTGGTGGTGGAACTTGCCGGGGTCGATGCGGAACTCGTTGCCCCCGGACGCGAGCGGGTAGGCGACCAGCGCGTCGCCCAGGGTGCTGCCCTCGAACTTCGCCGACAGCAGGAAGGCACTCTCGCCCTGCTCGGGGGCGAAGGCGGCGACGTAGACCAGGGCCCGCACGGCGGCGTCACCGGCCGCCGCCCGGCTGATCACCATGCCGCCGTAGGAGTGGCCGGCCAGGACGACGGGCCGCCCGAGGCCGGCGATCACGTCGCGCACGTACGCGGCGTCGCCCTCGACGTCGCGCAGCGGGTTGGCCACCGCGACCGCCTCCAGCCCATGGCCGTGCAGGCGCTCGATGACCCGGTTCCAGGATGCCGATTCCGCGAAGGCGCCGTGCACCAGCACGACGACGGGCTGCTCGGTCATGAGGTCGTTCCTTCTCTCGTGGTGGGGTTGGTGATCGGGGAGGGCTCCTCACGGAAGCCGATCTCCCGGTGGGTGCCGTCGCACAGCGGCTTGTTGCCGGAATGGCCGCAGCGGCACAGCGTCATCCGGTTGCGGGTCTCCAGCGGACGTCCGTCCGACCGCATGACCGGCACCTTGCCGGTGACCCAGAGCGCGCCGGCCAGCCCGTCCTCCTCCTCCAGGACCGAGACGGCCTGCGGGAGGTCGGGCTCGATCGTCTCGCCGCCGCGTTCGAGCGCGTAGCTGTAGGAGCCCGACGGGCAGTGGTCGATGCGGCCCATGACGTTCGAGCGCACGTCGCTGTCGCCGGTGTCGGCCAGCATGGCGGCGATCGGCCTGGTGCGGCCGATGCAGAAGGCGGCGTGGATGCACAGCTCGCCCACCCGTTGCGCCGAGATGCCGACCCCGTCGTGCACGTGCTGCAACTCCTGGTACGGGCGCATGACCGGGCTCTCCGTGCCGTCGAACCCGATCAAAGCGTGCGTCCCGTCGCAGAACGGCTTGGCGCCCGAGTGGCCGCACCGGCACAGCGCGTAGGTCTCCTCGGTCTCCAGCGGCTCGCCGGTCTGCCAGGTGAGCGCGTCGTTCCCGGAGGAGACGATCTTCCGCTTGCGCCGCAGCGGGACGCCGCCGTACACGATGTACGGGCCGTCGCGCAGGACGACGATGCGCCGCTCGTCGCCGACGCTCCACCGGCGGCGTTCCGGCGCCACGTAACCGAAGGTGGGGCCGGCGCCCGCCTCCATCAGCGCCAGGGCCTGGGCCTTGAGCGCGTACATGGTGCCGGTGGCGACCGCGAGCAGCCTCGGGTTGCCGTTGAACGCCCGCTCCAGCAGGTGCAGGACGGCGCAGTAGGTGTGGTCGAACTCCTCCTGGGCCCTGCGGGTCGCGCTGCCGGGCTCGGCCGGCCGCGGGTTGGGCGGCATCGGGCGCACGCCGGCCGGATCGACCAGGATCGGCTCGCCGGTGGGGCCGGTCTCCGGGGTGTCGCCGCGCTGGTAGCGCCGGCCGGACCTCAGCTCCTGGAACCGGTAGTAGTGGGCGACCTCATCCCGTTCCGGGTGGAAGACGTCCTTGTCGCCGTCCCAGACCTCGCCGTGGGAGTTGCCCTCGCCCTGCTCGACGATCTCCTCCAGCGCCGCGAGCGCCGACTTCAGGTCGTGGACCGAGACGAGCCGGCCGGCGGTGTGCCGGAAGTGGCCGGCGTGCACCTGGCGGGCCGGGTCGCCGGAGAAGACCTCCCGCTCGCCGAGCCGGTCGCACAGGTGGCGCAGCCCCTGCTCGATCGCGGCGTAGAACTGGCCGATCGTCTCGTAGTCGTCGCCCTCCGGCGCGGCGCCCGGCGGTGCGGGCCGTTCGAGGCGCAGGAACATCTCCAGCGCTTCCGCGCCGAAGGGGACCAGCGACAGCTCCAGGGCCCTGTCGCCGTGAGGCAGTCGCCGCGGATGGGGCGGGAGCATCCGCGGCGAGTCCAGGAGCGGCCGGCCGCCGACGGCGTTCAGCAGGTTCGCGGCCAGCGCCAGGTGCAGCATCTCCTCGACGAAGACGCTGCCCACGATGTCGGCGGCCTCCGGGTTGCGGTCCCGGTCCAGCGAGTACAGCGCGCACAGGTACGGCGGCAGCGTCGCGTGCTCCAGCTCGATCGCCCACTGCAGGTGCTCGCGCAGGCTGTCGAGCGTGTCGATGCGCGCCTCACGCGACATGGTCGTCCGGCCGCGCGCCGTCCTCCAGCACCTCGACCGCGTCGAGCAGGCCCCGCAGGCCGATCTCCTCGCGTTCGGCGTCCGTCGGGTCGAACAGCCACTCGGTGACCGGCAGGCCGGCGGCCTCCTCCGGGCGGCTGGCCTCGACCAGGGCCACCTCCGCCTCGACCTCGACCTCCAGCTCGTGCAGGAAGTCGTCCTCGCCGGTGTTCATCGTTCCTCCATACGGGGCTCGGGTGGATGTCCGGCTGACCGCGTGGATCAGTCGCACGCTGATCTCGCCGGACGCGAACAGGTGGGTGAAGCGCTCACCCTGGTGGGCCGCCAGCGCGTAGGCCGGGTCGGCCCGGTGCCGGGTCGCGACGACCGCCGCCACCTGCTCGGCCCGTCGCGACCACGACAGCGGCGCCCGGCCGGGCCGGCCTGCCTGCTCGACGAGCTCGAACCCGGCGCCGGCGAGCAGCGTGCGCAGCTCGGGCTGGGTCGGGAAGTGGTTGCCGTCCGGAGCGGGCAGCGTGCGCCGGCCCCGGGCGACGACCACCAGCAGCCCCAGCGAGGCGCCGGGCCTCAGCACCCGGTGGATCTCCCTGAGCACCGCGGCCTTGTCCCGCACGGTGCACAACATTCCCAGGCACCAGGCGGCGTCGGCCGATCCCGTACGCAGCGGGATCCGCCGGCCGTCCCCCGCGATGACCGGCAGCCCGAACAGCCGGGCGGCGGCACGGCCCGCGGCCGGCATCGGTTCCAGCAGGATCGGCCGGACCCCGAACCGTTCGGCGGCCCAGGCCGCCGGCCCGCCCGCGCCGGCGCCCACGTCCAGCAGCGTCATGCCCGGGGACAGCTCGCACGCCTCGGCCAGCCAGGCCAGCGCGGCCGGGCTCGCGCTGCCGCGGCAGGTGGCCGGGATGGCGTGCCGCCGTCCGAGTTGCTCGACGGCCTCGGCGGTCCACCCGGCGACCTCGTCGAACTCGGCCACCATCGCCGGTGCGGTCACGGACCTACTTGCCCGTGCCGGAGCGGTCGAGCCAGTCGCGGTAGGTGATCGTGCCCAGCACGGCGCTGTCGTCGAGCGGGACCAGCGACCGCTCGCTCACCTCGCTGCCGAAGTAGCGCGCGTGCGGGTCGGTGACGACCTCGCGGGGGTCGCCCCAGGCGGCCAGCGCCTTGCGGAAGAACTCGTCCATCCGGTACTGCTGGGGCCCGGCGATCTCGACCCTGCCGTTCAGCGGCGTGCCGACCGCGGTCCTGCCGACCGCCTGGGCCACGTCGTCGCCCGCGATCGGCTGGAAGAGCACCGGCGCGATGTGCACCTTGCCGTCCACGGTGGCCTCGTCGGCGATGCCGCGGGCGAACTCGAAGAACTGGGTCGAGTGCACCAGCGAGAACGGGACCCCCGACTTCTCGATCAGCTGCTCCTGGGCGATCTTCGCCGCGAAGTAGCCGTTCTCGGGCATCCGCTCCGTGCCCACGATCGACACCGCGACGTGGTGGCCCACGCCCGCCGCCTTCTCGGCCGCCAGCAGGTTGCCCGTGGAGGTCTCGAAGAACTTCAGCACCGCGGCCCGCTCGAACGACGGCGAGTTCGACACGTCGACGACCACCTGCGCGCCTGCCAGCGCCTCGGCCAGGCCCTCCCCGGTCAGGGTGTTCACGCCGGTGTTCGGCGAGGCCGCGACCGCCTCGTGACCGTGCTCGCCCAGCTTCGCCACCAGCTTCGACCCGATCAGGCCGGTCCCGCCGATCACCACGATCTTCATGCGTATTCCCCTCTGTCCGCCGGGTCACCTCGTTGCCACCCGGTCGCCAGCTAAGACCGGACAGCCCCGCGCGCTCGTGACGGCTGCCGGGAAATTTCTCGGGGCCTATTCGCCTCCACCGGCCGGCGCGCCGACCCGGATGATCGCCACCGGGCAGCCGGCGTGGTGCAGGACGTTCTGGCTGACCGAGCCGTGCAGCAGTGCGCTGAGCTCGTGGCGGTGGTGCGAGCCGACCACGAGCAGGGACGCCTGCTCGGCGGCGTGCGTCAGCGCCTTGCCCGGGCGCCCGGCCAGGGTCTCCTGGTCGATCGTGACCGTGGGGAAACGCTCCCGCCACCGGGCCAGGTCCTCCTCCGGCAGGGGCGGGCGGTTCCGGTCCGCCGGTCCTCGCGTGCCGGCGTGCACCAGCATCAGGGGGTCGGCGGTCCTGGCGGCGTGCGCGCAGGCGAAGGCGAGCAGGTCCTCGCTCTCGCCGGGGCCGGCGATGCCCACCACCACGGGCCCGTCCGGCCGGGCGGAGCCGCGTACGACGACGAGGGGGCAGGCGGCCTCGGCCGCGAGCCGGGCGCCCACCGAGCCCAGCAGCAGGCCGCCGACCTCGCCGAGCCCGCGGCTGCCCACGACGAGCAGCTCCGCCTGCCGCGAGTGGTGCAGCAGCGCGGCCACCGGCTCGCCCTCCGGCAGCGCGGTCGTCACCTCGGCCTCGGGCGCGACCTCCCGGGCGCGGGCCCGCGCCGTTTCCAGGACGCGTTCGGCGGCGTGCTGGAGGCCGCCTTCCGGCGGCGCTCCCGGGGCGGGCCCCAGGGGCACGTTGAGCAGGGGCCAGATGAAGGCGTGCACGATCTGCAGCGGCCGCCGCCGGCGTGCGGCCTCGGCGGCGGCCCACTCCACGGCCCGCAGGCCGTCCTCGGAGTCGTCCACGCCTACGGTCACAGGGGTCATCGCGGTCGTTCCTTTCCCAGTTGCGTTGTCGGTCACCGGCTACTCGACGAGCTTCCCGGCGGTCGAGACCTCGCGCATCAGCGCCGCGATCTCGGCGGGAACCGGCGGGATCGCCTCGCGTTCCACCGCTCCCGGGCCGGACCACACGAGGTTGACCCGCAGCGCGGGGTCGAGCCTCGGGTGGTCGGAGCGGTTGTGGCAGCCGCGGGTCTCGCGCCGCTCCAGCGCGGTCTCGATCGTGGCGCGCGCGGCGAGCGCCGCCGACTTCAGGTCGAAGGCGTGCGCCAGGTCCTGGAAGCCGGCCAGGTCCGGGTGCACGCCCACGTCGGCGATGCGCGCCTCCACGGCGGCCAGCTCGTCCAGGCCCTTCAGCAGGCCGCTCTCGTCGCGTACGACGCCGGCGTGCTCGGTCATGATGTCGCGCAGGGCGCGTTGCAGCGCCCGCACGTTCTCGGGGCCGTCGGCGGCCAGGAGCTCGTCCACCTCCGCCCGTGCCGCCCCGACCGCCTCGGCCGAGCGGCGCTGGGCCTCCAGGCCCGCGGAGTGCTCGGCCGCCGCCTGCCCGGCGATGCGGCCGTAGACCAGCAGCTCGATGAGCGAGTTGCCGCCGAGCCGGTTGGCGCCGTGCAGGCCGCTGGCCGCCTCCCCGATCGCGTACAGGCCGTCGACCCCGGTGCCGTGGTCCTCGGGCCGCACCCAGACGCCGCCCATCGAATAGTGCGCGGTCGGCGCGATCTCGATCGGCTGCCTGGTGATGTCGAGCATCTGCAGCTCCAGCAGCGTCTGGTAGACGCGGGGCAACCGCGTCATGATCGTCTCGCGTGGCAGGTGCGACACGTCCAGCCAGACGCCGCCGGCCGGGGTGCCGCGCCCCTCCTTGATCTCGGTGTACGCGGCCAGCGCGACGCGATCCCGCGTGGACAGCTCCATCCGCTCCGGGTCGTACCGCGCCATGAAGCGCTCTCCGAGCCCGTTGCGCAGGTGCCCGCCCTCGCCCCTGGCCGCTTCCGAGACGAGCGTGCCGGCCGCGCTCTCGGGCGCGATGAGGCCCGACGGGTGGAACTGCACCAGCTCGGCGTCCCTGATGCGGCAGCCGGCCAGGACCGCCAGGCGGAAGGAGTCGCCGGTGTTCTCGTCGCGCCGCGAGGAGGTGCGCCGCCAGATCCGGGTGTGCCCGCCGGTGGCGAGGATCACCGCGTCGGCGTGGATGACGTACCGGCTGCCGTCGGTCAGGTCGAACCCGTACGCGCCGAAGACCGCGCCGTCGCGGACCAGCAGGCGCGTGACGTACACGGTGTCGAGGACGGGGATCTCGAGCTGGGCCGCCCGGTTGATCAGGGTGCGCTGGATCTCCAGCCCGGTGTAGTCGCCGGCGTAGGCGGTGCGCCGGTAGCTGTGGGCGCCGAAGAAGCGCAGGGAGATCCGCCCGTCCGCCTCCCGCGCGAACGGCATCCCGTACCGCTCCAGGTCCTCGATCCCGCGCGCCGCCCCCTCGGTGACGATGCGCACGGTCTCCGGATGGGCGAGCAGGTAGCTCTCCTTGAGGGTGTCCGCCGCGTGCTGCTGCCAGCTGTCCTCGGGATCCATCGTGGCCAGCGCCGCGTTGATGCCGCCCGCCGCGAGCGTCGTGTGCGCGTCCGCCTTCGGCCGCTTGCCCACGGCCAGCACGCCGACCCCGCGCTCGGCGAGCTCGATCGCGGCCCGCAGTCCCGCCCCTCCCGTGCCGATCACCAGGACTGGCGTGGCGATCCGGTTCTCCAGCGCATGCATCTCGTGTTCCTTCTGACCCGCGTCGGCGATAGCACTTCGGGAAGCAAGACCGGATGGCGGCGCGATTCGTGACGGCTTCGCCGTCCTGGAATGAATGTCACCCCTTCCGTGCTCCACCGAGTGCAGTCGTTCATGGAAGAAGGCGTTTCGCATGGCAGCGCAGGCCGACGCGGCCCGGCTCATCGTGCAGGCTCTGGAGGCGGAGGGCGTCGAGTACGTCTTCGGCATCCCGGGCGAGGAGAACATCCACTTCGTCGACGCGCTCAAGGACTCCTCGATCCGTTACGTGCTCGTCCGCCACGAGCAGGGCGCGGCGTTCATGGCGGAGATCTACGGCAGGCTGACCGGCAAGGCGGGCGTGGCGTCGGCCACGCTCGGGCCAGGGGCGATCAACCTGCAGCTCGGCGTGGCCGACGCCACCACCAACAGCACGCCGGTGGTGGCGATCACGGCGCAGGTCGGGCTCGACCGCATCTACAAGGAGTCGCACCAGGTGGTGGACCTGGTGTCGCTGTTCCGTCCGATCACCAAGTGGTCGGAGCTGGCCCCCTCGGCGCGGGCGCTGCCCGAGCTGATCCGCAAGGCGTTCAAGACCGCCCAGACCGAACGGCCGGGCGCCGTCTACCTGGCCATCCCCGAGGACGTCGAGTCCGCGCCCGTCCCCGGCGACCTGCGCCCGCTGCCGGTGAACGTCGTCCGCCCCCAGGACCCCTCCCCCGCCCAGATCGCCCGCGCCGCCGACATCCTGGCCACCGCGCGCAGGCCGATCGTGCTGGCCGGTCACGGCGCGACCCGGGCGGGGGCGGCGCAGGCGCTCGTCCGGTTCTCCGAGCGGCTGGGACTGCCGGTGGCGACCACGTTCAACGGCAAGGGGGTCTTCCCCGACGACCACCGGCACGCGCTGGGCGCGGTGGGTTTCATGCGGCACGACTACGTGAACTTCGGCTTCGACGAGGCCGACGTGCTGATCAGCGTCGGGTACGAGCTGCAGGAGTTCGACCCGGTCAAGATCAACCCGGAGCGGGACAAGAAGATCGTCCACATTCACCGGTTCCCCGCCGAGGTGGACGACCACTACCCGGTGGCGGTCGGCGTGCACGGGGACATCTCGCGGTCGCTGCACGTGCTGGCGGACTCCGTGCACCGGCGGTTCGAGATCAACGGCACCGGCGAGAAGATCCGCCGCATGCTGCGGGAGGAGCTGGAGCAGGGCCGGGCCGAGGACGGGTTCCCGCTGTCGCCGCGGCGGGTGGTGGCCGACATCCGCGCGGCCATGGGGCGCGAGGACATCGTGCTGGCCGACACGGGCGCGGTGAAGATGTGGATGGCCCGCATGTATCCGACCTACGAGCCGAACACGATGCTGGTCTCCAACGGGCTGTCGTCGATGGGGTTCTCCGTGCCGGGCGCGCTGGCGGCCAAGCTCGCGTATCCGCGGCGGCGGGTGCTGGCCGCCACGGGCGACGGGGCGTTCCTGATGAACTCGCAGGAGCTGGAGACGGCCGTGCGGGAACGCATCCCGTTCGTGGTGCTGGTGTGGGTGGACGGCGCGTACGGGCTGATCGAGTGGAAGATGGACCTGGAGCTGGGACGAAACTCCAACGTGGCGTTCGGCAACCCCGACTTCGTCAAGTACGCGGAGAGCTTCGGGGCGCGCGGCTACCGGATCGGCAGCGCGCAGGAGTTGCTGCCGACGCTGCGCAAGGCGCTGGCCGAGGACGTGGTGTCGGTGATCGCGGTGCCGGTGGACTACTCCGCGAACCTGGAGCTGACCGACAAGCTGGGCGAGCTGACCGGGCCCTTCTGAGCGGCCCCCGACGCGACCTGTCCGAGCGGCGGCCTGGGCGGGCTCGCCCGGTCCTTCTAAGATCGTGGGGGTGAGCCTGCCTGCCGTGTCCATGCCGGGAGCGCTGCCGGTCGAGCCGGCGCGCGACCCGTACCACGTCTATCTCGACTCCCTGACCAGCCCCGAGTCGCGGCGCACGATGCGCGGCTGCCTCGATCGGCTGGCCCGGCTGCTGACCGGTGACGACAGCGCGACGGGGGCGGGGCAGCCGTGGCACCTGCTGCGGTACGAGCACACCGTGCGGATCCGTACGATGCTCACCGACCAGGGCTGGTCGGCGGCGTACGTGAACAAGCACCTGGTGGCGCTGCGCCGGGTGCTGAAGGAGGCGTGGCGGCTGGGCCAGACCAGCGCCGAGGACCTCGCCCGCGCCTCCGACCTGGCCCCGGTGCGGCAGAGCCGCCTGCCCGCGGGGCATCACGTGCCGCCCGAGGTGGTGGGTGCGGCGCTGTCGGCGTGCGACGACTCGCCCGCCGGGGTGCGCGACGCGGCGCTGATCGCCGTTCTGTACTCGACCGGCTGCCGCCGTGCCGAGCTCGGCGGGCTGACGCTGGCCGACTACGATCCGGGGTCGCGGTCGCTGCGGGTGCGCGGCAAGCGTGACAAGGAGCGGCTGGTCTACCTGACGACGGACGCGATCGGGCTGGTGGAGCGGTGGCTGGCGGTGCGCGGCGGCGTGCCGGGGGCGCTGTTCAGCCCGATCAGCAAGGCGGGGCGGCTGCGTACGCGTGACGGGCGGCCGGTGGGGCTGACCGGGCAGGGCATCGCCGACATCCTGACCCGGCGCTTCGGGGAGGCTGGGGCGGCGCGGCGCACGGCGCACGACTTCCGCCGTACGTTCATCGGCGAGCTGCTGGACGCCGGGGTGGACCTGGCGACGGCGCAGGCCCTCGTGGGGCACGCCTCGCCGGCCACCACGGCCCGCTACGACCGCCGCCCGGAGCGCACCCGCCGGGAGGCCGTCGACCGCCTCCGCCTCCCGGCCGCCCGTCCTCTCGCCTGACCGTCCGGCCCGGCGACACCGCCTCACCAGGCGCCCCTCGCCTGACCGTCCGGTCCGGTGCCATCGCCTGACCAGGCGTCCTTCGCCTGGCGGCCCGACCTCCGAGGCCGTCGCGTCGGCGGTGCCTCGGCGAGGGGCGGTGGGAGGGGGCCGTGCGGTGGGTGGTGCCGCTCCGGCGCGGGCGGGTGGCCGGGCCGGAGCGGTTCGCCTGCGGGGGTCAGCCCGCCAGGCGGGGCACGATGCCGGAGCTGTGCAGGCGCTCGCGGGCGGCCTCGATGGCCTCGTCGGTCGTGGCGAACACCTGACCGGCCTGGTCCAGCCGGGCGATCACCCCGAGCGCCTCCAGCGGCTGGTGGTGCCCGTCGGGGATGCCCGACACGTACACCATGATTCCTCGCCCTTCGAGCCGTTCGATGGTGTCGGCGAGCACCTTGGCCCCGCTGGCGTCGATGGTGGTGACCAGGCGCATGCGCAGCACCACCACGGACACGCCGGTCACCTCTGACAGATCCATCAGGAGCCGGTGGGCGGCGGCGAAGAACAGCGGCCCGTCCAGCCGGTAGGTGACGATGTGCTCGGCGAGCAGGGCGTGCTCGTCCTCGGTGTGCTGCGGCTGCAGGTCGTGGCGGAGCGGCTCCCGGTAGAAGCGCACGTTCCGCGCGATCGCCCGCAGCGCCAGCGCCCCCGCGACGACCAGGCCGAGGATGACGGCCACAACGGTGTCGAGCGTCAGCGTGGCGACGGCGGTCAGCACGAGCACCGCCGCGTCGCTCCTGGTCGAGCGCCACATGGCGCGTACGGAGTCGCGCTCGACCATGCGGATGGAGGTCGCCAGCAGCACCCCGGCCAGGGCCGCGAGCGGGATCTTGGACACCAGCCCGGCGGCGGTGTAGACGATGGCGCCCAGGATCAGCGCGTGGGACAGCGCCGCGAGCCGGGAGGTCGCCCCGGAGCGGACGTTGACGGCGGTCCTGACGATGGCACCGGTGCCGGGCATGCCGCCGAACATCGGGGTGACGAGGTTGGCGATGCCCTGGCCGAACAGCTCCCTGTCGGGGTCGTGCCGGTGCCGTCCGGTCATGTTGTCGGCCACGGTGGCCGACAGCAGCGATTCCAGCGAGGCCAGCGCGGCCACCGCGATGGCGGGGGCGATGAGGGACGGCAGCGCGTCGAGGTCGAGGAAGGCCAGCGACGGTGCGGGCAGCCCCTGCGGCAGGTGGCCGATCCTGGCCAGCGGCAGCTCGGCCAGCTCCGCGACGACGGTGGCGACGACCACGGCCAGCAGCGAGAACGGCACGTTCGGCCGCAGGCTCGCGCCCACCAGCAGCGCCGCCGCCACGATGAAGGTGACCGACATGGCCCACCAGTGCGGCCTGGCGAGGAAGTCGATGACGGCGTGCCAGGCCACGACCGCGACCTTGTCGCTGTCGTGCGGGGGGACGCCGAGCGCGTGCGGGATCTGCTGCATTCCGATCACGCCGGCCATGCCGACGGTGAAGCCGGCGACGACGGGCGCGGGGACCAGGGACATGTAACGTCCGGCCCGCGCCAGGGCGAGCATGACGAGCAGCGTTCCGGCCAGCAGCCCGACGGTGAGCACGCCGGTGGCGCCGTGCTCGCTCATGATGGGCATGAGCACGACGGTCATCGCGCCGCTGGTGCCCGACACCTGCAGCGCCGAGCCGCCGAACAGCGCGGCCAGCGATCCGGCGACCACCGCGGTGGCCAGGCCGGCGGCGGCGCCGAGGCCGGAGGAGACGCCGAATCCGAGTGCCAGCGGCAGCGCGACGATCGCCACCGTCAGGCCGGCCAGGAGGTTGTTGCGGGGCTGGTGGCGCATGGCGGCCAGCGCGGCCCGTTCGGGCAGCACCGACCGGATGTGTCCCCAGCCCGCGGCGATCACGCCCATCACGTTGTGTCACCGATCGAGTCGGTACGGTGACCGTGCATACACATGAAAGGTCCGTTCACCACCACTCCTTCTAGGTAAAGACAACCCCGACTTGTCCCAAATTGCATAAATTTGCAATTCGTTAAGAGGTTGTCAGGATAACAACTTCACCCCCTCCCACCTGCTTAAACTCCCTTGATCATGCGATATTCGCCACGCGTGAAATCGGGCCAATGTTTGGAAAGCGCGATGGAATCAGGCGGGCAGCATGGCGAAACCCTGCTCCGCCGCGCGCACAGCCTCCGCCTCGACCTCGGCGATCGGCCGCCCGCCCGCCAGCAGTTGCCAGTTGCGCCGGGCCAGCACCCGCTGCGTGGCCACCACCTGCCCGGCCAGCAGCCGTGCCGTGAGCTCGTCGGCCGTCTCCGCGAGCGCCTCGGCCAGGGCCTCCTCGTCCCGCGCCATGTGCTGGTGCAGCCGCGCCAGCAGGCTGGGCGCGCCGGAGAACACCATGCGGTGGTAGGCCACCACCTCGGGTTCGTCGTTGAGCCCGGTGACCGGGTCGTGCCGGGCCAGGCCGTCGAGGAAGTGGCGGCGCAGCGCCCGCACCGGCCGCTCCCCCGCGGCCCGCTCCCGCACCACCCGGGCCGACTCGCCGAGGTGGTCGGCGATCCGGTGCAGGACGAGGTCCTCCTTGGTCGCGAAGTACTTGAACAGTGTCGGCTTGGACACCCCGGCCGCCGCCGCGACCTCCGCGACGGACACCTCGTCGAAGCCGCGCTCCAGGAAGAGCGTGATGGCCGCGGTGGAGATGGCCTCGTGCACGCGCCGCCGTTGCAGCTCCCGCAGTCCCGTCATGAGCACACTCTAGCAAAGTGTTAACCTGGTTAAGTTCTTAACCGAGTTAACACTTCTGGGAGGTGTGATGGCCACGCTCGACGACGAGCGGGAGTACGTCGAACGCTGCAGGGCCGGCCTGCGCAGGATGCTGGAGGGCGCGCGGGACAACGTCATCGTCGGTGAGACCGTGGCCGGCGACCGCTACAGCGCCGAACGCCTGGGCCGGCACCTCAAGAGCCTGGCCAAGGAGCTGAGCGAGGAGCCCGAGGGCCCGCCGTTCTTCGGGCGGCTGGACTTCGGCCCGGGCTCCGCCGAGCACGCGGGACGGGCGTACCACATCGGCCGCCGGCACATCAGCGGCGAGCACGGCGGCCCGCCCGTGGTGATCGACTGGCGCGCGCCGGTCTCGCGGGCCTTCTACCGGGCCGGCGCCCGCGACCCGCAGGGCGTCGACGTGCGCCGCCGTTTCGGCTGGTCGGGCACCACCCTCACCGGCTTCGAGGACGAGCGGCTCTCGCGCGGCGAGGAGGGCGAGAGCAGGATCCTCGCCGCCGAGATCGAGCGCCCCCGCGTCGGCCCCATGCGCGACATCGTCGCCACCATCCAGCCCGAGCAGGACGACCTCGTCCGCGCCGAGCTGGACACCTCGATCTGCGTGCAGGGCGCCCCCGGCACCGGCAAGACGGCGGTCGGCCTGCACCGGGCCGCGTACCTGCTCTACGCCCACCGCCAGCGCCTCCAGCGCGCCGGCGTGCTCGTGCTCGGCCCCAACCGGGCCTTCCTGGACTACATCTCGGCGGTGCTGCCGGCGCTCGGCGAGGTGGACGTCGAGCAGACGACGCTGGAGCGGCTGCTGGCCACCGTCCCCGTCACGGCGGCGGACGACGAGGCGACAGCCGTGATCAAGCACGACGCCCGCATGGCGCAGGTGCTGCGCGCGGCCCTGTACGGGCGGATCGCCAAGCCGGTCGAGCCGGTCGCGGTGCCCGACGGCTCCTACCGGTGGCGGGTGCGGGAGGACGAGCTGCGCCGCGTCGTGGACGACACCCGGCGCGAGTCCCTCCCCTACGGCACCGGCCGCGAACGCGTCAGGGCACGGGTGGTCGAGTCCGTCCGCCGCCAGGCGGAGGCTCGAGGGCAGACGGCCAGCGCGGCCTGGCTGCGCAAGATCGGCCGCGGCGTCACCCCGTGGCTCGACCAGGTCTGGCCGGCCGTCAAGCCGGAGGAGGTCCTGTACGAGCTGCTGCGCGGCCCCGCGCCGGACGGCCGCGACCCGGCGCGCGGCCTGCTGACGGACGCCGAGAGGGCGGCCCTGACCTGGAGCAAGCCGCCGCGCAGCGCCAAGAGCGCGAAGTGGTCGGCGGCCGACCTGGTGCTGCTGGACGAGCTCGGCTCGCTGATCGAGCGCCCGCGCGGCTACGGGCACGTGATCGTGGACGAGGCCCAGGACCTGTCGCCGATGGAGTGCCGCGCGGTGGCCAGGCGCAGCGAGCACGGCTCGCTGACCGTGCTCGGCGACCTGGCGCAGGGCACCACGCCGTGGGCGGCCACGTCCTGGCCGGAGCGCCTGGAGCTGCTCGGCAAGCCCGGCGGCGAGGTCATCGCGCTCACCACCGGGTTCCGCGTCCCTGCGGCCGTGGTGGAGCTGGCCAACACGCTGCTGGCGGCGCTGGAGGTGGAGGTGCCCGCGACGCGCTCGTACCGCTCCGACGGGCGGCTGCGGGTGACGGAGGTGCCCGTGCTCGAGAAGGGGGTGGTCGAGGCGGCGCGCGAGGCGTTCGGGTTCGAGGGCTCGATCGGGGTGATCACGGCGGACGCCGGCGTGGAGGCGATCACCGCCGCGCTGTGGAACGAGGGCCTCGACGTGAGCGGCCGGCTCAGCGTCGTGCCGGCCTCGATGTGCAAGGGCCTGGAGTACGACCACGTCGTCGTGGCCGAGCCGGCGGCCATCGCCGAGGCAGAGCGGCGCGGGCTCAACCGCCTGTACGTCGCCCTGACCCGCGCCGTCTCCCGTCTCGACGTCGTGCACGCGCGGCCCCTTCCGCCGCAGCTCGCCCGCCCATCCTGAGATGGGCACCTGCCTCGACAAGGGCCTCTCGTCCGTTGTGTGATGTGTGCACCCTCCGAGAGGAGCCCGCGCGTGTCCTCCTCACCCGACTCCCTCGACCCGTCCGACGGGAGCAAGCCGACCCCCGCAGGCGGCACGCCCGACCGGAACGACCCGGCCGCCACAGACAGCGCATCCGACCGGAGCGACCCGCTCACCGCGAGCGGCGCGCCCGACCGGAGCAACCGGCCCGGCGCCGGCGACGCGGCCCGACGCGGCGACGCCGCCGAGCCCGAGGACGCGGATGACCGGCCGCATCGGACCACGACGCCGACGTCGCGGGTGCCGAGGGCGCCGCGGGTGCTGGATCAGGTCCCGTCGGTCATCGGGTTCGTCTGCGGCGCGGTGGCCGTGCTCTACCTGCCGGTCCTGTTCGGCCTGGCGGGGGTCGTGCTGGGCGTCGTGGGGCATGCCCGCGGCGAGCCCCTGGGCCGGTGGGCCGCCATCGCCGCGGGCACGGGGATGTTGCTCGGCACGCTGCTCAGCATCCTGCTCACCCCGAGCTGAGCCCTCAGGCGGTGGCCGGCACTGGGCCGGGGCGGCCGCGCGGGGAGGTACGGCTGCCGCGCACCACGGCGTGAGATCCTGGAACGATGCTGACGCCGATCGACACGCTGCGCGAGCAGGTCACCGCCCGGCTGGCCGCCTTCGAGCGCAGGCAGGTCCCGCCGGCCGATGGGGTGCGCAGGGCCGGCGTCACCGTGTGCGTGCTGGAGGATGCCGACGGCAGCCCGTACGTGGTCGTGATCAGGCGGGCCGCGCGCGGCCGCAACCCGGGGCAGTGGGCGCTGCCCGGCGGGCGTGCCGACGACGGGGAGCGGCCGGAGGAGGCGGCGCTGCGCGAGCTGGCCGAGGAGACCGGCGTCACGGGGGTCGAGGTGGCCGGGCTGCTCGACGACTTCGTCACCGACTCGGGGTTCGTGATCACGCCGGTGGTGGCGTTCGGCGGCCGTCAGGAGCCGGTGCCGGACCCGCGGGAGGTGGCCTCGGTGCACGCGGTGCCGCTGGAGCGTTTCCTGGCGCCGGGGGTGCCGCGCTGGCGGGGCGAGCTGCTGCAGATGCCGCTGGGGCCGTCCATCGTGATCCACGCGCCGACGGGGGCCATCCTGTGGCAGTTCGCCGAGGTGGCGCTGCGGGGGCGGGAGCAGCGGGTCTTCGACGTGGCGCAGCCGCACTGGACCAGGACATGAGCCGGTAAAGCCGGGCCCATGAGGTAGGCGCGATTACCTTCAGGGGCGGACGGTGTGCTTAACTCAAGATTGCCGATGTGGTTAGTGTCCCCCGGGCCGCAAATTACCGCCTTCACGGAATACCGTTCGGCTGGAGCCGTGTTGTGCACCTCGCCGAGGAGGCGACCGCCACATCGGCCTAACAGCTTTTCCCAGGCGCCCCGCCGCACCGGCGGGGCGCCTGCTCTATGGTGGGGTGGCCGCTGGCCCGATGATCAGGAGAGCTCGTTGCTGTACGAAGTGGTCAAGTTCGCCGCCGCGCCGCTGACGAACGCGATGTGCAGGCCGCACATCTCGGGCGCGGCCCACGTTCCGAGGAGCGGGCCCGCGATCCTGGCCGTCAACCACCTGTCGGTGCTCGACTCGTTCCTGCTCCCGGCGCTGCTGCCCAGGCACGTGACGTTCACCGCCAAGAACGAGTACTTCGACGGCAACCCCGTCTCCGGGTTCTTCATGCGGCTGGGCGGGAGCCTGCCGATCGACCGGGAGAGCGCGCACGCCGCGCAGGCCATGCTCGACGACGCCGCCGCGCTGCTGGAGCGGGGCGAGCTGTTCGGCATCCACCCCGAGGGCACCCGCTCCCCCGACGGCCGCCTCTACCGCGGCAAGATCGGGGTGGCCTGGCTGGCGCTCAAGACCGGCGCCCCGGTGCTGCCGGTGGCGCTGAGCGGCACCGACAAGGTCCTGCCTTACGGGGCGAAGGTGCCCAGGCCGGCACGGATCGGCATCTCCATCGGGGCGCCGATGCGGTTCGAGGGCGACCACGCCAACGCGCGTGACCGGCGGCGGGTGACCGACGAAATCATGGCGGCGATCCAGAAGCTGTCCGGCCAGGAGTACGTGCCGACGTACGCGGCCAGTTACAAGGCTTCGAATGGAATGCCCTGATTCGGACGCTAGGCTCGGACACCTGTCGTCGAGAAGCAGGGGGCTGATCAGTGGCGCGGGGTCGTACGATCGCGATCGTGTCCGGAGCCACCGTGCTCGTGGCGGGGGCCGCGGCCGGTGGCGCGTACTACGTGCTGCACACGAGGGGCACCCCGGCCGAGACCGCGCAGCGTTTCGCCGTGGCGTGGCAGGCCGGTGACAAGACCGCGATGGCGGCCGAGCTGGCCACGCCGAAGCAGCTCACCGCCTACGACCAGCAGCGCACCGCGCTCGCCGTCGAGTCGGCCGCCGTCAAACTGGGCCAGGTCGCCGAGGGCGACGACCGCGCCAGCGTCCCGTACACCGCCACGCTCAACCTGAAGAACATCGGCGCGTGGACCTACCAGGGCAAGATCGACCTGGTGGTGGCCGACCGCACCTGGAAGGTGGACTGGAAGCCCGCGACGCTGCACCCGTCGATGACCGAGGGGGCCGCGTTCTCGCTCAAGACCAAGTGGCCGCAGCGCGCCGAGATCACCGACGCCGACGGCGAGCGCATCGACACCGGCACGGTCGGCGGGTCGGTGCAGCAGCTCGTCGGCTACCTCGACAAGGCCACCAAGAAGGACGTCGCCAAGCTGGGCTCGTCCTACAAGGTCGGGCAGGCCGTCGGCCGCGGCGGGTTGCAGGAGACCTTCCAGGAGCAGCTCGCCGGCACCCCCGCGACCGAGATCAAGCTCGGTGACGAGACGCTGGAGACCATCGAGGGCGCCGAGGGCGAGCCCGTCCAGACCTCGCTCGACCCGCAGACGCAGGCCGCCGCGGTGGCCGCGGTCAAGGACATGAAGAAGCCCACCTCCCTGGTCGCGATCAAGCCTTCCAGCGGCGAGATCCTGGCCGTGGTCAACAACGTGGGCGGGTTCAACCGGGCGCTCGACGGCCGCTACCCGCCCGGCTCGACGTTCAAGGCCGTCACCGCGATCGGGCTGCTGGAGGCCGGGGTTTCGCCGCAGGACACGGTGACCTGCCCGAAGAACGTCAACGTCGGCGGGCTGCCGATCCGCAACTCCGACGAGGAGTCGTTCGGGTCCATCTCGTTCCTCGACTCCTTCGCCCACTCGTGCAACACGACGTTCGCGCCGCTGGCGAAGTCGAAGCTGGGCGCGGACAAGCTGCTGGACGTGGCCGAGGAGGTGGGCTTCAACCAGCCGCTGAACATCGGGGTGCCGGCCACGAAGGCCAGCTTCCCCAGGGCCGAGTCCGACGCCGAGCTGGCCGCCGAGTCGTTCGGCCAGGCCAGGATCACGGCCAGCCCGCTGTCGATGGCCTCGGTGGCCGCGGCCATCGCCGACGGCACGTGGCGCCCGCCGACGCTGGTGCCGTCGATCAAGCAGAAGGCCGAGGAGCGGGAGCTGCCCGACGGGGTGAAGTCCGCGCTGCACACGATGATGGCGGCCGTGGTGACCAAGGGCACCGCCAAGTCGGCGGGGCTGCCGTCGGGCACCCACGGCAAGACCGGCACGGCCGAGTACGGCACGGGCGAGAAGCTGAACTCCCACGCCTGGTTCATGGGCTTCAAGGGGGACGTCGCGTTCGCCGTGGTCGTCGAGGGCGGAGGCGGCGGCGGCGCGGTGGCCGCCCCCGTCGCGGCCACGTTCCTCAAGAACCTCTAGCCCTTCAGGAAACGGCGGATCTCCTCGGCCACCCGCTCGGGGCGCCCGCGCTGGGCGGCGTTCTGCGTGGCGCCGTGGTCGAGGCCCTCCATGACCACGCGCCGGGCCCGCGGCATGGCGCGCTCCAGCTCGACGAGCGCGGTCCTGAGGTAGTCCCGGCTCCTGGTGCCGCCGAGCAGCAGCGTCTCCACCTCGACCGACCGGTACGCCGCGAAGTCCCCGGAGGCCTCGACCACGAGCTGGATGTCCTGGCGCTGGGTCGGGGCCAGCTCCCTGAACGTCGGCTCCTGCCCCGCCGCCCCGTCCTGGCTCTTCAGCATCAGGCCCGTCACCCACTCCTGCACGCGGCGGGGCAGCGCGTTGAACAGCGGCGGGCCGAGCCGGGCGGCCCGCATGCCGGTGACGAGCGCCGCGGGGATCCTGCCCTCGGCGATCTCGCGGTCGAAGCGCTCCAGGCTGCCGCGCACGTCAGCGGCGTCGAGGCCCAGCGGGGGCTCGAAGAGCACGGCCTTGCGCAGGGCCGCCGGCCGGGTGAGCGCGGTGTGCAGGGTGATGACCGCGCCCGAGCTGACGCCGACGGCGTACCGGGCGCCGGTGGCCCGCAGCACCGCGTCGAGGTCTTCGACCTCGCGCGCGAGCCCGTAATCCGCGCCTGCGGGGCCGCTGCCGCCCCGGCCCCGGCGGTCGGGCAGGTAGCAGGTGAAGTCGCCGGCCAAGGCGCCGGCCAGCTCGATCTGGCTGTGCCAGGTCTGCATGGCGCCGTGCACGATCACCAAGCCGGGCCCCTGCCCGGCCTCGCGGTAGCTGATCGTGGTGCCGTCGGCGGACGTCACGGTGCCGGTGGTGGTCGTGGTCATGATGGCTCCCCTTCTGGCCGGTCAGCCGGCCGGGCGGCCCCTGTTCGCGAGGTCCGCCACGTCGGGCGACATCTCGCCCGTGCGGTGATGTGCCTGCCATTCCGCCAGGCCGGGGAACGTGCCCCCGTCCAGCTCCGCCAGCAGCGATCGCACCCAGCCGGCCTGGGCCCGCCGCATCGCCAGCGCGTACTCCGACTCGACGAGGAACAGCCGGGGCAGCGCGGCCCGCTCCTCCTCCAGCGCCGCCCGGCCGGCCTCGATCTGCTCCTCCAGCAGCTCCAGCCGCCGTCGCAGCAGCGGCGCGACCTCGTCGGGACCGAGGCCGGCCATGACCGACAGGCCCGCCTCGAACGCCGACGGCTCCCGGCGCGGCTCGCACAGCAGCTCCCTGGTCCAGTCGTCGGCCTCCCGGCGGCCCGCGCCGGTGATGCGGTAGACGGTGCGCTCGGGGCGGGCGCCCTGGCGGCCGCTCTCCACCGCCTCCAGCAGGCCGTGTTTCTCCAGGTTGCGCACGACGGTGTAGAGGGACCCCCATTTGATCGGCATGTCCTGGTCCTTGCCGCGGGAGCGCAGGACGGAGGCCATCTCGTACGGGTGCATCGGGCGCTGGACGACGACGGTGAGCACGGCCAGCGCCAGCAGGTTGCTCACGGGACGCCGTCGGGCCATCGCCACCCACCGCCTTCTCCACGCTTACTCGTAGGCGAGTATACGCAGACGAGTATTCGCCCACAAGCGCCATTCCGAGTCCCTGCGGGTGGTCGCGACAGCCACTTCCGGGCGGGTTCGATAGCGTTCGAACGGAAGGACCGGCGGGGCCCACCCCGCCGGTGGAGCCACGGACAGCGAGGACGGCCACCGATGAGCCGCGAGCACCACTACCAGACCGTCGTGACCTGGACCGGGAACAAGGGCACCGGCACCAGCGGCTACCGCGACTTCGGGCGCGAGCACGAGCTGTCCGCCGAGGGCCCGCCGGTCATCGGCGGCAGCTCCGATCCCGCCTTCCGCGGCGACCCGGCGCGCTGGAACCCCGAGCAGCTCCTGGTCGGCTCCCTGGCGCAGTGTCACATGCTGTGGTACCTGCACAAGTGCGCCGTGGCCGGCGTGGTCGTCACCGAGTACACCGACACCGCGACCGGCACGATGGCCGAGACGGCGGACGGCGGTCACTTCACCGAGGTGGTGCTGCACCCGTCGGTCACCGTGGCCGCGCAGGAGATGGCCGAGACCGCCCTGGCCCTGCACGCCGACGCCCACAAGTCGTGCTTCATCGCCGGCTCGGTCAACTTCCCGGTCCGCCACGAGCCGACCGTCCGCGTGGCCGGCTGACCACAAGCCCCACCGCATGGCCGGCTGACCTCAAGACGCTCCGCACGGTCGGCTGACCTCAAGACGCTCCGCACGGTCGGCTGACCTCAAGACGCTCCGCACGGTCGGCTGACCTCAAGAACCGCCGCGCGTCGGGTGATCTCAAGACCCGCCGCGCACCCAAACTCGGCCTCGGCACTCGCCGCGGGGCCGGCTGGTCACGACACCCGCCGCCCGGCCGCCGGCCTCATGACCGGCCGGGCGCGGCCTTGGCCGCGGTCTCGGTCTCGTAGTCAAGGCCGAGCTTGGGCGCGATCTCGCGTAGACACTCCTCGAACACCGGCTCCATGTCCGAGTAGACGAAGTCGAGCTGGTTCAGCACCTCCATGCAGAGCAGGCCGTACAGCCTGATCCAGCACGACATGAACACGTGGATCGCCTCCACGGGCAGCCCCACGCCGGTGGAGTCCGCGTACGCCCGCAACTGCTCCCTGATGGAGGCGGGCAGCTCCTCGGGAGCGGGCACCGGGAAGCGCCGGCTCTTCCACAGCTCGGCGATCTCCTCCAGGAAGACCTGCTCGAAGTCGCGCCCGGCCAGCTCGCGCGGCGAGTCCGGGCGCCGCTCGGCCGTGATCGGGCTGGCGAACACCCAGCCGAACTCCGCCCGGTGCGACACGGCCCAGCGCCGCATCGCCCGGCAGGCCGCCAGCAGCCGCGCGCCGTGCTCCCCCGGCGGGCAGGCGTCGCGGGCCGTCTCCATGGCCTCCGTCAGCTCGCGGAAGAAGTCGGCCGTCACCGCCCCGACCAGCTCGTCATGCCCGGCGAAGTAGTGGTAGAGCGCCGGGCCGCTCATGCCCATCTCCCTGGCCACGGCGTTGATCGTGACGGCCTGGGACCCCTGCTCGATCAGCAGCCTGCGCGCCGCCGCGCGGATCTCCGCCAGCGTCGCCTGCCGTACCCGTTCGCGCCTGCTGACGCCCTGTGCGGCCATCCGCTCACCCCTCCTTGGCTCCGTTGACATCCTAGGGCATCTATGTTTCCTTAATGGCTCTAAGCAAATTTACCCTTCATAAGGAGACGTCATGGCGCCCAATCCCCTGGCGAGCGCCTTCGCCAAGTACGTCATGGAGGCCCGGGTCACCGAGACCGGCCTGGTCACGCCCACCATGCGGCGCATCCGCCTGGCGACGCGGACGCCCATCGCGTACCCGTACCGGCCGGGTCAGCACATCCGCGTCCAGATCAACGACCCGCTGTCCGTCTACGGGATCCTGCGTCCGGCGGAGACGCTGCGGACGTACACGATCTGGGAGCTCGACCCGGACCGGCGGGCGCTGGAGCTGCGCGCGCACCTGTACGGCGGCGACGGCATCGGGCTGCGCTGGGCGCAGGA
Organism: Nonomuraea sp. GTA35; assembly: GCF_041950525.1. Taxonomy (NCBI): domain Bacteria; kingdom Bacillati; phylum Actinomycetota; class Actinomycetes; order Streptosporangiales; family Streptosporangiaceae; genus Nonomuraea; species Nonomuraea sp. GTA35. The sequence continues at coordinate 717,818 of NZ_JBGNUV010000001.1, read as the reverse complement.
GGCGGCGCCGGGGGACACGGTGACGTTCTGGTGGCCGCAGGGCGATTTCTTCACCCGTGACGACGCGCCGTTCCACCTGCTCGCCGGGGACGAGACGGCGAGCGTGGCGTTCGGCCCGATGTTGCGCGCGCTCGGGGAGGGCGCGCGGGTGCACGGGGTGCTGGAGAGCGAGTCCGCCGAGCACGACCCGCCCATGCCGGGCCCGCACGAGCTGCGCCGCGTGCACCGCCGGGGCGCGCCGGCCGCGTCCTCGAAGACGCTGCTCGCCGCGGTGGCCGGCCTGGAGCTGCCCGGCAACACCGGCGCCGCCTACCTGGCGGGAGAGGCGCGCACGTGCCAGATGATCCGCGACTATCTCGTCCGCGAGCGCAACTGGCCCCGCAAGGCCATCAAGGTCAAGCCGTTCTGGACGCCGGGCAAGCGCGGCCTGCACTGAACCCGTGAAACCGACCGAACTTATTCCTTGACACGAATATTCTCTATGAAGAATACTTCTTCCCATGGAGGCACTCCTCACCGCACTGGCCGACCCGGCCCGCTGGCGGCTCGTGAGCCTGCTGGCCGAGCGGCCCCGCCCGGTCGGCGTGCTCGCCCAGCTCGCCGGGGCGCGCCAGCCGCAGACGACCAAGCACCTGCAGGCCCTGGAGCGCGCCGGTCTCGTCATCTCCCAGCGCACCGGCCAGCGCCGCATCTACGCGCTCAGGTCCGCCGCCCTGCGTGACCTGGCGGCGGAGCTCAACCGGCTCGCCGACCTCGCCGAGCAGCCTGGCGGCCCGCGCGAGGCGTTCGACCGCCACGGGCTCAGCCTCGACGCCGCACGGCTGGAGGCGCGGGAGCCGGGGTGGGCCGACGGCCGGTCGTTCAGGTTCCAGCGGTCGCTGGCGGCAGACCCGGGGCTGGCCTGGCGCCATCTGACCGAGACCTCGCTGCTCGCCCGCTGGTGGACGCCCGACGGCCTGCGCGTCTCCGAGCTCGTGTTCGAGGCGAGGCCGGGCGGGCGGATCGTCCACGAGTACCGCGACGCCGAGGACGCCGACGGCTCCGACGTGGTCGCCGGGCGCGCGGAAGGAGTCGTCGACGACGTACGCCCCCGCGAGCGCCTGTCCTACCGGCTCTCCCCGCAGCTTCCCGGCGGCGGGCTCGCCTTCACCGCCCACGTCGACTACGTCCTGCGGCCCACCGGCGCCGGCACCGACCTCGACGTCGGCTTCCGGGTCACCGGCAGCACCGTCGGCTCCGCCGACTTCATCGCAGGCATCGAGCTCGGCTTCGGCCAGAGCCTCGACAAGCTCGTGGCCACCCTCGCCACGGCCTCCACCCCCACCGACATGAGGAGCACGACATGACGCAGCAGACCGGCCGCAGGGTCGTCACCAACATGAGCCTCTCCCTGGACGGCCACTACGCCCGGCCGGACGACCCGCTGGACATGGGCTGGGTGATGCCGTACGCGGTCACCGACGTCGCCCGCGACCACCTGGCCAGCCTCTGGGAGCCCGCGACGACGGCGCTGCTCGGGCGGGTGAACGCCGAGGGGTTCCTCGGTTTCTGGCCCACCGTGATCGGCATGGAGGGCGCCGACCCGCGTGACGAGGGGTTCGCGAAGTGGCTCGTGGACGCCGACAAGGTGGTGCTCTCCTCCACCCTCCGCGAGGCGCCCTGGGAGCGCACGACGATCGCCGACAGGCCGGCGGCCGACGTGGTCGAGGACCTCAAGGCGGCCGAGGGCGGCGACATCCTCGTGCTCTCCAGCGCGAGCGTCATCAAGGCGCTGCTGGCCGCCGACAAGGTCGACCGGCTGGCGATCACGATCTTCCCGGTCTTCCTCGGCGGCGGGCCGCGGCTGTTCGACGACGGCCTGCCCGCGGGCCGGTGGGCGCTGGCCAGGCAGTCCGCGGGCGAGCACGGCACGCTGTCCCTCGTCTACGACCGGGTCCGCTGAGCCCTACCGAGGCCGGACGTTGTGGTTGCGCGCGAACAGGTTGCCGGGGTCGTACCGGCGCTTGACCGCCGCGAGCCGCCGGTAGGTCTGCGGGGGGTAGATCGCGGCGACGTCCTCCTCGGTGGCGGAGGCGAGGAAGTTCGCGTACGCGCCCTCGACGTGGGGCGCCAGCCTGTCCCAGATCGCGTCCAGGGCCGGCCGGGCGGCTTCGAGGGCCGGCGCCGGCCCCACGGCGGTGGTCACGACCATCAGCTCCGCCCTGCGGTGCGCGTAGGCGGTGGCGTCGCCGGGAACCCGGGACACCGCGCCGCCCACACTGCGGACGGAGATGAGCGGCGCTCCCTGCGCCGCCCTGGCCTCCGCCAGGACGGCCAGGACCGCGGGCACCGACTCCTCGCCGGCGAACGCGCTCCGGGTCGCGAACCGGATGCCCGGCGGCGGGGTCACCCCCTCCACGAGCGTGTCGGCGTACGGGATCGGCGCGACGTCGTCGTCGATCACCGTGCCGAGGCGGCGGATCGGGTCGATGGCTCGGGCGGCGAGCTCCGGGTCGTCGCCGTCGAAGGTGACGAGGATCTCGACCGGCCCCTCCGGACCGCCGGCGAAGGGGTTGGCGACGTTCGCGATGGAGGTGAGCTCCTCGGGCGCGGTGCGCAGGTGGTCCGCCCAGCCCTGGAGCACGGTGGCCGCCTCCTGCGGCGGGAAGGTGATCCTGCCGTGGAAGACGTCCGTCGTCGGATGCGCCGCGAACTCGAAGGCGGTCACGATCCCGAAGTTGCCGCCGCCGCCGCGAATCGCCCAGAACAGCTCCGGGTCCTCCCCGGCGCTCGCCCGCACGACCTCGCCGCCGGCCGTGACCAGCTCCGCGGCGACCAGATTGTCCAGGGCCAGGCCGTGCTTGCGCACCTTCCAGCCGATGCCGCCGCTCAACGTCAGCCCGCCGACGCCCACGCTCCCCGTGTCACCCGAGGAGATCGCCAGGCCGTGCGGGGCGAGGGCGGTCGCGACCTCGCCCCAGGTGGCGCCGCCGCCGATCCTGACGAGGTGACGCTCCTTGTCGACGACCTCCACGTTCGCGAGCCTGCCGAGGTCGATCACGACGCCGCCGTCGTTGGTGCCGAACCCGGCGAAGCCGTGGCCGCCGCCCCGTACGGACAGCACCAGCCGCGCGGCGGCGGCGAACCTGACCGCCGCCCGCACGTCGGCGACGCTCTCGGGCCGCAGCACGTAGGCCGGGCTGCCCGAGGCCACGACCGAACGGGCGGCCGAGTCGTAGTCCGCTCCACCCGGCTCGATGACGGTGCCGCCGAAGTCGCGGCGGAGGATCTCAAGCGCTGAACTCATCACGTTCCCCATCTCGACGTGCCCGGCCGGTGCCGGACGACCACGAGATGCCGGCGAGCCCGCCCTTGTGACAGCGCGGAGCACGTGACGTGGGCCACATACAGACGGATCGCCGCTCGGGCACCATGGGCGAGCCGCCGGCGCGCTGTCACAAAACGGCGCGACCCGGCATCTGGTGGACGTGACAGTCGACAATGAACAGGAGCCGTCCATGGCCGACACGCCGGAGCCCGCCCCCGGAGATCACGCGGGGGGCACGGGCCACCCGGACCCCGCCACCGAGGCGTTCGTCACCCACCGCAACCTGCTGTTCACCGTCGCCTACGAGATGCTCGGCTCGGCAGCCGACGCCGAGGACGTGCTGCAGGAGACCTGGCTGCGGTGGACGGGCGTCGAGCTCGGCGAGGTGCGGGACCAGCGGGCGTACCTGGTGCGGATCACCACCCGGCAGGCCCTGGGCCGGCTGCGGGCGCTCGGCCGGCGCAAGGAGTCCTACGTGGGCCCCTGGCTGCCGGAGCCGCTGCTGACCTCCCCGGACGTGGCCGAGGACGTCGAGCTGGCGGAGAGCGTGTCGATGGCGATGCTGCTGGTGCTGGAGACGCTCACGCCGACCGAGCGGGCGGTGTTCGTGCTGCGCGAGGTGTTCGGCCTGGACTACAGCGAGATCGCCGAGGCCGTGGACAAGAGCCAGGCCGCCGTCCGGCAGATCGCCCACCGGGCGCGGGCCCACGTCGCGGCGCGCCGGCCGCGCGAGGCGGTCTCCCCCGCCGAGTCGCGCGACGCGCTGGCGGCGTTCCAGCGGGCGGTCCAGACGGGCGACCTGCAGAGCCTGCTCGACATCCTCGCGCCGGACGTCGTCCTGCTGACCGACGGCGGCGGGGTCAAGCAGGCCGCCCTGGCGCCCATCGTGGGGGCCGGCAACGTGGCGGCCGTGCTGGGCAGGATCGGCGGCTCGGCGCCGCTGCTGCCGGCGCAGGTCAACGGCTGCCCGGCGCTGATCGTCCGGCTCGACGGCGAGATCGACACCGTCATGGCGGTGCACCTCGACGGGGGGCTCATCACCGGGCTGTACGCCGTGCGCAATCCCGAGAAGCTGTCGCACATGGAACGGGAGACCACCCTGCGCCGCTGATCCCGGTGCCCGCCGCGCCCCACGCGCGCAGCCGTCCGGCCGGCCTCGCGGACGACATGAAGCAACCCTGCGCACAGCCGGAAGCAGTGGCGCAGGGTCGGGAGTGCGTACGAGGTGTCAGAAGGCCACGGCCAGGGCCATCGCGGCGGCGGCCTCGTGGCGGAGGAGCATGATCAGGAGCGTGGCGACCAAGGTGGCGATGAGAAGCCAGCTGATCAGGATGATGACCGTCGTGCGGCGCGGCCGGCGCCGGGGCACGCGCTCCCCGCTCGACTTCGCCTCGCTGCGACGAACCCGTTCGTTGAACGACTCGAGCCGGGCGACGAGTCGCGGGTCGTCATCGACGAGGTGCTGCTCGATCTGGGCCAGCATCCGCTCCTCGTCCTGCGACCAGGCCATAGGCACCTCCCGCACGCAAGCTCTACGGCATCTTCCTGCCCAACCATGAAGATCATTAGCCCCCGCCTGACCACTAAATTGCCACCTCTTTTCGCTTTGCGATCAAGCTCGAACGACTGTTCTAATCATGCCATGCGCTGGGACAACCTCCGCCTGACCGCGCCAGGGCGGGCCGATCCGACCGAGCCGCTCTTCGCCCGCGGCGCGGTCACCCGCACGTTCGACACGCCCGAGTTCAAGGGGATGACCTTCTACGAGATCCGGGCCAGATCCATCATCAACCGGGTCCCCGGCGCCAGCCGAGTCCCGTTCGACTTCACGATCAACCCCTACCGGGGCTGCGGCCACCGCTGCGTTTACTGTTTCGCCAGAAAAACACACGAATATCTGGACCTGGATGCCGGCGCGGACTTCGACTCCAAGATCGTCGTCAAGGTCAACGCCGCCGAGCTGGCCCGCAAGGAGCTCGCCTCGCCCCGCTGGGGCGGCCACCACGTGGCCATGGGCACGAACGTCGACTGCTACCAGCGCGCGGAGGGCCGCTACAAGCTGATGCGCGGCATCCTGGCCGCGCTGCGCGACGCCGCCAACCCGTTCTCCGTCCTCACCAAGGGCACCCTGATCCTGCGCGACCTCGACCTGCTCACCGAGGCCGCCGACGTGACGGACGTCGGCGCCAACGTCTCGGTGGGTTTCGTGGACGAGGAGCTGTGGCGCGCCGTCGAGCCCGGCACGCCCAACCCGCGCCGCCGCCTGGAGACGTGCGCGACCCTCAACGACAACGGCATCGCCTGCGGCGTCCTGATGGCGCCCATCCTCCCCTACCTCACCGACTCCCCCGAGCAGCTCGACCGCACGGTCAAGCAGATCGCCGAATCGCGCGCCACCCACATCTCCCCCATCGTGCTGCATCTGCGGCCGGGAGCCCGGGAGTGGTGGCTGAGGTGGCTGTCGCGCGAGCACCCGCGCCTGGTGCCGCGCTACCTGGAGCTGTACGGGCGGGGGGCGTACGCGCCGAAGTCGTACCAGCAGCGGGTGACCGCCCTGGTCAAGGAGCTCGCCGAACGCCACGGAGTCGGCCGCGCCACCCCGGCCATGGCCCGCCGCATCCCACCCCGCCGCCCGTCACCACCGCCCCGGCCCGAGCAACTCCGCCTCCTCTGACGCGCTGAGGTGTTCCGTCCGGGGTGCTGTTGCGCGGCGGGTGACTCGCCGTCCTGGTGCGCTCCGGGCTGGAGCGGCGCGTGGCTCCAGCAGGAGCCGGCCGGCGCACGGGCCCGACGTCGCGAACGCCACCGCGCCTGGCAGCGGGCGCACCGCCCACCAGGCGGGCGCGGCGCCACGCCGCCGGCACCCGAGGAGGTCGGCACCAGGTGAGGCCGACGCCAGGCGGGCGCGTGCGGTCCGCGGCACCCTGCTGAGCGGAAATTCGCTGGCGGGGCCGCGACGGCGGTGGCAGGATGGCCGGGCATTCGCCGGACCACGATCAAGGAGCTTGGGATGCGGCGCCGCCCCGGAATCTCCCAGCACAGCATCGGCACGAGAGTTTCCCGAGGGCTCCTTGATCAAGCACGTCCTGAACATCGGCATCCTCGCGCACGTAGACGCGGGAAAGACCAGCCTCACTGAGCGGCTCCTGTTCGAGACCGGCGTCATCGACCGGCTCGGCAGCGTGGACGAGGGCAGCACCCAGACCGACAGCGGCGAGATCGAACGCCGCCGCGGCATCACCATCCGGGCCGCCGTGGCCTCCTTCGTCCTGGGCGACCTGCGGGTCAACCTGGTGGACACACCCGGCCACGCCGACTTCGTGGCCGAGGTCGAGCGCGCGCTCGGCGTGCTGGACGGTGCCGTGCTGGTGCTGTCGGCCGTCGAAGGGGTGCAGCCGCACACCCGGGTCCTGATGAGGACCCTGCGCAAGTTGCGCCTGCCCACCCTGCTGTTCGTCAACAAGATCGATCGAGCGGGGGCACGGGAGCAAGGGCTGCTCGCCGACATCCGGCGCCGGCTCTCCGCCTCGTGCGTCCCGCTCAACACCGTCGACGGCATCGGCACCCCGGCCGCCGTCACCCGGCCCGTCGCCGGGCCGTACGAGGCCGCCGAGGTGCTGGCCGAGCGGGACGACGAGCTGCTGGAGCTGCTCGTCGACGGCAAGACACCCGATCAGGGGACGGTACGCGCGACGCTGGCGCGGCAGTGCGGCGACGGTGTGGCGTATCCGGTGCTGTTCGGCTCGGCGATCACCGGCCGGGGGCTGCCCGAGCTGCTCGACGGCATCTCCGAGTTCTTCCCCGCCGTGCCGCGGGTCGCGGAGGAGGGCACGGCGACGGGCACGGTGTTCGCGATCGAGCGGGCCGCCTCCGGGGAGAAGGTGGCCTACGTGCGGATTCGGTCCGGGGTCCTGCGGGTGCGGGAACCGCTGATCTTCTATCGCGGGCAGGGACGGAGCGGCGATGACGGTCTCCGCCCGACCGGCAGCGCCGGCACGCGCACGCACAGCGGCGGGCAGGTGGATGCCGGCCATGGGTACGAGGCCCGGCTGACCGCGCTGGCCGTCACCGGCGCTCCCGGCGAGAGCCAGGCCGTGGCCGGTGACATCGTCAGGGTGTGGGGCGTGCCGGAGATCCGGGTCGGCGATCATCTCGGCGCGCCGGGGCCGGCGGGCCAGGCGCACTTCACCCCGCCCAGCCTCGAGACCGTGGTCCGCCCCCGCGTCCCCGGCCAGGAGCCCCGCCTGCACGCCGCGCTCCTCGCGCTGGCCGAGCAGGACCCGCTGATCGGCACCCGTACGCTGGCCGGCGGCCACACCTCGGTCCTGCTCTACGGCGAGGTGCAGAAGGAGGTCATCGGCGAGACCCTGGCCAGGGACTTCGGCGTGGAGGCCGACTTCGAGCCGAGCCGTCCGGTGTACTTCGAACGCCCGGCGGGCACCGGCGAGGCGGTCGAGGAGATCCAGCGCCAGGGCCGCAACGACTTCATGGCCACCGTCGGGCTGCGCGTCGAGCCCGCCCCCAGGGGATCCGGGGTCCGTTACCGGCTGGAGGTCGATCTCGGGTCGTTGCCGCCGGCCTTCCACCGGGCGATCGAGGAGAGCGTGCGCCTGGCCCTGCGCGAGGGGCCGCACGGCTGGCCGGTGACCGACGTTCTGGTGACGCTGACCAGGACCGGTTACTCCTCGCCCGTCACCGTGGCGGCCGACTTCCGCGGGCGTGCGCAGGTCGTGCTGGCGCGGGCGCTGCGCCGGGCGGGCACGGTCGTGTACGAGCCGTGCCACCGCTTCGAGGCGGAGGTGCCGCTGGAGGCGTTCGGCCCGGTCACGGCGCAGCTGGCCGGACTGGGCGGGGAGCTGCGCGAGGCGCGCAGGCATGGAGAGGGCTGGGTGCTGGAGGGCGAGATCCCGGCGGCGGTGGTGCACGAGGTCGAGCGGCGCCTGCCCGGGCTGTCGCACGGCGAGGGTGTGTGGTGGTCGGAGCCGGCGGGCGACCGGCGACTCAGGTAACCGGCACGAGCCGACCGCCAGGCCGGCGGCCCGGCTTGGCGGTATGTCGGGTTTCGGCGCTAGATGGGTATTAAGTGGCTTGGTGTACCAATCAGGTGCATCTCGTCCGTTACAGGGGGGAATCTCCGATGGCTGACACGAAGAAGAAACCCACGTCCAAGTCCGGCAAGTCCAAGAAGCAGGCCATCAAGAACAGCAGGCAGGCCAAGGAGACGAAGCGGGAGAGCCGGAAGACCACCGACGAAGGCTGAGGCATCGGCCGCCCGACGGTGATGTGATCGGACGGCCGCGGCCCGCCAAGTGCCCCGGCTGTCCGATCGACCAGTGGAGCTGCCATGTCGGCATACCTGCGCTTCCCCGCCGTCTTCCAGGACGTGGTGGTCTTCGCCGCCGAGGACGACCTGTGGATGGTCTCCGCCCGCGGCGGCCGGGCCTTCCGGCTGACCGCCGGGCAGGCCGAGGCCGGTTATCCACGCATCTCCCCGCGTGGCGACCAACTCGCGTTCGTCGGGCGCGAGGAGGGCCCGGAAGAGGTGTACGTGATGCCGTCCGGCGGCGGCGCGGCCCGCAGGGTGACCTTCCACGGCGCCCGCTGCACGGTGACCGGGTGGGACCCGGAGGGCCGCATCCTGTACGCCAGCGACCAGTCCCAGCCGTTCGAGGGCCGCAAGTGGCTGCACCGGGTGGCGCCCGGCGGGGTGCCGGAGCGGCTGCCGTACGGGCCGGCGAACTCGATCGCGTACGGACCGGAGAACATGATCGTGCTGGGCCGCAACACCGCCGACCCGGCGCGGTGGAAGCGTTACCGCGGCGGCACCGTCGGCGACCTGTGGGTCGACCCGAGCGGCGACGGCGAGTTCAGGCGGCTGATCAGGCTGCCCGGCAACCTGGCCTCGCCGTGCTGGAGCGGCGACCGGGTGTGCTTCATCTCCGACCACGAGGGCGTCGGCAACGTCTACTCGTGCACCCCTGACGGCCAGGACCTGCGCAAGCACACCCACCACGACGACTACTACGCGCGCAACCTGTCCGGCGACGGCCACCGGCTGGTCTACCACGCGGGCGCGGACCTCTACCTGCTGGAGCCGGGCGAGCGGCCGCACCGGCTGGAGGTGCACCTGGCCAGCTCCAGGACGCAGCGCAACCGCAGGTTCGTCGAGGCCGCCGACTACCTCGACAGCGCCACGCTCAGCCCCGACGGCAGCGCGCTGGCGATCACGGCGCGCGGCAAGGCGTACGCGATGGCGAACTGGGAGGGGCCGGTACGGCAGCACGGCTCCCCCGACGGCGTCCGCTACCGCTTCCTGACCTGGCTGAACGACGGCGTACGGCTCATCGCGGCCGCCAGCGACGACGGCGACGAGGAGAAGCTGGTCGTGCTGGAGGGCGGCGAGGGCGGCCCCGGCACGGAGGTGGCCCGGCTGGGCCGGATCAACGAGCTGGTGCCCGACCCCGCCCACGACCGGGTCGCGGTCGTCAACCACCGCCACGAGCTGCACCTGCTCGACCTGGAGTCCGGGCGCTCGGAGCTGGTGGAGGCGAACCCGCACGGGCCGCCCGAGGATCCCGCCTGGTCGCACGACGGCCTGTGGCTGGCGTACGCGAGCCCGCTCAACGCCCAGACCACCGCGATCAAGCTGCACCATCCGGAGACGGGCCGGACGGCGCAGGCCAGCGAGCCGGTACTGAAGGACTCGATGCCGGCCTTCGACCCCCTCGGCAGGTACCTGTACTTCATCGGCCAGCGCGCCTTCTCCCCCGTCTACGACCAGCTCCAGTTCGACCTGGGTTTCCCGCTGGGCACGCGCCCGTACGCGGTGGCGCTGCGCGCGGACGTGCCGGACCCGTTCGTGCCCCGGCCGCGCCCGCTGGAGGAGAAGGACGACGACGAGGACGACGGGGATGACGAGGACGACCAGCCGCTGCGCGTGGACGTGGACGGCCTGGTGCGCAGGGTCACCGCGTTCCCGCTGCCGGAGGGCCGCTACGAGCGGGTGGCGGGGCTGAAGGGCAAGGCGCTGATCCTGACCAGCCCGCTGCACGGGGACGACACGCTGCACCTGTTCGACTTCGCCAAGGGCGAGAGCGAGACGTTCGCCGACGGGGTGAGCGGGTTCGAGCTGGGACGCGACCACAGGACGCTGCTGTACCGGGCGGGCGGCCGGCTGCGCGTGGTGAAGGCGGGCGAGGTGCCGGGCGACGAGGAGGCGCCCGGGCGGCAGAGCGGCTGGGTCGACCTGTCGCGCATCAAGGTGTCGGTCTGCCCGGAGGCCGAGTGGCGGCAGATGTTCAAGGAGGCGTGGCGGCTGCAGCGGGAGAACTTCTGGACCGAGGACATGGCGGGCGTCGACTGGCCGGCCGTGTACGACCGGTACCGGCCGCTGGTGGAGCGGGTGACGACCCGGGGCGAGTTCTCCGACCTGCTGTGGGAGCTGCACGGCGAGCTGGCCACCAGCCACGCCTACGAGAGCGGCGGCGAGTACCGCCCCGGCCCGGACTACAGCCAGGGCAAGCTGGGCGTGGACTGGCGGCTGCGCGACGGCGTCTACCACATCGCCGCCGTCGTGACGGGCGACCCGTGGGACCCGCAGGCCACCTCGCCGCTCAACCGGGTGGGGCTGGACGTGCGTACGGGCGACGCCGTGCTCGCCATCAACGGCGCGCCCATCGGGGCGGCGACGGCCACCCCGAACGAGCGTCTGGTCAACCAGGCCGGCGAGGAGGTCGAGCTGACGCTGCGGCGCGAGGAGCGCGTCTTCACCGTCACCGTGCGGGCCCTGGCCGACGAGCAGCCCGCCCGCTACCGCGACTGGGTGAACCTCAACCGCGCCCAGTGCCACCAGCGCTCCGGCGGCCGGATCGGCTACCTGCACGTGCCGGACATGGGGCCCGACGGGTTCGGGGAGTTCCACCGGGGGTTCCTGGCCGAGTACGACCGGCACGCGCTCATCGTGGACGTGCGCTTCAACGGCGGCGGGCACGTGTCGTCGCTGCTGCTGCAGAAGCTGGCCAGGCGGCGGCTCGGCTACGACTACCCGCGGTGGGGCGATCCTGAGCCGTACCCGCCGGAGTCGCCGCGCGGCCCGCTGGTGGCGATCACGAACGAGTGGGCGGGCTCCGACGGCGACATCTTCAGCCACACCTTCAAGCTGCTGAAGCTGGGCCCGCTGGTCGGTCGGCGCACGTGGGGCGGCGTGATCGGCATCTGGCCGCGGCACACGCTGGCCGACGGGACGGTGACCACGCAGCCGGAGTTCTCCTTCGCCTTCGACGACGTGTTCGACGACGGGGGCTGGCAGGTGGAGAACTACGGCACCGATCCCGACATCGAGGTGGACATCACCCCGCAGGATTACGCCAGAGGCGTGGACACGCAGCTGGAGCGGGCCATCGACGTCGCGCTGGAGCTGCTGGCCGAGCAGCCGCCGCACACTCCCGATCCCCGGCACAGGCCGCGCATGCAACCTTAATGACCTTTATGGCGTCTAAAGATCATAGGTGGGGAAAGTGCATCGGGGATGAACAGAGTGCACTCCGCCGACGGAGAGATGATCGGCCGGTGGTGAGGCAACCGTTCTCACCACCGGCCACGTGTGTTGAGACTGCTTCCGCGACTAAGGGGGATCTGTCAGGTGCGCGCACTGGCACGCAAGGGCAAATCGGCGATGCGACGGCTCTATCGGGGATACAACCGGCGCAAGGCGAGCAGCGCGCCACCGCCCTCGACTCAGCGGGTGAGCATCCTGCTGCTGCACGCCCACGGGATGGGCGGAACGATCAGGACCGTGTTCAACCTGGCCAGTTACCTGGCCGAGCAGCACGACGTGGAGATCGTCAGCATCTTGAAGGAGGCGGAGGAGCCGTTCTTCCCCATCGATCCGCGCGTGAGGTTCCGCTTCCTGGACGACCGGCTCAACCCGGGCCACGACCCCGTACGCGCGATGTTGTCGAAGATGCCGAGCAAGCTCATCCCGAAGGAGGAGTCGGCCTACCACCGCTTCAACCTCTGGACCGACCTCAAGCTGGCCCGCTTCATCCGCTCGCTCGACACCGGCGTGCTGATGGCCACCCGGCCGGGGCTCAACCTCGCGATGGCCCAGTTAGCACCGCCCGGCGTGATCACGATCGGGCAGGAGCACGTGGCCCTGCGCACGCAGCCGGAGCCCGTCCAGGAGCTGATCAAGTGGCGTTACCGCCGCCTCGACGCGCTGGTCACGCTCACCAAGGCCGACCTGCGCGACTACCGCGAGACGCTGCCGAAGAAGCCGCGCAAGCTGGCGCGCATCCCCAACGCCGTGCCGCCGATGTCGGGCGACGTGTCCAAGCTCGACACCAAGGTGGCCGTGGCGGTCGGCAGGATGACCCGGATCAAGGGCTTCCACCGGCTGATCACCGCCTGGGAGACGGTCGCCGCCGCGCACCCCGACTGGAAGCTGCGCATCTTCGGGGCCGGGCCGCAGGAGGGCAATCTCCGCCAGCAGATCGCGGAGGCGGGCCTGGAGGGCAAGGTCGAGCTGCCGGGACCCACCGCCGACGTGGGCGCGGAGCTGGAGAAGGCGTCGATCTACGTGCTCAGCTCGCGGCACGAGGGCTTCCCCATGACGATCCTGGAGGCCATGGCCAAGGGGCTGGCCATCGTCAGCTTCAACAGCCCGCACGGGCCCAAGGAGATGATCACGCACGAGGTGGACGGGCTGCTGGTCAAGCCGCGGACCAACGCCAACCTCGCCGAGTCGATCATCCGGGTCATCGAGGACGAGCCGCTGCGCCGCGGCCTGGCCGCGCGGGCGCTGGAGACGGCCCGCACGTACGACGTGGACGTCATCGGGCAGCAGTGGGACGCGCTGCTGGCCGACCTGCTGGCCCGCCGCGACGCCAGGTCCCGCCCGGCCGACGCGACCGAGCTCCCGCCCCCGTGCCCCTGATCACGGGCCCACGCCCCTGCACGTGCGGGCGGGCGGGGGTCGTCACACGCCCGTGCCGGTGAGCTCCACCGGCTCGGCGATGACGTCCACGAGCGCGCCGTTGCGGTGGACGGTGATGGGCAGCGGCCGCCCGATCGCCTCGGCGAACATCAGCCGCTGCAGGCTCTGCGCGTCGGCCACCGGGTTGCGGCCGGCGCTGAGCACCAGGTCGCCGGCGCGCAGCCCGGCCCGGTGCGCGGGCGATCCGGGGACCACCTCGACCACGCGCATCGCCCCGCTCTGCCCGGTGTGCCGCCGCAGTTCCTCGGGCAGCGGCGCCGGCGAGGTCACCAGCCCGAGGAACGCCCGCCGGACCCGGCCGTCCCTGATCAGGGCCGCGATGATGGAGCGGGTCGTGCCGTTCATCGGCACGGCCAGCCCCACCCCGATCCCCGCCACCGCCGTGCTGATCCCGACCACCCGCGCCCGGGAGTCGGCCAGCGCCCCGCCGGAGTTGCCGGGGTTGAGCGCGGCGTCGGTCTGGATGACGTCCTCGATCAGCCGCATGCTGGAGCCGCTGCGCGCGGGCAGCGACCGCCCGAGCCCGGACACCACTCCGGCCGTGACCGACCCGGTCAGCCCGAGCGGGTTGCCCACGGCCACGACGAGCTGCCCGACCACGAGGCCGTCGCTGTCGCCCAGCTCGGCGGGCGGCGGCGTGGCCGCCCGCGCCCTGATCACGGCCAGGTCCGACAGCGGGTCCCGCCCGATCACCTGGAACTCGCCGGAGGACCCGTCGGCGAACGCCACGGTGCCCGACCGGGCGGAGCCGACCACGTGCGCGTTCGTCAGCAGGAACCTGTCTGCGGTGAACACCACCGCGGACCCGCTGCCCTGGCGGGTCCGCACGCTCGCCACCTTCGGCAGCAGCTCGGCCGCCACGGACGACACGACCTGGGAGTAGGCGTCGAGGGGGTCCGCCATGGAGTCCTCCAGATGATTACTTGCTTACACAGTAACTCCTCACGGCCGCGCCTCGTAGACGATGTTGAACGGGGTCTCCGCCACCCGGCGGAACCGGGTGAACCCGGCCTCGGCCGCCAGCCGCCGTACCGGCTCCTCGCCCGCCTGGGCGCCGAGGGCGTAGCCACCCTCCTGCGACAGCGCGTTGGGCACGCACAGGAATGCCGAGAACGCGTAGTAGGCGCGGCCCACCGGGTTGAGGTTCTCGCTCAGCGACCGGCCCGCCGCAGGCTCCACGATCATCCAGGTCCCGTCGTCGGTGAGCCGGCCGCGCACCTGACGTGCGGCGCCGAGCGGATCGCCCATGTCGTGCAGCGCGTCGAACGTGGTCACCAGGTCGTACGGCCCGCCGTCGAAACTCTGCGCGCTGCCCACCCGGAACTCGACCTGGTCGCCGAGCCCGAGAGCCTTCGCCCGCTCGCGGGCCTGCTCGACGGATGCCCCGTGGTAGTCCCAGCCGACGAACGCCGAGGCGGGGAAGGCCCGCGCCATGAGCGTGGTGGACGCGCCGTGCCCGCATCCGACGTCGGCGACCCGGATCCCGGCGCGCAGCCCGCCTTCCACGCCGTCGAGCGCGGGCAGCCAGGCGCTGACGAGGTTGGCGGTGTACCCGAACCGGAAGAAGCGCTCGCAGCCGGAGAACACGTCGTCGTCGTGCTCGTGCCAGCCGAGCCCCTTGCCGGTGCGGAACGCCTCGGTGATCCGCGGCTCGGCCTTCAGCGCGCCGATGGCGAGCTGGAAGCCGCCGAGCACGGGGCCGTCCGGGTCGGTGAGCGCGTACGCCTGCTCCTCGCTCAGGGAGTAGTGTCCCGTCGCGGCGTCGTACTCGACGTAGCCGCCGGCGGCCTGCCCGCGCAGCCACTCCTCGACGTAACGCGGGGCCGTGCCCGTGCGATCGGCCAGCTCCTGCGGCAGTTGCGGCTTGTCGGCGAGTGCCCGGTAGAGGCCGAGCTTGTCGCCGATCACGACTCCGCCCGCCGCCATGGTGGCGCCGACGTCGCTGACGAACTTGCCGAGGAACTCCATGAGTCGTGCTTCGTTCATTGCGATGATCTCCCCTGTCGTGATCGGTGTGTTCGGTGATGGGCGGTGCCGCGGACGGCCCACGCTCCGGCGGTCAACGGGATGGAGCCGTCCGGAGCTGCGGGCAGGCGGGCGCGGAGCGACTCCCGCAGGGCGCGCCGGCGTTCCTCGGTGAGGGACGTGACGTAACCGGGCGCCGGTCCCTGGCCGCCGAGGAACGGCCCCCAGTAGTCGTCGAACCCGGCGAACGTGGTGGCCGTCCCGATTGCCCGGACGGTCACGCCGTCCAGGCCGGCCCGCGTCCACAGGGCGCGCAGGCCGCCGGGCCGGCACAGCGGGAACCGGCGTGCCTCGTCCAGCTCGGCCGCGGCCGGGTCGAGGGCGATGGCGGCGTCCCAGAAGTGCCTGATCATTTCCATCCCGCCGGCGTAGTCCCACACGTAGGCGGCGACGGTGCCGCCCGGCGCGGCGACCCTGGCCGACTCCGCCACCGCGCGCCCCGGATCGGGGACGAAGTTGAGCGCCAGCCCGCTGACCACGGCGTCGAACCGGCCCGCCGGCAGCGGCAGCGCCCGCATGTCGCCGCCGCGGAAGCCGGCGCGGGAATCGGTGACCCGGTTCCGGGCAGCGGCCAGGAACCCCTCGGAGGTGTCCAGGCCGAGGACCTCGGCGGGCTCCGCCACCGCGAGGATCGCCGCGGTCAGCGCTCCCGTGCCGCACCCCGCGTCCAGCCAGCGCGCGCCGCCGGGCACTCCCAGCCAGCGCACGAAGGCCTCCGCGACACGGCGGCTCCACCGGCCGACGTACGCCTCGTAGGCGTCCCCGGCGGACCAGACCTCAGCGACCATCACGCCTCCCTTCCCTGGAGGCGTGACATTCCGTTCCATCGCGGGTTCCGGCGCCTGATTCCGTGACAGCGTCACGACGAACGCCGCCCTGGACGCCCGCGGCAGCAGCTGTCGCGCTAGAGGCGGGGCGGGCGCGCCGTCACGCTGCGGGCGACGGCCTGGGCGGCCTGCCAGGTCAGGTCGGCGTGGGCGGCGAGCGCCTGGGCGGTGATGACGAGCGCGCGGCCCCCGCCGAAGGGCACCAGATGGTGGGATTGACGCCAGCTCTCGCCCTCGTGCCGGTAGGCGAGGTGCACCGACTCCAGCCCGGGGTCCCGCTGCTGGGACACCATGGTCTGGCCGGGGCCGGCCAGCTCGACGAGCGGCGGGATGCGGTCGCGGGCCAGCGGGCCCTGCGGATAGATGAGGGACTCGTCCGGGCCCCACAGGTAGAACGGGGTGGAGTCGCCGGTCGGCGGGGACTCGATGGCGAAGGCGTCCGGCCAGATCACCGAGTACTGCGACGTCTCGATCCGCCAGACCTTCTCGCCGGGGCCGGGGAGCACCTCGACGACGTGCTCGACCGTGCGGGCGTCGGTCACGTCGACCGCCGCCGTGCGCGTCGCTTCGCCCGCCCCGTGAATGACGGTGACGACGCCAGGGGTGTCGGGAGAGCGCTCGAAGCCGTAGGGCCACCAGGGCACCAGGGTCACTCCGTGCCCCGCCAGCCGCGCTAACACATGGCTCACGTGTCGTCCCTCCCCGGCGATCATACTGCCTGGGCCAGCGCCGCCCCGCAGTAGGCCGCTCCCAGGCCCGCCACCACGCTGGCCACCGCGTTGGCGGCCGCGTGGAAGCGGGCGCCCTCCTCCACCAGCCGCACCGTCTCGTACCCCAGCGTCGAGTACGTCGTCAGCGCCCCGCAGAACCCCGTGCCCGCCAGCGCCCACACCGCACTCCCGGCCGGCAGCGCGGCCAGGAAGCCCAGCAGCGCCGACCCGGCGACGTTGACCGTCAGCGTCCCCCAGGGGAACACGGTGTCGTGGCGCGCCTGCACGGCCCGGTCCGCCAGGTAGCGCAGCGGCGCCCCCACCGCCGCCCCCAGCACGATGAGCAGCACCGTCACCGCGCGCCCGCCCCCGCCGCGGCGGCGGCGCGCCGGGTCAGCCACATGCCCGCCACCACCGCAGCGAGCGCCGCGAGCATCGTGGCGGCCAGGTAGGCCAGCCCCGTCACCGGCGCGCCCGCGGCGACCGCCCGCTGCACGTCCACCACGTACGTCGAGAACGTCGTGTACCCGCCCAGCACCCCCACCCCCAGGAACGGCCGCACCAGCCGGTGGGCGGTCCGCACCTCGGTGATCACCACCATGAGCACCCCGATGAGCAGGCAGCCCGACACGTTGACCAGGAACGTCGCCCACGGGAAGTCGGCGGGGCCGCTCGGCAGCGCGGTCTGCGCGCCGTACCTGGCCAGGGCGCCGAGCGCGCCGCCTGCCGCGATCGCGGCGAGCACCGGCCAGTGCAGCTCGGCCCGCTGCGCCGGCACGTGCAGATCGACGTCCGGATCGATGGGACGATCAGTCACACAACCCTCCCCGTGTCAAAACTGGCGATGCCGGGAATTTCTCTAGACAACCTGGAGCTCATGGAGGCGTGCTTGAGCACCAAGGACGCGGTCGCGGTCCTCGCTGGAGCCATCATCGTCGTTTCCCTCATCGGCAGCGCCAAGACCCCGCCTGCGACGGCGGCCAGCCCTCTGGGCAACATCAGCGGCACCCTGCCGGGTCTGGCACCCATCATCTCCGACGCCGACAGGTCCGAGGCGCGGGGGCTCATCAAGCGGCTGCGGGTGAAGGGGTTCGGCCCCAACACCGGTTACGCGCGCACCCGGTACGGGGAGAACTGGGCCGACAGCGCGACCGGGGTGCCGTACGCGCGCAACGGCTGCCGCACCCGTGACGACCTGCTGGCCCGCGACGGGCAGAACGTGAAGTTCAGGGCCGGGTCGAGCTGCGAGGTCGTGTCGATGGAGCTGACCGACCCCTACACCGGGCGGCTGATCCACTGGCGCAAGGACAACGCCGACGAGGTGCAGGTCGACCACGTGGTGCCGCTGAACTACGGGTGGCGGATGGGCGCGCCGCGGTGGCCGATGTCCAAGCGGCTGGACTTCGCCAACGACCCGCTCAACCTCCTGCCCGTGGACGGCGAGGCCAACGAGCAGAAGGACGCCTCGGGGCCGGCGAGCTGGCTGCCGCCCCGGCGGGCCGTGCGGTGCGCCTACGTCACCCGGTGGGCCCAGGTGTCGCTCAAGTACGACATCCCCGTCACCTCGGCCGACAAGAGGACCATGCTCGCGCAGTGCCGCTAGCGCGGGTCGAGCCAGGTGAAGCCGCGCGCGTAGGTGCGCTCGGCCAGCACCCGCTGCCCGGCCGTGTTGGGGTGGAAGTAGTCCCACTTGCTGACGTGGTCGAGGGTGAACGGGTAGGAGAACACCGCTCCCCCGTCGGTGCGGCAGTTGCGGCCGTACGCGGCGCAGGCCCCGGCGGCGGCGCGGTTGTAGGCGATCACGCGGGCCCGCACCCTGGCCCGGCGCTGGTCGTCGGCGCGCCGGGTCGAGGTGGGGGCGGCCAGCATGGACTGGCAGATACGGCCGGTCGCCCAGAACGTGCGGGCCAGCGCGTTGTCCTTGCCGACCTGCCACAACCGCCGCACGTCGGGGACGCTGGCGATGAGCACCCTGGCCCCCGGCACGCCGGAGCGCAGCTCGGCCAGTGCCGCGTCCAGGCGCCGCCGGTAGGTGCCGACGGGGGTCATCGACTGCTCGGTACGGGTGCAGGCGTCCTGGGCGCCTATGAGAATCGTCACGTAGTCGGCCTTGGCCGCGACGGCCTTCCTCATCTGGCCGAGCAGGTCGGCGCTGGTGGCGCCGGGGACGGCGAAGTTGAGGTTGTGCTTCTGGAGCGTTCCAGACAGCTCGGTGAGGCGGGCGTAGTGGCTGCTCACCTCTCCGCTGTCGCCGGTGGACCAGGAGCGGGCGGCGCAGGAGACGTACCAGCCGCAGGCGTTGAAGCCGGTGGAGATGGAGTCTCCGAGCGCGGCCATGACGCTGGGGACGGGCTGGGCGGAGGAGGCGGCGGCGGGGAGAGTGCCCGAAGCGGTGAGCACGACGGCGGTGGCCAGGACGGGCCCCAGGCGAGCGATCATGGGCTCCAAGTTAGGGAGCCGATCAGCGGCCCACCATGACCTCGGGGCGAGGTCTGCCAGTTCAGGACCGACTTCATATCGCAGCTTGACAGACCAGACCGGATAGGGTCCGTCCCAATACTCCTTGGCATCCGGTTTTTTCTGGGTTCTTTGCCCGTAACCGCGCATTCACGGGGGTCCGAGTCGAACGTGTTCAGTTCCCGCATAGAGTGTCTTGGGTGAGTGTCGCGCTCGGAACAACCCGCCCGCTGCCGGTTCGCACCACCCCTGTCGGCGACCCCGGTGACCTGCTGGCTTCCCTCCCCCGGACGGCCCCTTACGCGTGGATCAGGAACGGAGAGGGCCTCGTCGGCTGGGGAGAGGCCGCCCGTGTGGCCGTGCCGCCGGGGCCCGGCAGGTTCGCCTGGGCCCGCCAGTGGCTGGCCACCGTGCTCGGGGACGCGCAGGTGCACGACGACGTGCGCACCCCCGGCTCCGGCGCGGTCGCCTTCGGCAGCTTCACCTTCGACGAGGACGCCCGCGGCTCCGTCCTCGTGGTCCCGCGGGCCGTGCTCGCCCGCCGCGACGGCCACGCCTGGCTGACCACGATCGGCGACGCGCCGCTGGAGACGTTCACCCCGGTCCGCGACCCGGGCCGGATCAGCTACGGCGACGGCAGCCTGACCGCGCCCGAGTGGGAGCACGTCGTGGCGCGCGCGGCGCGGCGCATCCGCGAGGGCGAGCTGGAGAAGGTGGTGCTGGCGCGCGACCTGGTCGCCACCGCCGAGCGGCCGATCGACGTGCGGCTGCTGCTGTCCAGGCTGGCCGCGCGCTACCCCGAGTGCTACACGTTCTCGGTGGCGGGGCTGGTCGGCGCGACGCCGGAGCTGCTGATCCGGCGCACGGGGCAGGAGATCGAGTCGCTGGTGCTGGCCGGCACGACCGCGCGGGGCACCGGCCCGGCCGACGACCTGGCGCGCGGGGCGGCGCTGTTCGCCTCGGCGAAGGACCGGCACGAGCACGAGTGCGCGATCGCCTCCGTGCGCCAGACGCTGTCGCCGCTGTGCTCCTCGCTGACCACGCCGGACGAGCCTGAGCTGCTCGTGCTGCCGAACGTGCAGCACCTGGCCAGCCACGTCACCGGGCGGCTGGCCGACGGGGCGTCGGTGCTGGACGTGGTGGCGGCCATGCACCCGACGGCGGCCGTCGGCGGCACCCCGACGAAGACGGCGATCCAGGTCATCCGCGAACTGGAGGGCATGGACCGCGCCGGCTACGCCGGTCCCGTGGGCTGGATCGACGCCAACGGCGACGGCGAGTGGGGCATCGCGCTGCGTTCCGGGCTGGTGCAGGGGCGGCGGGCGCGGCTGTTCGCGGGCGGCGGGATCATGGGCGACTCCGACCCGGCGGCCGAGCTGGCCGAGGCACAGGCGAAGTTCCGCGTCATGCAGTACGCCCTGGAGGGCTGACCGCGAACGGGTCAGGCGGGCACGTGGAGGTCGTCGCCGAGCTCCACGCGGGCCCGGCCGGCCGTCAGCGTGGCCACCCAGTCGGCGAACGCGGGCACCTCGTCGTCGCCCACCGCGACGTCGAAGGTGACCTCGCCCGCGTACGTCACCTCCCGCACCGCGTGGCGGGAGGCCCGCAGGTCGTTCTCCACCCGCCCGGCCTGGTCGTGCGCGACCGCCACGCGCACCAGCTTGGCCGGGACCATGCGCACGGGCTCGGCCCGGTCGAGCGTCTCGGTGACCGCCGAGCCGTAGGCGCGCACCAGCCCGCCCGCCCCCAGCAGGGTGCCGCCGAAGTACCGCGTCACCACCGCCACCACGTCGCTGAACCCCCTGCCCACCAGCGCCTGCACCATGGGCGTGCCCGCGGTGCCGCCGGGCTCGCCGTCGTCGTCGCCCTTCTGGATGCGCTCGCCGATCACGTACGCGGTGCAGTTGTGGGTGGCCGCGGGATGCTCGCGGCGGCGCCCGGCGATGAACGCCGCGGCCTCCTCGACGGTGCGCGCCGGGGCCAGGGCGCAGATGAAGCGCGAGCGCCGCGCCTCCGTCTCGTGCTCGACGACGGTCTTCAATGTCAGGTACGAGGCAGGCACAGTCGCAAGGGTATGCCCTCGCCGCCGGAACTATGGGAGCTACGATCTCGTCATTCCATAAGGACCTATGGGAGGGTCTCATGGACACTGCGGACGACATCATGCCCTTCGTCACGGCGGCGATCGACGCCTACGGCACCGGCGTGCTGGCCAAGACCAGCGAGCTGGCCGCGGACACCGAGGTGGCCCGCGGCTCGCGCATCCTGCAACGGGTCTTCGGACGGGGAGACGCGCAGGCCCACCAGGTGATCGGCCGCGTGGCCGGCGCCAAGCCCGACGACGAGTCAGGCCGGGCCGCGTTGCGGAGCGCGATCATCGAGGAGTTCCGGGCGGACCCGCTGTTGCGGCGGGAGGTGGCCGCGATGCTCTCCCGGGTGGCGCTCACCGCCTCCGGGGACCGGCCGGTGGCGGTGGGGGGCCGCACCAGCGGCGTGATCGTCACCGGGGACGGCAACCGGATCGGCTGACCCTGCGGGATGCACTGCCGCTCGCCGCGGGATGTGCGCCCCGCACATCGGGGCGGGCGCCGCCGCCTCGTACGGTTCACCGCATGAGCTATCGCGTCGCCATGGACATCGGCGGCACCTTCACGGACGTCGTCTGCTACGACGAGCGGTCCGGTGCCGTCACGGCCTCGAAGGCGCCCACCACGCCGGGGGATCTGGCCGAGGGTGTGTTCGCCGCGCTCGGCCGGGTCGTCGACGATCCGGCGGGCATCTCGTTCTTCGTGCACGGCACCACCCAGGGGCTCAACGCGCTGCTGGAGCGCAAGGGCGCCCGCGTGCTGCTGCTGGCGAGCCGGGGTGGCCGGGACGTCTACCAGATCGCCAGGGGCAACCGGGACCGCATGTTCGACCTGCGTTACCGCAAGCCGGCGCCGCTGGTGCCGCGCCAGGACGTCATGGAGGCGGGCGGCCGGCTCGACTACCGGGGGCGGGAGCTGGCGCCGCTGGACGAGGAGTCGGTGCGGGCGGCGGCGCGGCGGGCGCGGGCCGAGGGGTTCGACGCGGTGGCGGTGTGCCTGCTGTTCTCCTACGCCAACCCGGCGCACGAGGTCAGGGCGGGCGAGATCCTGCGGGCCGAGCTGGGCGAGGACGTGCTGGTGGTGCTCTCGCACGAGGTGGCGCGGGAGTGGCGGGAGTACGAGCGCACGTCGTCGGCGGTGCTGGAGGCGTACACCGGGCCGGTGGTGCGCCGGTACCTGGCCGGGATCGAGCGGCGCTTCACCGAGCGCGGGCTGGCCGTGCCGGTGCACGTGATGCAGTCGTCGGGCGGGCTGGTCAACGCCTCGTACGCGATGCGCCGCCCGCTGCAGACGCTGCTGTCGGGGCCGGTCGGCGGGACGATGGGCGGCGTGGCCGCCTCCCGGCTCCTCGGACTCGGGCCCGGCGCCGGCGGGGCGAGCCGGGGCCATGTGATCTGCGTGGACATGGGCGGCACGTCGTTCGACGTGTCGCTGGTCGTGGACGGGCGTCCGGACGTCAACAGCGAGGCGCGCATCGAGGGGTACCCGGTGCTGATGCCGATCGTGAACCTGCACACGATCGGCGCGGGCGGCGGCTCCCTCGCCTACGCCGAGGCGGGCGCGCTGCGGGTCGGCCCGGAGTCGGCCGGCGCGGTGCCGGGGCCCGCCTGCTACGGCAGGGGCGGCACGCGGCCGACCGTCACCGACGCGAACGTGGTGCTCGGGCGGGTGGATCCGGCGTGGTTCGCCGGCGGGCTGATGACGCTGGACGTGGAGGCCGCCGGGGTCGCGGTCGCGGAGCTGGCCGGGGAGCTGAGGCTCGATCCGCTGGCACTGGCCGAGGGCATCTGCGACGTGGCCAACGCCAAGATGGCGCAGGCGATCCGCACGCTGACCGTGGAGCACGGGGTGGAGCCGCGGGAGTTCGCGCTGGTGGCGTTCGGGGGCGCGGGGGCGATGCACGCGGCGTTCATCGCGCGCGAGCTGGGGATCTCCGAGGTGGTGGTGCCGCGCTTCCCGGGGGCGTTCTCGGCGTGGGGGATGCTGGAGGCGGAGGTGCGCAGGGATCTGACGCATCCGTACTTCCGGCCGCAGGACACGCTCGACGGCTCCGACATGTCCGGAAATCTTGTGACTTTGGAGCGGGATGCGCTCGACGCGCTCGCCGGGCAGGGCGTCCCGGAGGAGCGGCGGCGGGTGGAGCACGCCGTGGACATGCGGTACGAGGGCCAGGACTACACGCTCACCATCCCGCTGCGCGACGCCGCCGAGCCGGCCGAGCCCGGCTTCCTGGCGGAGATCGCGGCCCGCTACGCCGAGGCGCACACCGCGCGGTACGGGCACGCCACGCCGGAGGCGCCGGTGGAGTTCGTCATGCTGCGCAGCACCGGGTTCGGCTCGTTCCCGCGCACCGCCGCCCCGGCCGCCGGCGTCCCGGAGCAGCACGCTCCGGACGTCCGGGATGTGATCTTCGACGGCGAGGTGCACCGCACCCCCGTGCTGCGCCGCGCCGGCCTGGACGGCGAGCTGGCCGGGCCCGCGATCGTGGTGGAGGAGACCGCGACCACGGTCATCCCGCCCGGCTGCCTGGCCACCGTGGACGACAACGGCTTCCTCATCCTGAAAGTGAACACGTGATCGACCCCGTCACCACCGAGATCATCCGCTGCGCGCTGCTGCAGGCGGCGGAGGACATGAACACCACCCTCATCCGCAGCTCCTACACCCCCGTCATCTACGAGGCCAAGGACTGCGCGGTCGCGCTGCTCGACCGCGACCACAACGTGCTCGGCCAGTCGTCCGGGCTGCCGATCTTCCTGGGCAACCTGGAGGTGTGCACCCGCGAGACCGAACGCCTGTACGGGCGGGAGGTCTGGCAGGAGGGCGACGTGTGGGTGCTCAACGACTCCTACATCGGCGGCACCCACCTCAACGACGTCACCGTCTACGGCCCGATCTTCGCCGACGGGGAGCTGGCCGGGTTCGCCGCGTCGCGGGCGCACTGGCTGGACGTCGGCTCCAAGGACCCGGGCGGCTCCATGGACTCCACCTCGATCTTCCAGGAGGGCCTGCGGCTGGGCCCGGTGAAGGTGTACGCGGGTGGCGAGCCCTGCCGCGACCTGCACGAGGTCATCTCCCGCAACGTACGGTTCCCGGCCGCCACGCTCGGCGACCTGCGGGCCCAGGTGAGCTGCGCGATGACCGGGCAGCGGCGGCTGAAGGAGATCGTCGGCCGGTGGGGGCTGCGGACGGTGCTGGCGGCCCGCGACGAGATCTTCGCCCAGACCGAGCGCATGGAGCGGGCGGCCATCGCGGCCGTCCCCGACGGGGTGTACGAGGCGTCGGGGTTCCTCGACAACGACGGCATCGACCTGGCCACGCCGCTGCCGGTGAACGTGACGGTCACGGTGTCCGGCGAGAGCATGCACGTGGACCTCACCGACTGCGCCGACCAGGCGCTCGGCCCGGTCAACTGCGGCGCGGCGCAGGCGGTGGCGGCCGTGCGGGTCGGCTACAAGCTGCTGGTCTCCGGCGACGTGCCGCTGAACGGGGGCTCGTTCCTTCCGCTGTCGGTGGAGACCAGGCCGGGCTCGATGCTGGCCGCCGAGTCGCCGGCCGCCTGCCAGTACTACTACTCGCACCTGGGGCTGCTCATCGACCTCGTGGTCAAGGCCCTGGCGCGGGCGATGCCGGACAAGGCGGCGGCGGCCTCGTACGGGGACTCGATGATCGTGCAGTTCACCGGGACGGACCCGCGCACCGGCAAGCTGTACGTCTCGCAGGAGGCCACCGTCGGCGGCTGGGGCGCCTGGGAGGGCGGCGACGGCGAGAGCTGCCTGATCAACAACGTCAACGGGTCGCTGCGGGACATGCCGATCGAAGTGCTGGAGACGCTGTTCCCGGTCCGCGTCACCCGCTACGAGGTCCGGCCGGACACCGGCGGGGCCGGGCGGTGGCGGGGCGGGAACGGGGTGGTGCGGGAGTACGAGTTCTGCGGGGACACGTCGTTGTCGCTGTGGTTCGAGCGGTCGGTCACCCCGGCGTGGGGGCTGGCGGGCGGCCTGGCGGGCGCTCCCCCGCGCGTCACGCTCAACCCGGGGACCGACGGGGAGCGGGAGATGCTCAAGGCCAACGCGCTGCCGGTGCGGGCGGGGGACGTGCTGCGGTGCGAGTCGGGCGGTGGCGGCGGCTACGGGCCGCCCGAGCTGCGCACGCCGGAGGCGACGGCGGCCGACCTGGCCCAGGGCATGATCACCCGCTGACCCCGCCCCTCGGCTGCGGGCCGAGCGCCGTCCCGGTGCCCTCCGCCGGTGCCGGGACGGCGGAGCGGCCGCGGCGCCGGTCCATCTCCCGCCATTCCGGGCGCAGGCCGGTCACGCCCGTGGCCAGGGCGTAGGCGGCGCCGCAGGCCAGCAGGACCGGCGCCAGGCCCGCCAGCGACACCGCCGCCCCGGCCAGCAGGCCACCGACGGGGATGCCGGCCCAGGCCAGCGAGGTCTGCAGCGCGCCCACCCGGCCCAGCAGCCCGCGCGGCACCCGCTCGTACGTGATCGCTCCCAGGATCGGGTTCAGGAACCCCCCGGCGAACCCGCTCACCGCGAACACGGCCACGATCCCCCACACCGGCAGGTCGGCGGCCAGGATCAGGAACCGCGGCGGCCCGGCCAGCAGGAACGCCACGAAGAACACCGGCCGCCGCCGCATCCGGTGCGCCACCGCCGCCGCGACCAGGCTCCCGCCGACCGCCGTCAGGCCCATCACGCCGCTGTTCAGCCCGAGCACGGCGGGCCCGTGGCCGGACTCCTTGGCCCACACGGGCGCGAGCACCTGGGAGAAGGCCGCGTCGAGCAGGTTCGTGACGCCTACCACGACGATCAGGGCGAGCAGCAGCGGCTGGCCGCGCAGGAACGCCGCCCCCTGCCCGAACCGCCGCCAGTACCCCTCCCGCTCCCCCTCCGGCCGCGCCGGCGCCCCCTGCCCCATGCCGCGCGGCAGCGCCCAGGCCACGATCAGCGAGCCCAGCGCGAAGCATCCGGCGCTCACCCCCAGGCTCGTCATCGGCCCGAGCGCCACGACGATCACGCCCCCGGCCGCGGGCCCCACCGTCTGGGCCAGCCGTTCGGTGACGCCCATGAGACCGGTGGCCCGCTCCAGCGGCACCCGCCCGCGCTCGGCCGCCTCCGGGATCATGATCTCCTTGGCCAGGTCGCCCGGCCCGCGGGCCGCGCCGATCACCGCGACGAGCGGGACGAGCGCGCCCAGCGGCAGCACGCCGAGCACGTGCAGCAGGACGACCGTGCCGGCCGCCGCCGCGCTGACCACGTCGGCGATCCAGGAGACGCGCCGCGGCCCCACCCGGTCGAGCATGGGCCCGACCAGCGCCTTGACCAGCACGTACGGTGCCATCTCGGCGAACGCCACCATCCCCGTGTGCACCGCGCTCCCGGTGCTCACGTACACGAACCAGGGCAGCGCGATGGCCGACACCCGCGTCCCGGTCAGCGCCACCGTGATGGCCGCCAGCACTCCTGCCAGGGAGCGCGACCTCATGCCGGGTCCGGCAGGACCTGGGTGATGAGCGAGACCCGGACCGCGTCGTCGGGAGCCTGCGCGTCGGGCTCGTCCGGGCGGTAACGGGAGATCACCTCGCCCAGGTCCGCGCGCAGCCGCCGCCCCTCCTCCGGGGTCAGGCGCAGCGCGTACGAGCTGAGGTCCAGCACGCCGCGCCACTCCCTGGACATGGTCTGCATCTCGTTGAGCGCCTGCTGGGTGCGCATGTTGTACAGGGCGGCGACGGACTGCATGTACGCCAGCACCGCCTCCGGCTCGCGCTCGGCCAGCTCCTCACCCGTCAGCCGGGTGACGCGGTGCACCGAGCGCCACCACCGCTCGCGCGCGTTGCCGCGTTCGACGTCCTCCTCGACGAACCCGGCCGCGCCGAGCCTGCGCAGGTGGTAGCTGGCCGTTCCCGAGTTCACCCCCAGGCGCTCGGCCAGCCGGGTGGCGGTGGACGGGCCGTGCTTGCGCAGCAGGTCCACGAGCTGCACGCGCACGGGGTGGGCCAGGGCCCGCAGGCCGCGCGCGTCGAGGACGACGACGCTCTTGTCGGGTTCGCTCATGATCTGGAGACTAGACTGCAAACAGTTCTTCGCAAAGAGTTGTTCGCGAAGAAGTGTTTGCGGTTAGCGTTGTCCCCGCCCGGATCGAATGAAACGTCCAGGTTGGGCATAACATCCGACGCGATCCCCCCGTACGTGCCGCCCGCCGAGCCCAGAAGGAGCCGTCCATGAGCCGACTGCCCGACTTCCGGCTGGAGGTCTACTTCTCCCGCTGGGAGTTCACCGCGCGGCACCACCTGACCGCCTCCGACGCCCAGACCATGACCATGGCCGAGCTGCTCGCCCTGGCCGACCCCGACGACGCCCGCGCCTGGGAGACGCTCTCGCTCGGCTACACCGAGACGTTCGGCGCCCAGGAGCTGCGCCAGGCCGTCGCGAGCACGTACGAGCAGGTCGGCGAGGACGCCGTGATCTGCTTCACCGGCGCGGAGGAGGCCCTCTACCTGGCCATGCAGGTCCTGCTCGGCCCCGGCGACCACGCCGTCGTGATCACCCCCAACTACCAGGCCGCCGAGACCGTGCCCCTGTCACTGTGCGAGGTCACCGGAGTGGCCCTGGACCCCGAGCGCGACTGGGCGCTCGACCTCGACGCCGTGGAGGCGGCCATCCGCCCCGCCACCCGCGTGGTGTCGATCAACTTCCCCCACAATCCCACCGGTACGCTCATCCCCGCCGCTGACCTGGCCCGCCTGGCCGCGATGTGCGAGGAGCGCGGCATCCACCTGTTCAGCGACGAGGTGTACCGCGGCCTCGAACTCGACCCCGCCCGCACGCTGCCGCAGGCCGCCGACCTGTCGCCCACCGCGCTGTCGCTGAACGTCACCTCCAAGTCGCTCGGCCTGCCCGGCCTGCGGATCGGCTGGATCGCCTGCCGCGACCGCGAGCTGCGCTCCCGGCTCGAACGCGCCAAGCACTACACCACCATCTGCAACTCAGCACCCAGCGAGGTGCTCGCCCGGATCGCGATCAAGGCCAGGGACCGGATCCTGGAACGCAACCGGGGCATCATCGCCGCGAACCTGCCCCGGTTCGAGGCGTTCTTCGCCCAGTACGGCGACCTGTTCGAGTGGCGGGCGCCCGACGGCGGCTGCGTGGCCTTCCCCCGCTACCTCGGCCCCGGCGGCGTCGAGTCGTTCTGCACCGAACTGGTCGAGCGGGCCGGCGTGCTGCTGCTGCCCGCGAGCATCTACCGCTCCGAGCTGACGGACACGCCCCGCGACCGGTTCAGGATCGGCGTGGGACGCGCCGACCCCGAGCCCGCCCTGAGCGCCTTCGCCGCCTATCTGAAGGGGCTATGAGTTCGGCAGCACGTCGCGCAGCAGGCGGCGGTTGCCCGGGCGCGGCTTCCACTCCCTCGGGTAGCCGAGCGAGACCTCCTCGAAACGCACCCCGTCGTGCCAGGTGACGCGCGGGATGTGCAGGTGACCGTAGATCATGGCGGCCGTGCGGTGGCGGCGGTGCCAGTCGCGCGTGGCCGTGGTGCCGCACCACTGCGCGAACTGCGGATAACGCAGGACGTCCGTCGGCTCGCGCACCAGCGGGTAGTGGTTGACGAACACCAGCGGCACGTCGTCGTCCAGCCCGGCCAGCCGCCGGCTGGTCAGCGCCACCCGGGCACGGCACCAGGCGTCGCGCGTCGGGTACGGGTCGGGGTGCAGGACGTACTCGTCGGTGCAGACCACGCCCGTGCTGTGGGCGTAGGTCAGGGCGCTCTCCTTGGTGTGGTGGCCCGGCGGCAGGAACGTGTAGTCGTACAGGAGAAACAGCGGCACGATCCGCACCGGCCCGCCCGCGCCCTCCCATAACGGATACTCGTCCTCCGGGGTGACGACGCCCAGCTCCCTGCACACCCCCACCAGGTGCTCGTAGCGCGCCACCCCCCGCAGCTCGGGCGGCTCGCCCGGCACGGTCCACAGCTCGTGGTTGCCCGGCACCCACACGACCCGCTCGAACCGGCTCGCCAGCAGGCTCAGCGCCCACGTGATGCCCTCCAGCCGCTCCCCCACGTCGCCCGCCACCAGCAGCCAGTCGCCTGGCGTGACGGGTTTCAGCTCCGCCACGATGGCCCTGTTCTCGGGATAGCCGATGTGCAGGTCACTGACGGCCAGCAACCTGCTCGCGCCTGACAGCTCCGCCTCCGCCAACGGGATCTCCTTCCGGAAGTGCCGATACGAGCATGCCATGCGCGTTCTCAGCGCAGCATCACGTGGCAGGCGAGCTGCAGGGCCAGGCGGGTGGCGGCGTCGTCGAGGTCGAAACCGGCGGACTTGATGCGGTCCAGCCGGGTGGTGATCGTGTTGCGGTGCACGCCCAGCCGCTCGGCCGCCTTCAGCGCGCCGCCCTCGTCCAGGACCGCTCCCAGCGTCTCCAGCAGCGTGCCGTCCCTGTCGATCGCCAGCAGCGGGCGCAGCACGACGGCCGCCGGAGCCCGCAGCGCCCCCGTCGGGAGCGCCCCGAGCAGCTCCGCCGGGCCGATCCGGTCGGCCCGTTGCACCATGCCCGCGCCCGCCACGTACGCCGCCGCCTCCGCCCCCAGCAGCGACTCCGCCAGCACGTCCAGCCCCTCCACCTGGCCGCCCACTCCCCCGGCGCACAGCCACGGCATGCTCCGCAGTGCCTGCCGGATGCGTTCGGCCAGCTCGTCCGGGCCCAGCGCGGACCAGCCCGCCCAGCCCTCGCCTCTGACGATGACCGGGACCTGGCCGAGGGTGGCGGTGATGAGCGTGTAGGCGAGCTGGGCGTCGCCCGGCTCGGTCAGCGGGCGGATCCGGTACGCCGTGAGCGGGCCCCTGACCGGCCAGCCGAGCGCGATCGCGGCGGCCCGCACGCTGTCGCCCGCCGTCGCCTCGGGCTCGTGCTCTGATCCGGATTCGGGTCTGGCTCCACGCCCGGGCCTGGGCTCGCGGCCAGGCTCGGTCGCGAGCTCAGGCCCGGGCTCGCGACCGGGCTCAGGGGCGGGCTGGGGGGCGGACTCGGAGGCGGACTCGGAGGCGGCCTCGCGGCCGGGCGCGGGCGCTGGGGCGGGCTCTGGGGCGGGCTCCGGCGCGGCGAGAACGTGTTCGGGCGCGGTGAGGACGCGTTCGGCGAGCGACGCCTGCAGGGTGAAGTCTCGGGAGGCACGCAGGCGCTCCCGCGCGGCCCACGCCGTCAGCGGCGCCACCGCCAGCCCCAGCACGGTACGGACCACAGCCGGCCAGCCAGGCGACCGCGACGACCCGGCGGCCACCAGCGTTCCCAGCACCCCGCCCTCCTCGTCGGGCACCACCACCTCGGCCGACCACCGGCCCCGCCCACCGGCGGACTCACCTCCCACCTCACCCCGCCCCGGCCCCGCGACCGGTCCGCCGGCCGCGTCACGCTGGCCCCGCTCCGCAACCGGGCCGCTCCCCGCGTCACGCTGCCCCCGCCACGCGGCCGTGTCGCCGACGGCGTCACGCCGGCCCGCGAGGGGCAGGCCGTACCGGTCGAGGAAGGCGACCGAGGTGCCCGGCAGTTCCGCGTTCAGCACGCCGAGCACCCGACGCGCCGACGCGCCCGCCTCGGCCAGCCGGGTGGCGCAGCGGGCCACGAGCTGCGTGCGGGCCGCGTCCGGGCGGGAGGCGGCGGACGCGACCCGCACCGCGACGATCAGCGGATCCTCGTCCACGAAGATCAACGTCACGCCGAGCCGCTCCGCCAGCACCTCACCCGAGCCCTCGCTCAGCCTGCCCGCGGGCGCGATCACGCACGCCGCCGCCTGCTCCCAGGCCCGGCGCATGGCCATCTCCACCGCCCAGCCCCCGCTGGCCGCCGTCCCGATCAGCACCACCGCCGTGTGCGGCGCGACCGTGGCGAACACCGACGGCTCGTCCACGATCCGCACCCCGCGCACGGGGTTCTCACCCGCGCCGTACATCCGCGCCCCGGCCAGCGGCCCCGCGTTGACCAGCTCCGCCACCGTGACCGGCGCCTCCCATCCCGGCGCCCGCACCCCGCTCATCGCGAACCCCCCGTTCGGTGGCGTCGCACCACACTCATCGCGAACCCGTCATTCGGTGGCTCCGCACCACGCTCATCGCGAACCCCCCGTCCGGCGGTCCCGCACCCGGCACTCAGGCAACCGCTCACCGCGAGCCCCCGGCCGCGGGAGGCCGCTCA
The DNA here is from genome assembly GCF_041950525.1 of Nonomuraea sp. GTA35. NCBI lineage: Bacteria > Bacillati > Actinomycetota > Actinomycetes > Streptosporangiales > Streptosporangiaceae > Nonomuraea > Nonomuraea sp. GTA35. The sequence continues at coordinate 686,215 of NZ_JBGNUV010000001.1, read as the reverse complement.
CAGCGCGATCCCGAACGCGCGCGGCCCGCCCAGCGCGAGGCCACGGTCCGTGTGCCACACCGGCGCGGCCTTGACCACCATGATGTCCACCTCCAGGCCGGGCTCGGCCTTGTCCACGTCCACGACCATCCCGTCCGCCGTCGAGATCATGCAGATCTGGTCCGGCACCGTCGCCACCACCGCCCCGTCCGCCAGGGCCAGCAGGATCTCGTTGTGCGCCTCCAGCCGTACCAGCCGCCGCAGCCCCTCCGACTCCCGCAGCACGATGCTCGACGGCAGCGACGGCAGCGGCAGCTCGCCCCCGTGCCCCGTGCTGCCCTCCACCGCCTGGATCCGCCCCCTGCACAACGTCCGCACCCCGTACGGCGCCGCCGCCGACCGCGGCGCCCCGGGCTCGCCCGCCCGCATGAGCAGGCTCACCGTGCCCGGCACCAGCACCCGCGCCAGATCCCCCGCCGCCATCGGATAGCACGCCGCCACCGCCCACCCCCCGACCGCCAGCACCACCGGGCGCAGCAGCTCCTCCACCCGATCGGCCGCCGTCTCCAGCAGCACCAGCTCCCCCGACCCGCCCGCCAGCGCCAGCGGTGCCGCGCTCATCCCGCCCAGCGTGTACGTGGTCTGCTCCACCAGCGGGAACACCCGCCCCGTACCGTCGCCGTCCACCAGCGGCAGCCCCAGCCCGGCCGCCGCGATCAGCGGGATCAGCGCGTTCTCGGCGGCCAGGTTCAGCGCCACCACCGCCCCGGCCCGCTCCCCCAGCCTGCGCTCCAGCGCCCGCACGGCCCGCTCCGGCTCGTCCCCGGCCGGCAACTGCTCGCCCAGCGCCGTCGTCGAGCCCACCAGGCTGACCACCACGCACAGCGTGCCCGGTGCCAGCTCACCGGCCGCCACCAGCTCGACGCCCGGCCCGACCACCGACGCGGCCCAGTCGTAGGCCAGGTTGTACGACGACTGCGCCGCACCGGTCGCGAACAGCCGCGACCCCGCCGAGAACCGGCCGAGCCCGTCGAGGTCGATCAGCCGGCCCACGGCCGCCCGCCCGCCGTCACCCGCACCCGGTAGAGGCCGTCGGGCAGGTACGACAGCGGATTCACCGTGACCTCGTCGATCCCGGCCGAGCCCGGCGCCGCTCCCGCGCTGACCACCCGGGTGAGCGCCTCGTCCCTGGCGTCCCGCAGCACCCGGTCCAGCTCCGCCCGCCCCCTGGCCTGCACGATCCGCTCCACGTGCGCCTCCGGCCGCCCGAGCGCCGCCCCGTACGCGGTCGCCACCCCATCCGGAATCTCCACCCCCGCCGCGGTCCCCACCCGATCCGGAACCTGCGCTCCAGCCGTGCTCCCCGCCCGATCCGGAGCCTGCGCCCCGCCCGAAGCCGTCCCACCGCCCGAAGCCGTTCCCCCGTCCAAGACCTCCACCCGTCCATCGCCCCGGGAGAGCGCCGCCCGTCCCCGGGCCAGGCTCGCCGCCGCCCCCCGATCACAGGTCAGCGGAAAGCGCCGGAAGTAGTGCGCCGACACCAGCCCGCCTCCCGACCTCGCGAAGTACGCGGGCACCCCCGGCAGCTCCCGCGCCACCTCGTCCGCGATCCGCCCCGCCTCGGGCCCGAGCGCCGCGTTGCGGATCGCGTCCGCCTCCCGCTCCCGCAACCCCGGATACCCGAACTCGTACGACAACGTGATCCGCGCCTGCGGCACCTCGGCCGCCACGATCGCCGCCACCTCCAGCTCGTGATCGGCCAGCATCGGCGACCCCGTGGCCGTCACGGCGAAGTCCACCAGCCCGCACGTGGCCGCGAACCGCCGCACCGCCTCGGTGTCCAGCGGAGCCAGCGGACGCCCCGTCACGCTGTGGCCGCCCCGCACGATCGTGGCGGCCCCCGACCCGACGGCGGGCCCCAGCGCCTCGGGGCACGGGCCGCCCACCCGGATCGCCGCCACCGGCGCCGTGGGCACCCCGCCCAGGTCCACCGCCACGCACGCGCGCGACGCGTTACGCGCCGCGCCACGGGCCACGGGCCAGGTCGCGGCGCCGTCGCCGACGGCCACCACCGTGGGCGCGGCCTCCCCGAGGGCGACGCCGAGGATCACTCCAGCTCGCGCCCTTCCGTCTCCGGCAACGGCACGGCCAGCAGCGCGGTCGCCACCATGAACGCGTTGATGACCAGCATCGTCGCGGTGAACCCGGTGGCGTTCGCGAGCAGCGCGCCCACCGCCGACGGCGCCACCGTGGTCGCCACGAGCTGGGCCGCCGTGGCCCACGAGTAGCCGGTGCCGCGCAGGGCGGTCGGGTAGAACTCGCCGTTCCAGGTGTTCCAGACGCCCCACGCGCCCATGCTGAAGAACGACAGCACGAAGTTGCCCGCGTACAGGCCGAAGGAGGACCCGGCGGTGGCGAACCAGAGCCCGCCGAGCGCCGCCGCCACCACGTACACCAGGAAGACCCGCTTGCGGCCGAACCGGCCGGTCAGCAGCGACGCGCTCACGTAGCCGGGGATCATCATCAGCGCGCTCAGCGCGGCGAACCCGAGCGAGGCCGACAGCGTCAGGCCGCGCTCCTGCAGCAGCGTGGGCAGCCACGTCTGCAGCCCCCAGTAACCCCAGTTGAAGACGAAGTTCAGCGCCAGCATCACCAGCGTGATGCGCGCCAGCCCGCCGCGGAACAGGTCCAGCGGGCGCCCCACCCGGTGGGCGGCCACCGTGAACGTCGCCTCGGCGTCGGGGCTGCCCAGCGTGCGCAGCACCGCCCGCGCCTCCTCCTGCCGGCCGCGCGCGGCCAGCCAGTACGGCGACTCCGGCACCCACGCCCTGATCGCGAACGCCCACAGCCCCGCCACCGCGCTGGCGACCACCACCACGTGCCAGCCGAGCCCGCCCAGCGCCGTCGACGCGCCGATCGCGGCCAGCATGCCGATCGGCCACCCGATCGACAGGTACACCGCCGCCCGGCCGCGATGCCGGGTCGGCAGCAGCTCCAGGAAGAACGGGAACGTGATCGTGTACACGCCGGCCAGCGCCAGCCCCGAGGCCACCCGCAGCGCCACCAGCACCTCCGCGTTCGGCGCGAACGCCGAGGCCAGCGCGATCACCCCGTACGCCAGCAGCGACCAGAACGCCGTCGGCCGGCGCCCGATCCTGTCGGCCACCGGCCCCCACACCAGCACCCCGGGGATCATGCCGAACGCCACCGCCGACAGCACGAGCCCGACGCCCGCCTCGTCGATGCCCAGCTTCGCGGCGAGATCGCCGGAGACGTACACGAGGGCGAGCTGTTCCCACGACTCGATGACGAACGCGACGAACAGCGCGAGCGCGATGAGCACGTGCCTGCGCGTGAACGGCATGCGGTCGAACGCCGCGCCGATCGGCAGGGTTGGTGAGTCGATGGCCGTCATGGTGCTCCTACGGAGGGGGGCGGAATCTGGCCGCACCCTACGGCGGGCGGGTGGCGCCGTGCCTGTGCGTGCCGCCCTGTCCGGCCCCCTTGACCTGTGCGGGCCGCCCGGGGGTCGGTCGCCGGGCGGCCCGCCCGGTTCGGGCAGCCGGGTAATAACGGCCCCGGGGGTCTGCCCGGCCACAGCTCCACGCCGGACGCCCTTACTTGGTGGATTCCGTGCCCAGCCACCGCCGCAGCGCGCCCGCGGCCAGCTCCATGGCCGTCCGGTTGGCGTTCGTGTCGCGCAGCAGGTCGACCATGGCGAAGTCGTGCACCATCCCGGCCAGCCGTACCGCGGTCACGTCGTTGCCCACCTCGCGCAGCCGCGCCGCGAACGCCTCGCCCTCGTCGCGCAGCACGTCCGCCTCGCCGTTCAGCACGAGCGCGGGCGGCAGGCCGCGCAGGTCCTCGTCCTTGGCGCGCAGCGGCGAGGCGTGCGGCTCGGCCCGCTGGGCGGGGTCGGTGGTGTACTGGTCCCAGAACCACTTCATGCCGTCGCGGTTGAGGTAGTAGCCGGTGGCGAACTGCTTGTACGACCCGGTGTCGAAGCTCGCGTCGGTGACCGGGTAGAACAGCGCCTGGCCGAGCAGCCGCACGTCGCCGCGCTCCTTGGCCATCATGGCCAGCACGATCGACATGTTGCCGCCGACCGAGTCGCCGCACACCGCCATCCGCGACGGCTCGAGGCCCTTCTCCGCGCCGTGCTCCATCACCCACTGGGCGGCGGCGTAGTTCTGCTCGATCTGGGTGGGGTACTTCGCCTCCGGCGCGCGGTCGTACTCGGGGAAGACCACGGCGGCGCCGCAGCGTACGGCGAGCTCGCGGACGAGGCGGTCGTGGGTGTGGGCGGAGCCGAACACCCAGCCGGCGCCGTGGATGTAGAAGATCACCGGGAGCGTGCCCGTGGCGCCCTTCGGCTTGACAATCCGCACCGGGATGACGCCGGTCGGGCCGCCCTGCACCTGGATCCACTCCTCGTCGATCTCCGGTTTGGGCACGCTCGGATCGGACTGGAGCTTCTCCAGCACCTCTCTGCCCTGCTCGGGCGGCAGCTCGTAGATGAACGGAGGCTTGGCGTTCGCGTCGGCGAACTGCTGCGCCGCCGGCTCCAGTACGACGTTCCTGCTCATCATCGTGGTCATGGCGATCCCCTGAGGCTGCTGGTCCCGAGGTGTTCGTACCTGCCCGTCCCTCCCGGCGACCACCACGACGCGTCAAGAGTCGGCCAAGCTCACTCGCGTCCCAGCTCGTGGGCCAGCTCCTCCAGCTCCGCCCCGCCCGCCATGAGCGCGGTCAGCTCCTGCGCGGTGATCTCGCCCTTGCCGTACTCGCCGATGCTCGTGCCCCGGTTGAGCAGCAGGAACCGGTCCCCCACCGGGTAGGCGTGGTGCGGGTTGTGGGTGATGAAGACGACGCCGAGCCCCCGGTCGCGGGCGCGGGCGATGTAGCGCAGCACCACGCCCGCCTGCTTGACGCCGAGCGCCGAGGTGGGCTCGTCGAGGATGAGGACGCGGGCGCCGAAGTACACGGCCCTGGCGATGGCCACCGACTGCCGCTCGCCGCCGGACAGCGTGCCGACCGGCTGGTCCACGTCGCGGATGTCGATGCCCATGGCGCGCAGCTCCTCGCGGGCCACCCGCCGGGCCTTGGTCACGTCGAACGCGAGCCCCTTGCGCGGCTCGGAGCCGAGGAAGAAGTTCCGCCAGACCGACATGAGCGGGATCATCGCCAGGTCCTGGTAGACGGTGGCGATGCCGCGGTCGAGCGCGTCGCGGGGGCTGGCGAAGCTCACCTCCTGGCCGTCCACGAGGTAGGCGCCCGTATCGTGCCGGTGCACGCCCGCGAGGATCTTGATGAGCGTGGACTTGCCCGCGCCGTTGTCGCCGAGCACGCAGGTGACCTGCCCGGCCGCCACGCCCATCGACACCTCGCGCAGCGCCAGCACCGAGCCGAACGTCTTGCCGATCCCCCTGGTCTCCAGGATCAATGCTTCACCTCCTCGGCGTACCGCCGCACCAGGCGGTTGGCCAGCGTCGCGAGCAGCAGCATGCCGCCCAGGAAGAACTTGAACCAGTCGGCGTCCCAGCCCAGGAACACGATGCCCTTGTCGGCCATCCCGAAGATGACCGCGCCGATGGCGGCCCCGATGGCGGAGCCGTACCCGCCGGTGAGCAGGCAGCCGCCGATGACGGCGGCGATGATGTAGATGAACTCCTGGCCGATGCCGATGTTGGCCTGCACGGAGGTGTACCGCAGCGCCAGGATCGAGCCGACCAGCCAGGCGGCGAACGCGGTGGTCATGAACAGCGCGATCTTCGTCCGGGCGGCGGGCACGCCCACCGCGCGGGCGGCCTGCTCGTTGCCGCCCACCGCGAAGATCCAGTTGCCGACCTTGGAGCGCATGAGCACCCACGTGGCCACCGCGGTCACCACGATCCACCACAGGATCGCCACCCGGAACGAGGTGCCGCCGATCTCGACGGTGCCGGCGAAGATCGCGTTCGCCGGCTCGAACCCCTCGGCCCGCCGCAGCCCGCTGACCTGCACCGTCCCGGTGATCGCCTTCGTCACGCCCAGGTTGACGCCCTGCAGCATCAGGAACGTGCCCAGCGTCACGATGAAGCTGGGCAGCCGGGTCCGCGTGACGACGAGCCCGTTGGCGAGCCCGACGGCCAGCGCCACGACCAGGCCCACCAGCATGGCCAGCCACACGTTGAACCCGAACCGGGTGGCCAGCGTGACGAGGATCAGCCCGCTCGTCCCCGTCAGCACCCCGGCCGACAGGTCGAACTCGCCGCCGATCATCAGCAGCGCGACCGCGACCGCCATGATGCCGAGCGTGGCCGCCGGGTCGAGCCAGTTGGCGATGCCGTCCGGCGAGCGGAACACCGGCGACTGCGCGGCGAAGAAGGTGAACACCACCACGAGCCCGACCACCGCGCCGAGCTCGGGCCGGATGAGCAGGCGGCGGGCCGGCCCGACGTGGGCGACCCGCTCGTCGGCCGTCACCGTCATCGGGTGCCCGCCTCCGCCAGCTTGGCCACCTGGGAGGCGTTGTCCTTGGTCACGAAGCCGGGCCCGGTGTTGACCGGCAGGCCGCCGCCGACGGTGTTCAGGTTCGCCTTGTAGAGGTTGAGGAACGTGATCGGCAGATAGCCCTGGAGGTACTGCTGCTGGTCCACCGCGAACAGGACCTCGCCGTCGTTGATCGCCGTCACCACGTCGGCCGACAGGTCGAACGTGGCCAGCTTCGCCTGCGAGCCCGCGTCCTTGATGGCGTCCCTGGCGGCGATCGCGATGGCCGGGTTGAGCGAGAGCACGCCGTTGACCTGCTGGTCGGACTGGAGCTTGGCGGTGACCTTGGAGGTGACGTCGGCCAGGTTGCTCACGTCCACCTGCAGCCGCTCGACCGTGCCGCCCAGCGTCTCCTCGGCGCCCTTGCAGCGCTGGTCAAGCCCGACGTTGCCGGCCTCGTGGATGACGCACAGCAGCTTGGTGACGCCGGCCGCCTTGAGCTGCTCGCCCGCCCCGCGCCCGGCCACGTCCTCGGACTGGCCGACGTGCGTGATCGCGCCGAACTCCTTGGACGACTCGGCCCCCGAGTTGATCGTCACGACGGGGATCTTCGCGGCGACGGCCTTGCCGATGGCCTCCTTCAGCGCGTCGGGGTTGGCCATCGACACCACGATGCCGTCCACCTTCTCGGAGACGGCCTGGTCGATGAGCTGCGACTGCTTGGCCGGGTCGCCGTCTCCCTGGTAGGTGACCCGCGCCCCGTACTGCTTGCCCGCGGCCTCCGCTCCGTTCTTGACCACGTCCCAGAAGGAGTCGCCCGGGGCTCCGTGGGTGATGACGGCGAAGCCGGCACCGCTTCCCTGGGGGGCCGCTGAGGACGCCGGCGGGGCGGCGCTCTGCTGCCCCCCTGCTCCGGAAGCGGAGCAGCCGGTGACGGCAAGCGCGCCCAGCAGGGCCAGCACGATCGGGGTACGTCTCACAGGACACCTCCAAGACCAACGGGCTCGCCCTGGTTCTACATCAATGTCATCTGTTTGTATAGACATGCTGACTTATGCGAGGTACGTTCACTCCGCGTTCACGGTGATCGATGATCGTGAGGAGATGCCTGTGCGTGCTTTCTTATCCACGGTCCTCCTGCTTGTCACCCCTCTCGCGCCGGCGGCCGCCGAGCCCGCCGTCGTCACGGCGGCCGCGGAGACGCCCCCGCTGTACGACGACGAGGCGGGCGGCTTCGCCAACGGAGACGACCCGGCGATCTGGGTGCACCCCACCCGCCCGGGCAGGAGCATCGTGATCACCACCGCCAAGGAGGGCGGCCTGTACGCCTACTCCCTCTCGGGCGCCCAGCTCCAGCACCTGCCGGCGCAGCCGCCGCCCGGCCCGGAGCACGAGCCCGGACGGCTGAACAACGTCGACCTCGTCCGCGGCTTCCGCCTGTCCACCGGCGCCAGGGTGGACCTCGCGGTCGCCTCGGACCGGGGCCGCGACCAGCTCCGCGTCTACGCCATCGACCCGGCCGCGGCCGCCGCGGGCCGGCCACCGCTCACCGACATCACCGACCCCGCGGTGCCGTTCGTCTTCAACGCCACCCAGGAGGAGGTGGACGAGGCGCGGACCGCGTACGGGCTGGCCGTCAGCGGCACCCGCGTCGTCGTCAGCCGCCGCCACCAGACCACGATCGGCCTGCTCCAGCTCGCCGCCGCCCCCGGCGGCAAGGTCACCTACCACCGCGTCCGCACCCTCGACCTGCCCGCCACCTTCCCCCTGCCCGACGGCACCACCTGGGTCCCCTGCGGCGAGCCCGGCGAGCTGCCCCAGGTCGAGGGCATGGTCGTGGACCGCGGCACCCTGTACGCGGCCCAGGAGGACGTCGGCATCTGGCGCCTGCGCGCCGACCTGACCGGCCGTCCCGTGCTGATGGACAAGGTCAGGGAGTACGGCCGGCAGGACACCTACGACCCGGCCACGGAGGAGTGCGTGCCGGGCCAGGACCGCGGCTTCGGCGGCTCCCACCTGTCGGCCGACGCCGAAGGCCTGACGATCTACGAGGACGGCGACGACGGCTACCTGCTGGCCTCCAGCCAGGGCGACGACACGTTCGCCGTCTACGACCGCGACGACAACGACCACGTCGCCCAGTTCCGCGTCGGGCCCGGGGCACGGGCGGACGGGGCGGAGGTCAGCGACGGGGCGATGGTCACCAGCGCTTCGCTGGGGGGTGCGTATCCCGAGGGGCTGCTGGTCGTGCACGACGGGGCCGACGCGCCGGGGGATGGTGACCGTGAGGTGACCAACTTCAAGTTCGTGGACTGGCGGAAGGTCGAGGACGCCATCGACCAGTGACTTGAGCTGCGGATTCACCCGTTGTGGGCCGCAGGAGACGACGGCTTCCCGGTTCGTGGACGGGAGCGCCCGATTTCCTGCGGCCTGCCCGCATGAGCTGCGGCTTTTCGGGCAATCCGGCGAAACCGGATGGCTCGCGTGCTAGGTGGGGAGACCGAAGGGAGACCGCGAGTCCCGGACAGGATCGTCACCTTGCATCTCACCCACGCGCACCTTGCGGGGCACCAAAGCGGCGCCGGCCTCGGCCGCCGCCCTCGCCACCTCAGGAAGGACCGCGGTGTAGAGGTCCGCGGTCATGGAGACGCTCGAATGCCTGAGCACCGCCACCGTCACCTGCGTGAACACCGCAAGGGAAGGCTCGAGCAAGCAGCGCTGCCCGACCGTCGGCAATCCTTGGGACGTCACCGGTCAGGTTCAGGTAGACGAGTCCGGTGACCGCCTGGCCCAAGACGATGAGGTCAAGCAGGTCCTCGCTGCACTCGTCGGCCCGCTGGGCCATGCACTGGCCGGCGCGTCCGGCGATCTCGATCTGGAGACCGTCCGAGTTGCAGCCGGGGCGGCCCATGCGGTGTCGCTGTCAGAGTCGATCGCGAGAAGAAGGAACGAGCTAGATTACCCCGCCACCACCGCCTTGATTAATTCGACAGGCCTTCGCCCCAGCCGTGACGGTTCCAATAGGTCTCCTTTATTTCCACCGCATAGCCGTGCTCACGCAACCATTCGAGGCCGCATTGAACGAGGCGAGGCTGGCCGGAATTGACATACATTTCCGCCAGCGCGATCAGATCCGCCCTCCACAGTAGCCAGGATAAGAACCTTCGCCTCGACCACGTCAGGCCTCTCCCGCATCTCCTGTTCGCGGCGCCGCTCTTCGAGTACGCGCTTGGTGCGCTCGCGCGCTCGTCTGGCCTCGGCCGGATTATTGATCCATTTCGCAGCCTTCGCTATGAGCAGTTTTTCCCTTCGCGCACTGTCCCGCCGCTGCGCTTCGTCCTTGCATATCAAATAAGCAGCAAAGAGGGAAACCGCAGACAGGAGGATGTGCCCGAACGTCCAACGGAATTCGTTGAGCGCAGCCGCCAGCACACCAACGACAGCGGCGACCGCCAACGGAATGGCTAACAAAGCAATACGTGACACGAGTCGTACACCTGCGCCCATTAATCGACGGCATCGCGAGCACTTCACGGGGACTACGTCGCAGCGTACGTGACAACATGGCCGATCATCCTCATGAGGGCGGGTCGCGGCTCGCCGAGCTGCAGTCTTCATCGAAGATTTTCGCCCCGACGCAGAACCCGCGATTGGCCTGGAACGCCTGGTCGTTATCCCGCTGCCCCGCACGACTGGAGCGGATGAGCCCACCTCCAGGCTCTACTCGACCCAGCTCCTCCAGCTTCACCGACTGCTCGACGCCATCAGTGGGCGTTTAGTCCTGTCTGATTCCAGATTCAGGTGCCGCGCCAGGTGGGGGTGTTCTCGCCGGTGAGGCGGCGGGTCATGAGGTCGATCATGGCGATGTGGATCATGGCTTCGGAGTGGTCGGGGCGTGCTTCGTAGTCGCGGGTCCGGCAGCTCGGCGGGCACGGGTGTGCGGTCGTTGCGCTTCTGCAGGAAGTCCTGGCACGCGTTCGTCGCGATCCGGTACAACCAGGTCCGCAGCGCGGCGTGGCCCTTGAACGACTCCCGCCTGTTCCACGCCCGCAGGAACGTCTCCTGCGTCATGTCCTGGGCGTCCTCGTAGTTGGCGAGCATCCGGTAGCAGTGCACCTGCAGCTCACGCCGGTAGCGCTCCGTGATGAGCGCGAACGGTGCCGCGTCATTCGAGCGGGCCGCCGCGATGAACGCGGCCTCGTCGCCGCCTGGCGCTCTGGTGTCGGTCATGGTCGTCAATCCTTCCGCGGGTGGCGAGGGGCTACCAGAACTGACGACGTGGCGGATGATCTCTGAGCGGTGAGGTGCTCTGGCCGCGGACCAGCCGGTGCCGGAGCCGACGGTTTCCCAGGTTTTCCCAAGCGAGGGCGGCGGTCTACCCACGGGTCGGGACGTGATCAATGCTGAGGCGAACGAAATGCCACGCGAAAGCGGTCTCGATCGTGGACCTGGGGAGCACGCATGGGGTTACGAAGGTGGATGGCTGTCCTGGCCGCGGCGTCGCTGGCCGTGGGAAGCCTGGTCGTCACGATGTGGATGCCGCCGAAGGCGGACGCCGAAGCGGTGGACGCCGCCACCGCGTGGATGGTCAAACCGTTGTTCCGATTACGGGGCACCACCGGCGGCGACCATACGCTGTTCACCACCTGGGAGACGGAATACGACAGCGCCGTGACGAAATGGGGCTACACCCCTGAGGGTCAGGTTCTGCACGTTTCCCGCGAGGCGGTGACGGGCCTGCTGCCGGTATCCGGTCTGCGCAAGGCGGGCGGCGATCGCGTTTTCACCCTTGACCTGGCCGAGCGCGATCAGGCCGTCGCGCAGGGCTACGTGGACGAAGGCGTCCGGTTCTATGCGCAGGCGGCAGGCGGGGACGGACTGCTTCCGGTCCATCAGCTGATCAAGGGCCCCTCCCACCGGTACGTCGTGGGCGAGGCGGAGAAGGCGCGCGCTGTCGCGGAAGGCTGGACCCATCAGAAGGTCGCCTTCTACGGGCGGGGTTCGTTCAGCAAGAAGTTGCTGGTCAACGGGGAGTTCACGACCGACACCTCGTCTTGGCAGGTGGCCGGTCCGGCCACGCCGTCGGTCGAGAACGGCGTGCTGAAGGTCGTCGTGGGCGACGGGACCACCGAACCGGGGCAGGCACACGTACGCCAGGGCGGGCGGGTCCTGCAGGCGAAGAAGACGTACACGCTGTCCTTCGACGCCCACGCCGCGACCGACGTGACGATCCGGGCGGTGCTCTGCGAGGAGAGCGAGACCTGCCCGGAGATCTTCGCCACGGACGTGGAGTTGTCGGATCAGCCGCAGCGTTTCACCTACACCTTCGACTCCACCGCGGACACCAGCGCAGGGGCGCTCACGTTCCAGTTCGGCGGCAAGGGCGCGCTGACGGCATTCCTGGACAACGTGTCGCTGACGGAACAGAAGTGGACCGTCTCCACCGATCCGCAGCAGACCGAGGCCGACGCGCTGGCGGCCGCCGCGGCCACGGGGCAGCTGGTGGAGGTCCTGGCCGAGCGGGGTGAGGCCCGGGACGTGTACGCCACCCCCGAGGGCACCATGTACGTCAACGACCGGCTCACCCCGATCCGGATGAAGCAGGGGGACACCTGGGTCCCCCTCTACAACGCCCTCCGGGTCACGGACGGGGCGGTCCGGCCGTACACCTCGCTGGTGGACCTCAGGCTGTCGCCCGGCGGGACGGCGCCGATGGCCACGCTCACCCGTTCCGGCCACACGATGTCGCTGACCTGGCCGAGCGCGCTGCCCACGCCGACCTTGGAGGCCGACACCGCCGTTTACGCCGGGGTGCTGGGCCCGGACGTGGACCTGCGCGTGAAGGCCACCCCGGACGGCTTCTCCCACACCCTGGTGGTGAAGAGCGCCGCCGCGGCTCAGGACCCCCGGCTGGCGAGGCTGACCCTCGCCCTGTCCGCGCCGACGCTGACGGTGAGCACGAGCGCGGACGGCACGCAGGAGGCGGTCGATCCGGACAACGGCGCGGTCATCTTCGAGGCGCCCGCACCGATCATGTGGGATTCGGCACCGGCGGCCGGGGCGGGCGCGGGACCGGTGGGTGAGGACGGCCCGGTGGACCCGCCGGCCACCCAGGCCACGGACGCCGCGCCCGGAGACGCGTCGAAGATCTCCACGATCGGGGCCGAGCTGTCGGGAGGGCAGCTCACGCTGACCCCGGATCCGGCCATGCTGACCGCGGCCGACACGACGTTCCCGGTGTACATCGACCCGATGTATCGCACGCCGATGAGTTCGGCGAACCTCATGGTGGCCAGCAGCGGGTTCGAGATCTACAAGTTCACCAAGGACCAGGGCATGGGCCGTTGCCCGATCGGGCTGCCCTCCAGCGGCAAGAGTTGCGGCTCCCCGCACAAGAAGCGGCTGTTCTACCGCATCCCGACCGGGTGGCTGGCCGGCAAGCAGGTGCTGTCGGCCGAGTTCCACGTGCGGGAGGTGTGGGCGGCCTCGGGCAGCAAGCGGCCGGTGAACATTCATCTGGCCAAGGCGTTCGGCAAGAACTCCACCTGGAACTCCACCGCCGACAACTGGTTGCGCAAGCTGGACAGCCGCAACGTGGCGAAGGGCTGGTCGGGGTGCGCCAACAAGTCCTGCCCGGCCGGGGACGTGCTGTTCAACGTGACCTCGGGGGTCAGGGAGGCGGCGCGGAAGGGCTGGCGTGACACCACGTTCGGCCTGCGCGCCGCCGATGAGGGCGACCAGCTGGCCTGGAAGCGGTTCGAGTCGCGCGCCTACCTGCGCGTGCACTACAACCGGCCGCCGCTGCAGCCGAAGATGAGCCAGCTCGAGATGGAGCCGGGCGGCCCGTGCAAGGGGCCGGGCGACCCGTCGGTGTTCAACTGGTCCACGCCGAAGCTGATCGCCAAGAACCTGCGCGACCCCGACACCTACAACCGCACCGCCGACAAGGTACGGGCGGAGTTCCTGGTGTCGTGGAAGAACGCGGCCGGCCAGAGCCGGGAATGGCGGCACCTCACGCCGCCGAAGAGCGCCAAGTCGGGTAAGACGGGCAACAGCTTCATGGCGCACGTTCCGCGCGGGCTGCTGCCGGAGAACACGGTCATCAACTGGCAGGTCCGCGCCCAGGACAGCCGCAAGGGCAAGGGGCCATGGAGCTCGAACGGGGCGGCGACCGCCTGTTACTTCGTCTTCGACACCAAGGCTCCGCCGCTGCCGGTGATCACCTCACCGGGGCCGGAGGGCTACGTCGCGGAGGATCCGCTGGATCCGGCGCAGGTGCCGCAGGACGGCATGGGCCGTTACGGCAGGTTCATCGCCGCCTTCGACCCGTCGGTGACCGAATGGGCTTTCGCGGTGAACGAGGAACCCACGCAGTTCCGCAAACGGACCGCGGGCAGCGCCACCGAGACACTGCAGCTCCTGCCCAAGGTCGTCGGCAGCAACAGCCTCTACGTACGCGTCAAGGACCAGGCGGGCAACTATTCCAAGGGGTCGGCCGTCTACCGGTTCCGGGTCGCTCCGGGCCGCGCGCCGAAGGCCCACTGGAGGCTCAACGACCCCGCGGGCGCCACCACGCTGGCGGAGGCCGGAGGCCGCTACCCGGCCCGTACCTCGGGCACGCCGCAGCTCGGCGTGGCCGGATCCCGCGGCACCGCGATGGCCGGCAACGGTACCAACGCGTTCGCCCGCACCGACGCGGCGGTGCTGGACACGACGAAGAGCTTCACGGTGACGGCGTGGGCGAAGTTGCCGGACACGCTGCCCGCGTCGTACGCCACGGTGCTGGCCCAGGACGGCGCGAATGTGTCGGGCTTCTGCCTGCGTTACGACGCGCCTTCGCGCAAGTGGGTGTTCTGGCGGACGAACGCCGACTCGACGTCGGCCTCCTCCTCCAGCGCGTGGTCGGCGCAACAGGCCAGGCCCGGCGAGTGGACGCACCTGATGGGGGTCTTCGATTCGGTCGCCAGGAAGGTACGCCTCTACGTCAACGGCCGGCCCGGCACCGAGATGGACTACACCGGCGCCTGGGCGGCCAACGGCCCGCTGACGATCGGCCGGGTCCTGTGGGGCGCCCAGCAGCTCGACCACTTCCCCGGGAAGATCGACGACGTCCGCGTCTATGACCGGGTCGTGAGCGTCGAGGAAGCGGCGGCGCTGTCGAAGGAGATGCTGACGGTCACGCACAAGTGGCACCTGAACCAGTCTCCCGCCGACAGCGGCGAGGCGGTCAGAACCCCGGTGAAGTTGTACGGCGGCGCCCGTTTCATGGCCAAGACCCCCATGAGCAACAGCTCCGTGCCCGGTTCCCTGCACCTGCCGGGCAAGGCGGGGGACTACGCCGCCATCGAGTCGGCGGTCCTGGACCCGAGAGAGAGCTTCACGCTCTCCGCCTGGGTGGAGACCAGCGGCCAGGCACAAAAGGCGATGACCGTGCTGAGCCTGCCCATGGCGAGCGGCAACGCCCTGACAGTGAAATTCGATCCCACCCGGGGCGATCCGGACATGGGAGAGATAGGCCGCTATGTCGTGGAGCTTCCGGGCGGCATCACGGTCGAACATCCCGCCTTCCACACCGGGTTCGGCGACTGGGACCACCTGGCGATCGTCTACAACGCACGGGAGAAGAGCCTGGAGTTCTGGGTGAACGGCACCCTCGAAGCGGCTCCGGAGGCGGAGGTCAAGTCCTACCGGCACGACGTCACCCTGTCCGGCCCCATCACCTCGGCGCAGCTCGGCCGCGGCGGAGCGGGGCTCAACTGGGCGGGTCACGTCGATGACCTGTGGCTGCTGCGCGGCCCCGCGGACGAAAGCCTGATCGACCTGCTGTCCCTGTGGTCGGAGATGTCGGTCGTCTCCGAAGACGCGCTCAACGACAACACCCCTGATTGACCCTGCCGCGGGATCGCCGCGCCGTCGCGGCGATCCCGCCCCCTTCCCGCTTCCGCTCTCCCCCCTTTCTCCCCCTTGGAGGTACGGCATGCGCGTCCATGCCGCACGCCGCCGTCACGCTTGCTCGTCCCGGCTGTCGCAGGCCGCTCTCGCGCTGACACTGACGCTCGGGCTGATGGTGGTACCCGCGAACGTCCTGCCGGCGACCGCCGCGTCCCTGCGGGACCGGCCCCAGCCCGTGGACCGGGAACGCATCGTGCCCGGCAAGCCCGCCGCGGTGAAGCCGCGGATCACCGAACCGAAGGCGCCCGACCCGGTGGCGGCCTGGCCGCAGCCGGGCACGGTCGAGATCGACCTCGCGGCCACCGCCGTGACGGCGCGCAAGGCCGGACCGGTGACGGCCGCGCCCGCCGGCACGCCCGCCGGCACGTCCGTCACCGGCCGGGTACGCATCCAGACCCACGACCGCGCCACCTCGCGACGCGCGGGTGTCGGCGGCCCCGTCTACACCGCGGCGCGCACGACCGGACCAGCCGGCAAGGTCACGATGAAGGTGGACTACGCCCCCTTCGCCGAAGCCTACGGAGGCGGCTTCGGCTCCCGCGCGCGCCTGGCGGCCCTGCCCGCGTGCGCCCTGACCAGCCCGGACAAGGCCGAGTGCCGGCAAGCCGTACCCCTGAAGGGCCGCAACGACACCGCGGCCAAGACGCTCAGCGCCGACGTGGAGCTCGGCGCCGAGCCGATGGTGCTGGCGGTGACGTCCGCGGCGTCGGGCGACAAGGGCGACTTCGGGGTCACCTCGCTCTCGCCGTCGGCGACCTGGCAGGTCAGCCCTCAGACGGGTGATTTCACCTGGTCCTACCCGTTCCGGGTGCCGCCGGTGCCGGGCGGGCTGGTGCCGAACCTGGCGGTCAACTACTCCTCGGCCGCCATCGACGGCCGTACCGCGAGCAGCAACAACCAGGCGTCGTGGCTCGGCGACGGCTTCGAGCTGTCGCCCGGGTTCATCGAGCGCAAGTACAAGTCCTGCAAGGACGACGGCGTGCCGAAGGACCCCACCTACCAGGTCGAGCCGATGGACCAGTGCTGGGCGTACGACAACGCCACGCTCTCCCTGGGCGGATCGGGCGGCGAGCTCATCCCGACCGGCGCCGACAGCTGGGTCCTGGCCAGGGACAACGGCACGCGCGTCCAGCGCATCCGGGGCACCGACGCCGACACCGGCAACGGCGACGACGACAACGAGTACTGGCGGGTGACCACCCCGGACGGCACCCGGTACTTCTTCGGCAAGAACCGCCTGCCGGGCTGGACCTCCGGCAAACCGCAGACCAACTCGGCCTGGGACGTGCCCGTCTTCGGCAACAACAGCGGTGAGCCGTGCCACAAGGACGCCTTCAAGGACTCCTGGTGCCGTCAGACGTGGCGGTGGAACCTCGACTACATCGAGGACACCCACGGCAACGCGGTGACCTTGCACTATGCCAAGGAGAAGAACCACTACGCCCGCAACCTGCGCGCCGCCGACGACACCTCCTACGTCCGCGGCGGCTACCTGACCGCCATCGAGTACGGCCTGCGTGAGGGCAACCTGTTCCCGGCGACACCGCCGGCGCGGGTCGAGTTCACCAACGCCGAACGCTGCCTGCTCGCCGCGGCCGAATGCGCCGACATCTCCGCCCATCCGGCCCGCTGGCCGGACGTGCCCTGGGACATGAACTGCGACGAGGGCACCGAGTGCAAGGACGGCAAGGGCACGGCGACGCCGAGCTTCTGGACCCGCAAGCGCCTGACGAAGATCACCACCAAGGTCGTCAACGCGGCGGGCAACGGCCACCGCGCGGTGGATTCGTGGGAGTTCAAGCACCTGTGGGGCATCGCCGACGTGGACCGGCAGCTCAAACTCACCGACATCGTCCACACCGGGCACGCCGGCCCCGCGCCGATCACCATGCCACCGGTCAGCTTCGTCTACCAGCAACTGGCCAACCGGGTGGACAAGCTCGGCGACGACGTCGGCCCGTTCATCAAGGAGCGGGTCGCCGCGATCCAGAACGAGACCGGCGGCAAGCTCGACGTCACCTACTCGGGGATGGACTGCTCCCCCTCCGACCTGCCCCAACCGGCGAGCAACCGGCGGCTCTGCTTCCCCACGTTCTGGCAGAACTCCAACGGCGGTGCCGACCCGAGCCTGGACTGGTTCCACAAGTACGTCGTACGGGCGTTGATCCAGACCGACCTGACCGGCGGCGGCTCGGACATGGTGACCCGCTACGACTACTCCATCGGCAGGCCCGCCTGGCACTACGCCGACGACGACGGCATCACGCCGGAGAAGTTCAAGACGTGGTCGAACTGGCGCGGCTTCGACAAGGTCCGCGTGATCGGCGGCGCGACCGGCGGGGCCAGCGGCGGCACGCCGTCCCAGACCGACTACTGGTACTTCCAGGGCATGCACGGCGACCGGGCGTCGGTCTCCGGCGGCACCAAGTCCGTCTCCGTCGAGGACGGCGAGGGCGGTACCCATTCCGACCACGAGTCGTTGCAGGGCATGACGCTGCGCACGGTCACCTACGACAAGTACCAGGGCGTGCCGGTGAGCAAGTCGGTGACCACTCCGTGGCACCACCAGACGGCCGCGAAGTCCCGCCCCTGGGGCACGATGACCGCCAACCTCACCGGCACCAGGACGAGCCGTACCTTCGGCCTGGTCGGCCTTTCGTGGCAGCAGACCCGTTCCACGGTGACCGAGTTCGACCTCACCACCGGCGCGGCGCTGACCACCGACGACGAGGGCGAGGTCGGCGTCTCCGGCGACGAGGAATGCACCACGATCGAACAGAGCGCCGACGGGGCGCGGGTGCTGCGGCTGCCGGCCCGGGTGAGCACGGTGGCCCGCCGGTGTGCCGCCACCCCCGATCTGGCCAAGGACCTGATCGCCGACGTCCGTACCTACTACGACGACAAGGCGTTCAAGGCGGCGCCCGCGCACGGCCAGGTGACCAGGACCGAGCGGGCCAACGCGGCCTCCGGAACCGCGATCACCTCCTACCAGGTGATGGCCCGGTCGAGCTACGACGAGCTGGGCCGTACCAAGGACATCACCGACGCCGCCGGGCAGGTCACCTCCACCGACTACATCGAACCGCACGGCGTCACCACCGAGGTGACCTCGACCACGCCGCGGGCCCGGGCCGCCGACCCGGACTCGGCCATGAGCACGACCCGGGTGCTCGATCCGGCCTGGGGCCTGGCGATCCGGGAGACCGCGCCCGGCGAGAAGACGACCATCGCGCAGCGGGACGCGCTGGGCCGTACCTCGAAGGTCTGGGGACCCGGCCGCACGACGAGCCAGGTCCCCGACAACGAGTACCAGTACCTGATCAGCCCCGGCGCGATCGTGGCCGTGGGCGCCAAGACTTTGACCGGCGACGGCGGCCAGCAGAACTCCTACACGCTGTTCGACGGCTGGCTACGCCCGCGGCAGTCGCAGGCCCCCGGCAAGAGCGGCGGCACCAAGGGCCGGATCATCTCCGACACCGTCTACAACGGGGCCGGGCAGGTCCACTACACCTTCGCGCCCTACTACGCCAATGGCGATCCGGAGCCCAAGCGGTTCGGCGCGGCGGTCGTGGGCGCGGTGGAGAGCCAGGAGTGGAACACCTACGACGGCCTCGGCCGGCTGGTCGAGGAACGGCTGCTGTCCGGCAACAGCGACGGCGACGTCAACGAGCTGTCCAAGACCCGCTACGAGTACGGCGGCGACTGGACCAAGGTCATCCCGCCGGCGGGCGGCACCCCGGTCACCACCTACACCGACGTGCACGGCCGTACCCGCGAGGTGCACCAGCACGGCGCCGCCGGGCCGGTCGTCACGACGTTCGCCTACAACCACCGCGGCCAGCAGGAATCGGTGACCGGCCCGGGCAACCAGGTCTGGTCCTACGCCTACGACCTGCTCGGCCGTAAGGTGCAGACCAGCGACCCCGACCGTGGCGTCGAGAAGGTCGCCTACGACAACCTCGACCGGCCCGTGCTCACCACCGACGCCCGCGGCCACAAGATCGGCATCGAGTACGACGGGCTCGACCGCACGGTCGCCAAGTACGACGCCACGAACGCGTCACCCGGCACCAAGATCGCCGAGTGGGTGTACGACACCGTCCGCAAGGGCCAGCTGACCAGTTCCACCCGCATCGTCGGAAACGACCGCTACACCACGCAGGTGGAGGCGTACGACAACCTGGACCGTCCCCAGCGCGCCAGGGTGATCCTGCCGGCCGGTGAGGGCGCCTTGGCACCCCCGGGCGGCTACGTCTTCGACACCAGTTACAACCTCGACGGCAGCGTCGCCGCGACCAGCAGCCCCGCCGTCGGCGGCCTGCCCGCGGAGAACGTCGCCTACACCTACGACGACCTCGGCCGCCTGGTCTCCACCAAGTCGCAGCTGTCGACGTACCTCATCGGCACCGACTACACCAAGACCGGCAGGGTCATCGGCCTGCGGATGCAGTCCGGCGGCGACGGCAAGCAGATCGACCAGACCTTCGACTACGAGTTCGGCACCGGCCGCCTGGCCAAGGCCACCACCTGGCACTTCGGCATGCCGGGCACGGACCGCAGCACCGAGTACAGTTATCAGCCCGCCGGGAACATCAAGCAGGTCAAGGACAGCTCCCGGGACGGCGTCGACAACCAGTGCTTCCGCTACGACGAGTTGTCCCGCCTGTCGGAGGCCTGGACCCAGAACGACGCCGCGGACTGCGCCGAGACCGGCGCGAACACCACCATCGGCGGCCCCGCCCCCTACCGGGCCACCTACACCTACGACGACACCGGCAACCGCCGCGGCGAGACCCTCTACGGCGAAGGGCCGGCGGGCGGCGCCCAGCGGTCCGAGCGCACCTACGCCTACGACCCGGCCAAGGCCCACCGCCTCACCACGGTCTCCGGAGGTGCCTCCTACGCCTACGACGCGTCGGGCAACACCACCGAACGCCGGACCCAGGACAACAACCAGACCCTGACCTGGGACGCCGAAGGCGAACTCGTCAAGGTCAACGATGACAAGAAGGGCGAGACCCGCTTCCTCCACACCGCCGACGGCGAGCGTCTCATCCGCCGCGACAAGGACGGCACCACCCTGTACCTGCCGGGCCTGGAAGTCCACCTGGCCAAGAACGCCACCAGCCCCACGGCCCGCCGCTTCATCGGCAACGCCATGCGCACCGCCACCGGCGTCACCTACGTGCTCGGCGACCACCACGGCACCGGCGAACTGGCCATCAACGCCGAGACCGGCGCGCTCAGCCAGCGCCGCCACACCCCCTTCGGCAAGCTGCGCGGCAGCCAGGGCACCTGGCCGCAGGAGCATGAGCGCGGATTCGTCGGCGGCATCACCGACACCTCCACGGACCTGACCACGCTCGGCGCGCGCAGCTACGACCCGGACACGGGCCGCTTCATCTCCGTCGACCCCATGATCAGCATGGGCGACTCCCAGCAGATGAACGGCTACAACTACGCCAACAACAACCCCGTGACCCTCGCCGACCCCACCGGCATGGAACCCTGCTGCACCGGCATCGGCTGCACCAAGTCCCTCGCGCCGCCCTGCCGGCCCGACCAATACGGCAGCGATGAGTGCGAAGGCCCATGTGACGGGGACAGCGCCAAGAAGAGCCTGAACAACGCACGCAACTCAGCGGAGAACGAGCGCCAGCAGCACCAGCAGACCGCCAAGCGGAACGCGGTGCTCGAAGCCTTGAAAGCCGCCGGCATCGGCTTCATCAAGGATTTCCTCAAGATAGAGGACATCAAGGGCTGCTTCAGCGGCAGCGTGAGCAAATGCGTCAGCCTGATTCTCGAATTCGTGCCGGCCAAGAGGATCGGCGGCCTGATCTGGAAACTCTCCACCAGGGTCCGGATGGGGATCCGGATCTACAAGAAGGTCCAAGGTGCGGTCAAGGCGGCCCGGCGGGCCATCGAACAGCTCGACGAGAAGATCGACGACATCAACAAGAAGATCGCCGCCCTGGACGGCGTGATCGCCCGCGCGGCGAAACGCGGCAAGAACCCCAAGTCCACAGGTGGTTCCTGTCGCCTGTCCAACAGCTTCACCCCGGAAACCGAGGTGTTACTCGCGGACGGCTCCCGTAAACGCATCGACCAGTTGAAGCCCGGCGACAAGGTCCTGGCCACCGACCCGCGAACCGGCCGCACCGAGGCCAAGGAGATCCTGGCCACCATCGTCGGCGAAGGCTCGAAGAACCTCGTCACCATCACCGTGGACACCGACGGCACCGCCGGGAAGGCCACCGCCGACCTCATCGCCACCGACGGCCACCCCTTCTGGGTGGAGAGCGAAAAGTCCTGGCGCGACGCCAAGGACCTGCGTCCCGGCCATCTCCTGCGCACCTCCGCCGGCACGTACGTGCAAGTCACGGCCGTCGAGTCCCGAACCGCCCAGGCCCGCGTCCACAACCTGACCGTCGCCGACATCCACACGTACTACGTGGTGGCGGGATCCATGCCGATCCTCGTGCACAACTGCGGCGAACTCGCTGATGAAGGGGCTGAGTTCCCAGGTTTGGCGCATACGCTTGACGAGCACGTCAACGTGAGCGAGGACCAAGCGAGGCAGATGGCTGAGGAAAAAGGGGTGAACGGGGTTTTCATCGACGCCCAGACGGCACAGTCTGTAGTAACTTACGCCCTCTCTGGAAATGCCCGAAGGATCCAAAACTGGCTCAGAGGTTCTGACCCGCAACTCCCCATTCATGGGGCCTTTGGGGTGAACAACTCCCTCGGCTGGGTCGCCCATGCGGATGGAAGTATTACAACGGCAAGCAACAGGTACACTGTGATACTTCAACGACAAAAGGGACATCGGGGCGGTTTCATCGTGTGGACCGCCTACCCGAGATAAGACAAGACATGCAGCGGTTCACTGAGGACGACTTCGGCATCACCTGGCTGATGACCAAATTCCATGCCGATTGGACGAACAACGCGGATTCGGCGATCGGAGCGGTTCGGCACACCCTCTGGAGAGGGCTGGACTCCCGCTATGTCATATCAGTACGCCGCGATGCAACGCTGCTTCTCGAAGGGCTTTCGTCCGAGTCCATAGAACAGCTGTGGCGGTCGGGAGTGGAGGCTGCGAACTTCTTTGGCCATCGCGTTCCATCGGGATCGCTATGGATGCAGATGCTCATCGATGAATGTGATGCCTGGCTGCAGAGAAGAAGCATCACTCCCCCCGGCTCTCTCGATCCGATCGATCAAGAGGCTGGGGCCGGTCACACCGGCGCAATCCTAACCGAATTAAGCGAGGCAGCCGGAGCCATCGGCGCCGATCTAGCTGATCGGCTGACTCGATGTGTACACCACTGCACTCCAGATCTCGCGTTCCGCGTCCTTCTACGAACTCTTGTCGTCAAAGGCGAACCGATCTCCCGGGGCCAATACGAAAGGTTCACGAGAATAGGCGAAGCCCTTCACTATGGGGAGTTCGTGGTCTCCATAACGGAACATCTGGTGGCGCCGTAAGGAGAGCCTGGCACTCGGGCAGCCCGGGGGAAACATCACCTCCCGGGCTGTCCTCTTCAGGTCAGGCGTGTCCGATCGCCGCTACTTAGCGCTTCCAGACGGACTTCCGGATGCGAACCGAGGCGTCGCCAGTGAGCTGGCGCACGCTATTGCACCTTAGCGCACGCCGATTCACAGGTAAGCATGCGTACCTACGCGTACTCTCACGTGAAAATAGGCGACACCGCTGTGAGCATTCATCGACTCTATGACGCCTGCTGGTCAGCCGGCCAGGGGCACCATCCATCACAACAGTGGACCGGTTTCGAAGCGCGTCGCCCCGTCGACTGCCCGGCGTACGGGATACCCAAGCCGTTATGTCCGCTTCTGGACTGCCTGCGGAAGTTGAGCGTTTGTGCCGTTCCCGATGGACCTCAAACCGGGCGGCCAGACGGAGGGAGGCCCTGCTTAGAGCCTGTACGGGGTTGAGATCATAAGGATCACCTGCGGTACGGTCGCGATCCTGGCAGGCCATCGAGCATGGCGCGTGGAGACCTCAACGATGAGGAATGGTCCTTGATTGAGCCTCACTTGCCATTGGGCGAGCGAAGCGCGGTCTCGGATCTATGGCGGCAGTCCAAGCCGGTGATGTGACGTCGTACCGGCAGCCCATAGCGGGACCTGCCGGTCGAGTACGGGCCATAGTCCACATCGTCATGACTCAAATCCATCGCACCGTATCAGCGACGGATCAATCCGACGTGGCCCGGAGCCTGAACCCGGGGATCAGACAGGCTCAACGCCCACCTACCACGGCCGGTTGACGTCGGGCGTGCGTACCGCGGTTGGTGGACGCGAATGTCCCACTTAGCGGTTGACGACTGGCAAGCGACTGACAGATAGCTTCATCTGTGCCGGGGGTCGGCCCCCCGTGGGCGCCAGTCCGTGAAGGAGCTCGTCGGTGTACGTACCATCCGGCTCCACCAGGGGCCAAGCCGCCTGAACAAGTCCCCGCGCATCCGCGTCAGCGCAGGCCTCCGGTCGGGCGCGACGTCCGACTTATCGCGACTTCGATCAACAGGGAGAGTGACCATGCACATCACCTGCGCGATCAAGGCGCCATCAACCGGCCTGGCCTGTGCGACGACGAACACGCTGGGTCTCGTCTCCTTCTCGGCGCCCGTGAGCGTGACTCCAGCAGCAGTAGTTGCCGAGAAAGGGAGAGGGCCATGGTGGTCATCTTTCAATACGCGACCCGGCCCACTCGGTTGCAGAACGTTAAAAGCAGCAAATGGAACTGCACCGCCGCCGACGGCTACGTTCGCGTTCACCATGCGAACTGGATGCCCAAATCCCAGGGGTCCACGAGGACGATGTGGATCATCACTTCTGAGCTGGCGAGAGAGGCTCTGTACTCGCGGACCAGGCGCGGCGACCAGGACGACGAGCAGTAGGCCGGCGGGTGTCGGCGGATGCGGTGTTCGGTGATGAGACAAGACCTTCCGTCACAAGACAGGCGCGCAGGACCTCTTCTGCTCGCCAAAGCAATCCAATATTTGTCGAAACCATCATCAATTGACGGCTCTACTTGCAGCATAAATCGGCTCCAATACCGTTCATTGGACCTGAACGCCCACAAAGGAGTGCTTCATGAGGCGATTAGCCATTGTCACGGCGGCATTCCCCCGCATGGTCGTCCTGGTGGCCGTTCTGCTCTCCTCGATCACCGTCACGGCGGGCGGCGGGTCGGCTGCGGCGGCGGGGCCGTGGGTGGAGCCTGGGCTGGCGGCGAAGCTGGATGCCGGTGCCAAGGTTCGGGTCAATGTCGTGACCAGGCAGCGCGCTGACCTGGCCGCCGCGGCCGGGGCCGGGCAGGTGTTGCAGACGTTGTCGCGCTCCCCCGTCGTCACCCTGCGGACCGATCGGGCGGGTCTTCAGCGGCTCACCGGCCAACCGGGAGTGGTGAGCGTGTCCGAGGATCGGCCGGTGCCGCCGGTCCTCGGACAGAGCGTCCCGTTGATCGGCGGCGACCGTACCAGGGCGGCGGGGCTGACCGGCGAGGGCGGCGTCGTGGCCGTGCTGGACACCGGCGTCGCCGCCGGCCACCCGTTCCTCGGCGGACGCGTCGTGGCCGAGGCGTGCTTCTCGCCCGCCGATCCCGACTACTCCGCCACCAGCCTGTGCCCGAACGGCGACGACACGCAGGAGGGACCCGCCTCGGCCGACCCCGGGAGCGGAGCGTGCACCGACGACCTGCTGGACTGCTCCCACGGCACCCACGTGGCCGGGATCATCGCCGGGGACGGTGAAGGGCTCGACGGTGACGACGGGAGCGGGGTCGCCCCTGGAGCCGGCATCGTGGCCATCCAGATCTTCAGCAGATTCGACTCCGACGACCACTGCGGCTCCGGTGCCGCGCCGTGCGTACTCAGCTTCGCCAGCGCCCAGGTCGCCGCGCTGGAGAAGGTCCTGGAGCTGAAGGAGACGCTGCCCATCGTGGCGGCCAACCTGAGCCTGGGCGACGGCATGCACACCAGCCCGTGCGACAACGATTCGCGCAAGCCCGCCATCGACGCTCTCCTGGCGGCCGGGGTCGCCACCGTCATCGCCGCGGGCAACAACGCCTACCCCGCCGCGGTCGCGGCTCCCGCCTGCATCTCCTCGGCGATCACCGTGGGCAGCACCACCGGCTCCGACACCCTGTCCTCCTTCAGCAACCGCGGCCCCCTCCTGGACCTCCTCGCTCCGGGAAGCGACATCATCTCCTCCATGCCCGGCGACGGCTGGGCGTCGATGAGCGGAACCTCCATGGCCGCCCCGCACGTCAGCGGCGCACTCGCCGTCCTGCACCAGTCCTATCCCGCGCTCGGGCCGGCGGCCCTCGAGAGCAAACTCGAAGAGACCGGGCGCAGCATCACCTACACCGGTGCCGTCACGCCCCGCGTCCAGCTCGACACCGCGGCCTTGGACGCCATCCCTCGCCCGGGGCCCGACCAGTACTTCCACTCGCGCGGCAGGCTCCTGGACAACGTCCAGATCAATGCGAACTCCGCCCTGACCGTACAGGTCGCGGGCGTGGCCGGGCTGCCCGCGCAGGGCGTGCGGGCCATCGCGCTCAACGTCAGCGCCAAGGGGGACTTCCTCAACACGGGCGCGATCGCCGTACACGCCTCTGACGAACTGGAACCGGAAGCTACGGCCGTCTCCTACGACACCACGCGCTCCGCCGCAACGATGATCATCACGAAGGCCGGCGCGGACGGGAAGGTCAAAGTCGTCAATCGCGGTACGGGCCCCGTCAGGGTGACGCTCGACGCGCACGGCCACACCCTCAGCCAGGCGGCGGCCGTCGTCGGGGGCACCTACATCCCGATCACACCCGCCCGGGTCGCCGACCGCACCGTCATCCCCGCGATGGGCAACCACCAGCTGTCCATCGCCGACATGCGCGGCCTGCCCGCGACCGGCGTCGCCCAGGTCGCCCTCACGGTCATCCTGAAGAGCCCGTCAACCGGCACGCTACGCATGTACGCCGCCGGAGACGTCTACCCCGCCGACGCCAACGCCGACTACCCGGCGGGCATCGCCACCCAGTTCTCCACGATCGTCAAGCCCGGCCTCGACGGGAAGATCAACGTGCACAACCTCGGCTTCGACAACGTCGAGATCTCCGTGGACGTCACCGGCTACTTCTCCACCGCGCAGCGAGGCTCGGTCATCAAGACCATCCGTCCCACGCCTCAGGCCAGGGCCCTGACGATCCCGGCGGGCGGCACCAAGACGCTGCGTCTCACCGGCCTGCCGGCCTCCGGCGTCACCGCGGTCGCCCTGACCGTGGCGGCCAGAGGCACGGCGGCCGGGATCGTCTCGGTGCTGCCTCAGAGCGGGCCCACGACCGCGCGCGTGGTCTCCTATCCGGCGGCGGGCAAGGACGCCATCGGTTCCACCGCCGCCACCATGCGCTCCGACGGGTCGGTGGTGCTGAAGAACGAAGGCACCGGGCAGGTGAGCGTCGACGTTGACGCCTACGCCTACTTCATGAGGGCCTGACCGGCGGACGAGTTGTCCGCGAAAAGCCTGATAAATCACCACATCACGAGAAGGGGAGGTGGGCGAATGAGCCCGGCGGCGGTGTACGGGGTGCATGCGCGCAAACTCGCGGCCGAACTACGTCTGCTCAAGGCCGCTTCCGGCTTGGGACTGGTCCAGATGGCAGCACGTACGCACTGCAGCAAGTCCTCGCTGGAGCGATACTTCAACGGCAAACTGCTACCGTCTCGCCAGACCGTCGAAGCCATCGGCAAAGCCTGCAGCGGCGACACCGCACGACTGGTCGCCTTGTGGGAACTGGCTGTGGCCAACCCGCCGGCATGGCAGCCTCCGGCCCAGCTTCCTCACGACCTGGCGGGCTTCACCGGCCGTTCTCCTGAACTCGCCCGCCTGACGGCCCTGGTGCCGAACGCCGGCGACGCCCTCGTGATCGCGGCGATCGACGGGGCCGCCGGCGTCGGGAAGAGCACGCTCGCGGTGCACTTCGCCCACCGCGTAGCCGACCGGTTCCCGGACGGCCAGCTGCACATCGACCTGCGCGGCCACGACACGAAGCACATGCCGCTGCCGCCCGCCGAGGCGCTGACGCGCTTCCTGCGAGCCCTTGCCCCAGACCTCCGGCATGTGCCCGCCGGAGTGGGCGAGCGGGCGGCCCTGTTCCGCAGCCTGACCGGCGACCGCCGCATGCTCATCCTGCTGGACAACGCCGCCACCACTGACCAAGTACGCGCACTGCTCCCCGGCAACGCCGGCTGTCTGGTCCTGGCCATCAGCCGCCATCGCCTGAACGGCCTGGACGGCCTGGTCGCCGGCGACAGCGCTCACCGCATCACCCTGAGCCCTCTCACACCCGCCGGGTCCGCCGAGGCCGGACGGATCGCCGCCCACCCCCTACCGTCCCCAGCGTGACACCACTGTCCAGGACCGATGCTTCATCGCCCTGCCGGGCGCACACAGAGGGCGGCCGGGGGCCGCATTCGCCGCGGCCTGACGGATCATCAACAGAAGCTGCCGAGGGAGCGCAGGTAGGGATTCGTGTCCACCACGCCCAGCCGGACGGGACCGCTTCAGTTGATGTCGGAAGCCACTACGCGGGGCCAGGAGGTCCGGGCGTGGTGGTCCAGCAAGCGGGTGAGCACCTGCACGAACTGGTCGCGTTCGGCCGGATTCAGCTGCCAAGCGACCCGAGAACGTCGGCGGCCTGCGACACGTGATGTCAGTGGCGGCGACACGAGAGCGTCAGTGCGTCGCGACATGAAAACGCCAGTAAGTCGGGTTCCCGTCGGCGTGCTCAGCAGCGGCTAACGGGTGTGACTTACTGGCGTTCTGATGTCGTCGGTGGTGGTCCAGCTCGGTGCCGTACCGGGATCAGGGGCGCACGAAGGTCAGCGGCGACCACGGGCCTGGAGCACGGTGAGCGCGGCGTGTGCGTGCCTGCTCGACGGCCTCGGGCCTCGGGCCTCGGGGTAGGTCTGCGTGTGCCGAGTGGATAACCATCGATAACGATGGATCTGGCCCTGGAGTTCGCCGATACGGCTCCGCTGTTGGACGATTCGGCGAGCTGCGCTTCACCCTGGCGCGCCGGCCCGAGCGCGAGCAGATCGCGATCCCGGTAGACGAGCAGCTCGTGGTGGAGCTCTACTCCCGCTAGGTCACGCCTGCGAAGCGCCTCTTGCCTGTGGAGACATCACGGGCAAGAGGCGATTTCGTGTCTGCGGGGGCATCGGGCGACCGGAGATCCCCGCTCCTGATCTGATCAGCCTGGTGAGCAAGGATTGGATGTCAAACGGACTCCATTGTGAATACCTGCCCGCTGAACAATGGCGCACGTCTTTGACGTTCGGTCTTCTCGAGAGAAGGGCAGGACACAATCTTGCTGGACCATTCCGCAAAGGCCGGGAAAGCCTGGTTAGGCTCTCTTCCCGGTGTCTTCAGAGGCCGGCGCCGCCGTCACTCACGACGGAGGGCGCCCCTGATCGCGACCGCGGTCACCACTGCGGTGGCGACGCTCGGCGTTCTCGTCCCGGCCTTGCCCGCGCTGGCCGCCGACCCCGAGCCGCCACGCGCGCTCCCGCAGAGCGCCACCGTCGGGGATCTGAAGTGGCAGCCGGCCCTCGACTACGACACCAACGGCTGTTACAACGTCCCGGCCATCGGACCCGACGGGAAGATCGCCGAGGGGCTGGACAACCACAACACCACAAGCTCCCATCTCTGCCGTGACCAAGCCGACCTGGACAACACCAACGCCTACTCCCGTCAACGGTGCAACTCCGGCTGGTGCGTCTATCTCTACGACTACTACTTCGAGAAGGACGTCGCAGTAGAGCATGTGGCCGACGCCGGCGGCCATCGCCACGACTGGGAACACATCGCGGTCTGGGTCCAGAACGACCAGGCCAAATACGTGGCCGCATCGGCCCACGGCGAATATCAGATCAAACCGGCCGACGAGGTCCGGTGGGACGGCACCCACCCCAAGATCGTGTATCACAAGGACGGCGGAAGCACTCACGCCTTCCGCTTCGCCACAGCGAACGACGAACCGCCCGAGAACCACTACGGCGATTGGCGCCGCTCTACGCTCGTCTCCTACAACGGCTTCCCGAGCGGGATTCGGGACAAGCTGTTCGCCCACAACTTCGGCGGGGCCACGATTGCGATCAAGGACTCCGAGTTCGCGGGCAATCTCGACAAGGCCATCCCCAAAGACACCACCACCATCTGTGTTCCCGCGCCTCCCGCTGGTAGTTTCTGTTACGAAGAACGCACTCCCCGGTTTCCGTTCGACTTCGGGCGAGACGAGGGTTCTCCTGGCGAGCCGGTCGAGACCATGGCCCCGACCGTGCCCGGCAACCTGCGCTCGACCAGCGTCACCGCCGGCAGCGTCGCGCTGGCCTGGGACGCCTCCACCGACAACGTCGGAGTGACCGGCTACGAGGTCTACCGGGGCACCACGCTCGTCGCCACGGTGACCGGCACTACCTACACCGACACCGGCCGGAGCGCGAACACCGCCTATACCTACACGGTCCGCGCCCGCGACGCCGCCGGCAACCGCTCCGCCGCCAGCAACACCGTCACGGTCACCACGGGCGCCGCCGGGGGCAACAGGGTACTCGGCTACTTCGCGGAGTGGGGCATCTACGGCCGCAATTACCAGATCAAGAACATCGACACCAGCGGCTCGGCGTCCAAGCTGACGCACATCAACTACGCCTTCGGCAACGTGACGAACGGCCAGTGCACGGTCGGGGACAGCTGGGCCGCCTACGAGCGTCCCTTCACGGCGGGCGAGAGCGTGGACGGCGTCGCCGACAGCACGGCCGCGGGAGCACTGCACGGCAACTTCAACCAGTTGCGCAAGCTGAAGAAGAAGTACCCGAACCTGAAGGTGCTCTGGTCCTTTGGCGGCTGGACCTGGTCCGGCGGCTTCGGCCAGGCCGCCCGGAACCCGGCCGCGTTCGCCGACTCCTGCTACAAGCTGGTGGAGGACCCGCGCTGGGCGGACGTGTTCGACGGCATCGACATCGACTGGGAATACCCGAACGCCTGCGGCTACGACACCTGCGACACCAGCGGCCCTGCCGCGTTCAAGAACGTCATGTCGGCCATGCGCTCCCGCTTCGGCTCCGGCAACCTCGTCACCGCCGCGATCACCGCCGACGGCACCAGCGGCGGCAAGATCGACGCGGCCGACTACGCGGGTGCCGCCCAGTACGTGGACTGGTACAACGTCATGACCTACGACTACTTCGGCGCCTGGGAGGCGCAGGGCCCGACGGCCCCGAACGCGCCGCTCGACTCCTACGCCGGCATTCCGATCCCCGGTTTTCACGGCGACAACGCCATCCAGAAGCTCAAGAGCAAGGGCGTGCCGGCGGGTAAGATGCTGCTCGGCATCCCCTTCTACGGCCGCGGCTGGACCGGCGTGAGCAAGGCCGAGCCGGGCGGCACGGCCACGGGCGCGGCTCCCGGCACGTACGAGCCGGGGGTTGAGGACTACAAGGTGCTCAAGGCCCGCTGCCCCGTCACCGGCACGATCGCGGGCACCGCCTACGGCCACTGCGGCACCCAGTGGTGGGGCTACGACACGCCGGCCACGATCGCCGGCAAGATGAGGTACTCCAAGGACCAGGGTCTCGCCGGCGCGTTCCTCTGGGAACTCAGCGGCGACACCGCTGACGGCGAGCTCATCACGGCCGTGAAAAAGGGCCTGGGCTGATCTCGGAGGGCCTGCTCCCGGGCTGAGGGGGCAGGCCTTCTCTGGGACCAGCCACTCAAATTTCTTGAGCGTTCGCCACACCCTTGCAGTGGGTTGGTCACCTCATGGCAGCACTCAGAGAAGGACAAATCCTCCCGACGCGCTCGACCTCTCCCGCGCCGCAGCGGACTCCTCCCAGATCAGAGCGCTCAAAGGGGGCCGCAGACCGGCCAGCGCCGAGCAGCTCGCCCTGGTCGCCGCGCAGCCCCGCTGCGCCCAGTGCGGACACACTCTCCCGCACCGCGGCGTGCCGACGCCCGCCACTGCAACCAAGCCTGTAAGGCCAAAGCCGCCCTGGCCCGGCGCGCTTCCCGCGCGGCGGCGTAGCTGACCAGCGGCAACTGCCTGCCATGAGCGGCCATGCCCAGTGAGCCTGTCGCATCCGACTCGCAAGGCGCGAGCGCCACCCACGTACGCGGGGCGATCGCCGCCCTCGAACAGCTGATCCTTGGCCTCGCCCCGGACGACCCCGGCCTGCCCGGCCTAGCCGTCCGGCTCCACAACGTGATGGGCGTCATGCTGCGGATCGGGCACGCCACCGGCCTGAGCTCTTCGGACGCTCGTGCGGACCTCCCAGATGAGCACACACCGGCCGTCCCGCACTACTGCACCAAGACTTCATGTACCCGGGCGGCGCGTTCGCGCTGGGCAACGCGCTGGGCTGGGTGCAGCTCGTGGACACCATGTTCAGTGGCAACTTCTCCGTGCCCCGGGCAGCTGCTGGCCACCTTCACGGCCGGCCGCAAGCTGCGCCGCGCCACCCTCACCCTTCCGCTGGAGCAGGCCGATCGGGCGCTCACCGGGCACCGGGTGAGCTGGTTTCAGGAGTGGATCAGCAACGGCCGCGACCAGGCGTACTGGGCGCGGACGGACCACCGCGCCAACACCGAGCGGATGCCGTCCCGGGTGCACCTGCAGGGCGGCTGGTACGACTTCCTCCTGCCCAGCATGCTGGCCGATCACGCGCGCCTGCTGGCCGCCGGGCGCGGGGTGCGGCTGCTGGTCGGGCCGTGGGGGCACGGCCGTGGCCTGTACACCCGCGAGGGCATGCAGGACGCGCTGGCTGCCCTGGACGCGGCCATGAACGGCGATGCCGCTCCCACCCGGGGGCGGTTGAGCGCCGTGCCGTGTGAGCTGGTGCCCTCCACGCCGGCGCGCCGCAGGTGGCCGTGTCCGCGCGCCCACTCCAGCAGCGCGGCATAGCCATCGGCGGTGGCCGGAACCGCCTGGGTGCCCATCAGCACGCCCATGACAGTGATCACTGCTGCGACGTGCAGGTCGTTGTGAGTGTCCACGCCGAGCACGATTTGCTCTGGCGCATGAGCGTTGGCGGTGTGGTTGTCGGCGGGGCGAGTCACGGGTCTCCTCAGTGGCTGGGCAGGTGATGGTGTCACCGGCCGGGCGAGGGAGTCAGGACTGTGATGATGCACATGGCGAGGCCCCTATGGGGACACATCCGCGCCTGGTCCGGCGGCACCGCCCGGACCAGGGCGACAGGTCATCACCAAGGCACAAGTGGCCAGTCTCAAGCTGGGTCAGACCCTGGCTTTCGGGCGGTACCTCTCCAGTCTCACAGTGCTCAAGCGTTCCGTGGTCTTGTGGGTCAAAGAGGCGATGGGCCGATGAGCGTGGCGGCCTTCATCAGCTCCCAGAAGACCGAGCACGGCATCGACCACACCGTCTCCTGCCGGGCGCTGGGCGTCTCGCAGTCCTGGTACTACAAGTGGAAGAACCGCATCGGCGAGGACGCGCCGACCGCTCGCCAGCGCCGGCGGGCCGGCCTGGACGCGGAGATCATCCGTTCGTTCGAGGCGTCCGGCGGCACCTACGGCTCGCCGCGCATCACCCGTGACCTGCACGAGGCGGGCTGGCGGGTGTCGGAGAACACGGTCGCGGCACGGATGACCGAGCTCGACCTGGTCGCCCGTGTGCGGCGCAAACCGCGCTCGCTGACCCGCCAAGGCAAGCGGCCGGCTGCCCCGGACCTGGTGCGGCGCACGTTCAACGCGGTCGCTGCGGACGTGCTGTGGTGTGGTGATGTGACGCAGATCGACACCGACGAGGGCAAGCTGTATCTGGCCACGGTGGAGGACCTGTTTCCCGCCGACTGCTCGGCTACGCCATGTCCGAGCACCATGATGCCGCGCTGACCTGCGCCTCGCTGCAGATGGCGGCGGCCACCCGGGGCGGCGACGTGGAAGGGGTGATCTTTCATTCGGACGGCGGCTCGGAATACACAGCCACCCGCTACCAGGAGCTGTGCCGGGCGCCTGGGCGTAGTCCAGTCGATGGGCCGCGTGGGCTGCGCGCTCGACAACGCAGCCGCCGAGGCGTTCAACAGCACGCTCAAGGTCGAGTACGTGCACCGCCACCGGTTCCGCACCCGGGCCGAGGCCCGCCTGAAGATCGCCACCTGGATCGCCGACTTCTACAACACCACCCGGCGGCACAGCGCCAACGACGGCCTGCCGCCCATCACATTCGAACGTCACATGATCGAGAAGAGACAAGCCTCATCGGCCCTGCTGGGGACCACTGTGGCATAGAACCGTCTCCACGCTTTCAGGGGATTGACAGTTCTCCTGCGCGCCGGTCGTGCCGGGCACCGCCGGCATGCAGGGCATGTACGGGGCGGGCTTCACCGGCCCGCAGGTGTGGACCTACCGATGGACGTACGAGCCCGACGGGTGGGCGCAGATGCTGACCGGGGCAGGCTTTCGCAACGTGAGCGCGCGGGTGGAGCCCGCCCCGAACCCACAGAACGTGGGGACGCTGATCGTGGAGGCCCAGGCGTGACAGCTGACGGTGATGGGACCGGCCCGGCGATGCCGTACTCCCGCGTCAAGATCCGCACCGGCGCCCTCACGGGAGCCTGGGTGTACCCGGGCGGGGGCGGCTACGACTCCAACGCCGAACGCGTCGACTAGAGCTGTTTCGGGCGGCCAGACACCGTCGCACGAAGCGCCCGCGCCTCGGAGGTCCCACGCTGAGACAGCCCCGCAGGGGCGTCCGGACGCCATCGTTACTGGGTGCGGCTCCTTTTGAGGGAGTGGCTGAGCAGGGAGCGCGGCGCCACCACCTCGCCGGTCGCACGCTCCGTTAAATGCCGCCGCCACTTGCGGCTGTGGCGATACCGTGCGTTCGGTGGGTGATCGCGAGACGGGGGTGTCGCCGCACATCACTGCGGCTAAGAAAAGGCGGCCGGGCGGCCTGCTCCGCATCCGGAACTTCGCCCTGCTGTGGGCTGGGGAGTCGGTCAGCGGGTTAGGCTCGGCGATCACCACGGTGGCCGTCCCGTTCTTGGCGATAACCGTCCTGCATGCCAGCACCGGCACGGTGGCACTGCTGACCGCTGCCAGCTGGCTGCCCTGGTTCCTGATCGGCCTCCCGGCCGGTACCTGGGTTGACCGCTGGCCGCGCCGCCGCATCCTCGTGTCTGCCAACCTGGTGTCCGCCGCGGTCCTGACCGCTATCCCGGTCGCCGCCTGGACTGGTGTGCTGACCGTGCCCATGCTGCTGGCCGCGGTGCTGATCGCCGGCACATCCAGCATGTTCTTTACCCTGGCATTCAACGCCTACTTGCCGCACCTACTGGCTCCGGATGACCGGATGGAGGGCAACGCCAAGCTCCAGGCCAGCGCCTCGGCCGCCGAGCTCGCCGGCCCGGGCCTCGGCGGTCTGCTCACCGAGGTGGCCGGAGCGGTCGGCGGCCTCCTCATCGACGCGGTCACCTTCATCGTCTCGGCCGTCTGCCTGCTCAGATTGCGGACCACGCCCGAGCCGAGGTCGGCGGCGGGCGGGCGGCCCGGCATGCTCCGGCAGCTCAGCGAGGGCCTGGGCTACTTCAAGTACGGCGAGTTCATGCTGCCCATGCTCATCGTGGCGGCGATGATCAACCTCGGGATGCTCGGCGTGTTCTCGCTGCGCATCGTCTTCCTGGTGCGCGCCGAAGGTATCGCGCCAGGAACTGTGGGCGGCCTGATCAGCCTCGCCAGCCTGGGCGGCCTGCTGGGCGCCGTGCTCGCGTCCCGGGCCGTCGCCCGCTTCGGCAGCGCGCGCACCTACGTGGGGGTCAATGTCGTGACCGCGCCGTTTATGCTGCTGCTGCCAGCCAGCGGCCCTGGCTGGCAGCTGGCGCTGTTCACGGTGGGATCGTTCGTGGTCATGCTCGGCGCCACGATATCGGGCACCATCACCGCTACCTTCCGCGTGAACTACATACCGGCGCACCTCCTGGGCCGGGTCACGGCGGTCTCCCGGTTCGTCATCTCCGGCACCGTGCCGCTCGGCGCAGCCACCGCCTCCGTCCTGGCGACAGCCTTCGGGATCGGCGCCGCGATGTGGGTGTTGGCCACCTTCTTCGCCGTCACCCCGCTGCTCCTGCTCGCCACCTCAATGCGTAGCATGCGTGACTTCCCGGCCCTCCCCAGCTGGCCTCCCGTATCCAGCAATGATGAACAACTTCGCTGAAGCATCAGAAAGTTGCGCCTGACCTGCGAGAATTCGAGTTCCGCGTCCGTCTCCAGCGCAGAAACAGGTGCACCCTCCTTTCGAACTCGAGACTTTCTCCGGCCGACACGACTACGAGCTCATCGCCTGATCAGCTCGGTCCCTCAGAAAGAGCCGCACCCAACAGAGGTGGCTGCCTCGAGCGATTGGAGAGCCCTGGCCCCGCTAGCAAGGCTGGCTAAGTGCCCGTGTACAAACTGATCGTCAGATTGATTGGGGCGATGTGGATCGTGCGAGTCGTCGTCCCATGAGGATGATCATTGCCCAGAGGACCATGGCTTCGTGGTGTTCGGATAAGCGCTCGTAGTCTCGTACGCACCGCCTGTGCTGAGAGAGCCACGACAGTGTGCGCTCCACCACCCATCTGCGCGGAAGGACCACGAAGCCGCTGACGTCGTCGCTGCGCTTGACGATCTGCAGGGTGAGCCGGAGGTGCTTTCGGGCCCAGGTCACGAGCTTGCCGGCGTAGGCGCTGTCGGCCCAGATCAGCGTGATGCGCTCGTACCAGTCGCGCAGATGCACCAGGGCGGGCTTGGCACCGTCGCGGTCCTGGACGCTGGCGGCGGTGACGATGACGACCAGTAGCAGGCCCAGGGTGTCCACGATGATGTGCCGCTTAGTGCCCTGCACCTTCTTGGCCGCGTCATATCCACGCGAGCCGGCGGCGACGGTCTCGGCGGCCCGCAGCGACTGCGAGTCGATAATCCCCGCGCTGGGCTCCGGCTCGCGCCCGTCGGTTATCCGGACCTGTTCGCGCAGGTCATTGTGGAGAGCATAGAGATCACCGTCCTGCCACCAGCGGGTGAAGATCGAGTGGACGGTGCGCCAGGGCGCCAGGAAGTCGGCGGGCAGATTGCGCCACTTGATCCCGTTGTCGACCACGTAGCGGATGACGTCCATGATCAGGCGGCGGCAGTACTTCTCGGGCCGTCCGCCGTTGCCGTGCAACCAGGGCGGCCAGGGCATCAACGGCCCGATTGCCTGCCATTCCGCGTCGGTCATGTCGGTGGTGTAGCGGGGTGCCCGGATCGGGTGGTCGGCTCCGCGGCCGTACCGGCAAGCGGCGCATGAGCAGGCAGATTCTTCGGTACGGAAGACAGCGATGGCATCGGTGGCGTACAACGGCGGCAGGCCTTCCGGTCGGTGATGGGGCTTCGATAACCACCGTTGCTACCGGAAGGTCGCTTTATGTCGCAGGACCTTCGCTCTATGTCACCATTTCGGCCGGTATGGGCCCTACCTGGCAAGCGGAGGGATCAGTTTGTACACGGGCACTAAGCGCCGGCCCGCCATCTGGCTCGCACCGCCGGCCGCGAGCGGCGTACCTGGATCGGCATGCTCGACGTCACCGAACTCGGCCGCAACCCGGGCCCGGTGTCGCCGGAACTTACACGCTCCGAGTGGTCTGATTGGACATACCTCCGCCATACCGCGTCTCCGTATGGTCTCACCTCGACGGGAAATCAACGGAGGGAACCATATGAAGATCATGCGTACCGCGGTCGTCGTCGGGGCCATGGGGGCCGTGGCCATGATGGGCGCGCCCGCGCATGCGTCGGCGTCGGTGACCGCGTCCGCCTCGGAGTCCGCGCCGGCGGCGTCGGTGACCACGTCGGCAGCCAAGGCCCTCGTCGCGACCTGTTCGAAGGGGTCCTACAGGCTGAAGGTGACCGTCACCTACATCGACACGACGTATGGGCACCGCTTCAGCCGTGTCCACTGGACGGCCTCCGGAGGCCCCACCACGGTCAAGGTCAGCCTCGTTCAGGATCGGGGCGGCCTTCCGGACGCCGAGTTCCTGTCGACCGTGATCACGGGCAACTCCGGCAGCAGGGCGATCTCGGCGACCCGGCCGATGGCGCATCGGGTCTTCGTGAAGCTGGCCGGCAGGAACGGTGTCACGAGCTGCGTCGGGCAGAGCGGCGTCATCTGATCCGGACCGCTCGGCGCCCGCCGTCGCGAGAGACGGCGGGCGCCGGAGGTCAGGGCGAGGGGTGGGGAGTTCGAGGTCGGCCACGATGGGGAAGTGGTCGGAGGCCTCGGTGCCGATGACGGCCACCGAGGTCGTTTGATGTCGCGAGAGGTCATGACGTAGTCGATACGCTGGTACGGCCTGCTCACGCTGTAGGTGAGGCCGTCGCCAGCACCGGCCACGTCCCAGGCGTCAAGCAGCCCCCGCCAGCCCAGAGGTCTGACAGCGTCCTCGGCCGCCGCCCTGCAAATGCCCCTCGCTCGTGGCCTGTCCGGCAAGGGCGTACCCCAACGCCACACCCCCAGCCTGCTCGAACGCCGTCCAGATAGGGTCCGCACTCGAGATTCTTGACGCCTGTCTGCTGGACTCTGAGAGCTCAGACTGACGGTCCGAGCTGATCAAGACGGCCACGATCACGGCCGGATAGCTCGTAGTTCTCGGCCATCTAGCGCCGGAACTTACAGGCAAGGGGCGGCCGATGGGCAGCCAGGCGTGGCTGGGCAGACCGCCGCGTAGCGCGTCGGCGTTGTCGGCGAGGTTGATGCCGCCGCCGGTGATGACGGCGTCCACTCCGCGCAGCGCCTGCTGTTCGCGCCGGTAGCCGTCGGTGAGGGCGATGCCGAGGTAGGCCAGGCCGGCACCGTCGGGCAGCGTGGAGTCGATGACGCGATCGCTCGCGGCGCTGATGCACCAGGCGTGGTCGAAGGCGAACGGCACGCCGTCGGCCAGCACCATGCCTTCGACTGTCTTCGCGCCGCCCGGCGCCGCCGCGGCGGCGGCCGCGTTCGAGGCCGAGGTCCGGGCGATCGCCCGGCCGTGGTGGCGGATCGTGCCGTCGCTGTCCGCGCGCTGAGCAGCGGAGCCAGTGGCCGCATCCCCGGCGGTCACAACAGGAGCAGTCCCCATCCCTCGAGCGCAGCCTGGGCTGCGTGCTGCTGCGCCGCTCCACCCAGCACGTCGCCCTCACGCCCGCCGGGCGTACCCTGCTCGACCGGGTGCCGGCCGTGCTCGACGACCTCGACGACGCGGTCAGGGCCACCCGCTCGACCGGCGGGGAGCTGGCCGAACGCATCCGGCGGCTCGGCGACCAGTTCGCCGGCCTGACCTACGCCGACGTGAAAGCGCTGCGCGCCGCCGCCGAACGGCACTACGCGCTGATGCCGCTCATGCCGGAGATGGCCGTCACCCCGGTCAACGCCGGCGGCGTGCCGGGGCTGGTGGCGAGCCCGGCCGAACCCGGTCCGGCCTGTGCCTGCTGCTGCACGGCGGGACCTACACCAGCGGATCGGCGTTCGGGTTCCGGTCTCTGGCCGGGGCGCTGGCCGACGCCGTCCGAGGGCGGGTCCTCACCCCCGACTACCGGCTGGCGCCCGAGCACCGGTTCCCGGCGGCTCTCGACGACGTCCACGCCGCCTACACCTGGCTGCTCGACCAGCGCGCCGCGCCGTGCCACGTCGTGCCACGTCGTGCCACGTCGTGCTGGCCGGCGACACCTCCGGCGCCGGGCTCGCGCTCTCCCTGCTCCTGCGGCTGAAGGAACGCGGCGAGCCGCTGCCGGCCGGGTCGGTGTTGTTCACGCCGTACGTCGACCTCAGCGCCGCGGCCCCGGCGGTTCCGGCGCCCAGCGCCACCCGTCAGGGGGCGGCCTGGGGCATCGCCCGCCACCTCGGCGGGCACCCGCCCGACGATCCCCTTCTCGATCCGCTCCACGCCGACCTGCACGGGCTGCCGCCCATGCTCGTCCAGGCGGCGGCGGGCGACGAAGGCCTCCCCGACGCGGAACGGCTGACCCCCGCACGCGCGCTCCCAGGACGTCGACGTGCGGCAGGAGATCTACCCGGTGGCGGCCCAGAGCTTCCAGCTGTACTGGTCGTTCCTTCCGGAAGCCGCCGACGCCATGACGCAGATCGGCGACTTCGTCCGGGTCGTCACCGCCTGCGCGGATGGGAGTCAGGTCCCAGGCCGGACGGGTGCCAGGGCGGTTCTCCGTCCATGATCACGCTCCTAGCGTTGCCATCGCACGGATTTCAGCTGCGAGCAGGAGGTGGTCGATCGTGAGCCAGGTGACCCGCCGCGGATTCATGGGCGGGGCGGCGGCAGCGGGCGGGACGGCGGTGCTGGGCCTCGGCACGTCGTCAAACACAAAACCGTCAGAAGCCAAGGAATTGGGGCCGGTCCGGATAGGTCCGGGTGATCCGCGTTACGCCGATCTCGCCGTGCGCCGGACGAACCTGCGGTTCAACCCCAGGCCGGAGTACTTCCACGTCGTCGGCTCGGCCGAGCAGGTGGAGCGGGCCGTGGAGGAGGCGGTCAAGGCCGGCAAGCGGGTCACCGTGCGCAGCGGCGGCCACTGCTACGAGAACTTCGTCGGCGACGGCGCGCAGGTCGTGATCGACATGTGCGAGATGTCGGAGGTGTACTTCGACGACAAGCGAGGCGCGTTCGCGATCGAGGCGGGCGCGACGCTGATGCAGGTGTACCGGACGCTCTACCTTGGCTGGGGCGTGACGATCCCCGGAGGCCAGTGCGGCAGCGTGGCGGCCGGCGGCCACATCATGGGCGGCGGCTACGGCCAGCACTCGCGCGGGCTGGGCTCGGTGGTCGACTACCTGCACGCCGTCGAGGTCGTGGTGGTGGACCGCTCGGGACGGGCCCGGACAGTGGTCGCCACGAGGGACCCGTCCGACCCCAACCACGACCTGTGGTGGGCGCACACGGGCGGCGGAGGCGGCAACTTCGGCGTCGTGACGCGCTACTGGATGCGCGACCCGAAGGCCAAGGGCAAGGACCCCCGCACGCTGCTGCCCAAGCCGCCACCGGCGCTGCTGGTCTGCGCCCCGGCCTGGTCGTGGGGCGACATGACCAGGGAGTCCTTCACGGCCCTGCTGCGCAACCACGGCGAGTGGCACGAGCGCAACAGCGCCCCCGGCACGCCGTACGCGGGCCTCTGGAGCGCGCTGATCGTGCAGAGCCGCACCCCGGGGGCGGACCCCGGCGGCATGATCCTGCCGACCATGATGGACGCCTCCGTCCCGGACGCCGGCCGCCTGCTCACCGAGTACTTCGCGGCGCTGACGCGGGGAGTCACGGCGAAGGCGGTCATCCCCGAGGCGCAACGCCTGCCCTGGTACCACGCGATCAGCACGGAAGCGCTCAGCAGCGGCCAGGAGTCGGGCAGGTTCAAGGCCAAGTCCGCCCAGCTGCGCCGGCGGTTCACCGACCGGCAGATCGGACTCGCCTACGACCGCCTCAGCGTGCCCGGCCCGGCCGGTTCGAGCGGGGTGCTGCTGCTGGCGTCGTACGGCGGGCAGGTCAACACCGTGGCCCCCGGCGCGACCGCCGTGGCCGAGCGCGACTCGATACTCAAGGCCCTCTTCCTGGGCGGATGGACGGAAGGGGACGGCGCCGAGAGCATCGCCTGGGTACGCCGCCTCTACCGGGAGATGTACGCCGACACGGGCGGCGTACCGGTCCCGAACGGCGCCAACGGCGGCGCCTACATCAACTATCCCGACATCGATCTGGCCGACCCGGCGTGGAACACCTCCGGCGTGCCCTGGTCCACGCTCTACTACGGCGGCAACTACCCGCGGTTGCAGCGGGTGAAGGCCCGCTGGGACCCGCGCGGCGTGTTCCGGCACGCCCTGTCCGTCAGGCCGGACCGCTGATCAGGGCCCTGCGGGGTCCGGCCGTGCGTGGTTGAGGAAGGCCAGCACGGCCAGAACCCGGCGGTTGCTGTCGCCGCTGTCCTCCAGGCCGAGCTTGGCGAAGATGGCGGCGATGTGCTTGCTGACCGTGCCCTCGCTGATGTACAGCTGACCAGCGATGGCGGCGTTCGAGCGGCCCTGCGCCATGAGCTGGAGCACCTCGCGCTCGCGCGGGCTCAGCGACGCGGCCGGGTGCAGGGGGGAGGTGCCGCCGAGCAGCTTGGAGATCACCTCCGGGTCCATGGCGGTGCCGCCGGAGGCGACCCGGCGCAGCGCGTCGACGAAGTGGCTCGCGTCGAACACCCGGTCCTTGAGCAGGTAACCGAGCCCTCCGGCGCCGTCGGCCAGCAGCTCGCGGGCGTAGATCTGCTCGACGTACTGCGACAGGACCAGCACGGGGAAGCCGGGGCGGCGGGTGCGGGCCTCGATGGCGGCCCGCACCCCCTCGTCGGTGTAGCCGGGCGGCAGGCGCACGTCCACGATCGCGGCGTCCGGGCGGTGCCTGGCCAGGGCGTCGAGCAGTTCCGCGCCGGTGTCAACCGCGGCCACGATCTCGATGCCGTGGGCTCTCAGGAGGTGGGTGAGTCCTTCCCGGAGGAGGTAGACGTCCTCGGCGAGGACAACGCGCATGGAATCTCCAAGGTGACTACGGTCGGTCCGCCCGGCGGGCTGGACAGGGTCAGAACTCCGTCGAATCCGTCGAGGCGGCGCCGGATGCCGTGCAGGCCGCCTCCGTGCCCGGCCTCGGCGCCGCCCCGCCCGTCGTCCGCCACGGTGACCGTCAGCAGGCCGTCCGCGTGGCGCAGCTCCACCAGGACTCCGGACGCGGCGGCGTGCTTGGCCGCGTTGGTCAGCAGCTCGGACACGGCGAAGTAGACCGCGGCCTCGATCGGCGCGGCCACCCGGCCCGGCAGCCGCACCCGGACCTCGGCCTCCAGCGGGGCGTCCATCGCCAGGGTGCGCACGGCGTCGGCGAGCCCGCGGTCGGCGAGCACCGGCGGATGGAT
This sequence comes from Nonomuraea sp. GTA35, assembly GCF_041950525.1. NCBI lineage: Bacteria > Bacillati > Actinomycetota > Actinomycetes > Streptosporangiales > Streptosporangiaceae > Nonomuraea > Nonomuraea sp. GTA35. Next base: position 643,837 of record NZ_JBGNUV010000001.1, on the reverse strand, counting down.
GCCGCGGACGAGCTCCCGCAGCTCGCCGAGTGCGGCCACCGACATGTCCTTGGCGCCGGCGATCATCGCCTTGGCCGCCTCCGGGTCCTGGTCGATGAGCCCTTCCGCGGCGCCCAGCGTCATCCCGACGGCCACCCAGCGGGCCTGCGCGCCGTCGTGCAGGTCGCGTTCGATCCGGCGCAGCTCGGCGGCCTGGGCGTCGCGGATCTGGGCGCGGCTGCTGGTCAGCGCGTCGACCCGGCTCGCCAGCAGCGCCGCCCTGGCCGGGCCGAGCAGCGAGCGGCTCAGCAGGGCGTGCCGGCGCAGCGCCGCCGGTGCGAGCGCCATGCCGACGGCGGCGACAGCCAGGCCGGCCACCGGAGCGGGGACGCCCGACAACACCGGCCCGGCGGCGTGCAGCACGTCGCCGGGCGACCACGTCACGCCGGTGAGCAGGCCCAGCGCCGAGGTCCACACCCACAGCCAGCACAACCAGCCCAGCCCGCCGACGATCAGCGCGGTCGGCACGGCGAAGAGCACGGCGGCGACGGGCACCTCCAGGAACAACCACGCCAGATCCCGCCACGAAGCCTGATCGCGGATCATCCACCCGAACCGCCGCGCCCGCACGGCGGCTCCCCGCGTCCGGTAGACCGTGCCGACCGGCCCCCATCCCAGCCGGTACGACCCGTCAGGATCGGGGTCGGGCAGCGGCGGCTCGGGCAGGTACGGCTCGGCGATCCGCACGCCCGTCCACTCGCCGATCCGGGCCCGCCGCCAGGACACGAACCGGCGCGAGCCCAGCACCGTCTCGGGCCACAGCCGCACCGGCATCAGCCCGATCGTCACCGTCTGAGCCACGGCGAACACCGTCGCCACCATGGCCAGCACGACGCTCGCGCACACCCGCGCCCCGGCGGCGGCCCGCGCCCCGACGGCCCGCGCGACGCGGCCGGGCGCTTGGTGTGGCAGTGGCGCGAGCAGCACCCGGGTCCAGCGGGCGTGCAGGCGCAACAGCGAAGGCCCGAGCGCCGCGCCGAGCAGCACCGCCGCCGCCCCGGCCGGACGGTGGCACCACAAGGCCGCGAGCCCGCCGCCGGCCACCGCCGGAGCGAGCCCCGCCAGCACGCCGCCGACCAGCGGGTTGAGCGCCATCCACGCCAGGTCGCGCGCAGTCGCCGGATCGCGGGCGACCCACCGCAGCCGCGCCAGGTAGGCGGGCAGGAACGCCGAGCGGAACAGGGCGTCGCCGTCGCGGTACCAGCCGTCGGGATCCCGCACGGGCGGCGGCGGGACCGGGCGGTACGGCGCGGCGATCTCCACGCCGCCCCACCGGGCGGCCAGCCGCCGCGCCAGTGCCGGGAGGCGGCGGCCCTGCTCGACGAAGAACGCCGGGGACGGCAGCCCCGCGTGCGCGCCCACGAAGGTCATGACCAGGAGGGGCGGTCCCAGCAGCGCCAGCCCGGCCAGCGCCAGGCAGCGCAGGGGCGCGCTCGCGTACCCGGCGAATGTGCCGTCTCGCCCCACCCTGCCTCGCCCCACCCTGCCTCGCCCTACCCTGCCTCGCCCCACCCTGCCCCTCCACGAGCCGCGTCCGACCCCTTGATTCTGCGTCGCCGATACTGCGTCGCTGAATCTGGCGGGTCCGCACGATGAAAGCACGCCTGAGGGGAGTGGCGGCATGGGTGCCAGCACCCATATGCCCCGGTTCAGCCGAGGCGGGTCTCGTAGCGGTGTGCGGTGCGGGTGATGGCGCTGACGTAGCCGGACCACAGTGGCGTTCCAGCCAGTGGCCCATGCCGGGATAGACGTGCAGCTCGGCGCCGGTGATGGCGTCGGCCATGTCCGCCGAGGCGTGCCAGTGCAGCATGTCGTCGTCGCGCCCGTGCAGCAGGACCGTGGGGACCTCGACGGCGCGCAGGAGGCCGAGGCGTTCCAGGGCCGCCCACTGTCGGGGCAGGCCGCCGGGGGCGTAGCAGCGGTCGTAGGCGAGGGCGGCGCGCGAGCGTGCCCATTCCTCGTCCTCCGGGTCGCCGTCCGGGCGGGCCGCGCGGTGGGCGGCGGTGGCGCGGGCGATCTCCTGCTCGCGGGTGAGCCGGGGCTGCACGGTGAACAGTTCCGGCATGTCGCCGTGCAGGACGTGCCGGGGGGACTGGCCGGGGATCGAGTAGAACAGGGCCAGGCTGCGCACTCGTGCGGGGTGTTCGATGGCGAGCGTCTGGGCGATCATGCCGCCCGTCGAGCGGCCCGTCACGTGGGCGCGTTCAAGGCCGAGGGCCCCCAGGACGCGGACCACGTCCAGGGCCATGTCCGACAGCCCGTAACCGCCGTCGAGGTCCTGCGGGCCGCCGAACCCCTGCGACAGTCCCACGTCGCGGTTGTCCATGCGGACGACGTGGAACCCGGCCTCCGCCAGGAGCGCGCAGAAGTCGTCGTGCCAGCCGATGAGCTGCCCGCCGAAGCCCTCCACCAGCACCAGCGGCCAGCCGGACGGATCCCCGGCGCTCTCGTAGTAGATCGTGACGTCCGACCCGTGCGTGTACGGCATGCCTCACCCTTCCAGCGTGTTCCAGGTCCACCGGCCGGCCAGCAGCGTGCCCGCCACCGGCATCGCGCCGCGCGCGCCACCTCTCTGGGCAGCCGCTGCTCCGGATGCCAGGCGTCGCGGCCGTCGCGCGCCCTGCTGACGGCGGCGGCCAGCGCGATCCACGGGTCGATCGGCGCGACGGGCGCGTCGGAGCCGAGCCGCAGCGTCGCCCCGGCCTCGTGCAGGGACCGGAACGCGAACGCCCGCTCCGTGCGCCCCGGCCAGTAGCGGTCGGCCACGTCCCGGTCGTCCATGGCGTGCTCCGGCTGCACGCTCGCCACCACGCCGAGCCGCCCGAACCGCCCAGCGACGAGAGTTGGCCATGCATCAGATCGGTGGCCCTCCGGTAACGACATCACCAGGCTGCGAGCGTCATCCTCATGTGTACTGCCGGGACGGACCGGCCATCGCGACCCACCTCGACAACGAAAAGGATCTTCCCCCGATGAGCACCGACAAGCGGCCCGAAACGCCCGACCACGAGGACCCGCCGGACTGGACACGATGGCTGGCCGAGCGCGCCGTCCTCGCCGACGCCGCACTCGCAACGCAAGGCAGGTTCCCGTGACAGTCCTACACGGAGACCCCGACTCCGATGAGGACATGCGGCTCATCTGCGAAATCCTGCCCGCCCTGGCCGAGCGGGCCAGCCCCCGGCCTACCGGCAAGGCGGCAACGACTTCATCACCTACGTCTTCGCCCCGCCCGACGCCGCCGCAGCGGCGGCGGCATTCGAGACCGAGGTCCGGGCCATCGCCCGGCCGTGGTGGCGGATCGTGCCGTCGCTGTACGCGTGCTGAACACCGGAGCCGGCAACCGCTGCGCGGCCAGTGACCGCATCCCGAGCGGTCACGATAATGAGCAGCCCTCACCCCTCAAGGAGAGGCCCATGACCGACGCCGCAGCGTCGAGCGCGGCAGCGTCCGCCGATCCGGCAGGTCACCCAGCGGGCCCGCCGGCGAAAAGCCCGTGCGGCACCTGCCCCTTCCGCCGCGACGCGCCGTCCGGGATGTGGTCGCAGGAGGAGTTCCCCGTCAAGTCTGCGTGTTGAAGTTTCTTGCGCTGTCTCGCCGGCGCTGCGAGGGGGCCAGCAGTGTGGAGCTTCTCCGAATTCGACGAGTGTTCATCAAGAGCCCGCTTCACGAACGGCGGCTTTCCTTCCGTCTCGCTCATGGTCTGTCCTGGCCGTCACTGGCTGGGAAGAGCTGAAAGTGGCTAGGGAATGGCAATGCCCAGCACCTTCGATAGCTTAGAGTAGTCATCCAACTGCAAAGAGTGCATACTTGGGATCTGCGGCAGTCGCGCCGATCAAAGATCAGATCTCGGCCGTGCCTGTCGAGCAGCATCCCAGAACCGCCGACAGGGGCCCCTGTGCGTGACGTCGCAGGGAGTCTCGGGCACGAAGGAGCACTCATGTCCCCCATCAAGCTCTCCGCCCTCGCCATGGCGCTGGTGGCACCCGTCGCCGCCAGCCTGATCACCGTTGCCGGGCCGGCCGCAGCGGCAGCCACCGGTTACTGCCTGGACAGCGGCGGCGACAGCTCCGCTGGGCGAGTTCCCGCTTACCTGTTCCGCGACTGCTCCAACCCCTCACCCAACCTCAGGTGGGTCATCGAGCGCGGCCAGATCAAGAACGTTGCCACCGGTTACTGCCTGGACAGCGGCGGCGACAGCTCCGCTGGGCGAGTTCCCGCCTATCTGTTCCGCGACTGCTCCAACCCGTCGACGAACCTGAGGTGGGTCGTCGAAGGCGGCCAGATCAAGAACCGGTAGCGGCCTACTCCCGCTAACCGCCGATCGCGGCCCGGTCGCACGACACCGGGCCGCCTGAGCGTCGAGGATCAACGTGCGGGATTGACGGCGGTAGCCTTTCAGCGCCGACGGTGCAGCGGCGTGACGTGCGGTTCGGGCAGTTCCAACTGCTTGCGCAGTTCCCGGTTCTCCAGGGTGAGCTGGTGAACGGCCCGGACCAGCGCGGGGACATCCTCCTTGATCTGGGCGAGTTCCTTGTTCTTGTTCGCGATCGTCTTCTTCAGCTTCTTGATCGTCTCGCGCAGCCGCACTTCGACGTCGGGGGCGGCGCCGCGGGCTTTGACCCCCTCGTAGAACTCGTTGCGCAGGTCGCTGTGGCGCTGCGTGAGAGCGTTGCGGGGCACCTCCGCCTCCTGGGCGAGGGCGACGATCGTCAGTGCGCCAGTCGAGTTCTCAGGCGTGCCGGCCAGGATGCGGTCCATCGCGGCGCGGATGCGGTCTCGCTCGTCGAGGGCGGGGCTCACGTCGTCTCCTGCAAGATGATGCGGGTGCGGTCATGATCGTCGGCCAGCTCACGCAGCTTGGCGGCGCGGCCGCGCAGCCGGTCGCCGACCGGCTGAGGCGCATGCGCGGCCCGCTTGTCGAGAACGTCGGCGCGGTCGCGCAGCCCGGCGGCGTGCCGGTCGGTGCGGACGACATTTCCGCAGCCGGGAACGCAATGATCGAGGCTGGGGAAGTCTTTCACTCCGTCGCGGTGGCAGAGCGCCTGCGCCCGTTGGTAGTGGCAGAGCACGAACGCCTGCGGGTTGTCATAGATCATGACGTCTTCGTTGGCGATCAGTCTCCGGGCGGTGGTCTCGTTGATAGTCGTGCCTTCGAAGATCGTGGCGCGAGCGGCGGCCTTGATGACGCGCCGGGCCGCGGGGCCGGAGATGCCCTCCCCGGCCTGCATGCCATCCTTCAGCTCGGCAACGGTGTCGGCGACCGCAAGGACCGTCTCGACGTCGATAAGCTGGTGAATGCCGCCCCGGCTGCGAGAGGCGTAGCCCTCTGACACGAGCGTGCTGCGCAGATGCCCGTACTGAATGGCGAGCGCGACGAGGCCGTTCGGGCGCCGGGCGATGTGCCAGGCCAGCGATCTTCTGAACCGGCTGGTTCCGAGACCGCCGTGAGGGTCGGTCACCGCCGCCTTGCGGGACAGGCAGTTCTCGGCTGTCGGCATGTCAGCAGAATTCAGCAGAACCGGTTTTGCTGGGTTCTGCTGACGGGCTGAGACCACGTGTTCCGATCACGCAATGTCACCGTCGCGAATGCCGGAGGCTCTCATCCAGAGCGGCCGGTCGCCTCCCGCGTGTAGGGGCACATCCCCTGCAGCGAGAGCACACCCCTGCAGGTACCGCCCTCGTCACGTCGACGGGACACGTAGTGCCGCCGTTGACACTGCGGCCCAGCAGGCGCGCCGAGCAGCCGCAGCGGAATGGGGGCCGACATATCGCGTGATCGAGGGGGTGCTGGCCGCCCACGTCACCGCCAGCCGCGCCGCCGGGCACACCTGGGAACAGATCGGCCAGGCGCTGGCACTGCACGCCGACACCGCCCGCCGCTGCTTCGGCCACCCCCAGACCCCGTCACAGAGGCAGCGCCTGCAGGCAGCCCGTGACGACCGAGTCAGGGTGCGGCATTTCAGCTCCAGGTCAGGGCCAGCTTCGTGTGACGCTTGATGAAGATCTTGCCCTGCCGAGGCGGGGGAACCATGGCGTCAGCCGGGTAGAGCAGGAAGGCAGGATCCGCCCGTGTGCGCCATCCGGCATCCCACGCGAGTACGTGCCGGCGCAGGTCCTCGGCGAGCGCGGGCCCGGCTGGGCCGTGCCCATGGGCGCCGAACTCCAACCGGCGCTCGCCCTTGCTCCTCGCGTCTCCGCTGGCGTCTCGCAAGGTGAGGTAGGCGAAACTGTCCGAGGTGATGAGGACGGGGCACGACCAGCGCAGGGCAAGGTCGACCAGGTCGTTGCCGCCGCGTTCACGGTCGGCCCAGATCATGCCGAACCGGTCGTCGGTCGATGCCAGGTACAGGTGCATCGAGTCGAAGGACTCGCCGTAGCCGACCATGACACCGGTCCACAGCTCGGTCCGCTCGCCGGTCAGCGCCCGGTCGAGGGCGGCGGCGTCCAGCGCGGGGCCGGCCTCGCGCGTCAGCCGCACGGCGCCATCAGCCAGTTCGGCCTCCTGGTCCTGAAACGCACCGGCACCTTGAACGGGCACAAATCCACACACGGTGGCATCCAGCGCGGTGAGATGGTCGCCGTCCACGACGAAGGTGAAGCACCGGGTCACCGTTCCGAACCTCAGCGGTACCACAAGGCGTCCACCCGGGGCCAGCAGATCAGACCACGGCACGTCCCAGACTCCGACGGTGACCATGATGGCGTCGAAGCCTCCCTCGGGCGCATGTGCGTGCGCCACGTGCTCGGCATCGCCGAGCACGACCTGGACGTGCCCGTAGCCGGTCTCGGCCAGGAAGCGTGCCGCGCGTTCGGTCACGAACGGGTCGATGTCGACCGACACCACGACTCCTTCAGGTCCGACGAGCTCCGCGATGAGCGCCGCGTTGCAACCGCCAGAGCCGATCTCGAGGGCCTTCGCGCCTGGGCGCAGGGCGGCGCGTTCCAGCATGGCGGCCTGCAGCCAGGGCGCGCTCACCGAGCTCATCGCCCGGCCGGCGGCATTGCGTTTGGTGACGACCACGTCGTTGACCGCGTGGGCCGCCTCCGGTGACGCCTCTGGCGCGAACCGCTCGCGCGGGACGGCGGCGAAGGCGACGCGCACCGCATCGGAGGTGATCCAGCCCTGTTCGAGCAACGTGGAAACCATCGCGGTCCGCAAGTGTTCGGGCGTCTGAGCTGGTGCGATGTCGGCAGTCATCGGCCTACGGTATCCCCGCGCCTGGCAGGGCGGCACGTGAACTGGCCGGTAGCCCGAAGCGCGACTCCAGAGCTGGTGTGTCGCATGATGCCCGCGGGAACACTTGGGGAAGCGCCGTCTCTGCTCACGCACGCATGAGACGGCGCTGTACCTTTCGCCTCGGCACCCCTCAGCGCGCCGCGACCCTGTGCCGTGGCCAGCCTTGCCCAGTACGGTGATCGGGTCTCAGAACGCGCTACCAACGAGGCGGGCGCCCCCGCCGTGGGTGAGCCCAGGGCCGGCCAGCCAGCCGAGCCTGGATCTAGCTTTCTCTCCTTTCAGGAGTGGCGGCAAGCTGCTGCCCGCGAGGGAGAAGAGGCGCTGCCAGACGAGGATCGAGACGAGCGTGACGCCGACATCATCGGCCCGCACGGCGCGCGAGTTCTTGAAGACCAGAGCACGACCTGCATCTATCACCCGGGCAACCGCATGCGGTTGTGGCCGGGACGGCTGAAGCAGCTCACCGAGGACATGCTCAGGGACGGCACCTGGATTGTGTGCCATGACACCATCCCGCCCTACCCGCACGGGGCCACCGCATCGGGGGCGGCGATGTGCCGGGCATTCCTCAACCGCTACGGGGAGCGCTCCGAGGGCGTGCGTTTTCTGCGAGACGTCTTTGGCTTGGACGAGGTAGCACGGCCCGAGGACGGCTCCAACGCCGGCCAGCGCGTCCACCGGATTCACGCCCCCAGCTCATGCGGGCATCCCAGTGCTGACGAGGAGAACGAATGAAGCCCGACGCACTGGCGGAGACGATCGCCCGATCGATGATCGACGCCCAGGCCACGGCCGACGTCCCGCACGCCTTGCACGCGCACCAGTACGCCCGCAGGATCGCCTCGGACCTGCGGACCGCAGGCATGGTCGCCCGCCGCCTGGCCACGGCTACCACCCTGGCCACCGCTGACGAGCCGGCGTCTCACCGCGCATCATCCCCATCGCCCCTGCGAGGGGGCCTGGCGGTGCCGTTTGTCGGAGTAGCGCTCACCCAGGCGAGAACCGGGGCGACCGACTCGCCCACCTAAGGAGATGCCTCGCTGGAACCAAGCACAGATGGACGCCGTCTTCCCCACCGGGTGCGTGAGCAAGTTCTCACCGCGGTGGCCGCCGGCGTCCCGCTCGATACCGCGATGGAGACACTCGGCCTGCCGGACGAGGTCGCCTACGGGCGGGCCCGCCGCCCCCGACTTCCGCAACCGGCTCTACCAGGCTTATCTGGACAATCTTGGGCTCTCCGGGGTCATTGGGGAGTTGGAAAGTTCCTGCCGAGATGGATCCCGGGCGTGTCGGCTCAAGCTTCGGCGCGTGCAGCTAGGTCGGCATAATCGATGAGTTCGGCGATCCAGCTGTGGCATCGGGCAGGGGCTCGGTCGGAGAAGGAGGAACGGCTCCAAGGTCCGTCAGGTTCGAGGAACCGGGCGGCGTGGGTGGAGCCGAGAGCTGCATCGAGGTGCATCAGGCCGCCGAGGGCCCAGTCCTGGTCGTAGTGGCAATCGGGCTGCGGCAGGTAGCGGTCCAGGTATGCGGTGAGAATGTCGGCGTCCGCGGGCTCGCCGAACCTGGTGATGGCCAGGGCATATCCCTGACCGGCGTAGGTGAGTTCGCTTTCAAGGAGCAGGTCCGCGAGAACGCTTCGGAACTGGGTTCGTCCCCCGATCCCGATGAGCCAGGCGGTGGTGAGCCTTTCGCGCCAGCTGGCGAGGCCGTCTGGTTGAAGCATGTAGTCCAGGTCGGCATCGGTGACCTGGTGGGCGTCGCGGCCGAGAGCGTGGAGAAAGTCGGTCCGCTCTTCGTTGGGCAGCCTACCGGAAGACGTGCCGGGCAGCCTGTCCGTGGTAGGCCATGACGACCTGCCCATCGGGACGTGGCATTATCCGACACTGACGGCCGTCTCCCAGGACCTGGCATCAAGGCGCCATGAGTTCGCAGGGCGATATGGAGGCGACGACGGCGTCCGTGAGGGGGCACGCCACCAACCGCAAGGGCAGCCGCGGCGTCGCCGCGGCCCGAGCCCCTGCCCGTCATCGCACCTGCTCCCCAGCTACAGAGTCGCTGACCGGCGTGGCTGTATGCGGCCTTCTTGATGCACCAGGCGTCGCTGTTGCTCCGACGACCCACGAGGTCTGATCTGACGTCACGGAGCATGACCTGGCGCGGGTGGTCTCGCCCGGCTGCGCCGCGGCCGGGAGGCGCCCCGGCCGCGGCGGAGCAGGTCATGTGCCGTAGACCTCGAAGGTGAACAGGGAGTAGCCCCAGGCGGTGCCCCGGGTCGTGCCGTGGATGCGGAGGTAGCGGGTGGAGGCGTTCAGGCCGGTGTGGTCGTCCTCGCCGCCGTTGCCGCCCGTGACCGACCTGGCGGTGGTCCAGGTCGTCCCGTTCGGCGAGGTCTGGATCTGGTACGCCGACCCGTAGGCCGCCTCCCACACCAGCCGCACCCGGTTGACCGTGCGGGTCGCGCCCAGGTCCACCTGGATCCACTGCGGATCGGAGAAAGCACTGGACCAGCGGGTAGTGGCGGAGGCATCCACGGCGGCCGAGGCCGGGAAGGCGGCCGACTCCACGCTGGAGGCCGTCGCCGGCCTGTTCAGCGCCAGGTTCGTCACCGGCGGCTGGGTGCCCTGCTCCTTGATGCGGATGTTGCGGAAGGCGGCCTGGTCGGCGCCGCCGTGGTTCTGGATGCCGACGTACCCGTCCAGGTTGCGGTTCGGGTCGGTGTTGGTGAAGTCGTTGACCAGGGAGCCGTTGAGGTAGACCCGGATGCGCTGGCCCTCGACGAGGAGCTCGAAGGTGTTCCACTCCCCCGGCGGGTTGAGCGCCGCGTCGCGGGCCGCGAGGTCGGCCGACTTGAAGCCGTAGATGGAGCCGGTGGTGCGGTCGGGGGTGTCGGTGGCGTCGATCTGGATCTCGTAGCCCTGGTTGACCGCCACCCACGGGTCGCTGCCTGGGTTGGGGAAGCCGACGAACACGCCGGAGTTGCTGTCGCCGGTGAGCCGCCAATCGGCCTTCAGCGAGTACGAGGTGTACTGCTTGGCGTTGTACCAGAACAGGCCCATGCCGCCGACGGAGGTCAAGGTGGCGTCGGCGTTGCTGAAGCTGCCGGGGCCTGACTGCGACCAGCCGCTGGTGGAGCCGTTGTAGAGGGTGGTGTAGCCGGTCTCGGGACGGCAGTCGGCGTGGGCGCGCCTGGCCGCGTACCGAATGCCGCCGAGCAGTTGGGAGCGGAAGGCCGGCTCGGCGTAGGACGACTGGGTGTGGCCGAAGCCGGTGTAGAACGAGCGGCTGGCGTCGATGGTCTTGCACCAGGTGATCGGATGGTCGGCGCCCATGGAGCCGCCTGAGTAGGACGACTCGTCCAGCGTGGCCAGGACGCGGGCCGAGGAGCGCGGGTTGGTCTGGTAGTTGTACAGCTCGTCGCTACGGGTCCAGACCTGCGGCAGGTGCGCCGTGGCCGGGTGGGCCCGGTTCTGGGTCGGGGAGTTCACCTGCTGGATCGCCGGGTGGCTGGCGAAGTGGGCGCCGACGAGCTGGCCGTAGAAGGGCCAGGCGTACTCGGTGTCGGCGGCGGCGTGCACGCCCACGTAGCCCCCGCCACTGCGCACGTAGGACTCGAAGGCCGTCTCCTGGCCGGCGTTCAGCACGTCGCCGGTGGTGCTGAGGAAGACGACGGCCTCGTACTGGGCGAGGTTGGCCGTGGTGAACGCGCCGGCGTCCTCGGTGGCGGTGACGGTGAAGCTGTTGGCCGCGCCGAGTTCCCTGATGGTCTGGATGCCGGCCGGGATGGAGTCGTGCCGGAATCCGGCGGTCTTGGAGAAGACCAGGACGTCGTAGGGGGCGTCGGCGGCCACCGCCGCCGGCGCGTAGATCGTGCAGGCGGCCAGGGCGATGGCGGCGCCCAGGCCGGCGAACAGTCTGCGCATGGATCCTCCAGTTGCGGCGGTGCGGTGCCGGCGACCGGGCGTCCGTGCGGGGGCACGGGCGCCCGGTCGTCGCATGATCACCGAGGCGGGGCTGAGCGGCTCGCCGTCGGCGTCGTGCCAGGGTCCATTCGGTCGTCCGACCTTATTGTCGCCTTCTTGGCCGGACGGGGGTCAGCTTCCGTAGACCTCGAAGGTGAACAGGGAGTAGCCCCAGGCGGTGCCCCGGGCTGTGCCGTGGATGCGGAGGTAGCGGGTGGAGGCGTTCAGGCCGGTGTGGTCGTCCTCGCCGCCGTTGCCGCCCGTGACCGACCTGGCGGTGGTCCAGGTCGTCCCGTTCGGCGAGGTCTGGATCTGGTACGCCGACCCGTAGGCCGCCTCCCACACCAGCCGCACCCGGTTGACCGTGCGGGTCGCGCCCAGGTCCACCTGGATCCACTGCGGATCGGAGAAAGCACTGGACCAGCGGGTGGTGGCGGAGGCATCCACGGCGGCCGAGGCCGGGAAGGCGGCCGACTCCACGCTGGAGGCCGTCGCCGGCCTGTTCAGCGCCAGGTTCGTCTGCTGTGTCCCACTGGTGAGGGAGAAGGAGTCGACGTCGAACAGCGCTCCCGCGCCGCCGGTGAACACCAGGTAGAGGGTGTGCGTCCCGGACGGCGGCGTCACCGTGCCGGTGACGTTCGCCCAGTTCTCCCAGCCGCCGGTCGGCGCGACGGTGGCCGAGCCGATGACTGTCCCGGTCGCCGAACCGGCCCGCAGGGTCAGCGTGCCGCCGACGCCGGCCGACGCGACGCGCGCCGTGAACGACGTCACCCCGGTCAGGTTGTACGGCGTGAAGGAGATCCAGTCGCCGTTCTCCACGTTCCCGACCACGTTGCCGCCGTTGGCCGACGGCTTGGGCAGGACCGCCACTCCCTGCTGCGCGCCGAAGTGCTCGGCCTGCCGGGCGCGCGGCTGCAGCACGGTCTGCGGCGCGTGCACGGATGCGGTCGAGCCGACCGGCGTGTACTCGGCGTCCAGGACGCCGAAGATGTTGGCCGCGGCGTCGTGCTCACCGTCCTCGGTGGTCTGGATGGTGCCCGAGCAGCCGGTCGCGCTGGTGATCGGATGGCCGTGGCTGTCGTGGCCGAGGATGTAGGTCACCCGCACCCGGGAGCAGTCGATCGTCGGCGCGTTCGGATCGGTGACGCTGACCTGGAAGGGGATCGCGTCGCCGAAGGCGAACACCCGCCCGTTGGGCGGCTGGGTGAGCGTGACCGTGGGCTGGCCGACGCTGATGACGACGCTCGCGGTGGAACTTCGGCCCGTGCTGTCGGTCACCGTCAGCGTCGCCGTGAACTGGCCGTTGGAGGTGTAGGTGAACGACGGGTTGGCGGCGGTGGAGTCGGTGCTGCCGTTCGTGGTGAAGTCCCAGGCGTAGGTGATCGCGTCGCCGTCCGGGTCGCTGGTGCCCGCGGAGCTGAACTGCACGGTGAGCGGCGCGTTGCCTGACCTCGGGGTGGCGCCGGCGGCGGCGACCGGGGCCTGGCCGGTGCCGGCGTTGTACTCGATGCGGTAGACGGCCGAGTTGGCGTCGCCGCCGAACCAGCCGGTGCCGTAGTCCAGCACGTAGAGGGCGCCGTCCGGCCCGAACTCCAGGTCCATGACCTGGGTGCCCGTGAAGGCGGGGAAGGACTCGATGGTGCCCACGCCGCCGGAGGACGTCACGGTGGCCGTCTTGATCCAGCGCCGGCCGAACTCGCCGAGGAAGACCTTGCCACTCATGGACTGCGGGAACTTCACGTCCGAGGCGAGCGCGGCGTCGTAGGTGTAGACGGGGCCGCCCATCGGCGACAGGCTGCCGCAGCACAGGGCCGGCGGGTCCTGCCCGGCGCCGTACGGCAGCCAGGCCGCCCGGGAGGCGGGCAGCTGGGTGATGCCGGTGTTGCGCGGCGAGTTGTTCACCGGCCCGCCGGCGCAGTCGAACGCCGACCCCGAAGGCCCGGACGGGAAGGTGTAGTCGATGTAGGGCACGTTGAACTGCGAGCAGTACGGCCAGCCGTAGAAGCCGGGCTGGGTGATGCGCTCGAAGGAGACCGAGGCGGCCGGCCCTCGGCCGGGGCTGGCGGTGCCGGCGTCCGGCCCGTAGTCGCCGAGGTAGACGACGCCGGTCGCGCGGTCCACGCTCATCCGGAACGGGTTGCGGAAGCCCATGGCGTAGATCTCGGGCCGGGTGTTCGCGGTGCCGGGCGCGAACATGTTGCCCGCCGGGATGGTGTAGCCGCCGGTGGCGCCGGGCTTGATCCGCAGCACCTTGCCGCGCAGGTCGTTGCTGTTGCCGGAGGTGCGCTGGGCGTCGTAGGCGGGGTTGCGGTCGGCCCGCTCGTCGATGGGCGTGTAGCCGCTGGAGTCGAACGGGTTGGTGTCGTCGCCGGTCGACAGGTACAGGTTGCCGGCCGCGTCGAAGTCGATGTCGCCGCCCACGTGACAGCACATGCCGCGGCTGGTGGGGACGTCCAGGATGGTGACCGCCGAGGCGGCGTTGATGGTGTGGTCGGCGTTGACGGTGTACCGGGCCAGCCGGTTCACGCCGTTGAAGGGGGCGAACTGGGCGGCGGTGCCGGTGGCGGGCGCGTCACCCGCGGGGGTGCTCAGCGGCGGCGCGTAGTAGACGTAGACCCAGCGGTTGGAGGCGAAGTTCGGGTCGGCCTTGATGCTCTGCAGGCCCTCTTCGTCGTGCGTGTACACGGGGATGGTCAGCGCCACCTTGGTGTTGCCGAGCGGGTCGGTGTAGCGGATCGTGCCCTCGCGCGAGGTGTGCAGGACACCCCGGTTCGGCAGCACGGTGAGGCCCATCGGCTCGCCGGTCTCGGCGACGCCCTTGGCCAGCGTCACCTGGGTGTAGCCGGCCGCCTCCGCAGGGGACGGCGCGATGAGACCGAAGGCCGCCATGACCACGGCGACGCATCCGGCCAGTCTTCGTAACATGATCGGCGATCCCGCTTCCTGTCGTCGAGATGGCAGACAGGCGTGCGCCGATCACGCCAACGACGGGGGGCGCCCCGCTCATCGGCCGGACGAAGTCGGTACCCGGCGGGCGCTGGTACCGACAGCGCCCGCCGGTCTCCTCCGGCGCGATGAGCGGAGCCGGGCCGGCAGGGTGGTCGGCGTCCGCCCGGCCGGCTCCGTTCTTCCCCATCCAGAACAACCTGTGAACAAAGGTGTGGCGAACGGTGCGGGGTGGCGACGTTGCTCTCCAGCTGCACCTCCGGCCACTTATCGGAGATCCATGCGGCTCGTTGTGCCGCAAGAGTAGGTTGTTACCTGCATGTTGTCCAGATATTTCACCCGCACTTCCCCGACTTTCATCATGGTCAAGAATAAGTCCTGAACAAACACCCGAGAAGGTCTTTCCTGCGAGAGCGAAGCGGGGTACGTTCGGCGCACGAACGTCCGAAGCAAGCGCTCCCTCAAGGAGGGGCTGGGTGAAGTCCCACCGGCCGGAGAACGCGCACCAGGCCACGCTGCTGCGCCTGCCGCGCGACGGACCCTGATCGCGGGCCGAACTCGCCGACATCACCACCGACCCCGCCGGGTCGCCAACGTTCCGTACCCGAGACGCATGTCGCGCTCCAAGCTCAACACCGAACTCGACCGGCTCGTGGAGTTGGGGCCGCCGAGCCCGACGACCTGCCCGCCTCCCGGGCGGGCACCGTGTGCCGCGCGATGTGGCGGGGCCACCGCATCCCTTCCCTCGGGTCGATTGGACCTGATGCGTCCTAATGAGTTCTGGGAGCAAGCCATCCGGCAGACTCCGTGGTGGAGGCATTCGGCACGACCCGGGTGCTGGACGACGTCTCCATCGACGTGGCCTCCGGCTCGCTCACCGCGCCGCTCGGCCCCTCCGGGGGCGGCAAGTCCACCCTGCTGCGGGTCATCGCCGGGCTGGAGACCCCCGACACCGGCACGGTGGTGATATCCGGCGCTGACGCCACCCACCTGCCCCCGCAGCGACGCAACGTCGGATTCGTCTTCCAGCACTACGCCGCGTTCAAGCACATGACCGTGTTCAGGAACGTCGCCTTCGGGCTGGAGATCCGCAAGCGTCCCAAGGACGAGATCCGCAGCCGCGTCACCGACCTGCTCAGGCTGGTCCACCTGGAGAGCTTCGCCGACCGCTACCCGGCACAACTGTCGGGCGGGCAGCGCCAGCGCATGGCCCTGGCCCGCGCCCTGGCCGTCGAACCGCAGGTGCTGCTGCTGGACGAGCCCTTCGGCGCGCTGGACGCCCAGGTCCGCAAGGAGCTGCGTACCTGGCTGCGCCGCCTGCACGACGAGGTCCACGTCACCACCGTGTTCGTCACCCACGACCAGGAGGAGGCGATCGAGGTCTCCGACACCATCGTCGTCCTCGCCGACGGCCAGGTGAAGCAGGTCGGCAGCCCCGCCGACGTCTACGGCCACCCCGCCGGCCCGTTCGTCATGCGCTTTCTCGGCCCGGTCACCGAACTGGACGGCCACCTGGTCCGCCCGCACGACATCGACCTCGACATCGGCCCCGTGGACGGCGGCATCCCCGCCACCGTCACCCGCGTCGTCCGCCTCGGTGTCGAAGTCCGGGTGGAACTGCTCATCGGCGAGCAAGAGGCCTGGGCCCAGGTCACCCGAGGCACCGTCGAAGGCCTGGACCTGCGTCCCGGCCAAGCCGTCCATGTGCGGCCCAGCCCGGCCGCCCGCCCTCTCGCCGTCAGCACGCCATGACCACCACCCGCCGAGGCCGCTGGGGGCCGCCCCAGCCCGGATTGTGATGCGCATCTCCGCCCGCACCCACTACGCCCTGCGCGCCGCCGTCGCCCTCGCCGCCGCACCGCCAGGTCCCGTGCACGCCCACAGGATCGCCGCCGACCAGGACATCCCCCGCAAGTTCTGCGACAACATCCTGCTGCAGCTACACAAGGCCGGCCTGCTCCACAGCCAGCGCGGATCAGAGGGCGGCTACTGGCCATTCGCCTCCCCATTCAGGATTGGGCGCATACTGCAGGCTGCGGCGCGGACGGCGCCGGCTTCAGAAGCCCGCAGAGCGTCCTCAGCGACACTTTCCAGACGTCGTCCTGCAGGACGGCGGTTCCCGTGGCGTCGGCCAGAAGGATGTCATCTTCGTTGCCTGCCAGCGTGTAGCGCACCTCGGCCTCGACATCGGAGCGGAAGGTCACCTGGTCCACGATGGCCTTGACCCGTCGAATGCGCTCGTCCGTCGTGAAGCCCTCCACGAACAGCTCTTGGTCATGACCGTCCTGCAGGAGGTCAGCCTTCCTGCTCATCGTCGTGCTGGGGTTGAAGAACGCGGACCAGTTGCTGCGCACCTGCGCGTCCGCCTCCTGCGGGTCCGCGGGCGCGGTCGGCGACACTGATGTCGCCATCGTCTCAGCCGTGGGCACGGCGGGCGGGGCGACGGCGCTCGACGTGATCTTCGTCGGCGCCGGAGTGCGGCCTGGGCCGGTCTCGCTCGTACAGGCCGTGGCCAGCGAGAGCGGCAAGGCCACGCTCGCCTGCTTCCAGCCAGGTGCGCCCGGCATCGACATCACCGTTCCTTCTGGCGTCGCCCCCGCATTCAGGTCATGCTCGCCACAGGAGACAGCACGGCGGGAGGCGCCCTTGCTCTCGGTCAACGCTCGCACGAACCGCCGGTACGCGGGCGCCACTCTCCTGATCGGAGCCGCGGTACTGCTGGCGGCGCTGTGGTTCGGCGACGCCGTGCCGCAGACGGCTCTTCCCGGCCTGCCCGATCCCGGCCCGATCACCGGGTGGGGGCTGCCGCCGGCCCGCCTGATGCTGGTGCTGGGCGAGGTGCTCACCGTCGGGACGCTCGTGACGACCGTGATACTGGCACCGGACACGCGGCTGCTTCGCGTGGCCGGCCTGTGGGTGGTCCTGTGGAGCGCGAGCGCGCTGGCCGCCTACCTGCTGACGCTCTCGGACTTCGTCGGCGTGCCGGTGACCGGCGTCCTGGACGCCCGGTCCATCGCCTTCGGCACGACCTTCCCCCAGGGGCAGGCGCTGCTCCTGGTGCTGGCCGCGACGCTGGTGGTGGCCGTGGGCTCGCTACTCCCGGCACGGCGGTGGTGGAAGGTGCTGCTCCTGGCCGTCGCGGTGTTCGCGTTGCTGCCGCCGGTCTACGTCGGGCATGCCGCGTCCGCGAGCGCGCACGACCTCGCCGTGTCCGCGCCGGCGGTGCACGTCGTCGCGATCGCGGTGTGGGTGGGCGGCCTGCTCGGCACGGCCGCGTACCTGCGCGGACCGGAGGGTGAGCTGGTGGTGGCGCTGCCCCGGCTGAGCACCATCGCGCTGTGCTGTTTCGTCGCGGTGGCGTCTCCGGGGTGGCCAACGTCTGGGTGCGGCTGGGGGCGGTCGAGCAGCTCTGGCAGGCGCGGTACGGGCTGCTCATCCTGGTCAAGGTCGTGCTGCTCGCGGTGCTGGGGGTCTTCGGCTGGACGCATCGAGCGTGGGCGTCGCGTGCTCGGGGACAAGCGCGCGGCGTCCACCAATCCTCAGAAAGATCTGCGACACGCTTTCGACGGCCGCACAGGACGCGGATGGCCGATGAGCTGCGAGGGGCGGTGAGAACCATCCTGACCTGCATATTCATGGCATGTGCTGTTGCGCAGGAATGGCACCTGATTCGTTGTCGCGTGCGCACATGACTACATATACTCCGCTCACAGTCCGATTCGGGCGAGGAAGGGCGGATATGTCGGATCAGCACGGACATGGGCATGGACATGGGCACGGTCATGCCCGTGGAATCAGCCGGGTGTGGGGCGGGATCAAGCACCTGCTCACCCCGCACAGCCACGACAGCGCGGACAAGACCGACGCGGCCCTGGAGTCCAGCGCCCGCGGCATGCGGGTGCTGGCCATCTCCTTCGCCGCGCTCATGGTCACCGCCGTGGCCCAGGCGGTCATCGTCGCCTACTCCGGCTCCGTCGCGCTGCTGGGCGACACCCTGCACAACTTCGCCGACGCGCTGACCGCCGTCCCGCTGGCCATCGCGTTCTGGATCGGCCGCCGGGTGGCCACCCGCCGCTTCACCTACGGCTACGGCCGGGCCGAAGACCTGGCGGGCATCGTCATCGTGCTGCTCATCGCCGCCTCAGCCGGGCTCGCGGGCTACGAGGCGGTCAAACGCCTCATCGACCCCCAGAACGTCGAAGCGCTCGCCTGGGTGGCCGGCGCCGGCCTCGTCGGCTTCCTGGGCAACGAACTCGTCGCCCGCTACCGGATCAAGGTCGGCCGCGAGATCGGCTCCGCCGCCCTCGTCGCCGACGGCCTGCACGCCCGTACCGACGGCTTCACCTCCCTGGCCGTCCTGCTCGGCGCGGGCGGCGCCGCCCTCGGCTTCCCCATCGCCGACCCGATCGTGGGACTGCTCATCACCGTCGCCATCCTGTTCGTGCTGCGCGACGCCGCCCGCGAGATCTACCACCGCCTCATGGACGCCGTAGACCCCAAGCTGGTCGAGCAGGCCGAGCAGATCCTCGCCACGGTGCCCGGCGTCCGGCACGTGGGAACGGTACGGCTGCGCTGGATCGGCCACGCCCTGCGCGCCGAGGTCGACATCCAGGTCAGCCACGAGCTGACACTGATCGAGGCGCACGCCGTGGCCGTGGAGGCCGAGCACCGGCTGATCCACGACCTCCCTCGGCTGAAGGCCGCGACCGTGCACGCCGACCCCGACGGCCCGGACGGGATCGACCACCACGCACCCCTGCTCACCCACCGGTAGCGTCCTCAGGCGCGCAGCAGAGGCACCATGCGGCGCAGCGCCTCGGCGAGCCGGTCCACGTCGTCGCCCGAAGTGAACAGGGCGGGGGTGACGCGCACGCCACCCCCGCCCGCCATGCCGCCTCGGGCGACGGTGTACAGGCCATAGGTGTCCATCAGCCGCCGGGCGACGGCCGCGTTGTCGGACTCGGAGGTGCGGCCGGTGACGCGGAGGGCGGTGATCGCCCCGTACATGGCAGGCTCCTCCGGGGTCAGGATCTGCAGGCCGGGAACGTCGCGAACCTGGCCGACCCAGCGCCGGCGCAGGTACCGCAGCCGGGCCTGCTTCACCTCACCGCCCAGCGCCAGATGGAAGTCCAGGGCTCGCGGCACGGTGAGGACGGCGGCGACGTCCATGGTGCCGGAGTGGACCCGCGAACGGATGTCGTCGGCGGGGAACGTCCGGTCGGCGAAGGCGGGATCGACGTCGGCCAGGCGGTCCTGGCGGATGTAGACGAACCCGGTACCGAGCGGCGCACCCATCCACTTGTGCAGGGAGAAGACGGCGAAGTCGGCGCCGAGTCCGGGCAGGGTGAAGTCGAGATGGCCCCAGGAATGGGCGGCGTCGACGATGACGTCCACGCCGCGCTCACGCGCCATGGCAACGATCTCCCGGACGGGCGTGGCCAGGCCGGTGCGGTTGTTGACGTGCGAGAGCAGGAGCAGCCTGGCCTTGTCGTGCCGGCGCAGCGCCTGCTCGTAGACGTCCAGCACCGCCTGCCGGGTGGCGGGCTCGGGGATGACGACCCGGCCGACCCGGACGCCGCGCCGTTCGCGCAGCCAGTCCATGGCGTACTGGGCGGCCGGGTAGTCCAGGTCGGCGTACAGCACGGTGTCGCCCGGCGACAGCCGGCGGTAGCCGCCGATCAGGCACTGCAGGGCCTCGGTGCCACCTCGGGTGAGCGCGATCTCCTGCCGCGTGACGGCGAGCAGCGCGGCGATGCGGTCCCGTACCGCGTCGGCCTGGTCGCTGTAGTCGGTACGCAGGAAGTGGGAGCCACGCGCGTCGAGGTCGTCCACGGCGCGGTGATAGGCGCGCCGCACCGGCTCCGGCATGATCCCGTAGTAGCCGTTCTCCAGGTTGACGAAGTCAGGGCTGACCGGGAACTGCGCCGCCACCCGGGCCCAGAAGCGCTCGTCGCGGGCGACCTCGCCGGCGGGCACGCCGCGGGGCGCGGCCGGAGCCGCCTCCAGATCCGCGAGAACGCGATGGCCCGCCATGCCCGCAGCCGCCAGCCCGAGCCTGGTGACGATCTGGCGTCGGGACACGCTCACCACAAGGCACTCCAGAAGACGAGGCAGGCCGATCACCGACACGTGCGCGACGCACGCCCGGCAGGACAGGCCTGCCCATTACGGCCGCGTGCCGAACTCCCATCTCCCGCCGAGCGCCGCCTATGCAGGGGACAAACTACGCGCCGATGCTGCAGGCCGGACTCGCGCCCGCCTCTCCGCCATGACCGCAGCCGTTCCGCCAGCGGCCATCGTGGACGAACGAGACATCCGGCCGCGCCGCCGTGCGATGATGCTGGCATGCCCGCCACCCTTCCCGCCGCCACACCGTTGCGTGTGCTGCGTGCCGTCGTGTTCGCGGTGGTGGCGTTCGGGCTGGGCGGCTTCGCCCATGTGGTCGCGGGTGGCGTGGTTCCTCTCGACTCCGCGCTGGCGGCCTTCGCCGTCTGCCTCGCGGCCGCGTACTTCCTGGCGGGTCACGAGCGATCCCCTGCCGCGATCGCCGGGGCGCTGACGGCCACTCAGGTGGCCTTGCACCTACTGTTCGCCGTCACCGATGCCGTCGCCGAGGCGACCGGCCACGCGCAGCACGCACACCTCGGGCTCGTGCCGGACGCCGGCATGCTCCTCATGCACGGCTGGGCGATCACGCTCAGCGCGCTGTGGCTGTCACGTGGCGAGACGCTGCTGTGGTCGCTGCTGCGCCGCCTGGTCATCCGGCTGCGCATCGTCCTCGTCCTGCTCGTGGATCCGGCCGTACGCGCCGTGATCGTCCGGCCGTTCCAGCGGGCCGTGATGCTGCGTTCGGCCCTGATCGAGCACGACGTAAGCAGGCGCGGCCCGCCCGCCGCCGCCTGCGCGCACACGGCCTGACCTCACACACCGACACGCTGCGGTCGGACTTCGAGCGGATCAGCGTCGTGCGGTCACGTCCGGACGGGCGGGACCGGCCTTGCGCGCGTCAGCGCCGATCATCTGATTCGTCTCCCGTTGCAGAGGTTCACCGTGACTCATCGCTCCTTCATCGCTCGACTCGCCGCGCTGGCGGCGATCACTCTTGTCGCCGTCGAAGGCCTGGCGGCTCCGGCCATGGCCCACGCCGGGCTCAAATCCAGCGATCCCAAGGACGGCTCGACCGTCAAGGAGCCCATCTCCAGCATCGAGCTCGTCTTCACCGAGGACATCAACCCGAGGTACACCACCGTGCTCGTCACCGGCCCCGGTGACGCCAAGGTGGCCGACGGCAAGCCCGAGGTCAAGGGCGACACCGTGACGCAGGGGCTCAAGCCGGACCTGGCCGACGGCAAGTACCGGATCGCGTTCCGGGTGATCTCGGCCGACGGGCACCCCGTGGCCAAGGAGTTGCACTTCACGCTCAAGCAGCCAGCTCCCGAGCCGACGCCGACCGCGGAGGATTCCGCCGACATCACCGCTTCGCCGGAGCCGAGCTCGGCCGCGCCGGTTCCGTCGTCGGCGGCACCGGTGGCCGCGGAGCCGGCCGCCGCCGCTTCGACCGACGAGGGCGGCTCGGGCGTTCCGGTGATGCTGATCGTCGTGGGGGCACTCGTGGGCGTCGTCGGCGTGGGCGTCGTCGTGGCCGGGCGCAAGCGCGCCACCGGTCCCCAAGCCTGACTGCGCATCGTGACCGGCCCTCGCGGGCCGGTCACGTGTTTCAGGGCTGCCGGGCACGGCGCCGGGACCGGAGCCCCAGCAGGACGTCGATCACGAGAAACGCCGCCAGCGAGATGCCCATGAGCGGCAGGAAGGGGGCGATGAGGATGCCCGCGTAGAAGTGCAGGCGAATGATCAAAGGCTGTAGCGCGGTCCACTCTGCGCGCTCGGGTGAGGACTGAGGAACGTGTGCGGCGGCATGGCCGAGGTCAGCGGTCGAGGTCATCGGGCGCTTCTCCAAGCTCGCGGAGCGGCACGGGCCTGCAACGGCACGCGAGCGCTCAGCAGGGGTACAAGGTGGCCGCGCTTCCCCGGCGGTCATGGCCGGGCGCGGCGGAGCCCGGGACGGCGGCCGTGATGGCCGGGCCCGAGAGGAAGGAACCAGAGCAGGGAGAGAAGCGCCGGCGGGCCACGCCGGGAGATCACCGCCGCGCATCGGGATCGAGGGAGTGTGACGCGCTCGTCCCGGTCCGGTCGAGGGCGCACGCCCGCCTCAACCGGCCCGCCGAGCAGGACCGTCAGAACCCTCCCCCAGAGCCGCACGGCCGTGACGGCCAGATGCAGCAGGGCGGCCAGCGCCGATTCGCCGCGCTTCAGCCACCAGGCCGAGATGAGCGCCGTCATGCCGTGCACCAGGAACATGCCCACACCACTGCCGTGGTCGTGGAAGGGCGCCGCCGGCACGGCCGCACTCGCGCTGAACAGGTGATGCATGCCGTACTGGGTGACGAAGCAGGCCACCAGCAGGACGCCCAGCCCGCGCTGCCGTCCACCGATCAGGAAGGCTCCGGCCCAGGTCAGGGCGTACGCGCCGAGCAGCACCTCCTGGCGCACGGGCGTACCGCCGGCCAGCCCGTGCAGGACGGCCGACACCAGCACACACAGCGCCGCGAACGCCGCGGCGCGCATGGCGCGCATGACAGGCCGGCCGATCTGCACCGGGTCATCGTGCCACGACGTCCCGCATCCCCACTTCCTCAGAAATGACCAGCGTCTGTCGTGAACCGGGATACGCGCAGGCCGCGTATCTCTCCTGGCAGTGAACCTCCTCATCGCTCATGAAAGGTTCACGCGCATCTCCGCAAAGCGCGCTCTCCTTGCCCGACGCGGCTCGACGGGAGAGCATACGTAGTCATGTATGCACCCGACGACGACTCCCACCCCGACACCGCGCCCGAGCAACCCACCGACGAGCAGGTCAGCGCAGCGGTGGACGCGTTCCGCCTGCTCAGTGACGGCACGCGGCTGCGGCTGATGTGGCTGCTGTCCTACGGTGAGTACGACGTCGGCAGCCTGGCCGAGGCCCTTGGCGTGGCACGCCCCTCGGTCTCCCAGCACCTGGCGAAGCTCCGCCTGGGCGGGCTGGTGCAGACGCGCAGGGAGGGACGTCACGTGGTGTATCGGGCCCGCGACGCCCACGTCCGCTCCCTCATCAAGGAGATCCTTTTCCACGCCGACCATGAGGTGTCAGGTATCCCCCGCCACGGCTGAGTGATGATGTCGCCATGCCGGCCGCCGCCCCCAGCTACCGTGCCACTGCGCGCCGCGTACCGCTCGAACATCGAGTTACGTGTCCTGAACTGCAGTTGAGCGGCGTGGCGGTATTCGTTGATCATGCCAGCAACGGCGGGTTCTCGGTGGATGGATCGCAGGTCGTTGAGGTCGGTCACCGCGCGGGCGGGCTGCGTCACGGTGTCCCGGGGGACGTTGGTGCCGGGACTGGTGCGGCCGGTGCCGGTTGTAGTGGATCAGGTATTCGTGGAGCGAGAGCGTCAGGTGGCGGGCGTTGAGCATCAGGATGCGGTCCAGGGGTTCCAGCGCAGGGTGCCGATGACCCACTCTTAGATGGCGTTCATCCGCGCCGCCCGCGGCGGCGCGCATGACGATCCGCAGCCCTTCGGAGGTGAAGACCTCTCTGAAGGCGGAGGTGAGAGCGCATCCCGATCGTCAATCACGAACCGCAGCCCGGCGATACACTCCCCCAGGTCCATCACCAGGTTGCGGTGAGCCGCGCTGCAGGCCGACCCGCCAGAACCAGCATGAAGCGCTCCGATAAGCGCCGCGACCTTGACGTTCGGAGCGCGAGGTCAGCGCCGAATCCGCTGGCCGGCGCCGATGGCACCCATGCCGCAGCTTCGACTGCGTTCCGCCGGCAGGACACCTCGCCTCGGGCGTGGCAGTCCTGGCCGAGATCATCACTGCGGACTTCTCCGCCCTGATTTCCTCCACAGGCATTCCCCCGCCATGAGCTTGAAGTCAAGGGAAGTCAAGCCGCACGATTGCCCGCATCGGCCTTCACCACAAGGGCACGGAGCCGCAGGAGTCGGTACTGGAGCCGGCCGCCCACTTGGGCGTCACCGCCGAGGACTACCGCGAGGCCAAGAAGATCAGGGACAGATATCGGGAAACAGGAGTGAGATGAACCCGAGGTGATCGGTAACGGTCACCAATGCCGCAAGTGCGGGAAAGCTCAGGAGTACCCAGCCGCCGAGGCCTCCTAGTATGGCTGCACTCTCACCCCTCCCGTACCAACTGATGGAGCGCCTGGCAATCTGTAAGCCAGGGACACATACCGAACGGAACCGTCCACAACAACGGTCTGCCCGCCGAGTACAACGCATGGCTGCCCGGAAATCCCTTGCTGGGTCCAGGCCACTTCACGCCACCGTGAACAGGTACCACTCTCCGTCCGCTGGCAGAAGCCGGCAGAACGCCCTCGGCGAGGGAGACCGTAGGGAGACCGGAAGTCCAGACAGCGGCGGCTGTCAAGCGGCACAGCCCGGCACCATGCAGACAACACCCACGTCCCAAGCTGCGCAAACACCGACGCGCAGGCCGGAACCGTCACCGTCCGACATATTCCTCTACGAACTTCAAGTTCGTGGACTGGCGGAAGGTCGAGGACGCGATCGACTGAGCTGCCGAGCCCTGCGCCCTCGCGGGGGTGCAGGGCTCGACCAGTACGTTTCCTCGGCGGTTCTGCTCACTTGATGGCGCCCGCCCCGATGCCCTTCACGATGTGCCGCTGCGCCATCAGGTAGAAGATCACGACGGGCACGATCGAGATGGTGGTGGCGGCGAGCAGGATCTGCTGCTGTGGCGTCTCGGCGGAGGTGAAGGCGGTCAGGCCGCGCTGGATCGGCATGAGGGAGTTGTCCTCGAACAGGACGAGCGCCATGAGGTACTCGTTCCACGCGCCCAGCCCCTGGATGACCGCCACGGCGGCGAGGCCGGGCCGGGCCAGCGGGAGGATCACGTTCCAGAAGATGCGCAGCGGGCCGGCGCCGTCGAGCGCGGCCGCCTCCTCCAGGGCGCGGGGCTGGCCGACGAAGAAGCTGCGCATGATGAGCGTCGACATCGGGATGCCCGAGGTGATGAGGATCAGCACGTAGCCGACGGGGTTGTTCGTCAGGTTCAGCGAGATGAGCAGCTTGTACTGGGCGAGGAACATGGCGGGCGCCGGGATGATCATCACGGCGAGGATGACGAACGTGAACGCGCCCTTGCCCGCGAAGTCGAGCCGCGCGAGGGCGTATCCGGCGAGGCTGGACACCACCAGGATGCCGAGGACGGCCGACCCCGTGTAGAGCACGCTGTTGCGCAGGTAGACGCCGAGTTCGCCCTGCACCCACGCGGTCACGTAGTTGTGCCACTGCGGGTCCGCGGGCAGGAAGCTCTTGTTCGACAGCAGCTCCGTGAGGCTCTGCAAGGACCCGGACAACATCCACAGCAGGGGGAACATCGCGATCAGCGCGGCGACGCCCAGCAGTCCGTACAGGCCGGCCTTGTGGACGGGAACCCTGCGTCGTGCCGAAGCGATGGACATCTCCTCGGTCCTTCCTGTCGTCCGGCTGCTCATGCGCGGGACCTCCGCCTGGTGATCGCGAGCTGGATCACGGACAGCAGCACGAGGGCGCCGCCGAAGATGACCGACATGGCCGCGGCGCTGCCGTAACGCCAGTTGACGAACGCCTCGTTGTAGATCGCGAGGGTCGGCACCATCGTGTGGTGGCCGGGCCCGCCGTTGGTCAGCACCTGGACGGTCCCGAAGATCTGGAGCGCGGCGAGCAGCGTGAGCAGGCTGACGATCGAGGTGACCGGGGCCAGTTGCGGCCAGGTGATGTACCGGAACTTCGACCAGCGGTTCGCGCCGTCGAGCTCGGCGGCCTCGTACAGCTCCTTCGGCACGTCCTGCAGCCCGGCGAGGAAGAGCAGGAAGCCGAACCCCCAGTGGAACCAGACGAACACCGCCGCCACGGCGGGCAGCGCGACGGCCGGGTCGCCCAGCCAGTTCTGCTGCAGCGCGTCCAGCCCGGCCAGGCCGAGCAGCCGGTTGAGCACGCCGGAGCCGGGGGCCAGGATGAAGGAGAACAGCAGGCCGACGACGACGACCGACAACACGCCCGGCAGGTAGAAGACGGTGCGGAAGAACGTCCGGCCGCGGGTGACGCTGTTGACGGCCAGCGCCATGCCCAGGGCGACTCCGTTGCCGACGACGAAACCGACGACGCCGAAGAACAGGACGTTGCGCATGGACGCCCAGAAGATCGGGTCGGAGGCGACGAAGTCGTAGTTGTCCAGCCCCACCCACGGGGTGTCGGGGCTGACGCCGTCCCAGGACTGGAAGCTCAGCAGGATGGCCTGCGCAAACGGCGTGATCGTGAAGATCCCGACGAGCGCGACGGCCGGCGCCAGGAACAGCCAGCCGATCAGGTTGCGCCGGACAGCGCGCCTCCCGCGCGGCGCCCGGGAGGGGCGCCGTGCGGGAATCGCGAGGTGCTGCGTCGTCATGACGTACGGTCCTGCGCCGCCTGGATGGTGGTGAGCGCTTCGTCCACCGTCGTCTCGCCCAGCACCAGGCGCTGGGACTCCGCCCTGATCGCGGTGATCACGTCAGGCGTGAAGGTCGTCGACATGACCTGCATGGTCTTCACCCCGGCGGCGAAGCCCGCGAGCTGGTCGGGGATGTCCGCGCCGGCGAGGAGTTCCGGGTTGCTGGGCAGGATGCGGGCGGTCTTGGCGAACACCGCCTGCTGCTCGGGCTCGGTCAGCCACTTGACGAACGCGAGCGCCTCCTTGGGATGCTCGCCCCTCGGGTTGATCACCGCGCCCTTCCCGGGGATGCCCGGCGAGCGCGGGTCGTGGACGCCGCCGGGGGCCTTGGGCAGCCCGGTGGAGAAGTAGTCCTCGAATTCCGGGTTCGTCCTGAGTCCGACCGCGATGCCGGGGGCGGCGTCGAAGATGGCGCCCATCGACTTGGTGAAGAAGGACGACTCCACGTTCGGGTGGTCGTCCTGGCCGCCGGGGATGGAGTCGTCGGCGAGCACGCCGGCCTTCTTCAGGTCGGCCAGGAACTGGAAGGCGTTGCGCCAGCCGTCCTGTTTCCAGCTCGCCTTCCCGTTGAGGGTGGCTTCGATCTCGGCGTCCGTCAGCCAGTTCGAGGCGAGGCCCTGGATGATGTTCGGCGTCTGCGATGCCGCGATGGAGAACTTCGCCTTCTTCGCGGCGAGCGCGTCGATGAACTCGGTCGTCGTCGCGGGTGGCTTGTCCGCCGACATTCCGGTCAGCGCCGGGTTGATGAGGAAGCCGTACGTCTGCGTCTCCCAGTGCACCGAGTAGATGCCGGGCTTGACCCCGAGGTTGTTGCCTTCCTGGAACGTCGACATCTTGAGCACGGCGGGGCTGAAGTTCTTGCTCCAGCCGGCGTTCAGCTCGGCGGAGAGGTCCATCGCCCAGCCGGCCTTGTAGAACGGCGCCATCTGGGACGCGTCGAAGGACGAATAGACGTCGGGCATGGACCTCGACTGCGCCTTCGCCTGGAGCTTCGGCAGGTAGTCGGCCGGTCCGGGCGAGTCGATAGTGATCTTGACGCCGGTCTTCTTGGTGTACTGCTGCGCGAGCTGGGTGAGTGCGGCCTCCTGCCCGCGCGACTGGTTCATGAAGGTCAGTTCGACGCCCCCGGTGGCGGGTTCGTCGGACGACGAACAGCCGGCCAGGGCGAGCGCCCCGGCGATCGCCAATGATGCTGCCACGATGGTGGGGCGGCGACGAGCGCCACGTGCTGAAAGAGGTGTACCCATGGTCCTCACCTTTGGAAGCCTTGGATGGGAAGCGGCTTGATATGTCGGCCGATGGTTCTTCTTCCGGGTGCGCGGAAGTCATTCGGGTGTGGACAGGACATGGGGGCGGGGAAGCGTGCCCAGTCCTTCTGAAGTGATCACCCAGCCTTCGGGAGGCTCTGCCCCCTGGTTCACCGCCGTGGCGAGGTGCGCCATCGCGGCCAGCAGCCCTCCGTTCGCCGGGAGATAGATCGTGAGGAATCCCGGCATCTGCGGATTGTGTCCGTTGGGGAGGAAGACGTTCTTGGGCGATGGGAGCAGGAGGGCGTCGATCGCCCGGCCGACGTCGCCGAGGCGGGCCGCGGTCATCGCCATGACGGGGTAGTCCCAGCCCCAGCTGGACTGCAGGTCCCAGTGCTCCCAGACGGCATCGAGCGTCGCCGCCATCGTGGCCGCGTCCACGAGGTCGGTGTCCGGCAGCCACCCCAGCGCCATGAGCATGGACGGGTGATCCTTGCGGATGAGCCACGGGAACGTCGCGATCGCGGCGTACGTGCCGTCGGGCAGCAAGGCGGGCCGGCGCATGTTCCGCGCCACCCGGTCCCACTGCTCGTTCGGTTCGAGACCGAGCCGGGTTCTCCACTCGTTCGCCACGCCGAGCGCCCACGACCAGTACGCCAGCTCGAAGGTCGGATCGGCGTTCGTCGCCCGGTCGAGGAGGTAGCTCTCCTGCGCGGGGATGAGCGGGGGCGGCAGCCGGAAGGACCCGTCGCGTTCCTCGGCGAAGTCGGCCATGAAGTCGGCGGTCGCCTCGACGAGCGGGTAGTGCTCCCGCAGGAACGGCTCCTCGCGCCCCTCGCCACGCAGCAGCTCCAGCAGGTGGATCACGTGCGGCTGCTGCCACAGGAGGAAGACGCCGATGTGGCTCGGCGACTCGCGCGCGGACGGGTCGGTCTGCTTGGGCCAGCGGGCTCCGCGATACCCCTGCCGGCGGGCGGTCGCCTTCGCCGCCTCCAGGGCGCCGTGGTACCAGCGCATGCTGCGCTCGAGCAGGTGCCCCCGGCCCCACATCGGGAAATGCGCCGCGTGCCACCAGTGCATCTCGAGGTGGAACTTGCCCGACCAGGTGTTGTACGTCAGACCGGACTCCGCCGGAGGCGTGACGCCGGCGCTGTTGACGGCCATGAGGTACTGCGAGAGAACGACGCGGCGTTCGAGTTCCGCGGCGCGCGTGTCCGTGCTGCCGGCGAGGCTGATGGCGGCACCGGCGCTCCAGTGCTCGTCCCACCAGGCGCGCGCGGACGCGCTGACGGCGGAGAAGCCGTCCTGATGCGGCGGCCGGTCCTGACCAGGCGTCAGCGTCACCACGACCTCGAGAACGGTGGCTTCCGTGTGCGCGACGGCCGAGCCGGCCCCTTCACGCAGGCTGCCGGTGGTGCGGACGCCCACGCCGTAGGTCAGCGCCTCCACCGTGCGCCGTGCGGTCCAGTGGCACGCCGTGTGCCGGTCCCAGACCGTCTCCTGCGCGAGCGGGAGTTCGAAGGCGGCCAGGTCGTCCGGCTGGTCGTCGAACACCCAGGCGACGCCCCATCCGCGCGGCAGCAGGCCGGACTCGACGCGTACGGCGAAGCGGTGATCGTGCGGGTCGGCGACGGTGGTGACGCGGACACGCTCGCCGTCGAGCACGTACGCGGCCTGGATCGTTCCCGTCCACAGATCGAGCTCGGTGCGTACGCCGGTCAACGCGGCCGGGTCGTCGAGCGCCGTCCCGTCCGGGCGGACCAGCGCGAGGCGGCCGAGGTGAGCGCGGCGGGGGTTGAAGTGGTACCACGCGCCCGCGGCGAACTCCTCGGCGATGGGGTCGCCGGCCCGCTGCAGGCCCATGCGGTCGAGGTAGGGCACCGGGCCGCGGGACGTCTCGTACAGCGTGGTCGTGTCCTCCAGCCGGAGCTCCCGGTCGGTGCGCGTCTCGTACCAGCCCCAGGTCGACTGCGTGCGCAGGGGGACCTGGAAGTCGTCGGCGTCGAAGACGCGCGGGCGCTGCTCGGGCAGGCCGGACAGCCCGTCGCGAACGACGCGGTGCGGGTCGGGGACCAGCTCGTGGAAGGACGGGAACGTCTGCAGTCCGGAGATGTCGACCGTGAGCGCGATATCACCGTTGCCGACCGTGAGGGCGCCGGCGGGGTGCGCGGACGTCAGCACGGGGTTGTGCCGTCGCACGAGTTGCCGCCGGTCGATTGCTCCGGTCATCGCCAGGCCTCGTCCCGGAGCGCGTTGGCCTTGGCGACGCCGCCCAGCCAGGCGAGGCTCGGCTTGGGCCGGCGCTCGAACGTCTCCCGGTCAACGGCGACGAGGCCGAACGTCGGGTCCCAGTGCCCCCACTCGTAGTTGTCGAGCAGGCTCCAATGGATGTAGCCCCGCACGTCCACGCCGGCTCCCATCGCCTCGGCCAGCGCGTCGAGCGCGCCGGTGGTGTAGGCGACGCGCCGGGCGTCGTCGCCGGTCGCGATGCCGTTCTCGGTGACGACGATCGGGACGCCGGGCAGCACGTCGGCGGTGTGCCGGACGGCGATGCCGAGGGCGTCGGGGCGGTACGCCGTTCGCACGAGGGTGTTGTCCGGGTGGACGGGGTGCGGTTCGATGCCGTCCAGCCCCACCCACTGCGCCGAGTAGGCCTGCACCCCGACGAAGTCGTCGCCCCGCGCGGCCTCCAGGTAGAGGTCCTCCCAGACGTACTCGAGCCGCCGGCGCACCTCCTCCGCCCCGGGCCGGGTCTCGAACGCGCGGCTCGCGACCGACCATCCCACCCGGGCGTCCGTGCCCTCGCGCAGCACGTCCCGGGCCGCGTGGTGGGCCTCGACGAGACGGCGCCCGATCTCCACCGGCGGCGCCGGCTTCACCGGCCGGGGCGTGTCCGCCTCCAGCGTGGGGCTCAGCCACTCCAGGCCCGCGTCGGGGTCGAGCGTCGCCTCCGCCTCACGCACCATGATCGCGAGCATGTTGGGCTCGTTGATGGTGCAGACCCACTCGACGCCGCCGAGGATCGAGGTGGCCGCCTCGACGTAGGCGCGGAAGCGGTCCACGGCCCGCTCTCCGCGCCAGCCGCCCTCCTCGGCGAACCATCGCGGCGAGGTGAAGTGGTGGATCGTGACGAACGGGGTCACGCCCGCGGCGAGACACGCGTCGATCATGCGCCGGTAGTGCGCGAGCGCCGCGCGCGACACCCTTCCCGGGGCCGGCTCGATGCGCGCCCACTCGATGCCGAAGCGGTAGGTGTTCAGGCCCGACTCCGCGACGAGCCGGATGTCCTCGGCGTATCGGTGGTAGCTGTCGAGGGCGTCGCCGCTGCGATCCGCTCCTGGCATGCGCTCCTCCTGCGCCCAGAAGTCGCTGTTGACGTTGTTGCCCTCGACCTGGTGCGGTGCGGTCGCCGCACCCCAGAGAAAGCCGTCGGGGAAGCTGCGCATTGGTCTCTCGATCATGTTCCGGGGCGACCTGGGTCGCCTGCGGGGGGCCGGGACGGGCCCCGAGTGCGAGTTAACGTAGCCGTTACGTCGCGCGAAGGTCAAGGGAAAATGTGTACCGGTCTACGACGTCTCCGCTAGGCCAAAGGGGTACGATCTGCGTCATCCGCTAAGGTTCATAAACCGGTCTACATGTGCGACGATCTCTGCGTCGGAGGATCGGCAGGACTCGGCTGGAGAAGGGATGCCCATGGTCGCGCCTGAGCGGCGACGAAGAGTGACCATTTCTGACGTGGCGAAGCACGCCGGGGTCTCCAAGGCGGCGGTCTCCAAGGTGATCCGGAACGATTACGGGGTCAGCGACGCCATGCGGGAGCGCGTCCAGCGGGCCATCGAGGAGCTCGGCTATCGCCCCCAGGCCGCCGCGCGGGCGCTGCGCGGGCGGGCGTTCACCATCGGCGTGCTCATGCGGCACATCGGGATCCCGTTCTACGCCGAGATCATGACCGGGCTGGTGGACCAGCTCGCCGAGTCCGACTACCAGGCGATCATGATCCAGGGAGGCACCCTCGACAAGACCGAGAAACGTGCCCTGGACGCCCTGATAGACCGGCAGGTGGACGGCATCCTCATGATCGCTCCGCTGGTCGGCCGCACCCAGCTCGAGCAGGTGGCGCGCGAGTTCCCCACCGTGGTGCTGGGCCGCCACGACAGGTCGCCGGCGTACGACTTGATCGTCGACGACGACAGGGTCGGCTCCGAGCTCGTCATGGAGCACCTGATCGGGCTCGGCCACCGCCGCATCGGGCACATCACCTTCCAGCAGGAGCACGGCCGGGCGGCCGACCAGATGCCGCGCATCAGGGCCGAGACCTACGAGAGGGTGATGCGCGACCACGGGCTCGCCGGCGAGATCGCCGTCGCCGTGACCTCGTACTCGGAGGAAGGCGGCTACGACGGCGCCCGCGAGCTGCTGAGCCGCGATCCGCGCCCCACCGCGATCTTCGCCGGTTCCGACGAGGCGGCACTCGGCGTGCTGGCCGCGCTGCACGAGGCGGGCCTGTCCGTCCCGGACGACGTCTCCGTGGCCGGCTACGACAACACCAGGCTGGCCGCCCACCCCAACATCGCGCTGACCACCGTCAACCAGGACGGCGTCGTCATGGGCCGGATGGCCGGGCGGCTGCTGCTCGAACGCATCGAAGGCCGTACGTCACCGGTGCACTTCTCGGTCATTCCGAGCCTGGTCGTCCGGCGCTCCACCGCCGCTGCCCGGTGACGTCCCGCTTCCCGCTTCCGGCGTGGACGGCTCCCACCTGCCCGGCTCCACCCAGCCGGAACTCTCATTCTGAGGAGTGACGTGATCCGCACCTCGTTCAACGAAAACTGGCAGTTCCGCCCGAAGGTCAATCCGTTCGCCGAACTGGCCGGCACCGCGGTCCCGTTCGAGCCGGTGATCGTGCCGCACGACGCGATGCTCACCCGCGACCGCGAGGCCACCGCGGACGGCGCCGCGACCGCCTACTTCCCCGGCGGGTCCTACGAGTACCGCAAGACGTTCCCGGTGCCCGGGGAGCACCGGGGCAAGCGGATCATGCTGCAGTTCGAAGGCGTCTACCGGGACGCCACCGTCTTCGTCAACGGCAACTACGCCGGGCAACGCCCGTACGGGTACTCGCGGTTCCTCATCGACGCCGACCGGTTCCTGCGGTTCGGCGAGAACAACGAGGTCCGCGTGGAGTGCCGGACCCACCAGGACTCCCGCTGGTACTCCGGCGCGGGCATCTACCGCGACACCTGGCTGCTCGTCGGCGAGGTCGTCCGCATCAGCCCGGACGGCGTCCACGTCACCACCCCGGACATCGACACCGAACGCGCGGTCGTGGAGGTCGCGACCACGATCGAGAACGACTCCAACGACCTGCGCACCGTCCACCTGGTCACCGAGATCCGCGATGCCGCGGGAACCGTCGTCGCGTCCGACACCGCGCCGATCACGGTGCAACCTCACGAGCCGGCCATCGCCCGCCGGCGCCTCTACGTCCGCGACCCCTCGCTGTGGAGCCCGGACTCGCCCGCGCTGTACACGTGCGCGGTGTCCATCACGGACATCGACGCCGTGGAGGTCGCCTTCGGCATCCGTTCCCTGCGCCTGGACCCCGAGCACGGGCTGCGGATCAACGGCGAGACGGTCAAGCTGCGCGGCGCCTGCGTGCACCACGACAACGGACCGCTGGGCGCCGCGACGTTCGCCCAGGCCGAGGAACGCCGCGTGCGGCTGCTCAAGGACGCCGGATTCAACGCCATCCGCATGTCGCACCACCCCATGAGCACCGCGATGCTCGACGCCTGCGACCGCCTCGGCATGCTGGTGGTCGACGAGGCCTTCGACATGTGGACGTGGAGCAAGAGCCCCTTCGACTACAGCCTCGACTTCCCCGAATGGTGGGAACGCGACCTGGAGGCGATGGTGGCCAAGGACTTCAACCATCCCAGCGTCATCCTGTACTCCCTCGGCAACGAGATTCCCGAGACCGGCGCGGCCACCGGGGCCGTATGGGGCCGCAGGCTCGCCGAGAAGGTCCGTACGCTGGACGGCACCCGCTTCCTCACCAACGGGATCAACAACCTCCTGGCCCTGCTGCCCGACCTGCGCGCCCAGGAGGGCGACGACACGGGCGTCAACACCCTGATGGCCGACAGCGGATTCGACGTGAACGCCGTCGCCGGCTCCGACCTGGTGACCACCCGCACCGCCGAGTCCTACAGCGTGCTCGACGTGGCCGGGATGAACTACTCGGAGGTCCGCTACGCGAGCGACCGCACGCTGTTCCCGAACCGGATCATCCTCGGCACCGAGACCTTCCCGACCCGCATCGACGACAACTGGCGACTGGTCCAGCAGCACAGCCACGTCATCGGCGACTTCACCTGGACCGGCTGGGACTACCTGGGCGAGGCCGGCATCGGCCGGCCGCAGTACGTCACACCGGACACCCCCCGCCCCACGTTCGCCGCGCCGTATCCGTACCTGCTGGCCGGCTGCGGGGACATCGACATCACCGGCCACCGGCTTCCCGTCTCCTACTACCGGGAGATCGTCTTCGGCCTGCGCGACCAGCCCTACCTCGCTGTCCAGCGGCCACAACACCATGGCAAGACCGTCATCAGCAGCCGATGGGCCTGGAGCGACACCACCGCGAGCTGGACCTGGCCCGGCCACGAAGGCGCCCCGATCGTCGTCGAGGTGTACAGCGACGCGGACGAGGTCGAACTCCTCGTCAACGGCCGCTCCCTGGGACGCGGACCGGTCGGCGAGCACCACAAGTTCCGCACCGAGTTCGAGACCACCTACGAACCAGGCGAACTGGTCGCGATCGTCTACCGCGACGGCGTCGAATCCGGCCGCGACGTCCTGCGCACCGCGACCGGCCCCCTCGTGCTGCACGCCGAACCCGAACGGCCGATCATCACGGCCGACGCCGGCGACCTGGCCTACGTCGCCCTCACCCTGACCGACTCGGCCGGGACGCCGCACCCCGCGGCCGACCGGCCCGTGCGGGTGAACGTCACCGGCGACGGAACGCTGGTCGGCTTCGGCAGCGCGGACCCGGCGAACACGGAACGGTTCGACGCGACCGAGCACCGCACCTACCGGGGCCGCGCCCTCGCCGTGGTGAGGCCGGCCGCGCCCGGCACCATCCGCCTGACCGCCGTCGCCGCGGACTGCGACCCGGTCGACGTGCTGGTCACGGTCGAGAAGCCGGCCTGCCACCGAGTCTGAACCCCGGCTGACGAGACAGGCGGGATGAGCGCCGGGATGTGGCGGCCTGTGTCAGCGACCTTCCGGGGCTGAGCCGCCCAGCAGGTGGGTTGCTCGTTCCGTGCGCAGGTGCAGTGCCGTGCGGCCCCTGCGTTGCGTCAGCACCAGGCCCGCCCCGCGCAGCGCGTTCAGGTGTTGCGAGACCGCGCTAGGGGTGATGCGCAGGCGGGTGGCCAGGGCTGCGGTCGTCAGGGGTTCGGCCAGGGCGGCGAGGATCTGCGTTCTCGCGTGGCCGAGCACCGGAGCCAGGCCGGTCAGCGCCGGCGGGGGCGGCTCCCAGAGCAGGCCGACGCCCATCGCCGGGTAGCGGATCGACGCGGCGGTGACCGGGGACTTGTCCACGCCCACGTTCGGCCAGTTGAAGACGCTGGGCAGCAGGACCAGGCCGTGCCCGCCGGCGTCCACTGTGCAGACGGAGTGCGGGGTGCGCCGGCCGTGCACCACCAACTGGCCGCCGTCCCAGGCGATGTCCCGGTGCAGCTCGGCGAACAGCGCCTGTACCCCGCCGTCCACCAGGGTCAGCGCGCGCCGGCCGATGTCGGCCTCCAGCACCGCGCACATCCGGCCCCAGTGCGGCGCGATCAGCAGCTCGTGGCAGCGACGCAGCGCCTCCGCCAGGCGCGGCAGGACCGCCGCCGGCTCGGGGACCTCCTCGGCCGGCATGCCCGAGACCGCGCCGTACTCATGCCGGAAGAAGTCCCCTTCCGTGGCGAGCAGCAGGTCCAGCTCCGACGCCATGGACGGCAGCCGCTTCCCGGGCACCGGGAACAGGAACGACGGCAGCGGTCCGGCGATCAGCCCTCGCAGCAGCGGCAGCTCCCGCTCGCCCGCCAGCAACGGGCGCGCCTGGCGCACCCACGGCTGGTGGACCGCATGCCCGCCCGTGCCCAGCAGGATCCGCAGCGCCAGCACCGTCTCGCCCAGCGGTGAGACGGCGAAGCGCACCTTCGCGACCGACGCCGCGGTGAACCTGATCTCGACCGCCATCCGCCCTCATCATGTAGCTGTGGCTGAACGATAGCCGAGGAGCGCCGCTCTCCCGCAGGCTGGCGGGCATGCCATTCTTCACCGCCCACGACGGCACCAGGCTCGCCTACCACGTATCCGGCGATGGGTCGCCGGTGATCTGTCTGCCCGGCGGGCCGATGCAGGCTTCCGCCTACCTCGGCGACCTCGGAGGCCTGTCCGCGCACCGGCAGTTGATCATGCTGGACCTGCGGGGCACCGGCCGGTCCGCCGTGCCGGACGACACCGGTTCGTACCGCTGCGACCGTCTCGTCGATGACGTCGAAGCCCTGCGCGAGCACCTTGCACTCGACCGGATGGACCTGCTCGCCCATTCCGCGGGCACGAATCTGGCCACGCTGTATGCGGCCCGCCATCCGGAACACGTCAGCAAGCTCGTGCTGATCGGGCCGAGCGTCATGGCCGTCGGCATCACGGTCACCGCGGACGTCCGGCGGGAGACGGCGCTGCTGCGCAAGGACGAGCCGTGGTTCCCGGCGGCGTTCGCGGCCCTGGAGGAGATCATGGCCGGCACCGGCGACGCCTTCGAGGCCATCGCGCCGTTCTGGTACGGCCGCTGGGACGAGACGGCCCGCGCCCACAAGGCCGCCGAGGACGGGCGGAAGAACCGCGAGGCCGCAGCCACCTTCGGCTCCGGCGGCGCCTTCGACCCCGCCGCCACCCGCGCCGCCCTCACCCGCCTCACCTCGCCGGTGCTGCTGCTCACGGGCGAGGTCGACCTGAACTCCCCTCCTGCCGCGATGGCCGGGCTCGCCGAGCTGTTTCCCCACGCCGAACTCGTCGTTCAAGCCCGAGCCGGGCACTTTCCGTGGCTCGACGACGCCGACCGGTTCGTGGCCACCACCGCGGCGTTCCTGCGCTGAGCGATTCGGCCTCCCATGACGAGACCTGCACACCGTGCGCTCGTTCTCTTGAACGGACGGATTCGTGTGCCGGAAGACATCGAGTCGCATACCCCGCACTGGGAGGAACGCTGAGGGCCTTCCAGCCTGAAACGGCAGGTCAGGAGGTGGGGCAGGCCCCCGGGCGCCTGCGCGGCGCCCGGGGACGCGCCGGGTCACCCGTTCGTGGCGGGTGCGTTCTCGTAGCGGAGCTCGGGCCCGGGCTCGGGCGTGTCCGCGGGGTCGGGCGCCGGCGCCTGCACCGGCTCGTCCGCGGCCTCGGTGCCGTCGGGCAGCACCTTGACCTGGTCGGAGCCGTGCAGGTTCCAGGTGAAGTCGTCCTTGCCGTCGCCGTCGATGTTGTAGACGATCGTCCCGTCGCTGGTCCAGCCGTTCTGCGCGGTGCTGGTCATGTAGCCCGTCGTACACGTGTCGCTGCCGGAGACATAGTAATTCAGCGCCTCGGTGTAGTCGCAGTTCATGTGCCTGAAAACGGCGTCGTACCGTTCGAGCCTGGCCTGCACCACGAATTTGTCGAATCGCTTGCCGACCGAGACACCGGTATTCGTGTCCCAGGAGAATTGAATACGCGCC
This sequence comes from Nonomuraea sp. GTA35, assembly GCF_041950525.1. Taxonomy (NCBI): domain Bacteria; kingdom Bacillati; phylum Actinomycetota; class Actinomycetes; order Streptosporangiales; family Streptosporangiaceae; genus Nonomuraea; species Nonomuraea sp. GTA35. The sequence goes on along the minus strand of NZ_JBGNUV010000001.1, from coordinate 606,090 downwards.
CTGCGGGTGTTGCCGTCCTTGTAGACGCAGGCTCGGGCGCGCACCGTGACGTCCGGCTTGTTCGGCAGGTCGAACGACTTCGTCTGCCAGCTCGCATCGCAGGTCCAGCTCGCGGCCTGAGCCGGGGACGCGACGAGCAGGCCGCCGGTGGCCGCGGTGGCGGCTAATGCGAGAGACGCCAGGCGAACGCCGAATCGTGACATGAGACTTTCCTTTCAGCACGGAATTGTTTTCCGTGAACCAGACTGCCCCGCAATTTCCTGGAATGCATGACCCAGAGAACACACTTACTTGACCGTGCGTCCACCGGAACTCCGGAATGGTTCACCGGGGTAGCCGGCCCCGGGACGCCCTTCCCCATGGACCGCCGTCGAGGATGTCGTGGTGCTTCACACCCGGATCCAGCACCGCGCCGGGCTCTGGGCCGATCACGCGGGGCCCGGACTTGCGGCCGGGCCTCCACCGTGGTCAGTCGGCCGCCTCACCCTGAGTGAGGTCTTATGGCGGGTGTCACTTCCTCCACTGCTCCGCCGGCGACACCCCCGGCAGCGGCTTGCCGATGAGGGCCAGGGGAAGGAAGAAGCAGACCTGGCCGATGGCCATGATGAGCGTGGCGAGCGCCTTGTCGTCGTACTGCTCGGACGCGCGGGCGTACAGCTCGTCGGGGACGCGCTCGCCGGACGCGTTCGGGGTCAGGACGGCCTCGACCAGCTCCAGCGCGACGCGTTCCGCGGCGGTGAAGTAGGGCGCGGTCCGCCAGGAGGCCACGGCGGTGATGCTCTCCTCGGTGGCGCCGGCCGCGCGCAGGTTGCCGGTGTGCAGGACGGTCAGGTACGTGCTGCCGGCGAGCTGCCCGGCGCGCAGTTGCACCAAGCTGATGGTGGTCCGCGGGACCGTGCCGTTCCCGGTCGCCTTGAACAGGGCGCCGCCGATGTCCTTGAGCTCGGGGACGAGGACGGAGGGGTTGGGCAGGCGCGACTCGGTGATGGTCATGATGGTGGTGTTCCTCTCTGTACGGTGTTTCGCTGCTCTGACGGATGGAGGGGTGCGAAGGTGACCGGGTTCAGCGGGTTGTTCGGAGAGTTTCCGGCATGAGCCGGCTGTCCGGGTTCGTGGAACGGGAGCGCAGGAGGAGGACGGCGGTGAGGATGGCGGCCAGGTAGAAGCCGCCCGCGCCGAGCATGCCCGCGGTGTAGCCGCTGGTGAGCGCGTCCTGCACGGGCGTGCCCGATGGCACGCTCGTGGTGGCGGCCGCGGCGATGCCGGCCAGGACGGCCAGGCCGAGGGCGCCGCCGATCTGCTGGCTGGTGTTGACCAGGCCGGAGGCGATGCCGGAGTCGCGCGCGGTGACGCCCTGCACGCCGCCGATGGTGGCGGCGACGAAGCCGATGCCCAGGCCGATGCCGCCGGCGAGCTGGGCGGGCAGCAGCACGAGCAGGGGGTTCTGGTCCGGGGTCAGCAGGCTGAACCAGCCCATCGCCACGGCGGCCACCGCCATCCCGACCGTCAGGACGGTCCGGGTGGAGGCGCGGGCCTGCAGGCGGGGGCCGATGAGGCCGGAGCCGATGCCGATGCCGATGGCGAACGGCAGGTACGCCAGCCCGGTGATCATGGGCGAGTACTGGTTGATCGTCTGCATGTAGAGGGTGAGGAAGTAGAAGGTGGCCAGCTGCCCGGCGCCCATGAGCAGCATCACCAGGTTGGCGCCGAGCCTGCCCCGGTCGGCGAGCACGCCCGGGGGCAGCATCGGGCTGCGCGCGCCGCGCTGGATGAGCACGAACGCGGCGAGCAGCACGAGGGCGGCGGCGCCGAAGGTCAGGGTGAGCGGGTCGCCGATGCCGTGCGAGCCGGCCCGGTTGATCGCGTAGACCAGCGCGCCGAGGGCGAGGGTCACGGTGGCCGCGCCGGGCAGGTCGAGGCCGCCGCGCTCGCGGGTGCCGGGCCTGAGGGCGTAGGTGCCGGCCAGGACCAGCAGCGCGATGGGGATGTTGATGAACATGATCCATCTCCAGCCCAGGTACTCCGTCAGCGCGCCGCCCAGCAGCAGGCCGGCCACCGAGCCGAGGCCGCCCATGGCGCCGTAGACGCCGAGCGCCTTGTTGCGCTGCGGTCCGGCCGGGAAGGTGTCGGCGAGCAGGGACAGCGCGGCCGGGGCGACGATCGCGGCGCCGACGCCCTGCAGGACGCGGGCGGCGATCAGCACGCTGCCGTTGCCGGCCAGGCCGCCCAGCAGGGACGCGGCCAGGAAGACGGCCAGCCCGGCGCGGAACAGCCTGCGCCGGCCGAACACGTCGCCGGCGCGTCCGCCGGCCAGCAGCAGGCCGCCGAAGGCCAGGGCGTAGGAGGTGAGCACCCAGTCCAGGTCGGCCTCGGCGATGCCGAGCCCGGTCCCGATGACGGGCAGGCCCACGGTCACGATGGTGCCGTCCATCACCATCAGCAGTTGCGCGGCGGCGATCACCAGCAGGGCCAGGCCGCTTCTTTCCGAAGGGGTGTGCGAGGTCATCCGACGTCCTCAGGAGGTGGTGGTGGCGGCGTGGTAGGTCGCGGCGGCGAGCCGGTCGTGCTCGGGGTAGGACCAGGCGAAGCCGAAGCGGCGCCGGGTGTAGCCGAACGCGATGCCGCTCATCGGGTCGGCGAAGGACTCCGAGCCCGCCGAGCCGTCGTGGCCGAACGCGTTCGCGCTGAGGAAGGGGTAGCGCAGGCCCTTGGCCTGGAAACCGACCGCGTAGTTGCCCTGGTCGCCGCGGACCAGGTCGGCGCCGAGGGAGTGCAGCTGGGCGAACTCGCCGATGGTGTCCGGCTTGAGCAGCGGGGGCCGGCCGTCGAGGCCCCAGACGGCCGCGGCGTACAGGCCGGCCAGGCCGCGCGCGCTGCCCACCCCGCCGGCCGACGCCTGGCCGTGGGCGCGCACGTCGCGGGTGTTGGCGAAGGCCACCTGGTCCAGCGGCGGGGTGCTGTTGAGCCCGTAGCCGACGCCGAGGATGCTGTGCGGTCCTGGCAGGTTCGTCCAGAACGCGGCCTCCTGCTCGGGGGTGGCCGTCCACCACTGGATCGGACGGAAGCGGCGCTCCTCGGCCTCGGGCAGGCCCAGGTACAGGTCCAGCCCGTACGGGGCCCGGACGCGCTGCTCGTAGACCTGCTGCAGCGACTGCCCGGTCACCCGCCGGATCACCTCGTTCACCAGCGCGAACGTGACGAACCCGCCGTAACCGTAGGCCGTGCCGGGACGCCAGTACGGCCGCTGCCCCGCCAGCCTGCGGGCGATCACCGCGTCGTCGGCGAGCTCGGCCGCCGACAGGCCGCCGTCGACGCCGATGACGCCGGAGCGGTGGGTGAGCACGTCCCGCAGCGTGATGGTGGTCTTGCCGGCGGCGGCGAACTCCGGCCAGTGCCGGGCCACCGGCTCGTCCAGATCGAGCACGCCGTCCTGCACGAGCAGCGCCGCCACCAGCGTCGCGGCCCCCTTGGTGGAGGAGTAGACGCCGGTCAGCGTGTCACCGCTCACCTCGTCCCCCGCCCACAGGTCCACCACCCGGCGGCCGTGCGCGTAGGCGGTGAGCTGCGCGCCCACCTGGCCGTCCTGCTCGGCCACCACCTCGGCGAACGCCTCGCGCACCGGCTCGAAGCCGTCCTCGACCGTTCCGTGGACGTCCGTGTTAGTCATCGTCAGAAACCTTTCGTAAGGGTTGGTCCCCGGCATGACGGATGGCGCGAGGAAGAGGTGACCGGTGCGCCCGCGGGCGGCCGGCTGATCATCGTGGCCGCCCGGGTCTGCCTGGACATGCGGCCCCTCAACGCCGGCCTGCACGACAGTCTCGAACGCGACCGGCCGGCCGCCCAGGGCATCACCGCCGTGCTGCGTGTCGGCATGCCGCCCGTCAGCGTGCACGAGCCGCGTGCCTGTGGGGGCGCCTTCCGCGCCCGTCATCCCGGCTGGAGGCTGCGCATCCGGCACCCGGCCTTCAGCGATCCCTTCGGCGCGTTGCGCCGCGGTGACGTGGACGTGCTGGTCGCCTGGCTACCCGTCGAGGAGCCCGGCCTCACCGTCGGCCCGGCCCGACGGCACCACCTGACGCGCCCGGTACCGGCGGTCTCAGGCGTTGCGGAACAGGTCCCGCCGCTCGGACAGCTGCTCCATGCCCGCCGACCGGTACGTGGCCACGGCGCCGACGTTGGAGCTCTCGCAGCACACGATCATGCTGGACGAGCCCAGCTCCCGGAGGGCCCGCGCCGCGGCGATCGTGACCGCCCGGCCGTAACCCCGGCCGCGGTGCGCCCGGTGCACCCCCATCGGCTCGATCAGCCCGGGCCTGCCCGCACCCGCCGACCACACGATCACCACCGCCACCGCCTCGCCCCGCCCGTCCCGAACGGCCAGGCACCGCGCGTCGGCGAACGGCGAACCCGCCGCCGCCGCGAGCCAGTGGTCGCCGGTGAACGTCGACCCGTCGAACGAGGCCCGCAGGACCCCGGCCCACTCGTCCGCGTCTTCCGGCCCGATCACCTCGACGCGAACGCCGGGATCCGGCACAGGCGCCCCGAGGTCACGCCGGAGCAGTGTCCACGGCTCGCCGCTCTCCCAGCCGTCCTCGGCCAGCAGGTCCTGGACCAGGGCATCCGTCGACGACTCGAGGTAGGCCTTGCCCGGTGGCAGTACGCCACGCTCGGGCGCCGCCGCGTCCTCGGCCACGTGCCGCGCCAGTTCCTCGTCCCGCATCGCCTGCGGCGCGAACGCCAGCCGCAGCAGATCCGGACCGTCCAGGAGCCCGATGGCCAGAACCTCTCCGGCCCGGCTCCAGGTCCGCGTGGCCTCCGCCGTCCGCTCCGCGCCGAACCGCCAGAACCACCCCACATCCCCCGGGTGCAGTTGGACGGGCGCTCCGTCGTGCTGCCACTCCCCCAGCACCCGCACCACGTCACCGAGGCGGTCGGCTCCCGGCTTGCCCATCTCGATCGTCATCCGTCGATCACATACCATCCCACGGCCCCTCCGCACCCGGATTTGCCGCCGGCAGCCGGCGATCATGATCATGTCCGCTGCCGCCCTCTGAAACCTCCGCGGTCCAGGTACGGCTTCGGCCGTGCGGCTTCAGCCCCATGCCTCCTGACCCACCGCGTTCCGGCTGGGCGCAGATATGTCACTTATTGTGGCGATCTGCCTTGACTTTATCGGTCATACAGCCACCCCATAGGCGATATAGGATCATCTACATTACAGAAAGTAATGGACGGAACAAGAAATGGGAATAAAAGGGGTGACCATATCGGCGAATCAAGGAGACGACTTCGATGGCTCCCCCCAACCCCGTGCACGGCGCGCCTCCCACCGACCAGGAGATCCTGCTCATCCACCAGGTCACCGGTACGTTCCTGCAGTCAGAGGGCCAGACTGACGACACCCTCAACGACGAGGTGCAGAACGAGAACCACTGGCCTCTGCCCACCAACAAGTCCCTGGTGTGGCAGCTCCACAAGGTCGACCTGGGCGAAGGGCGTACGACGTACCTGATCGAGAACCGAGCCAAGGGGCACTACCTGACCTTCCGCCCCGGCAACACCCCCGCGGAGATCCCCACCCTCTCGCCCGTCCTGCGGCAACGCGGCGGCGACACCGGCAGCGCCGAGCAACGCTGGGACTTCCACCCGATCCCCGGCAGCGACGCCGCCTACTGGGCCATCATGCCGCACGACTACGACACCTACGCCCTGAGCGTCTACAACAACCACCTGGCCGACGACCAGTGGATCGTCCCCACCCCCACCTGGAACGGGCCGCCGGCGCTCGCGCACGCGTGGGGCGTCGTCCTGCGCCACCGCTCCGGCTCCGAGGCCAGCAGCAAGATCTGATGACCGGCGCCTCGCTGAAGGCCACCCTCGCCTGGACCGGCCCGCCCTCGCCGAGGCCGGCCTCCGAGCGGCGGCGCACGCAGCCCGCTGCACGAGTCAGGAGCGCTCCCGCTCGCCCGTCGCCTCGGCCGGAGTGCTGAGCCGAGGAGGGGTGGCTGATCGGCTGCGCCGCCGGTACTCGGTGGGTGTCAGCCCGACCAGCGTCCGGAAGCGGCGGGCGAAATACGTCGGATCGTCCCAGCCGACGGCGGCGCCGACCCGAGCAGCCGGCAGGGACGAATGTGCCAGCAGCGTGGCGGCGCGCTCGGCCCGCAGCCGGGCCAGGAAGCCCAGCGGCGTCAGCCCGACGTGGCGCCTGAACAGCCGGCCGAGATGGGCGGGATCCAGACTGACCGCACGGGCGAGATCGTCCAGCCGCCACGGATGGGCGGGCGCTGCCTCGATCCGGGCGATGGTGGCGGACACCGCTGGGTGGACGGTGGCCTCGCGCGTCTGCCGCTCGGGTTCGCGGCCGTCGGCCAGGACGCCGAGCACGGTGATCAGCCGGCCCAGCACCCGGCCCGGCCGGCGCTGATCGGCTCCGAGGTCGCGTTCGAGCAGGTCGATCTCCGCGAGGGCCTCCTCGGCGGCGGCCGGGTCGACGCTCGTGACGGCCACGCCGTGCGTGCCGGACGCGACCGGATCGGTCCACAGCAACCGGCGCAGCATCGGGATGTCGTGCAGCGCCGCCAGCTCGCCTCGTAGCGCCTGGGCGGACAGGCAGCAGTTGGCGACGGTCAGGTCGGTGCAGTCCCGAAACCCGTGCCAGGCGCCGGGGCGGAGCACGATGACCTGCCCGCGCCGCAGCGGGTGCTCGCCCTGGCTGGTCACGTGCCGGCCGTGACCGGTTCCGATCACGGCGATCTCGAGGAAGTCGTGCGCGTGCGGCTCGATGCCGGAATTCAGGTGGTGGACACCTGCCAGGACCGGGTCCCCAGCGAACAGCGCGTGCTCGTGCAGCGTGGCAGGCATGTCGGGATCGTACGACTACTCGCCGGGATCGGCCTAGCCCCTGCCGGGGTGCCTCGACGAGGCTTGCAGTGTCTCAACCGCAAGAACCTTGGAGGTCAGTGATGACGACGACCACGACGGGGCAGCCCGGCAGCGACGTCGATGCCGGCGGACGGGTGCCGGACCAGCTCGTGGCGGCGTACCGGGAGAACGGTTTCGTCCGAGTACGGGGCGTTCTCGACCCGGACCAGGTCCAGCGCTTCCGGGCCGCCGCCGAGGCGTTCCTGCAGGCGCATCGCGCGGAGAGCCTGGAACAGCGGGGCGTCTTCAGCCAGCTGGTCAACGTCTGGCAACATGACCCGACGCTGCGGGAGCTCACCTTCGACCCGCGGCTCGGCCGGATCGCCGAGCAGCTCGCCGGGTTCCCGCTGCGGCTCTGGCACGACCAGATGCTGGTCAAGGAGCCGCACAACAACGCCGCCACCGAGTTCCACCAGGACCGCCCGTACTGGCCGCACGCGGGCGACCGGCTCCCGCTGTCGGCGTGGATCGCGCTGGTCGACGTTCCCCCGGAGCGGGGCTGCATGACGTTCCTGCCCGGCACCCAGCATCGGACCGGTCTGCGCCCGCAGGACCTCCACCACGAGGAGGACCTGTTCACGATGGACCCGTCGCTGCGCTGGATCCCCCGCGTCACCGTGCCGCTCCGCGCCGGCGACTGCACCTTCCACAGCGGCTACACCGGCCACATGGCGCTGCCCAACCGCACCGACCAGGCCCGGTTCGCGCACGTGACCATCTACATGGACGAGGCGGCCCGTTACAGCGGGACCGAGCACGTCGTGACCGACCCTCTCGGCCTCGCCGCAGGGGAGCGGCTGGACGGCGACACCTTCCCTCGCCCCTGGGCTTAGACGGCTCGGGTTGCGCCGGTCAGGAACGCCGGCGGCGGCGTCCCCCGAACGTATCGCCGGACGATATCGATCCAGCCGGCGCTAGCATCGCCTGCCATGGCGATCACCGAGGACACGATCACAGGACTGCGAGCCGCGGCTGTCGCCGGGAACCCGGACGCGGCTCGCGAGCTGGGCCGCCTGCTGTGCATGCTCAGGACCGACTCCCCGGAAGACGCCATGGACAGCGACTTCCTGGCCACGTGGCCGGAGGAGCCCTGGCTCCGCGCCGCCCTGCGCGCCCGCCCTGACGATCAGCTCGCCGCCGTCCTCCTGGCGGGGCGGCTCGTCCAGCAGATCGCCTTCTGGCAGATCGACGACGACCATGCGACGGCGCATGGCGAGGACGACGGCACGCTCGCCCGCAGACATGACGAAGCACACGCCCTGTACGCGAGCGTGCTGAGAACCGATCCCGGCAACGCCGCCGCGCGCGCCGGGGTCGCCGCCCTGAACGCCTGGGCCGACGACACCGGCGACCTGGAGAAGGAGCCGCCCTTCTCGTACTACGAGCTCGTCATGGAGGCGGGATCGGGCTCGTTCAGCCATTCCGAGCACGTGGTCGCCACAGATCCGGACGAGGTGCGCTGGGCCTGCTCCCGGCTCGTGGCCCCGATGGTGGCGCAGGCAGGGGAGCCTCCCTTCGGCGTGGACCTCGATCTGTTCACCTACTCGGACGGGCGGCTCGACAGCGTCGTTCGTCTCGCTCCGCGCCGCGGCCGGCGACACCGGGGCGACGCCGCCATCCAGGCCATCACCCGAGCGTTCGGTCAAGTTCCCGCCGTTTACCCGGCGCCGGCGTCCAGCGCCGCCCGGAGGCGGTCCTCGTCTCCCCGTCCGGCGTGGCGCAGGGCCACGACGAGATCGGGTGGATGTACCAGCAGGTCTTCACGGCTTTCCCGGACTTCTCCATGGCGGCCTGGTTCGAGCTGGGCGGCTGCGACAACCCGGCGATCACCGAGTGGACCTACACCGCCACCCACACCGGGCCCCTCCTGCTGCCCGGCGGGCGCGAGATAGCGGGCACGGGCCGCCGCATCACCGTCAGGGCCACCTGTACCGCGCACGTCGCCGAGGGGAAGATCGACTCGCACCGCGAGTACTACGACCAGCTCGAACTCTACAGCCAGCTCGGTTTCGGCCTGCTGGAACTCGACCGCATCCCGGCGCTGTGAAACGCGCCGGGAAACGCGCTGTGACCGGTGCGAGCCCTCGATCCGGGAGGCGGCCCCGCCCCCACGCCCGCCCGTCCGGGCGGCGGGGGTGACCCGTCCGCGCTGCCACGATCACCGTGCAAGCCGGCTGCAAGCGCCGCCCGGCATGATCCGCTTCGAGAAGCTCGCCGGATTCGAGCGGTCGGCGACCCGTAGATCAGGAACGGCATGACTGGCACCCCCTCGCCCACCACCGGACACCTCCGGGCACCCCGGCGGCCGGCCCCATGAGCAACAGCCTCGTCCTCGACCCCGACCTGCCCGAGGCGCACCGCCGGGCGATGGCCGCCCGCCCCGAGCTCCTGCCGCCCCCGCCCGACCGGCCGGCCTGGCGCGGGCGGACGTTCGCCGACGTGCTGACCGCCCTGGCCCTGTCGGCGCTCTGGGGGTTCCTGCCGCTGGTCCCGGCGCTGGCCCGCCGCGGGCGTCCACGGTTACCGCTCGTCGCGGCGGCGCTGCTGCAGGCGGCGCTCCTCGCGGTCTGGGCCGGCCGCGGCTTCCCGGCGTTCTTCCTCGCCGGCCTGGCCGCGCAGGGTGTCGCGGCCGTGGTGCTGCTGGCCCTCGCGGGCGAGTCGCCTGCGGCCGAATACGGCCGCCGCCACCGCGGCAGGTACGTGCACGCCTCGATGCTCGAACCGCTGGACGCCGCGCTGCTGGACCGCACGGTCGACGCGACGGAGACCGTGCTGAACTCCCCCATCGATCGGGACGGCCTGCTCGACGGCATCGCCAACCGGGTGACCCTGCCCCGGCAGGCGTGGGAGATCGCCGAGACGCTGACCGAGCTGACCCGGCTGCGGCGCGAGCAGGGCTCCGCCCGCGCCGGCCGCGTCACCGACCGCATCGGCGAGGTGCTCGCCACGCAGGAGGAGGCGCTGACCGTGGCGACGCGCGCGCTGGCCCGGCGGATCTCCGCCCTGGAGGAGTACGCGCGGCGCACCGAGGAGGCGGAGGCCGTCTACGCCGAGTGGCGCACGCTGCAGGACCTGGCCGAGGACGGCGAGGCCTACCGCGAGCTGCTGTCCAGGACGGTCCGCGACCAGCTTGCGGCCGGCGAGGTCGGCGAGCTGGCCGAGCGCGCCCGGGATCTGGAGGAGTCCCTGCGCGACAGCGTCGAACAGGCCCGGCTCGCCGGCCTCACCCTGGTCACCCGGGAGGGCTGATCCATGCCCAGAATGTCCGACCGCATGCGCGGCCTCGTGGCGCCGCTCCCCCGGTGGGTCCCGCTGCTCGGCGGCGCCGTGCTGGTCGCCGAGCTCGTCGTCGGCCTGCGCCTGGCGACGGGCGAGGAACGGCCCGCCGCGGTCGCCCCGCCGGCACGGATCTCACCCACCCCCGCCGAGCCGCCGGTCCAGATGCCCACCCCCACCGTCCCGAGGCCCAGCCCGGCCCACAGCGCGACCTCGGACGGTCCCGCCGTCGAGCGAATCGCCGAGGGGACGGTCGTGGCGCTCCCGAGGTATCCCGGCCGCGGCTCCAAGGTGATCGGCCGGGTGACCGACCCCAGGACCGGCCTGTCGTTCGCCGAGCTGGGCGCGCCCTGGCGGCGGAGCCGTCCCATCGGTGACGGCCCCGTCCAGGACGGCCGCTACAACCTGCGCCAGACGCTGCTCACCGAGACCTACGGCCCGGACGACGACCGCAAGTGGTGGGCGGACATCGACTCCCAGCACCTGTGGAGCGAGCTCGACGCGGGCGACAGCCCGTACGACGCCGCCCGGGCGATGCTCGACGACCGGCAGCGCAGCGCGTTCCCGGCGGGCACGGCGGGCGAGGACATCGCCTCGCAGCCGGTGCGCGGCGGCTGGCTGCTGGCCAGGATGATGCGGATGCCGCCGAGCCCGGACGGGCGCGAGGCGGCGCAGGAGCTGTCCGTCGCGATCGCCGTGGACACCGGCCGCCCGCGCCCGGCCGTCCTGTGGATCACGATCCCCGACACGCACCGGCACCTGTGGCCCGACGTGCACACCTTGGTGAGATCCCTCAAGGTGGTCCGGGCCTGAAGGGGCCGCGACCCTGCCGCCCTGGAAGACGCGCTGCGCGACCATGGACGACGCCGCCTCGCCGGGGCGGGTGCTAGTTCGGGTTGTTCGCGTGGGTGAGGGTCTCCCACGCGACGAACAGGTTGTTGGTGCCCGCGGGCCGCTGCCGTTCCGTGAGCGTCTGCGTGTTCGTCATCGCGACGCCCATGCGGGTGTGCAGGCCGTTGAAGCCCACCTCGGTGACCGGGCCCAGCCCGAGGGTGAGGGAGCCGCCGCACAGCCAGGACGGGACGGCGGTGCCGAGCTGGTACTTGGAGTGGAAGCCGAGCGCGTGCCGCAGCCGCTCCGCCACCTCGGGGTAGAGGTCCTGCCCCTGGATGCGGCTGATCTCGGCGATGTGCGAGATGGACGACAGCCCGTAGCCCGTGTGGGTCAGGTCGCGGCAGGTCTCCTGGCTGAGGCCGTCCACGAACGTGGTCTGGTCGTGCCAGAACCTGATGATCTCGGCAGGGGTGTCCACGCCCCCGACGGGCGGCGCGACCGGCAGCGAGCCGTCGGCGGAGAGGTAGACGTAGGCGGGCAGGCGGGCGCGGAACTTGGCCACCGCCCGGTCGTAGGCGGCGCGGTCCTCCAGGAAGACGGCGATGCCCAGGGCCGCCTCCGTCATGGTCAGCTCCCAGTTGCCGTTGCTCGACGAGCCGCCGGCGACCTCGGGCAGGTACACGTTGCGGAGCATGGTGGCGAAGCGGCCGGCGTTGGGCCAGCCGGTGTAGGTGTAGCGGATGATCTCGGCGGCCCGCGGCCAGACCGAGCCGGCCCAGCCGCTCTGCAGGGGCGCGTTGCTGTTGGTGTGGTCCTGGATCGTCGCCGACCAGGCGTCCATGATCGAGATGGCCTTCTCGGCGTACCGGCTGTCGCGGGAGATGTACCAGCGCAGCGCGAGCGTGTACGCCGCCAGGGCGTCCTCGCGCTCGTCGGTGCAGCCGTTGTTCGGGTTGGAGTAGGACCCGCACTCCACGATGGCCCGGGGGCGCGGGGTCCGGTCCAGGGAGGCGTACCGGCTGGCGTTCATCTGGTCGTAGGCGCTCTTCCACGGCTGGGCGTTCGCCTGGACCCGGGCCCGGACGAAGTCGAGCTGCGGCCGGCTGACCAGCACGCCGGGGTGGGTGAAGGTGGCAGGGGCCGTGCGGGCGGCGCGAGCGGTCGCGCCGGCGGCTCCTGCGGCCTCGGCGGTTCCGCCGGGGAGGCCCGCGACCAGCAGGGTGACCAGCGCGGAGAGGGAGAGGAAGGTACGGCTGCGCAAGGGGAGATCCCTTCGTCCACATACGTGTACGGCAGGCATGAGTCTGGATGGCTGCCGATGATGGCGAACATAGAGTCCACGCCGGGCCCGGTCAAGGCTTTCTGTTCGTAAACTTTCCTATTGACAGCCCACTTTTCGGCTGTTTTGATCGCAGTTGATTTGCGGGCGCGTGACCCGGGCGGCGCCTCAGGAGGGGGTGTTCCGGCACGGGACAGTCTCTTTCGCCCGGGCGGCTCAACCGAATCGTGACCTCAGTGTCAGGTGTTCGACTGACAAGCCCGCGTTCCCGTCGTCCATAGGCTCACAATCCAGCCGCCGGACGAGCACGGTGCGGGTGGGTTGCTGTCGTTCGACGGGCGAAGCGGGGGACATGAGGCACGGCATCCCGGCCATCGTGGCCGCCACGGCATGCGCAGGGCATGGCCGGCGCCGTTCCTGAGGACGCCTCCGCTCGGTCCCCGATCGCTGCGCGAAGGCGGGTGGCACTGGGTTCGCCGAACAGTCGCTGGTCCGTTCTGAGAGGTCGCCGATGTCCACGCCATTCCCGCCGCCTCCCGGCCGATCTCCTGGCCGGCCTCCCGGGCCGCCGCCCGGCCGGCCACCGCAGGGGCCCGGCATGCCCGGGGCGCCCGGTTGGCATCCCGGTGGCGTTCCCCCGATGGGGTCAGGAGGACCGGCGCCGGGCGGGCCGGGCGGGCCGCGGCGGACGCCCTCGCGTCACCGCGGCGGTGGCGGCTCGAAGGGGCCGCTGATCGCTCTCGTCGTCACGCTCTGCGTCGTGCTGGTCGCCGGAGCGGCGGCCGGAGGCTGGTTGCTCCTCAGCCGCGACGGCGACGGACCGCGATCGTCCACGAACGTCCCCGGTGACCGGCGTGCGGCGACCCGGTCGCCGTCGCCGGCGAGCGAGGCGGTGAAGGTGAGCCTGCGGCCGATCACCGGCGACCAGCTCTGCGCCGCCGTCCCGGACGCCCTCCGCAAGAGCCTGGTCACCGACGGCAGGTACGGCGGGAAGAACGCGTCGACCGGGGCCGCCACCGCGACGGAGAAGCGGGCGGCCTGCTCGTGGGACAACAACAAGATGGACGTCGGCGGCGGCGTCATCGGCCACCGCTCGCTGAGCATCTCGGTGGAGGCCAGGAGCACCGACCGGCAGAACGCGCTCGAGTACGCCAAGGAACGCTTCGCCGAGGAGAAGGAGCGCAACGACGAGCGGGTCAACGTCAGGGACGGCAAGCGGATCGACGGCAGCACCACCGGCTCGGCGTTCGGCCCGATCAGGGAGCTGACGTACGGCGACGCGTCGTACAACCAGACCTGGATCGGCCACAGCGGGCTCAAGGCCGGCGTGTACGTCCGGCAGGGGCCCTGGCTCATCAAGATCGAGTACGGCGGCAGCAACCGGACCGGCGGCAGCCCCGCGGGCGACGACGTGCGCGCCGGAGCCGGCAAGGTCGCCGAGCGCGTCACCGCGGAGATGGCCAAGGACGCCGCCAAGGTCAAGCTCACCGGGCCGTGCGGGATCCTCACGGCCAAGCACGTCGAGTCGGCGTTCTTCCCCCACGCCGAAGGGCCGACCGTCGGCGGCCGCGACGGCCGGATCAAGCAGACCACGTGCGGCTGGAAGGTCAGCGAGTCCGTCCCGCACGAGCCCGGCGAGCCCTTCACGGCCCGGGGCGGCGAGCTGAGGATCCACCTGGTCGACTGGGGCGGCGGGGGCCTCGGATCGGCGTTCCAGTTCGACCGCGACGCCAAGAAGTACGACCGCTACCACGCCAAGGGCGGCATCGGCGACGACGGCCTCCACATCGCCTACGAGCCCAGGCAGCAGATCGCCGGGCTCGGCCAGAAGGCATTCGCGGTGGTCTCCACCAGCACCAGGCCGGGCCGAGAGGACGATCGCCCGCTGCGGGAGGTGCTGGTGAAGGTGCTGACCGGCGACCGGACGATCGAGTTCGTCTTCAGGGGCACGACGACCGGCGGCGGCATCGTCGGCGCCCCCGGCTACCAGGAGCCGGCGTTCGAGCCCGCCGTCGCGCAGCAGGCCGTCGTGAAGCTGGCCAAGGCCTTCGTCGCCGACCTGACCTGACCGCCGCCGCACCCGGGGAAGCCGGCGCGGCCGAGGAGGAACGATCAGGACAGGCGGAAAACCAGGTGCCTGGGTCCCGCTGCACGCCCGGCACGTCGTCGTCGCGCAGGGATTCACGGCGTTCGAGGATCGGTACCGGCGGCTGCACCTGCTGCTCGACGCCTACGGCTACGAGGGTGACCGTTCGGCGTTCGGCCTGGAGGTGGCCGACCGGGCGCAGAAGAACGCCGAGTTCATCCGGCGGCACGCCGAGGGCGGCGAGGAGGTCTTCCAGACGCTCTTGCCGTTCGCCGTGAACCTCGAACAGGCAGTGGCCGAGATCGAGGAACTGCCGGGCTCCTTCTGGGTACGCGCCTGAAGGAGCCGCCAGGGGTGGACGCTGCCATGGCGGATATGGGACAGCGCCTCCGGCCGCCTGCGCCGGTCCACCCCGTGGTGCTGCCTCCAGCCTTCCGGTGGGAGGCAGCCGTTCCGAATCCTTTGCGCGGGCCTTTCCGGTTGTTCGGGCGAGATCAGCCGGCGGGCTCGCCGAACCAGCGGGAGAGGTGGCCGTCCAGGTCCTGCTGGTCGTCGCCGATCCAGGCGACGTGGCCGTCGGGGCGGAGCAGGACGCACGGGGCATCCAGTTCCGCAGTGGGATCGGCGAGGTAGTCGACCCGGTCCGACCAGCCACCGGCGGTCAGGCGTTCGGTGCGGTCCAGCAGCAGGCCGCGGCCGCGATGCAGCAGACCGTAGAGGTGGCCCTGTTTCACCTCGATGTCGGGCAGGCGGCGGCCGAGCAGGTCGGGGCCCTCGCCGAAGTCGTAGCGGATGCCGATCGCGGTGATCTTCTCGGTCAGATGGCGGTTCACCTCGTCGAGGTCCATCAGTTCGGTGATCAGCCTGCGCACGGCCTGCGGGCCCGGTTCGGCGGACAGCAGTTCCGTCTGGGCGCGGGTGTTGTCCAGCACGTCCTCGGCGACCGGATGGCGTTCGGCCTGGTAGGTGTCCAGCAGTGTTTCCGGCGCCCAGCCGCGGATCTGTGCGGCCAGTTTCCAGCCGAGGTTGAACGCGTCCTGAACGCCCAGGTTGAGGCCCTGCCCGCCGATGGGCGGGTGGATGTGTGCCGCGTCGCCGGCCAGCAGCACCCGCCCGGACCGGTAGCGTTCGGCCAGCCGGGTGGCATCCCCGAAGCGGGACAACCAGCGCGGGGAGTGCACGCCGAAATCGGTTCCGGCGATGGCGCGCAGCTGTTGTTTGAAATCCTCGAGGGTGGGCGGTTCCGCGCGGTCGCCGATTCCGGCGGCGGGGACCACGACGCTGTACATCCCTCCGCCGAAGGGCCGGAGCCAGAACGGCTGATGGGTCTCGCGGATCTCGGCCACCTTGGCGGCGATCTCCTCCTGCGGCACGCCCGCTTCCATCTCGCCCATCAGTGTCTCGGTCCGCGAGGGCTCGCCGGGGAAGGCGACGCCGAGCAGTTTGCGCACCGTGCTGCGCGCGCCGTCGCAGCCGACGAGGTAGCGCGAACGCAGCCGTTCCCCGTCGGCCAGCTCGACGGTCACGCCCCCGTCGTCCTGCTCGAGACCGGTCACCGCGCAACCGCGCCGGACCTGCGCGCCCAGCGCGATCGCGTGCTCTTCGAGCAGGTGAACGATGACCGGCTGCGGGATGCCCAGCAGGTAGGCGTACGCGGAGTCCAGGCCCTGGGGCGCGGGTTTGGGGATGGCGGCGAAGAAGCCGCCGGCCGGACGCCGTCTTCCATGCGGGACAACGCGATCCAGCAGTCCGCGCATCGCCATCAGTTCGAGACTGCGCATGTGCAGACCGACGATGCGGACGAACGACGCGGGCTCGGTGTCCTTCTCCAGAACGAGTACCCGTACATCGTGCAGACGCAGTTCGGCGGCCAGCATCGCACCGGTCGGCCCGCACCCGGCAATGATCACATCGAAGGTGAGGGGGGCGCGCTCGCCTCTGTCGTTCGACGACGGCTCGGCGGTGACCTGCGGAGAGTGCATAGGTGTTGCCTTTCGGGAGTGCCTTGTTGGCCAGGCGCTCCCGGCGACACCTACGTCGATCGCCCGACCGTGACGGCAAGGGGGAGCACCCACATCGATACAGCGTTCATGGGTCTCACCTCCTCGGGCGGTGTCACGATCAACTGCAAGCTACAAGCCCGAGCGTCATCCCGTCCAACCCTTTACCAGCCTCGCCCGCGCCCCAGCACCCGGAGGGAACCCCGACCGGCCTGTGGAACCGGCGCCCGCCGTCGCACGGCGGATGCCGTGCGCGGCGCTGGATCAGCGTCGCAGCCATTCGTCGAGCAGCGCGGCCTCGGCTTCGCTGAGATGGGGCAGTTCGGGCAGGAGGGTGCGGAAGGCCGCGACGACGGCCGCGGGGTCCCGGGTGGGGACAGCGGGCTCGTCCGCGAGGATCGCGCGGGCGATCGCGTCGAAGGCGGCGTCGGCCAGGTGCGGGTCGCTCTGCCCTGGTGGCAGCGTCAGCAGGGTGTGGACGGTTCCGATCCCCGCGGAGCGGATGAGGTTGACGGCGCGTTCCTCGCTCACCCGAAGCCGCCCGGCGGCGGCGACTCTGTGCACCCGCTCGGCAAGGATCTGCACGCCCTTGGCCTGTGCCGGGGTGTCGCGTGCGCGGGCCGGGTCGAGCAGCAGGCCGTAGACGTAGGGGTTGGCCAGGCCGAAGCTGATCTGCGTGTTCCATCCGGCGCGGAGGTCCTCCACGGGGTCGTCCGAGGGCGCGGCGGTCTGCTTGCTCGCCACGTGTTCGGCGAAGACGTGCTCCGCGGCGGCGTCCAGCAGGTCGTCCTTGTCCTGGAAGAAGCGGTAGAGGGCGGGAGGCTGCAGCCCGGCCTCGCCGGCCACGCGGCGCGTGGTCACCGCGGCCGGGCCCTGGTCGCGCAGCAGGCCGGCCGCGGTCTTCACGATGCGGTCACGGGTGACGTCTCTCCGCTGCGTGTTCGGTGCCATGGTCACGATGGTATCGCCCATACCTGACACGTGATGCTATCGCTGATATCACCAGCCTTGCCCTGTCGGCTGGAGGTAGACATGCTGGTAGAGCCGATCTCAACTCTGGACGGTGCAGGGCGCTTGCATCCAATGGCAATATCAGTGTTACCGTTATTTCCGTTCCGTTGGAAATCAACAGACTGGAGCCACCGATGCTGATCGTCACGGGAGCCACCGGCCACCTCGGGTCGCTGATCGTCAACCGCCTGCTGGAGCGGGTACCGGCCGGCAGGATCGCCGTCAGCGTGCGCGACGTGAGCAAGGCCGCCGACCTCGCCGAGCGCGGCGTCCGCGTCCGGACGGGAGACTTCACCGAACCCGACGGCCTGAAGCACGCCTTCGAAGGCGCCGAGCGCATCCTGGTCGTCTCCGCCGCCATTCGGGGCGACGGCGCGTCGGCCGCCAACAGAGCCGCCATCGACGCGGCCCGGGAGGCGGGCGCCCAACGCATCCTGTACACCAGCCACCAGGCCGCCTCTCCCCTGTCGCTCTTCCCGCCGCAGAGGGTCCACGCGGCGACCGAGGAGCATCTGGAGCGGCAAGGAATCCCCTACACCGCTCTTCGCAACGGGTTCTACGCCTCCACCCTGGGCTCCTACGTCACCGCGGCGCTGGAGACCGGCACGCTCGCCGTGCCGCAGGACGGCCCGGTGTCCTGGACCGCCCACGAGGACCTGGCAGAAGCCGCGGCCCTCGCCCTGACCGAAGACGGAGCGCTCGAAGGGGTCACGCCGCCGCTGACGGCCCCCCGTACACTGGACTTCGCCGACGTCGCCGGCATCCTCACCCGCATCACCGGCCGGACCGTCACCCGAGTCGTCATGGACGACGACGAGTGGATCTCCGCGGCAGTCGCCGGCGGGATGCCGCGGCCGGCTGCGGAGTTCTTCCTGACGATGTTCTCGGCGTCGCGCAAGGGCGAGTTCAACGCCACCAGCCCCACGCTCGAAGCCACCATCGGTCACCCCGCGAAGACCGTCCACGAGGTCCTGGAGGCCGCCTTGCGCTCCCGTTGAGCCGGCCCGCCCACCGCCGTCCCCCCGACCTTTGGCACAGATGCCACCAGGGAGTGAGTATGTCCACGCTGGTTCTCGTTCACGGTTTCTGGCACGGTTCCTGGTGCTGGAGCGAAGTCGTCCCCCACGTGGTGGCCGCCGGTCGCCCGGCCGTCGCGGTGGACCTGGCGGGGCACGGGCTGTACGCCCGCCGTCCCCGGTGGTTCACCGGACAGCCGTACGACCGCGAGGCCGTCAGCACCGAGGTCTCGCCCGTGGGTCACGTGAGTCTCGACGACGCGGCCGCGTTGCTGACGTCGCAGATCCAGCGGATCGGCGGTGGCGAGCCGGTCACGGTGGTCGCCCACAGCGCGGCCGGTCCCGTACTGACGCGGGTGGCCCAGCAGCTGCCCGAGCTGGTCGCGCACGCGGTTTACCTTTCCGCCTACATGCCGGCATCCGGCGTGCCGGCCGCGGCGTACACGCGGACGCCGGAGGCCGCCGACGACCAGGTGGCGCCGTTGTTGCGGGGCGATCCGGCCCGGACAGGCGCGCTGCGGCTGGACTTCGCCACGGACGACGCGGCCTACCGGCAGGGGCTCTACGAGGCGTTCTACGGTGACGTGGACCCGGTGCTCGCCGACGCCGCCACCGGCCTGCTGACGCCCGACGGTCCGATCGGCATCATGCTCGGCACCACCACCCTGACCCGCGACGGCTGGGGATCGGTGCGGCGCACGTACCTCACGTGCGGCAGGGACATGGCCATCAGGCCGGCCCTGCAGGCGAGGTTCATCGCCGAGGCCGACGCGGACTTCCCGGACAATCCGACCTCCGTGGTCGCGCTCGACGCCTCCCACTCGCCCTTCCTCTCGATGCCGGGCGAGGTGGCCGGCATCGTCACCCGGCTCGGCTGAGGCCTCCCCCGCGTGGCCGGGCCGCCTCCTGTCAAGCCGGTGCTCCCGGATCGGCGAAGGGCGGCGGTTCGGGTGGCCGGCCGGTGACGGCGGTGACGATGTCGGCGGCGACGTCGTGCAGTTTGCGGTTGCGGTTCTGCGAGGCCAGGCGCAGGACCTCGAAGGCGTGGGAGGCGGTGCAGCGGCGCTGGCCCATGATGATGCCCAGCGCCTGGTCGATGATCGCGCGGCTGGTCAGCGACTGGCGCAGGTCGTCGGTCAGCTCGACGTGCTGGGCGGTGGTCAGCACGGCCTGCAGCAGCACCCCGGCGTGCTCGGCGGTGGCCGCGATGGCCTGGCGGGCGGCCGGGCCGATGGCGGCGTCGGTGGTGGCGTAGACGTTCAGCGCACCCATCAGCTCCTCGCCGCCGCGCAGCGGGTGGGAGTAGATGCCGTGCACGCCGTGGGCGAGCATCTGGGCCGGGTAGTCGCCCCAGCGTTGCTCGCTGGGCATGTCGGTGACGGTGACGATCTCGCCGGTGCGCATCGCCTCCAGGCAGGGGCCGCCGTGGCCGTTGTTGTACTGGATCTCGTCGATCATCATGGCGTGCGCGCTGGTGGAGGCCACGGTCAGCACGCGACCACCGCGCCGCAGGGTGACCCCGACCAGCGAGGCGCCGGGGGTGGAACGGGCGGCCACGTCGGCCAGGCGGCCCAGCGCCTGCTCCACGTTGGCGGTCGACAGCAGCAGCGCGGTCAGCTCGCGCAGATACGGGGGCATGGGGACGGGTACGGGCTGGGCGGGTACGGGCTGGTCGGCCATGAGACGGCACACCCCCACGTGAGGGGGTTCCCTTTCTGGGCGCAGGCGTCGCTGTCGCGCCATGTCCGGCAACCGGACCGCCCTCACCGGGGGAAATCCTCAGGCGGCCAGCACGGGCGCGCACCTCGTTGCGCGACTCCACCCGCCGAAAGCGGCGGCGTCCGATCTCCGCCACGTCCGACCTGATCAACAAACACGCTGCTAAAGCACAGTTACCTCTACTCTACGCCCTGAACATGGTGAGCCGCCGACGATCGCACCCCGGACCTGTCGAGATCCCGTACGAGAGATCGTCGCCGATCTGCCGGCCGCCCGGCCAGGGGTGACGCGGTAGGCGAGCAGCCCGCACAGGGACGCCGGCGTGCGCTGCGATGAGGGCACGCCGGCGCCTTGTCCCCGGCCGGCTCACCGGCATTCGGACGGCCGGCCCTACGTTCGGTCAGGCGGGCAGCACGTTGTCGGTGAAGGCGCCTTCCATGTTGCCGCGCTCCTCGAAGACGAACACGATGTAGGTCTCGAAGTACTCACCGGGCTGCCCCGCGACGCGCGCGATGCCGACCTTGGTGCTGGCCTTCCAGACCAGCTGGGTGAAGTGGCCGGCGGCGGAGGAGAACTTGCCGGCGGCGAAGTCGTAGGCGGAGATCTCGTCATACCACTTCTTGACCGCCTTCGACCCGGGGAGGGCTTCGGCGTCGCCGCCCCAGAAGATGTTCTCCCCCGTCTGCGCGCGCAGGCCGGTGTGCCCGGCTGCGAGCTTTTCCTGCTCGGAGCGGGACAGGGCCCGCTCCAGGGCGTAGGCGTTGAGTTCGGGGTCCATGACCATGGGCGGCGCGTGGTGCTTGGCGCGGTAGGCGTTGGCCTCGGCGAGCGCCTCGGCCTGGAACTCCGGCGTGGTCGCGTTGGGCAGGGCAGGGCGAGTTCCTGTCATGAGACATCCTTCGAATTGCGCTGGGAGACGCTGGCCGGATCACGATCGCTGAACGTCGCGGCCTTCTCTCGGCGGTGGGCGACCCCGACCGGGGCCGCCTTCTGCTCATCCTCCGCCGCTGGTACGAATCCGCCAGATAGAGCCTGTGTCCAACATCGGACACCCGGCCACACGTCACGAGTGCCTTTCACCCGCTGCAGGGCGCCCCGGAGGGGCCGGCGGCAGGCAGGGGTCTGTCCGGTGCTGTCAGGCGTGGTCGTGGAGCTGGGCGCGGGCGTTCGATGCTGGTGTCGGTGTCGGCGGGGCGGACTTCGACGCCTCTGTCGGTGAGGGTGAGGAAGTGGCGGCCGGCGTTGGCGCCCTTGGCCATCCGCGCGTACACGGCCAGGTGGTGGTCGCCGTGGTCGGCGATGAGCCGGTCGAGGGCGGCGTTGCCGTCGGCGAGCTCGGGGGCGTCCGAGCCGCGCAGGGCCAGCAGGATGCCTTGCTGGGAGCCCAGCAGCAGGTCGCCGACGGCTCGGTCGGTGTCGTCGGCGGGCGGGTCGACGGTGATGACGGCTCGGGTGAGACGACGGTGGAGCCGTCGGGCGCCCGGTAGCGGGCCTGCAGGCGGTAGGTGCCGGGCTCGGGGAAGGTGAAGCCGCCGGCGCCGTAGCCGAGGTAGGCGCCGGCGTACAGAGCTGGGGTGCCGGCGTCGAGGGTGAGGCGACGGTGGCGGCCGCAGTCGCGGGCGATCGGCTGGAAGGGGCGGATCTCACCGGCCGGATCGGTGATCAGAACGGTGAGGTGGCTGCCTCCCGGCGTGAGATCGTCGATGGCCTCGGCCGCCGGGCGGCTGCCGTCCAGGGACAGCTTGATCTCGACGGTGACGGGTTCGCCGTGGGAGAAGGACTCGCTGCCCGACAGCCGCACGCGCAGCCCGGACCGGCTGGGGGCGGGCGACGGGAGGGCGGGCAGGTGGGCGGCATCGGTCATGAAGGGTTTGCCGCCCATGACGACGTCCGAGTAGAAGCCGTGGCGCATATGCCGGAGCTCGCCGGGGGGGTGAACTGCCAGGCGAACACCGACCAGAAGGCGGCTTCGCCGTCCTCTTCCGCCTCCGGGTCTCCCTGGTAGTCGTCCTGGTAGTTCATGAACGACTTGTCGCCGTAGCCGTTGCGCGGGCCCAGCGGCTGCGGGGGGATGGCCTCGTTCTTGCCGAAGGTGTGGGCCAGGTTGAGGGCGTGGCCGATCTCGTGGATGAAGGTGAACAGTTCATCGCGCGTGCCGAGTGTCTCGACGTCCTTCATGACGTCGTAGAAGGTGGCCATGCCCTGCCGCTGGAAGGCGCCGTCGCCGTCGAACATGGTGCCGTCGGCTTGCTGGGGGTACCGTCGTCGTAGGCCTGGCGATTGGCGATGAAGGTCCACAGTTTCCACTGCGGGGCGTCGCGGTGCAGGCTGAAGTGGCGGGCCATCGCGGCGTGCAGTTCGGCCACCGACCACATCTCGTCCTTGTCCGCCTCGGACAGAGCCACCTCGTTGGCGGTGCCCCCGGTGCGCAGTTCGGCTCCGGCGTCGGCGAAGGCCGCCTGGACGGTCATGACCCTCTTGTCCAGTCCGAGCGGGCGCGGATGGTCGGGGGTGGCGTACTGGCCGGCCGGCGTGGTTCCTGCGATGTAGTCGATCTCCCAGTCGATGCTCCGCAGGAACCGGGAGGTGTACGCGCAGCTCCAGAGGCGAGATCAACGGCGTCTGAACCGACACCTCGACGCGCCCGTCCAGCGGCACGTCGGGTCACTCCCGCCCCTCCGGCAACGAACGGAGCCCACCGCAATCAGCGCCTTGGCCTCATCCGGCCACCCCATGCCCAGCCGCGGCCCCACGGCGAGAAGGCGAGAGCACGTTGCTTGCACTGAGTGCAGATGCACCGTGGACGCAGAGGCCCTAATGTCTACGGGTGAGCTCCACGTCCCCCGGCATCCGGCCCGCTGTCGCAGCGGACAGGGCCGAACGCTGGCACCGCCTGCGCCAGGCCGCCCTGACCCTGTTCGAGCAGCGCGGCTTCGCCGCCGTGTCGATCGACGACATCGCGGCGGCCGCCGGAGTGTCCCGGCGTACCTTCTTCAACCACTTCGACACCAAGGCGGGAGCCCTGTTCGACCCGGCCCCCGGCGAAGCGGCCCAGGTCGCGGAGCTGCTCGCCCGGGAAGCCGGCACCGACCCGTGGGCCGCCCTGACCAGGGCGCTCAAGGCGTACCTGACCGCGGAGTTCCGGACGGTGTCCGCGCGGCGGCGCATCCTGGCCGGCCAGCCCGAGCTGAACCGCTTCCTCCTGCTGGCCAACATGCACTTCGAGGAGTCCATCCTCCGCTGGCTCGACGATCGCGGAGTCACCGGCCTGCGTGCCAGGGCGATGAGCAGCATGGCGCTGGTCTGCGTCCGGGAGAGCTTCACGGCGTGGGACTGCGAGGGTGGCCCGGCGCAGCTGTTCGAGATCCTGGACGAGATGTTCGCGCTGGCCGCGGCGGGAACGGCGGCCATCCGCACGGCACCGGCGGTGCACACGGAACCCGCCGCCGACCGGGTCACGCCGAAGGCGGGCCAGACCCGGAGCCGGATCCTGCTGACCGCCGAACGCCTGTTCGCCGAGCACGGGGTGTTCGCGATCTCCAACCGCCAGATCAGCGAGGCCGCCGGCCAGGGCAACAACGCCGCGGTCGGCTATCACTTCGGCACCAAGGCCGACCTGCTGCGGGCGATCGTCGAGCACCACACCACGCAGATGGAGCGGATCCGCGAGCGGCTGCTGCGGTCCAGGGGTGACAGCACCGATCTGCACGACTGGGTCGCCTGCGTCGTGCTGCCGTTCACCGAGCATCTGAGCAGCCTGGGCCCCCCGAGCTGGTACGCCAGGCTCGCCGCTCAGATCATGACGGAACCGCAGCTACGCGAGCTGGCGGCCGCGGGCCTGCACGACGCGCCCCGCTTCCACGCGGTCGTCGAGGGCCTGCACCGCTGCCTGCCCGCGCTCCCGCCCGAGCTGCGCCGCCGGCGCGACGACATGGCGCGCACGCTGCTCGTGCACACCTGCGCCCATCGCGAGCGCACGCTGCCGGCCGACGCGGGCGCGGCCAGAGCCGCGTGGTCGGCCACGGCCGCCGAGCTGATCGATGCCGTCGAGGGGCTTTACCTGGCCCCGGCAACCGAGCAGCAAAACAATCATTTGACTTAATTTTCCACATTCGGTTAGCTTTCCTCAGACGGGGCGATCATCGTCCGCCGCTGCAGCACGCCGCCCCGTCCGATCGGTCCTGCGCCGATGATTTCCGTGCCGCTTCCCCAGGCGCGGCGATGACTCAGCGGCTCCCTGATCGGAAGGGCATCCATGGACCACCCCTCGCCGCCGCCTGCCCACCTCACCGTCGCCGAGCTGGGCTTCGACCCGGACGCGCTCCGCGCCAGGTACCGCCACGAGCGCGACCGCCGGCTGCGGCCCGACGGCAACGCCCAGTACCGGGGCGCCCGCGGCGAGTTCGGCTACTACGCCGCCGACCCGTACACCGAACGCGCCGAGCGGGAACCGGTCCGCGACCGGGTCGAGGCGCTGGTGGTGGGCGGCGGCTTCGGCGGGCTGCTCACCGGCGCCGCACTCCGCCAGGCCGGCGTGGACGGCATCCGGATGCTGGACGAGGCCGGCGACTTCGGCGGCACCTGGTACTGGAACCGCTACCCCGGCATCCACTGCGACATCGAGTCATCGGTCTACCTGCCGCTGCTCGAAGAGGTCGGCTACGTCCCCACCATGCGGTACGCGCCCGGCGAGGAGATCCGCCGGCACGCCGTCGCGATCGCCGAACTGTACGACCTGTACCGCGACACGCTGTTCCACACCCGCGTCACGGAGCTGCGCTGGGACGACGCCGCGGACGAATGGCAGGTACGCACCGACCGCGGCGACGACTTCCGGGCCCGCTACGTCGTGATGTCCGCCGGCACCCTGGCCCAGCCGAAGCTGCCCGGCATCCCGGGCATCGAGACGTTCCGCGGGCACACCTTCCACACCAGCCGCTGGGACTACGGATACACCGGCGGCGACCAGAACGGCGGCCTGCACAAGCTCGCCGGCAAGCGGGTCGCGGTCGTGGGCACCGGCGCCACCGGGATCCAGGTCATCCCGCACCTGGGGCGCGACTCCCAGCACCTGTACGTCTTCCAGCGCACCCCCTCGTCGGTCGACGTACGCGACAACCGCCCCACCGACCCGGCCTGGGCCGCCTCCCTCAAGCCCGGCTGGCAGCGGGAACGGATGGACAACTTCCTCACCGTCGTCACCGGCGGGCGCGCCGAGCAGGACCTGATCGGCGACGGCTGGACCAGCACCGCGCGGCTGCAACGCAACCTGATGGCCGGCACCGTCGACACCGACCTGCCGCCCGAGCAGCGCGCGTACCTCGACGAGATCGCCGACTTCCAGAAGATGAACGAGATCCGCGCCCGCGTCGACGAGATCGTCACCGACCCGGCCACCGCGGAGCTGCTCAAGCCCTGGTACCGCTACATGTGCAAGCGGCCCACCTTCAGCGACCACTACCTGCAGACGTTCAACCGGCCCAACGTCACCCTGGTCGACACCGCCGACCACGGCGGCATCACCGCGATGACCGAATCGGCGGTCGTGGTCGGCGATCAGAAGTACGAGGTCGACTGCGTCATCTTCGCCACCGGCTTCGAGGCCGGCGTCTCCGGGATCGTCTCCGGCGCCCTTCCGGTGTACGGCCGCGACGGCACGCCGCTGCTCGGCACCTGGCGGCAGGGCCCGCGCACGCTGCACGGCTTCTACAGCCACGGCTTCCCGAACCTGTTCCACCTGGGCCCGCTGCAGAACGCCTCCGCGGTCAACTTCGTGCACATCCTGACGGAGCAGGCCAGCCACATCGGCGCCGTGGTCCGCGAGGCCCGCCGGCGTGGCGTCGCCGCGGTCGAGCCGAGCAAGGACGCCGAGGAGGCGTGGGTGGCCACCATCCGGGAGCTGTCGCCGGACAACAGCCGGTTCCAGGCCGAGTGCACGCCCGGCTACTACAACAACGAGGGCAAGCCCCGCCCGGCCAGCATGACGTACGGGCCCGGCCCGGTCGCCTTCCACGAGCTGCTGCGCCGCTGGCGTGCCGAGGGCGGCATGGACGAGGTCCTGGCGAGCGGCCGATGACCCGCCGGAAGGCCGAACGGCCGCAGTTCCCCCATGCTTCCCCACCGGCGCGTGGCAAGCCCGCCTGATGCCGGCAAGGGGGTGACACAATGGGCGGCATCCACCTGTTCCGGGTGCAAGCGGAGGCCAGATGGCGCTGCAGGACGAGCCGTCGGCCGCCCCGTCCGGACTCGCGCACCCGCTCGTCAACGGCAAGCTGCTGGTCCCGCCGGTCCGTCCTGGCACCGTCGGCCGGGGCAGGCTGACCGCGCTGCTCGACGACGGCTCCCAGCGCCTGGCGGTCGTGGTCGCCCCCGCGGGCTGGGGGAAGACCACCCTGCTCGCCGACTGGGCCCGGCGAGGCGATCCCGCCGTCGCGTGGCTCACCCTGGACGACTCCGACGACGAGCCGCACCGCTTCTGGACCTACCTGGTCTCCGCCCTGCGTACGGTGAACCCGGCGCTGGGCGGCGCGGCGCTGAAGGCGTTGCGCGTGACCGAGATCGACCCCCTCGAGGTGGCTGTGCCCACCCTGCTCAACGACCTCGACGCGATGACGATCGGGCGGCACGCCCTCGTGCTCGACGACTACCACGTGCTGCGCGACCGGCGGATCCACGAGGCCGTCGAGTTCTTCCTCGGCTACCTGCCGCCCTCCTTCCGCCTGGTCGTCGCCTCCCGGCTGGACCCGCCGCTGCCGCTGGCCAGGCTCAGGGCGGGCGGAGAGCTGGCCGAGATCCGCGCGGCGGGGTTGCGCTTCACCGGCGACGAGGCGGCCGGCCTGGTCAACGACGTGGCCGGCGACGCCCTCGACACCGATGGCATCGCCGCCCTGGTCCACAGGACAGAAGGCTGGGCGGCCGGGATCAAGCTGATGGCGCTCGCGCTCCGGGCGGCCCCGGCGGCCGGCGCGGGGCCGCCCGGCGGTGACGAACGGCACGTCGTCGACTACCTGACCAGCGAGGTGCTCGACGGCGTGGGCGACGGGCAGCGCGACTTCCTTCTCCGCACCTCCGTGCTGGAGCAACTGAGCGGCCCCCTCTGCGACGCCGTCCTGGAACGCGCGGGCTCCCACGTGGTGCTGGCCGAGCTGGAGCGGGCCGATCTGTTCCTCGTCCCGCTCGACTTCCAGCGGTTCTGGTACCGCTATCACCGGCTGTTCCGCGGAGCTCTCCGCCGTGAGCTGGCCACGGTGGCTCCTGACGCGGCTCCGCGGCTCCTGCGCCGGGCCGCCGAGTGGTGCGCGAAGAGCGGTGAGCAGGAGCAGGCGATCCGCTATCTGATCGCGGCCGGTGACCGGCAGGCCGCAGCGGAGCTGCTGGCCGCCTCCGACGACGACTTCCTGGCCCGCGGCGCGATCGGCGCCTTCCTGCGGCTCGGTGACGGCCTCGGCGCGGAGGTCGTACGCGCCGATCCGAGACTGGCCATCTCGCTCGCTTCGGCCGCGGGCTTCACCGGCCGTCTCCACCGCGTGGCCCCGCTGCTCGACCTCGCCGAGGCCGCCATCACCGCCGGCACCGCCCCCGCGGCCGGATGGCGGTCCGGGCACGCTGCGGTGCTGACGCTGCGCGCCGTGTACGCCCAGGACGGCTGGACGCCGGAGGAACTGCTCGCCATGGCCCGCCGCTCCGTGGAGCTGGAGGCCGATCCGGAGATCCCCGGCTGGGTGATCTCCCGGATCGCTCTCGGGAGCGTGCTGTCCGGCACGGGCCACCACGACGACGCGGCGCGGGTGCTGGCGCAGGCGGTGGGGCGCGCCGCGGCGGTCGGCCTGCCCGCGTTCACCCGGCTCCAGGCCACCGGCCTGCTCGCCATGGCCCTGACGAACCGGACCGACATCGAGCCCGTACGCGTGCTGCTGCGCGGCGCGCTGCCCGAGGTCGCGGCGATCGAGGCCGAGCTCGGGGAGGCCGCCGCGCCGGCGGTCGTCTTCCTGCGGCTGGCCGAGGGCGTCCTCGCCCATCGCGACGGGCGTCTGATCCAGGCCAGGGATCTGCTCCTGCACGCCGCGCACCTGGCCCAGATCACCGGTCATCCGACCCAGATCGTCCGGGCCCTGGTCACCCTGGCGGAGCTGGAGCTGGCGCGCGGGGACCGGCGGGCGGCGTCGGCCGCTCTCTCCGAGGCAGGCGAGGCGGCGCGGACCGGGCCGGTGTTGCCCGCGGTGGCCGCCGCCCTCGCCGAGACGCGCCGGCGTGCCGGGCGGGACCCGACGGCCGTGCCCGGACGGGCCGGCGGGCCCGTCGAGCCCCTCACCGACCGGGAGCGCTCCATCCTGCGTGCCCTGTGCGGCCCGCTCAGCCAACGGGAGATCGGCGCCGAGCTCTACCTGTCGATGAACACGGTGAAGGGCTACAGCAAGAGCCTGTACCGCAAGCTCGGCGTGACGTCCCGCGCGGAAGCCGTCCGGCACGGGCGCGACCTCGGCCTGATCTGACGCTCTCCACCCTGGGTGGACCACGGCCCTGGGTGGTGTGCGCTCCCCCCGGTGCCCGCGATGCTGCGCGGCATGCGAACAAGGAGCTCGACATGACGACGAACTACCGGGTGGAGGTCCGCGGGGTCCTCCCGAGCGGCCTCACGGACGAACTGCGCCGCCGGTTCGGAGCGGTGGTCGTCCAGTCGGACGGCGCCCGCACCGTGATGCCGGCCCTGGCCGTCGACCAGGCCGCGCTGCGGGCCGTACTCGACCTGCTGTGGGACGTGGACGGCGAGCTGCTGCTCGTCCAGGCCGTCCCGCCGCACGCGGAGCGGGGGGACCGATGAGATCGTGGCTCTGGCTGCTCGCCGGTACGGCCCTGCTGCCGTTCACCCTTCTGCAGACCACCATTCCGCTGGCTTCCTGGGTGGCGCCGGTGCTGCTGCTGCGGTTCACCCGGACCACGCGGGCCCGCTGGGCGCTGCCGGCCCTGACCGTCGCGATCGCCGCCAGCACCGCGATCAGTTTCCGCGGCGCCATGCCGGTCGGCCAGGTCGCGATCATGGCCGTCGGCGCCGGGGTGCTCGGCGTCGTGGCGTACGCGGTGGACGGGCTGCTCGGCCGGTGGCTGAGCGGGCTGCCCCGTACCCTCGTCTTCCCGATGGCCGACGTCGCGGTGGCGTACTTGTTCAGCACCGGCGACATGGGCACGATGGGGCATCCTGCGGGCACCCAGGTGGGAAACCTGCCGCTCCTGCAATCGGTGTCGGTGACCGGCCTGTGGGGGCTCGCGTTCCTGCTCGCCTGGACCGCTTCGGTGGGCAACGAGTTGTGGGAGCGCGGCTTCGACCTGCGGGCCGCCGGCCGCAGCGCCGTCGTGTGGCTCTGCGCCCTGACGGCCGTGCACCTGCTGGGCGGGGCGCGGCTGGCGTTCGACCCGCCGGCCGGCTCGACCGTCCGGCTGGCCGCGCTGGCGCCGAACCGGGCGGCCGACGAGGCCGCCGTGGCCGCCGGCATCAGGCCAGGGCCGCGCAGCGCGGCGGAGCGCGCCGAGCTGAGACGACGGTACTTCGCTCCGACGCTGGACGACATGTTCGCCCGTACGGTGACGGCCGCCAGGTCGGGAGCCAAGATCGTGGTGTGGGCCGAGGCAGCCGCCTACGACTTCGTCGAGGAAGGGGCGGCGGTGGTCGAACGGGCGCGGGCGGTCGCCAGGCAGGAAGCCGTCTATCTCCAGATCGGGGTGGTCTACCTGCTGTCAGGCGAGCGGAGTCCCAACGTCGAGATCCGCGCGATCATGATCGACCCCGGCGGCACGGTGGTCTGGAACTACCTCAAGACGTCCACACCGGTCGGCGACGGCAACGTGCCCGGTCCTGGGGTGGTGCCCACGACGGACACGCCGTACGGCCGGTTGGCGACCGTCATCTGCTTCGACGCCAACTTCATGCCGCTGGTCAGGCAGGCCGGGCAGGCCGGGGCGGACATCCTGCTCCTGCCCTCCAGCGATTGGGAGCAGGTCACGGACGCGCTCGCCCAGCAGGCGGTGCTGCGCGGCGTGGAGAACGGGATGAGCGTCATCCGGTCCACCCGGCGGGGGACGTCCCTGGCCGTCGACCACCAGGGCAGGACGATCGGGTACGAGGCGAGCTGGTTCACCGGTGACCCCCGCACCACGGACCACACGATGACGGTCACGGTGCCCGTTCAGGGGCGGTCCACCCCGTACGGCCAGTGGGTCGGTGAAGGCGTCGCCTGGCTCTGCCTCGCCGGCCTGTCGTCCATGGGCGCGGTGGCGGCCGTCCGCAGCTTGCGCCGCAGGGCCGCGCGGGGAACGGCCGGGGCCGCCGCCGGTGGCCGGCCGAAGCTCACGCCAGGCGTCCTGGAGCGGCATCCCCGGCAATTCGGTGCCTCCCACCAAAAAGAACGGTGATTCTGTTAGGGTGACGGCGCCGGCACGATCGACGCCGTCGGCGAGGGGGTCGACCGGAGCCGGGGCGGCCAGCGGGTCCGGCTGCTCATGGCCGCCGCCGGGCGGCCCACCGGCACCGCCGCCGAGTTCACCGTGGTGCCCGCCGAGCGGGCCGTGCCGCTGCCCGAGGAGGCCGGCTTCGACCTCGGCGCCGCACTCGGCGTCCCCGCGCTCACCGCACACCGTGCGCTCACCGTCGCCGACGACGGGCCACGCCGGCTGCGGCCCGGGGCGCTCGCCGCAAGGTGGTGCTCGCCGCGGGCGGGGCCGGAGCGGTCGGGCACGCGGTGATCCAGCTCGCCCGCTGGGCCGGCGCCACCGTGATCACCACGGTCAGCGGCCCGCACAAGGCCAGGCTGGCCACCGCCGCCGGAGCCCACCACGTGATCAACTACCGCGACGGCGACCCGGCCGCCGAGATCCGCGACATCGTCCCGGACGGCGTCGACATCGTCGCCGAGGTGGCGCTGGGCGCGAACCTCGCCCTGGACCTGGCCGTGCTGAGGCTGCGCGGCACGATCTCGACCTACGCCAACGACGGCGGCAAGCCGGCCGGACTCGACGTGCCGCGGGCCATGGTGCTCAACACGCGCCTGCAGTTCCTGGTCCTCTACACAGCCGGCCCGGAGGCGCGCGCCGCGGCCGTCGAGGACGTCGCCGCCGCCGTCCGCGACGGCGCCCTGCCAGTCGGCGAGGAGCACGGCCTGCCGCTGATCCGCTTCCCGCTCGACCGCACCGCCGACGCGCACCGGGCGGTGGAGGGCGGCGCGGTCGGCAAGGTCGTGGTGGACCTCGCATCGTGACGCCCGGCGTGCGGGGTCACGCGGCGGGCGACGCGTGCGGCTGGTCAGGGAGAAAACAGTGCCTGGACGGATGGTCGGCCAGATGGGCCAGCCGTTGCCGTGACTCCTGTCCCGCCGGCGTGTAGACGACCAATCGGGCCTCCGGCATGCCCACCACCGTGAGCATGGTGGTGGTCAGCCGTATCTCGCCGACCTCGTCGTAGCGGAGCACCCTGACCTGCGAGCCCGGTGCGGCGACGTCGTGCGTGCTCCACATGCGGGCGAACTCGGGGCTGCGTGCCGACAACCGGCGGACGAATCCTGTCCAGGATGGCTCGTCCAGATGACGGCCGAAGGCGGCCCGCAGCATGGCCACCAGGGGCCTGGCCTCGGCGATGGGGTCGACGAACGGGTTGCAGCAGGGCGGGCTGGTGAAGTGCTCCCAGATGGCGTTGCGCGACTCAGGGGCGGCGGTCACGAACGCGGGGAACAGCCCCTTGAACGTACTGTTCCAGGCGAGCAGGTCGAAGCGGCTGGAGTAGACCGCGGCGGCCAGCGGATCGAGCGTGTCCAGGATGAGCTGCACCTGGGGGTCGAGCGTGCCCTGTTCCTCGATGGGTGGCAGTGCGGGCACGCCGGCGAGCCGGTAGAGGTGCTCCCGCTCCGCGTGGTCGAGGCGGAGCGTACGGGCGATGGCGTCGAGCACGTGCACGCTGGGGTTGATCGGCCGGCCCTGTTCCAGCCACGTGTACCAGGTCACCCCCACCCCGGCCAGCAGGGCGACCTCTTCCCGGCGCAGACCGGGCGTGCGCCGCCGTATCCCTGGCGCAAGACCCACGTCGTCGGGGGTGATGCGCTCGCGCCGGCTGCGCAGGAACGCCGCCAGCTCGCTGCGGCGCTGCGCCCGGATGCTCTTCGACGACACCCTCCTATCCTGGCCTGACCCCGGTCCTGGTGCCAGGTGGTCCCGCTACCAGGATGAGCACGCCCTGCCGGGGCACGCCGGACCCGCGCACGCTCGGAGTCCATGACCACCTCCACCTCATCGTCCTCGGTCAGGCCGGCCAGGACCGGCGGGCTGCTCGCCGTCATCCTCCTCGGCCAGTTCATGGCGATCCTGGACGCCACCATCGTGACCATCGCGGCTCCGGCCATCCGCGCCGACCTGAACAGCTCGGGTGCCGCGCTGCAACTCGTCGTGGCCGGCTACACGATCGTGTACGCCGTGCTGCTCATCACCGGGGCACGGCTGGGACGCAAGTTCGGCCATCGGCGCCTGTTCCAGGCCGGGCTGGTGCTGTTCACCGTCGCCTCGCTCGCCTGCGGGCTGGCGGCCACCACCGCCCAGTTGATCGCGTTCCGGCTCTTCCAGGGGGCGGGAGCGGCGCTGCTGGTGCCGCAGGTGCTCAGCCTGATCCAGCTCACCCTCGACGGCGCCGCCCGCGCCCGGGCCTTCAGCGTCTACTCCACCGTGCTCTCCGGCGCGGCGGTCGCCGGACAGATCCTCGGCGGGGTCTTGACCAGCGCCGACATCGCGGGCACCGGATGGCGTCCGATCTTCCTGGTGAACGTGCCCATCGGTCTCGTACTGGTGGTGGCGGGGATGCGGCTGCTGCCCGCCGACCGTCCCGACGCCACCGCCGGGCTCGACCTTCCCGGCCTGCTGACGCTCTCGCCCGCCGTGCTGCTGGCGGTGACGCCGCTGGTGCTGGGGCACGAACTCGGCTGGCCCGTCTGGGGCTGGGCGATGCTCGCCGCCGGTGCCGTCCTCGCCGCCGCCTTCGTGGCCACCCAGCGTCGCGCTGCCGCCCCGCTGGTCCCCGGCTCCGTGCTGCGG
Organism: Nonomuraea sp. GTA35; assembly: GCF_041950525.1. Classification (NCBI taxonomy): domain Bacteria; kingdom Bacillati; phylum Actinomycetota; class Actinomycetes; order Streptosporangiales; family Streptosporangiaceae; genus Nonomuraea; species Nonomuraea sp. GTA35. The sequence continues at coordinate 572,883 of NZ_JBGNUV010000001.1, read as the reverse complement.
GCTCCCGGTCTGGCGCTCGCCGCCGCCTCCATCTTCTCGATGATGGCCGGCTACGCCGGCTTCCTGTTCACCATGGCGCTGTACCTGCACGACGGCCTCGGCCTGTCCCCGCTGCAGTCGAGCCTCGCCTTCGTGCTGTCCTCCGTGGGCTTCGGCACGGCGAGCCTGAACTGGCGGCGCGTCCCCGCCCGGTTCCACCACCGCATGATTCCGGCAGGGCTGGCGCTGTCGGCCGCGGGCTACCTCGCGGTGGCCGCCATCACCGCGCACCTGGGCTCGCCCGGCCTCCTCTACCAGGCCGCCGTCATCGTGTCCGGCATCGGCATGGGGCTGGCCTTCAGCCCGGCGCTCAACGCGGCGCTGGCCCAAGTCCCGCCGGCGGACGCGGCGAACGCGAGCGGGATCATGTCGACGGTCACCCAGCTCGGCCAGGTCGCCGGCGTGGCGGGTCTGGGGGCGGTGTTCCTGTCCCTGAGCCTTCCCACCGGATCGGTGGCGGCTGCCGCGTCCGCCGCGAACATCGGTGTCGCCGCGCTGGTGCTGCTGTCCGCGGTGTTCGCCGCGTTCCTGCCTCGCCGGTGATGTGGGGCCCGAAGCTTCGGGTGCGCGTCGTGCGGGCGTCAGGTGCCGCCCGCCGATGGCGGGGCGCTGCTCGCCGGCTCCTCGCCGCCCTGGGCTTCGCCGGCGCGCTGCCGGCTCCCGAACTCCCGGGTGGCCGCCCAGCTGGACAGCAGGGCGAACCTGTCGGCGGACGGTGAACCCTCCTCGACGCTGTAGGCGTAGACGGACAGGCCCGGCTCGCCGGGCAGGTCGAAGGCGTCGAAGGTGACGTCGATCTCGCCGACCTCGGGGTGGCGGTAGACCTTACGGCCGGTGCGGTGCTCGTGCACGTCCTGCTCGGCCCAGTCCGCGCGGAACTGCGGGCTGAGCGTGGAGAGCTCTCCGACGAGTGCGGTGAGGTCCTCGTCGAGCGGGTCGCGCCCGGCTGCCAGCCGCAGCATCGCGGCGGTCATGCTCCGTGCGAGGGGCCAGTCGGCGTAGAAGTCCCGGGCGCGGGGGTCGAGGAAGATGAACCGGGCCAGGTTCGGCCTGCCGGCCTCGAAGTGCGGGGCCAACAGCGCGCGGCCCACGAGGTTGGCGGCGATGAGGTCCTGCTGGGCGTTGACCACGACGGCAGGCACGGCCAAGTTGTCCAGAACCCGTCGCACCGAGGCCCGCACCGACTGCCGGGCCCGCCGCCGGCCGTGCGCGGCCGGCGGCGGAGCGGAGCGGGCAAGGTCGAACAGGTACGCGCGTTCGACATCGTCGAGTCGCAGTGCTCGTGCGATGGCGTTGAGCACGCTCTCGGAGGCGTTGCGGATCTTGCCGCGTTCGAGCTGGATGTAGTAGTCGACACTGACGCCGGCGAGCATCGCGACCTCTTCGCGGCGCAGACCGGGCACGCGGCGTTCGCCACCGTAGTCGGGCAGTCCCGCCTCCTCGGGGGTCACGTGCGCCCGGCGGGAGATCAGGAACTCCCGCACCTCGTCTTTCCTGTTCATGCCCTTCCCCCCCTGGAAACATCAGATGACCTGGTCCGCGCGCCAGCACCGGCCGCGCCCCGCCGGTCCGGGCGGGATGCGAGGTGCGTCAGACGGTCAGCAGGACCTTGACGGCGCGGCGCTCGTCCATCGCCCTGTAGCCCTCCGCGGCGTCCTCCAGCGGGAGGGTGAGATCGAACACCTTGCCAGGGTCGATCTTGCGCTCCCAGATGAGATCGATCAGCTCAGGCAGGAAACGGCGGACCGGGGCGGGGCCGCCGTGCACGTGAATGCCGGCGAAGAACAACTCGATGCCGGGGATCGCCACGTCGTGGTTCACCCCGACGAAGCCCAGGTGCCCGCCGCCACGGGTGGCGCCGATCGCCTGCATGGTGGACTTCTGGGTGCCGACCGCCTCGATCACGCTGTGGGCGCCGAGCCCGTTCGTCATCTCCTTGATCCTGGCCACGCCCGCGTCGCCCCGCTCGGTGACGATGTCGGTCGCGCCGTACTCCAGCGCGAGCTTCTGCCGTTCGGGGTGGCGGGACATCGCGATGACGCGCTCCGCGCCGAGCTGCTTGGCGGCCAGCACCCCCATCAGGCCGACCGCCCCGTCACCCACGACCGCGACCGTCTTGCCGGGGCCGGCCTCGGCGGCGACGGCGCCGAACCAGCCGGTGCCGAGCACGTCGGACGCGGCCAGCAGCGACGGGATCAGCTCCGGGGCCGGCTGCCCCGGCGTGGCGACCAGCGTGCCGTCCGCGTAGGGGATGCGGGCCCTCTCCGACTGGGTCCCGATCGTCCGCGCCACGAAGGAGGCGTGCACGCACTTGGACTGGTAGCCGGACCGGCAGATCTCGCAGGTGTTGTCGGAGGTGACGAACGACCCGACCACGAAGTCACCGACCTTGACCTTCTTCACCTCCGCGCCGATCTCCTCGACGACGCCGACGTACTCGTGCCCCATCACCTGGTGGTCTACCGCCTCGACGCCCCGGTAGGGCCACAGGTCGGACCCGCAGATGCACGTCGCCGTCAACCGGATGATCGCGTCCGTCGGTGCGACGATCCTCGGATCGTCGCGCTCCTCCACGCGGACGTCGCCGGCGGTGTACATCACCACTCCCCGCATGAATGCTCTCCTCGCTGCTCTTGCATCGGTACTCGCGCAGGCCGGCAGCCGTTGTCCGATGGGGCCTCCTGCGCGCCCCTCCATGACCCATGGAACCCGGTGAACGCGCTGGCCGGGAGGGGCTGACAGCACCCCCCACGGGTCCCCTGCCCCGGCCGGCCACACCGCCCCCGCCCCGTCACGGAGCGTCACAGGCCGCAAGAGCCCCCTTCCCGCGGCCGGTCCGCCGACGTCGGTCCGAGGGGTACCGGCCTTACCTCCTTCACCCACCGTCACCGTGCTTACCCTGGGGGTATGGGCCAGATCGACCACCGTGCCGAGGTCCGCGAGTTTCTCAGCTCGCGGCGGGCGCGCATCACTCCGGAGCAGGCGGGGCTGCCCGCCTACGGCGGCAACCGCCGTGTCAAGGGACTGCGGCGCGAAGAGGTCGCCATGCTCGCCGGCGTCTCCATCGACTACTACGTGCGCATGGAGCGCGGGAACCTGTCCGGCGCCTCCGACAGCGTGCTGGACGCCCTGGCCCGCGCGCTGCAACTGGACGAGGCCGAGCGCGACCACCTGTTCGCCCTGGCCCGGGCCGCCGGACCGGGACCGCGCCACCGCCGCACGACGCCGACCACGGTGCGGCCGGTGATCCAGCAGGTGCTGGACGCCATCACCGACGCCCCGGCCTGGGTGCGCAACGGCCGCCACGACATCGTCGCGATGAACCGGCTGGCTCGCGCCCTGTACGCGCCCGTCCTGGCCGACCCGCGCCGTCCGGCGAACACCACGCGGTTCGTCTACCTCAACCCGGCCGCGCACGAGTTCTTCGTCGACTGGGATCGGGTCGCCAACGACGCCGCCGCCATGCTCCGGCTGGAGGCGGGCCGCAACCCGCATGACCGGGCACTGATCGAGCTGGTCGGCGAGCTGTCGACGCACAGCGAGATCTTCCGGCAGCGCTGGGCCTCGCACGACGTGCAGTTCCATCGCAGCGGCATGAAGCGGCTGCGCCATCCGGTGGCCGGCCGGCTCGACCTGAACTTCGAGTCGATGGAGCTGCCGTCCGAGCCCGGCCTGACCATGAACGTCTACACCGCCGCCCCTGGCAGCCCCACCGCCGACGCCCTGAAGATGCTCGCCAGCTGGGCGGCCACCCAGGACCTCGCCGAGGCGCAACCGACCGCCCCGGACCAGGGCTGATCCCCCAGCAACCAAGCACCTCCAGCCCCGCCACGCACGGCGCGCAGCCCGCACCGCTCGAAGCCCGCACCGCTCGAAGCCCGGCCGCGCCTGCGGCAAGGCCGCGCCGCAGGCGCCGTAAACCCTGCTGGGGAGCCCTGCCATTACCTGTAACGGCAGACCCTGCCGCATGGCCGAGCGAGCCGGTTTCATGGAGCTTGACCAGGAGAACCTCGGCGTTCCCGCAGGTCAGGGGCCGATCGCGGGTAGGCCCGACGACGAAGACGAGAAACGGAACCCATTCGATGCGAGCTACTTTCCTGTACGGCGCCGGTGACGTGCGCGTGGAGAACGTGCCCGACCCGGTGCTGCGGCAGCCCACCGACGCGATCGTGCGCATCGTGCGCTCGTGCGTCTGCGGCAGCGACCTGCACCCGTACCACAACCTGCCGGCCTCGCGGCAGGGCACCCCGATGGGCCACGAGTTCCTCGGCGTGATCGAGGACCTGGGCGCGGAGGTGTCCGGGCTCAAGCGCGGTGACCTGGTGGTGGCACCGTTCGCCTACGCCGACAACACCTGCGACCTGTGCCGGGAGGGCCTGCACACCTCCTGCCCCAACGGCGGCTTCTGGGCCGCCGGCGACGTCGGCGGGGCTCAGGCCGAGGCGATCCGCGTCCCGCAAGCCCAGGGCACGCTGGTCAGGCTGCCGGTCGGCGAGGACAGCGAACTGCTGCCGTCGCTGCTGACCCTGGCGGACGTGTACGGCACCGGCTACCACGCCGCCAAGCAGGCCCGCCTCACCCCGCGTACCACGGTCGCGGTGATCGGTGACGGCGCGGTCGGGCTGATGGCGGTGCTGTCGGCCCGCCGGCTCGGCGCCGAGCGGATCATCCTGATGGGCCGCCACGACGACCGCACGAAGCTCGGCCTCGACTTCGGCGCCACCGACGTCGTGCCCGAGCGCGGCGCCGAGGGCGTGGAGAAGGTGCGTGAGCTGACCGGCGGGCAGGGCATGCACGCGGTGCTGGAGGCCGTCGGCTACCGGGACGCCTATGACACGGCGGTCGGCATCGTCCGCCCCGGCGGGGTGATCAGCCGGGTCGGCGTGCCGCAGTACGAGGACGCCCCGATCGGGTTCGGCAGCCTGTTCGGCCCCAACATCACGCTGACCGGTGGTCCCGCCCCGGTACGCGCCTACATCGACGAGCTGCTGCCCGGCGTGCTGGACGGCACGCTCGAGCCGGGCCGGGTGTTCGACCAGACGATCGGCCTGGAGCGGGTACCCGACGGCTACCGCGCGATGAACGACCGCACCGCGCTGAAGGTCCTCATCCAACCGTAAGGAGAGCCATGACCGAGTGGACCGGCGACGAACTCGCCGCCATCGGCGACGCCGAAGAGCTCGGCCTCGCCTCCCGCCGCGCGGACGGCACCCTGCGCCGCCCGGTGACGATGTGGGTCGTCCGCGTCGGCGCCGGCATCATCGGCGGCGTCGTCAACCCCGAGTCGCGAGCGGCGACGATCGAACTCATCCCCGAGAGGTGACCCTGTGAAGCACATCAAGCTGGGCGAACTGGACGTCTCCCGCATCGGCCTGGGCTGCATGGGCATGTCCTTCGGCTACACCGGCGCCGGCAGCGACGACGCCGAGTCCATCCGCACCATCCACCGCGCGCTCGACCTGGGCGTCACGTTCCTGGACACCGCCGAGATCTACGGCCCGTACGCCAACGAGGAACTGCTCGGCAAGGCGCTCAGGGGCCGCCGCGACCAGGTGGTGCTCGCCACCAAGTTCGGCCTGGTCTCGCACGCCGGCGACGGCCCCGGGCATCTCGACAGCAGCCCGGCCAACATCCGCGCCGCCGTCGAGGGCTCGCTGCGCCGCCTGGGCACCGACCACATCGACCTGTACTACCAGCACCGGGTCGATCCAAAGGTGCCGATCGAGGACACCATCGGCGCGGTCGCCGAACTGGTGCAGCAGGGCAAGGTCCGTCACATCGGCCTGTCCGAGGCGTGGCTGGACACCATCCGCCGCGCGCACGCCGTCCACCCGATCACCGCGCTGCAGTCGGAGTACTCGCTGTGGACCCGCGACCAGGAGCAGGTGCTGCCGCTGCTGCGCGAGCTGGGCATCGGGCTCGTCGCCTACTCCCCGCTCGGCCACGGCTTCCTCACCGGGAAGATCCGCTCCGAGAGCGACTTCGGCCCCGACGACTTCCGCGCCACCAACCCCCGCTTCACCGGCGAGAACTTCCAGCGCAACCTCGCCCTCGCCGACGAGGTGCAGGCCATCGCCGCCGAGGCCGGCGCCACGCCCGCGCAGGTCGCGATCGCCTGGCTGCTCAGCAAGGGCGACGACATCGCCCCCATCCCGGGCACCAAGCGGGTCTCGCGCCTGGAGGAGAACGCCGCCGCCGACGGCCTCGTCCTGACCGCCGGGCAGCTCGCCAAGCTCGACAGCCTGCCCCCGGCCGCCGGCGGCCACCACAACGAGGCCCAGATGCAGATGATCGAACGATGAACGGAGCCTCCATGCGGACCGTCACCCTGAACAACGGCGTCGAGATGCCCATCCTCGGCTTCGGCGTCTACCAGATCCCGCCCGAGCAGACCGAACAGGCCGTCACCGAAGCGCTCCAGGCCGGCTACCGGCTGCTCGACACCGCCGCCGCGTACCGCAACGAGGAAGCCGTCGGCCGGGCGATCAAGGGCAGCGGCATCCCGCGCGAGGAGCTGTTCGTCACCACCAAGCTGTGGGTCTCCGACGCCGGGGAGGACAGCGCCCGGCGCGCCTTCGACACCTCGCTGACCAGGCTCGGCCTGGACTACCTCGACCTGTACCTGATCCACCAGCCCTACGGCGACGTCTACGGCTCGTGGCGGGCGATGGAGAGGCTCAACCGTGAGGGTCGCGCCCGCGCCATCGGGGTGTCCAACTTCTACCCCGACCGGCTCGTCGATCTCATCGACCACAACGAGATCACGCCCGCCGTCAACCAGATCGAGACCCACCCGTTCTTCCAGCGCACCGCCGACCAGCAGGTCATGGTCGAGCGCGGGGTGCAGATCGAGTCGTGGGGTCCGTTCGCCGAGGGCCGCAACAACCTCTTCACCGACCCGGTCCTGAGCGACATCGCGCAGGCGCACGGCAAGTCGGTGCCGCAGGTCGTGCTGCGCTGGCTCATCCAGCGCGACGTCGTCGTGATCCCCAAGTCGGTCCGCGCCGACCGGATGGCCGAGAACTTCGACGTCTTCGACTTCCAGCTCACCGACGACCAGCTGAGCCGCATCGCCGGCCTGGACACCGGAGCCTCGCTGTTCCTCGACCACCGCGACCCGGTCGTAGCAGGCCAGCTCGGCAACTTCCGCCTCACGGACTGACCGGGCGGCGGCCACTCATTCCCACTCAGGAGGCAGCAGTGCACGTCAGGACGCTGGGACAGGGCCTGCAGGTGTCAGCCATCGGGCTGGGCTGCATGGGCATGTCGCAGAGCTACGGCCCGAACCCCGGCACCCGCCAGGACATGATCGGCGTGATCCGATCCGCCCTGGACGCCGGGGTGACCTTCCTCGACACCGCCGAGGTCTACGGCCCCTACGACAATGAGGAACTCGTGGGTGAGGCCATCGCCCCGATCCGGGACCAGGTGCAGCTCGCCACGAAGTTCGGCTGGGACATCCGCGACGGCAAGCCCATCGGCCTCGACTCCCGGCCCGAGCAGATCCGCAAGGTCGCCGACGCCTCCTTGCGGCGTCTGCGTACCGACGTGATCGACCTGTTCTACCAGCACCGCGTGGACCCGGACGTGCCCATCGAGGACGTGGCCGGCGCGGTGGGCGAGTTGGTGCGGGCCGGCAAGGTCAGGCACTTCGGCCTGTCCGAGGCGTCGGCCGCCACGATCCGCAAGGCCCACGCCGTGCACCCGGTTACCGCGGTGCAGTCGGAGTACTCGCTGTGGACCCGCGACCCCGAACCCGAGGTGCTGCCCACCTGCGCGGAGCTGGGCATCGGCTTCGTCCCGTTCAGCCCGCTCGGCAAGGGATTCCTGACCGGCACGGTCGCCTCGGGCACCTCCTTCGCCGAGGGGGACATCCGGGCCACGATCCCGCGCTTCGACGCCGAGCACCTGCCCGCCAACCAGGCCCTGGTTGATCACATACGCGCCTTGGCCGAGGCCAAGGGCGCCACACCCGGCCAGATCGCCCTGGCCTGGCTGCTGGCCCAGCAGCCCTGGATCGCGCCGATCCCCGGCACCCGCCGCCTGTCCCGCCTCCAGGAGAACGCCGCCGCCACCGTGGTGGGGCTGTCCGCCGACGAACGAGCGGACTTGGACGCCCTGGCGGCCCGCGTCGGCGTGGCCGGAGACCGGTACGGCGAGGCCCACATGAGGATGGTCGGCCGCTGACCTGCCGGACGATGGTCAAGGGTCCGTCTCATCGGTACGTCGTGGGCGAGGCGGAGAAGGCACGCGCGCTCGCGGAAGGCTGGACCCGTCAGAAGGTCGCCTTCTCCGGAGGGGTCTGCCATTCCCGTCCCGGGCGAACTAAGATCCATCGTGGGAGAACAGGAGTGAGTCATGGCCCGAGTGCTTGTTCTGACCGGCGACGCGGCGGAAGAGCTGGACTCCATGTACCCCGTCTTCCGGCTCCGGGAAGGGGGCCATGAGGCGATCGTGGCCGCCCCCACCACGCGTGCGGTGAAGCTGGTGGTGCACGACTTCGAGCCCGGCTGGGACGCCTACACGGAGAAGCCCGGCCATCAGCTGCCGGTGGATCTCGCGTTCGCCGACGTGCGCCCCGATGACTACCAGGCGCTGGTGATCCCGGGCGGGCGCGCGCCGGAGTACATCCGCACCGATCCCGACGTCGCCCGTATCGTGCGCCACTTCTTCGAGCACGGCCTGCCGGTGGGCACGATCTGTCACGGCCCGCAGGTGCCGGCCGCGCTCGGTCTGCTGCGCGGCCGTACCACGGCGGCGTTCCCGCCGTTGCGGGCCGACATGGAGATGGCCGGCGCGACCTTCGTGGACGCCCCCGACGTGGTGGACGGCGCGATGGTCTCCTGCCGTGGCTGGCCGGACCTGCCTGAATGGTCGCGGGCCTTCATGCGCGTGCTGGAGGGCGTGAAGGTGCCGTTGTGAGGTGGGCGGATGCCGGCGGGCGGCGATCGTGCGTGCCGCGATCGCCGGCCATCGGCTGGGTGTGATGCCGGCCGAGGCCGGGTGCGGCGGGCGGATCAGTGGGCGGTGGCCCGGACGGCGTCGAGGATCAGTTCGGCGACCCGTTCGGGATGAGCGAGCATCACGAGGTGCGAGGAGTCGACGTCGACGGTCGTCATGCCGGCTCGTTCGTAGCCGTAACGCTCGACGTCGGGGTTGATGGTGCGGTCGGCCGTGGCGACCAGGCCCCAGGACGGCTTGGTCTTCCAGGCCGCCGCGGGGGCCTTCTCGCTGAAGGCCCGCGCAGCCAGCGGGCGCTGGGAGACGGCGAGGACAGCGGCGAGGCCGGGGTCGACGCCGGCGGCGAAGACCGCAGGGAACCTGTCGATCTGGACCGACACGTCGGTTCCGGTCTCCGTGGAGCCCTCGATCGGGAACGGGGTGTGGACGAGCGCGCCGGCAAGGTCGGAGTCGGGGAAGCGGCCCTGCAGCTCGCCCAGGCTCTCGCCTTCCTCCAGGGCGTAGCCGGCCAGGAAGACCAGCGCCTTGACGTTGTCCTCCGTTCCGGCGACCGTGATGATCGCGCCGCCGTAGGAGTGGCCGACCAGGATCACCGGACCGGGCACCTGCCGGACGAACGAGGCGATGTAGGCGGAGTCGCCGAGCAGGCTGCGGTTGGGAACGGCAGGGGCCAGCACGTCGAGGCCGCGGGCGATCAGTTGGGGGATGACGCGGGCGAAGCTGGACGCGTCGGCGAACGCGCCGTGGACCAGGACGACGGTGGGGCTGTCAGGACGGGACATGGCACAACTCTCTCTGTGTGTCGAGGTGATTGGATCGGCCGGTGCCGGCCGGGGATCAAGGTTCGCTGCCGCTGGCGCGGACGGCTGCGCTCGGGCCGGCTCGTACGGGTAAGGAGTGCGATGCTGGTTCGCCTGGGTGGCGGACGCTTCGGCCGGTGCCGCGCTGGGCGTCACGCGGCCGTGAGGTACGACGCGCGGGACACGGGGATCGGGGGGGGAACACCACGGCCTGAACGAACAGTAGGGGTGATCGGGGAAGGTGTCTTGCCTGCCAGCGCCCTACTTCTGGCCTGTCAGTGCCTGGGCGGCGCCGGCGGGCGGCAAACCCGCGCCGACCTTCTGTTATGCGCGGTTGTACCCTGTGGTGCGGTGTCCGGGAGGCGGTGGCCGTATCGCAGGGCGGGGTGGTATGGAGCGGTCCAGTCGTGGCCTTCGTTTCGCGGTGCTCGGGCCCGTGCGGGCCTGGCGGAACGGGGCGGAACTAGAGCTCGGGCCGCCACAACAGCGGGCCTTGCTGGCGCTGCTGCTCGCAGGCTCGGGCAGGGCGGTGACCGTTGAGGAGATCGTGGACGTGCTCTGGCGCGACGATCCCCCGGCCAGTGCGGTCAACATCGCGCAGCGCTACGTCGGCAAACTGCGCAGGCTGCTCGACCCGGGGTTGCCGCCGCGTTCGGAGGGGACTCTCCTGGTGCGCAGCGGGGGCGGATACCGGCTGGAGACGTCGTCGGCCGAGGTGGACCTGCTGGTGTTCCGGAACGGTGTGGAGCGAGCCCTGGGCGCGGACGCGGCGGGAGACCCCGAGCTGCGCGTGCGCCTGCTGATGGAGGCGCTCGGCCTGTGGCGGGGGCCGGTGGCGGCCAACGTGGAGGCGGACGTCCGCATCCATCCGATGTTCGTCGCGCTGGAGCGGGAGTACGTGAGCGCGGTGCGCCAGGCGGCGGACCTGGCCCTGCGTGCCGGAGTGGCGGAGCGAGCGCTGGTGGTGGTGCAGCGGGCGGCCGAGGCGTACCCGCTGGACGAGTCGCTGCAGGCCAGGCTGATCCGGATACTCGCCGCCACCGGCCAGCAGGCGGCCGCGTTCGCCGTCTTCCACACCCTGCGTGACCGGCTCGTGGAGGAGCTGGGGGTCGATCCGGGTGCCGAGGTGTCGGCGGCGCACGCCGCCCTCCTGTCCGAGCCGGCCGCTCCCCCCGCACAGCCCGCACGGCCCGCACGGCCCGCTCCCTCCGCACAGTTCGCCCCGCCCGCGCCTCCCGCGGTGGTGCCGGCCCAGTTGCCGGTGGACCTGGCGTCCTTCACCGGCCGCCACGACCAGGTCGCGGAGCTGCTCGACCTGGTGCCCGGCGCGCCTCACACCGTCCTCATCAACGCGATCGGCGGCATGGCCGGGATCGGCAAGACCACGCTGGCGATCCACGTCGCGCACCGGCTCGCCGGCCGGTTCCCCGACGGCCAGCTCTACGTGAACCTGCGGGGCTTCGACCCCGCCGAGGCGCCGTTGGCCCCGGCCGACGCCCTGCACGGGTTTCTGGAAGCCCTCGACGTGCCGCCCGAGCGTGTCCCGTCGGCCCTGGACGCGCGCGCCGCGCTGTTCCGCAGCCTGCTGGCCGGGCGGCGGATGCTGATCGTGCTCGACAACGCCCGCGACACCGCGCAGGTGACGCCGCTGCTGCCGGGCACCCCGGGCGCGCTCGTGCTGGTCACCAGCAGAAATCACCTGCTCGGCCTCGTCGCCGCGCACGGCGCGCACGCGCTCGCTCTGGGCCTGCTCTCGGCCGAGGAGGCACGCGACCTCCTGACGCGGCGGCTGGGCGCCGCCCGGCTGGCGGCCGAACCGGACGCCGCCGAAGAGATCATCGCCCTGTGCGCGCGGCTGCCGCTGGCGCTGGCCATCGTCGCCGCCCGTGCCGCCGCCAACCGCGCCTTCACCCTGTCGTCCATCGCGGCCGAACTGCGCCGCGCGAACGGCAGCCTGCGCGCGTTCACCGGCCCCGAGGCGGCGGTCGACGCGAGGGCGATCTTCTCCTGGTCCTACAAGACCCTCAGCCACGGCGCGGCCCGGCTGTTCCGGATGCTCGCCATGCACCCCGGCAGCGGCGAGGCCGGTCTCGACGCGGCCACCGCGCTCACCGGCGCCCCTGCCGGGACGCTGCTGGCCGAGCTGGTCGCCGCCAATCTCCTCACCGAGACCTCACCCGGACGGTACGCCTTCCACGACCTCCTGCACGCCTACGCCACCGAACTCGCCGACGAGGACGCCGTCGAGGGCCGCGAGGCCCTGCGGCGGGTGCTCGACTACTACCTCCACACCGCTCATGCCGCCTACCGGCTGATCGCACCGTTGAGGAAGAGCATCGAGGTGGAGCCGCCCCTGCCCGGCGTCCCGGAGCCACACCTCGCCGACAAGGAGCAGGCCGAGGCCTGGCTGAGAACCGAGCATCGCGCTCTGCTGGCCGCGGTCGAGACGGCGGCGCGGTCGGGGTTCGACACGCACGCCTGGCAACTGGCCTGGGCGCTGACGGACTTCCTCGACGCCCGTGGCTATCAGGAGGAGGCGCTGGGCGTCCATCGGACGGCGGCCCGGGCCGCCGAACGGCTGAGCGATCCGTCCGCTCAGGCCCACGCGTATCACAGCCTCGGCAGCGCGGCGAGCAACCTGGGACGTACGGACGAAGCGCTCGAGTACACCTCCCACGCGGTCGAGCTGTTCGGCGAGGTGGGCGATCTTCACAACCAAGCGCATGCCATGCGCTTGGTCGCCTACGAGCTCAACAAGCAGGAACGGACCGCGGAAGCGCTGGTCCACGCCGAGCGGGCGCTCGAGCTGTTCAGCGCCGTGGGTGACGCCCGGGGGCAGGCGATCACGCTCAATTCGGTCGGCTGGTGCCACATGCAGCTCGGTCACTACGAGCGCGGCTTGGAGTACTGTCAGCGCGCGGTCGAGCGACTGGCGGGGACGGGATCCCGCCGCAGCGAGCCCGCGGCCTGGGACAGCATCGGGTACGCCAGGCACCGGCTCGGGCAGTTCCAGGAGGCCATCAGCGCCTATCGGCGCGCGGTGGAGCTGCGCAACCTCATGGGCCTGCGATATCTCGAGGCGTGCTCCCTGGAGCGGCTGGGCGCTGTGTACCGGGATGCCGGAGAGCACGAAGCCGCGCGTGAGGCGTGGCAGGCCGCCCTGGCCATCCTCACCGATCTGCGCCACCCCGCGGCAGGCGGCGTCAGGACCAACCTGGCAGCCCTCTGAACGGCACTGTCACAGATCTCGCACAGTCCTTACGCGGGGTCCTTCCTAGGCTCGGCCCGTCTAGGAAGGACCTACTTCATGTCTGCTCATGCGATGAGCCATGCCGGGCTGCGGGTGCGTGTCACTCTTGCTGAGGGGAGAGCAGGTTGAGCTTGCTGTTGACGACCGCTTCCGTTCCTGACCGTGACAAGGTCGCCTACTGGAATGACGCGGTGAGCAGGACCCTGGTGCCCATGACCGTCGTCCCGCAAGGCGACGGACCGTTCGAGGGCCGGATCGAGACCGACCGCCTCGGTTATCTCCAGGTCTCGACCATGGAGGCCGACGCGAACCGGATCAGCCGCACGCCGACGCTGATCGCACGCTCGCCGGCGGGATTCGTGGCGATCGGTGTTCAGGTGTCGGGCACGGCGACCCTGCTCCAGGACGGCAGGCGGGCGGAGGTGAGCGAGGGGGACCTGGTGGTGTACGACACGACGAGGCCGTACTTCCTCGACTATCCGCAACGGTTCTCCACCCATGTCTTCCAGTTGCCCCGCCGCGTGCTGGGCGTTCCGGAAGCCGACATCCGGCAGGTCACCGGAACCACCATCGGCACAGGGGACGGCCTCGGCTCGATGCTGGTGCCCTTCCTGGCCGCGCTGGCCACCTCGGCCCACGCCTACTCCCCTGCCGTGGCGACCCGGTTGGCGGGCAACGTCGTGGACCTGTTCTCCACGCTGGTGGCCGAGCGGACCAACCAGGTCGCCCTGGAGGCGGACAACGCCCGCGCCCACCTCGTCCTGCGGGTTCGCGGTCACATCAACGAGAACCTGGGCGATCCCGGTCTGTCGCCGGAGAGCATCGCGCGGGCGCTCCGGATTTCGGTCCGCTACCTGCACCGGGTCTTCGAGGGCGAGGGGATCACGGTCGGTCGGCTCATCCAGTACAGGCGTCTGGAGGAGTGCGGGCGCGAGCTCGCCCGCCGCGGCGGGACGGTGCCCACGGTGTCAGTCGTGGCCCAGCGATGGGGGTTCGTCAATCCCGCTCACTTCAGCCGTGCCTTCCGGGCCGTCTACGGGATGTCCCCTCGTGAATGGCGTGGCCTGCGCGCCGCCGGGGTCGAGGGCAGGCCGGCGCCGGACTCCTCCGCGCGGGCCCGCGTGCCCGGCGCCGATCAGTGGTGATCTCCGCGCCCGGCCGGAACCCTTCGCCCTCAGGGCTTCTTGGCAGGCGACCATGTGAGCGACACCACCCCACCGTCCGATCGGCCCCCCTGGCCGAGTTGCAGGGCGGAGACCGCCTTCCCGAGGACGCCGGCACGCGCAGGCGCCTGGTACCGACGAGGCGAGGCATGGGCGCATCGACACCCTCCACGCCGTCCTGCACCGCTACCGCGGCTGACATCACCGCACCTGGGTGCCTCCCGGTGACACTTCCCGGCAAGAAACAGTGCGCTCGAGGGCAACAGCCGGCCAGGGATCTCCCCTAACGTCATGGATGTCCCGGACCGCACCCGTCATGCAACACCCTGCCCCGGCCACCGGCGGGCCGATGCGGTCCGCGCGGCGCTCTTCCGTCCCGTGCGTGGTCGTGAGCGCGCACCACCGCCATCATTCGGATCCAAGGAGCAGGTCCATGCGTACATCACCGTGGGCCAGGAGAACTCCGCCTCCGTCAACCTCTACGACGAGGATCACCGAACCGGTCTTCCATCCCGACACCGTCGCCCGCCTGATCGAGCGCGCCGTCAACGGCCGCTGATCCGCGCGGGTTCCCTTCTCACCTTTGGAGCGATCCATGAACAAGCCCGTTCTCGAGCCTGCCGCGCGTGCCTTCGCCGAAGCCACCGCACGGCCTCCCTTCCTGTTCCAGCTGCTGCCGGGCGAGGGCCGCAAGGCCGTCGACGACGTGCAGTCCGGCCCGATCGACAAGCCGGCCGTGGACGAGGAGTGGGTGACGATCCCCGGCGGCCCGACCGGCCAGGTCAAGGCCCGCATCGTCCGCCCGGCGGGCAGCACCGATGACCTGCCCGTCGTCATCTACATCCACGGCGCGGGCTGGGTGTTCGGCAACGCCCACACCCACGACCGGCTGGTGCGCGAGCTGGCGACCGGCGCGGACGCCGCCGTGGTCTTCCCCGAGTACGACCTGTCGCCCGAGCACCGCTACCCGGTCGCGATCGAGCAGAACTGGACCGTGGCCCAGTGGATCGTCGCCGAGGGCGCGTCCAAGGGACTGGACGCCTCCAGGATCGCGGTGGCCGGCGACTCGGTCGGCGGCAACATGAGCGCCGCCCTGACGCTGATGGCCAAGCAGCGCGGCGGGCTGGAGCTGCGCCAGCAGGTGCTGTTCTACCCGGTGACCGACGCCTCCTTCGACACCGGCTCCTACCACCAGTTCGCCGAGGGCTACTTCCTGCGGCGCGACGGCATGCAGTGGTTCTGGGACCAGTACACCACCGACGAGGGCCAGCGGGCCGAGATCACCGCCTCCCCGCTGCGTGCCTCGCTGGAGGAGCTGGCCGGGCTGCCCCCGGCACTGATCATCACCGCGGAGGCGGACGTGCTGCGCGACGAGGGCGAGGCGTACGCCAACAAGCTGCGCTCCGCCGGGGTGCCGGTGACCGCGGTGCGCTACCTGGGCATCATCCACGACTTCGTCATGCTCAACGCACTGCGCGAGACCCACGCCGCCGACTCCGCGATCGAGCTGGCCACCGGCACGCTGCGCCGCGCCCTGGCCAAGCGCTGAGTCAGCGCGCGCGAGCCCGTCCACGCAGCGAATCGGCGCTGACCGTGGTCGGCGGCCGCGTCGCGTACGCTGCGGCGGAGTCCCGGAAGCCGATCGGCCGGTTCAGCCCGGCACGTTCATCCGCTGGGTGCCGATCACTGAAACCAACCGCAGCGCCTCCTCGGCAGGGGAGCCGGGGTCGGCCGTGTAGATCACCACCTGCTGGTCCCGGTCGGAGCTGTCCAGCACGTGGCAGTTCAGGGTGATGGGGCCGACCAGCGGGTGGTGCAGGGTCTTGCGCAGGCTCGGCCCTGGCGCCACGTCGTGCGAGGCCCACAGGCGGGCGAACTCGGCGCTGCCGTCCAGCAACTCCGACACCAGCTCCTGCACCTCGCGGGCGCCGGGGTAGCGGGCGGCGGCGGCGCGCAGCCGCCGGGCCGCCTCGTTGGCGAACGCGGCCCGGTCCGCCTCGGCCAGGACGGGCGGCCGGGACCCGTTCAGGAAGGCGTAGCGGATGAGGTTGCGCTCGCGCGGGGACAGCGCGGAGAAGTCCCCCATCAGTGCGGCCGCCAGGTCGTTCCAGGCGATCACCTCGTAGGTCGCGGACAGCACCGTCACGGCGGCCTGCGGCAGCCGGTCCAGCAGGTCGAGGATGTCGCGGTGCACCTCGCGGCGCGGGCCGGGCGGCGGGCCCGGCGGTGCGCCGGCCAGGTGGTGCAGGTGCCCGCGTTCGGCCTCCGACAGGCGCAGCGCCCGGGCCAGCCCGGCCAGCACCTCGCGGGACGGGCGCGGGGCGCGGGCCTGTTCCAGGCGGGTGTAGTACTCGGTCGAGATGTAGGCGAGCTGGGCCACCTCCTCGCGGCGCAACCCGGGGGTACGGCGCCGCCGCCCGGCCGGCAGGCCCACGTCGGCGGCGGAGATCCGCTCTCGCCTGCTGCGCAGGAAGGCGGCCAGTTCCTGTCTGTCCACGCTCCCACTATGCGGGGCCTGCGCCGCGCTCAGCCAGGTACAGCCGATGCCTGGCTGAGCACCGCGCGCCGGGGCCAGGCTCGATGCCATGACTGATCACACGAACAACGGCCTGCTGGCCGGCAAGGTCGCCTTCGTCACCGGCGCCGGGCGCGGCATCGGCGCCGCCGCGGCGCGGCTGTTCGCCCGGGAGGGCGCCACGGTGCTGCTCGCCGCCCGTACCGAGGAACAGCTCAAGGCCGTGACCGAGGAGATCCGCGCGGCGGGCGGCACCGCCGGCCACGTCGTGTGCGACCTGGCCGACCCGGCCGGCGTCCGCGCCGCGGTGGAGCGGGCGGTGGACCTGTACGGCAGGCTCGACGTCGCCTTCAACAACGGCGCGACGGCGGTGCCCCCGGCACCGATGGACCGGATGCCGGAGTCCGACTTCGACCTGATGTACACCGTGAACTTCAAGGGACAGTGGGTCGCCATGTCCGCGCAGGTGGCCGCGATCCGGGCCACCGCCGGGACCGGGGCGATCGTCAACACCTCCACCGTCGGCAGCTGGGGGCCCAACCCCTTGCTGCCCGCCTACGGCGCGATGAAGCGGGCGCTCAACAGCCTCACCGAGTCGGCCGCCGCCACGTACGGCCCGGAGGGCATCCGGGTCAACGGGATCGCCCCCGGCACCACGCTGACCGAGATGGTCGACGCCTGGGAGGCCGTCTCGCCCGGGATCGTCGAGCAGCTCAACGCGCGGACCTCGCTGCGCCGCGCCGCCGCGCCCGAGGAGGTCGCCGAGGCCGCCGCCTGGCTGCTCAGCGACCGCTCCTCCTACGTGACCGGGACGGTGCTGCGGGTGGACGGCGGCCTGAGCTGAGCGGGTGCGAGACGGTTCGGGAGGTGTCGCCATGTTCTCGCGGCCAGGGCATCTCACCCATGTGCGCAGGCGCGCGTACTGATCGCGCCCAGGTCGCCGAACAGCCGAACGCCTTGGAGACATGGCTTTGCCGGCTGTTGAGGTAGGGCGCGGGGCCGCTGGGCAGGCGCGGATGAGGTGCACGGAGCCGATGCGCGGCAGCATGCCCCGGCCTCGGCGGCAAGCAGAGAAGGGAAGCCGTGATGACTTCTGTGACGGCCGACGCATCCGGCCAATTCATGATCGACGGCGCTCTCCCCGTCAACCGCCTCGGCTACGGAACGATGCAACTGACCGGCCCCGGCGTGTGGGGGCCTCCGGCCGATCCGGACGAGGCCGTGCGAGTGCTGCGCCGGGCGGCGGAACTCGGGGTGACGCTCTTCGACACCGCCGACTCCTACGGCCCGTCGGTCGCCGAGCCGCTGCTGCGGCGCGCTCTCGCCCCGTACGACGAGGACATCGTCATCGCCACCAAGGCAGGGCTCACCCGCCAGGGCCCCGATACGTGGACGCCTGTCGGCAGGCCGGCCTACCTGCGGCAGCAGTGCGAGATGAGCCTGCGCATCCTCGGGGTGGAGCGGATCGCGCTGTTCCAGCTGCACCGCGTCGATCCGGACGTGCCCCTCGAAGACCAGGTCGGCGAGCTGAAAGCGCTGAAGGACGAGGGGAAGATCGCGCACATCGGCCTGTCGGAGGTGAGTGTCGAAGAGATCGAACAGGCCCGCGCCGTCGCCTCGATCGCCTCCGTGCAGAACCTGTACAACCTGGCCACCCGCACCGCCGAGAGCGTGCTCGACCACTGTGAACGCCACGACATCGCCTTCATCCCGTGGTTTCCGCTGGCCACCGGCGGCCTGGTGCGGTCCGGCGGGCCGCTTGAAACCATCGCCTCCCGGCTGTCGGCCACGCCGTCACAGCTCGCGCTCGCGTGGCTGCTCCACCGCTCACCGGTCATGCTGCCCATTCCCGGCACCTCGTCGATCGAGCATCTGGAGCAGAACGTGGCCGCCGCGGCCCTGCAGCTGACCGACGAGGACATGACCGAGCTGACCTCGGCCGTCACGGCGCCGAGCTGACCTCCGCGCCGGACCACCAGGCGCGCACCGGGGCGTCCGCCGCTGACGGGCCTACGTGGCCACGCACGCCGGCGACGTGGCGGAAGCGCGCGTCCCGCGATCCTGCGCGTCCGCCGGACCGCCGAACACCGATGACAACAGCAACGTGCCGACCGTCGCGGCCACCGCCACCACGGCAGCCACGACCGCGACACCGCGCCGACGGCGACCGGCCCTCCAGGACGCGGAAGCGGCCGGCGCCGTCGTCGCGAAGGCCCGCGGGACCGCCTTCACCGCATGCCTGCCCTGCACCCGGCCCCGCCCCTGGCCGTCGGCAGGCGCGGCAGCGTGATGCTCACGACAGTCCCCACGACGGTGCTCACGAGGGTACTCACGGCGGTGCCGATGCCGGCTGGCAGGCCGGACATCGCGCGCCGGCGCGGCGCCGCTGACGACGGCCGATGACGGCCCGCGGTCCCCGCCGACGAGATCGCACAGCACCTCCACGGCCGCCGGCCGAGCCGCCGCGTCCTTGGCCAGACAGGCCGCCACCAGCCGGCGCAGCGCGTCGGGCAAGCCGGACAGATCCGGCTCGGCATGCAGGACGGCGTTGAGCGTCGCCGGCACGGTGCCGCCGGCGAAGGCCGGCCGGCCGGTCGCCGCGAAGACCATCGTGCCCGCCCACGAGAACATGTCGGAGGCGGGGGTGAGCGGCTGGTCGTCGAACTGCTCCGGCGCCATGTACGCCGGCGTGCCCACCGGCTCGGTCGAGCCGGCGGCCGCGTCCAGCGCGAACGCGATCCCGAAGTCGATCACCACGGGCCCTTCCGGGCCCATGATCACGTTGCTCGGCTTGAAGTCGCGGTGCACGATCCCTGCCGCGTGGACAGAGGTCAGAGCGGTCAGCGTGGTGACCGCCAGCCGCTCCAGCCCGCTGCCGCTGCGCGGCCCGCCCTCCTTGACCAGCCTCTCCAGCGACGGCCCCGGGACGTACTCGCTGATGATGTACGGACGCTCGTCGGTGAAGCCGGTCTCCAGCACGCGGGCCGTGGAGAAGGTGGCCAGCCGCTGTGCGATCTCCGCTTCGCGGCGGAACCGTGCCCTGACGTGGGAGTCGGCCGCGAAGCACGGGTGCAGCATCTTGATCGCCACCTGCCGCCCGCCAGGCGACTCGCCGAGGAAGACCGCGCCCTGGCCGCCTTCGCCCAGCCGTCTCACCACGTGGTAGCCGCTGACACGTGCCGGGTCTCCGGGGCCCGGCGCGGGAAGATCCTGCATGGTTCCTCATCCCTCTCCTGATCGTGCCTCACTGCTGCGTCCCGGGCGGGCACCCGGTCAGCCGTGGCCGCCTGCACCGCGGCCACGCGGCTCGGCCACGTCTCCGGCACGGCCATGGCGGGGCTCTCCGCGAGTTACTTTTGGTTACTGATGTACTCTTCGATGACCGGTAACAGCAACGTGACCTGGTCACTTTCAGGTGACGGAGGACGCAGGGGCCGTGATGCGCTTCACCGAGTTGCTGCGGACGGCGCCCGGCATCTCCCGCCGCATGCTGACGCTGCGCAATCTGGAGCGGGACGGGCTGGTCAAGCGTGTGATCTTTCCGGAGATCCCGCCCCGGGTCGAGTACGAGGTCACCCCGTTCGGACGCACCCTGTCCGAACCCGTCCTGGCGCTCACCCGGTGGACGGCCGACAACCAGGACACGCTCCGCGACAACCGCCGCGCCTTCGACCAGGCCGCCGGCCACGACCCCGACGATCTCGACTGAGACCTGGACGGTTCACTCCATGTGACCACGGTTCCGTTGAAGTGACCGATCACCGGCGTGTATTCAGTACTCGGAAGTCACCGAGGCCGGCGGAAAGCCCTGCTCGAAGCCGTCGGCGCACGTACGGGAGATGATCAGCATGCCCTCGCCCACCCTCTGAGCCGACCGCTCTTCCCCGGCAGGGCGCCCATCGCCCACGGGACGGCGCTCACCACGGACCCCGAAGCACCCCGCCGCCCCGGTCGCAGTGCCGTGCCCGCACGCCTTGCCGCGTGATGCTCCCCCGCCCCGAACCTGACCCGAGCCTGGCCATGCCCTGGCCATGGCTGCCCAGAACTTCCTTGGCGACCCCGAACCACGGGTCACCCGCCATCCCCCACGGGTTCACCTCCGTGAGAAACCTCTGTTGAAAGGACCCCGCAATGACTCGTATCGGCATCATCCTCGGCAGCACCCGCCCCGGTCGCAACGGCGAACAGGTGGCGCAGTGGGTGCTGGAGCACGCCTCCCGGCGCACGGACGCCGTCTTCGAGCTCGTGGACCTGCTGGACTACCCGCTCCCGCACCTGGACGAGCCCCTGCCGCCGGCCTACGGCCAGTACCAGAACGAGCACACCAAGGCGTGGGCCGCCAAGATCGCCTCCTACGACGGTTTCGTCATGGTGACGCCCGAGTACAACCACTCCACCTCGGGTGTGCTGAAGAACGCGATCGACTACCTGTTCGCCGAGTGGAACCACAAGGCCTTCGGCATCGTGTCCTACGGGAGCGTCGGCGGCGCCCGGGCGGCGGAGCACCTGCGGCTGATCGGGGGCGAGCTGAAGCTCGCCGCCGTGCGCACCAACGTGGCCCTGTCGCTGTTCACCGACTTCCGCGACTTCAGCAAGCTCGCCGCCGGTGACCACCAGGTGGCGGCCCTGGCGACCATGTTCGACGAGGTCGTCGCCTGGAGCCGCGCCCTGGCCCCGCTGCGCCAGGCCGCCTGAGCCCCGTGCCGGCCGGACGGTCCCGCACACCCCGGCCGGCACGGCAACCACCGCCCGGAGAGATCCACCGCGACGCCCACGCCGGCGTCGGCATCGATCGCCAGGAACACCACAGAGCAGGAGGAAACCGTGAGCGTCGGCAGGATCGAACACCCGCGCTTCGAGGTGGGGCTCAACTCGTTCGGGGAGGTGGCGACGGATGGCGGGCGGGTGCTCGACGACGCCGAGACGCTGCGCCTGCTCGTGGAGGAGGCCCGGCTGGCCGAGGCGGTGGGGCTGGACGTCTTCAGCGTGGGAGAGCACTACCGCGAGGGGCACAACGACTCGGCGGCCCCGGTGCTGCTCGCCGCGATCGCCACCGCCACCCGGCGCATCGGGCTCGGCACGTCCGTGACGGTGTTGAGCACGAACGACCCGGTCCGGCTGTATCAGGAGTTCTCCACTCTCGACGCGGTGTCCGGCGGCCGTGCGCAGATCGTGCTGGGCCGCGCCTCCGCGGTGGAGTCGTTCGCGCTGTTCGGCTACGACCTGGCCGACTACGAGCGGTTGTTCGAGGAGAAGCTCGACCTGTTCCTGCGGCTGGAGCGCGAGGAGGAGGTGACCTGGTCCGGGACGGTGCGGACGCCGCTCACCGGGCAGCGGCTGCACCCGCGGATGCGGCCGGGCGGCATCCCGACGTGGATCGGCGTGGGCGGCAGCCCGGACTCCGTGCTGCGCGCCGCCCGTCACGGCCTGCCCCTCATGATGGCCATCATCGGCGGGCGGCCCCAGCGGTTCGCCAGGAACGTCCAGTTGTACCTCACGGCGCTGGAGCGTTTCGGCCGGCCCGCGCTGCCGATCGGCCAGCACTCGCTCGGCCTGGTCGCCGACACCGACGAGGAGGCCGTGGAGACCTGGTGGCGGTACTGGCAGCCGGTCGTCGAGGCGCTCGCGGCCGAGCGCGGCTTCTACGCGCCGGACCGGGAACGCTACGAGGCCGAGCTCGCGCACGGCGCGCTGTTCGTCGGCTCGCCCGAGACGGTCGCCCGGAAGATCGTCCAGGTGGCCCGCGATCTGCGGCTGAGCCGCTTCGATCTGAAGTACGACATCATGCACCTGCCGCGCGAGGCCCGGGCTCGCACGATCGAGCTGCTCGGCCGCGAGGTCGCCCCGCGGGTACGCGAGCTGCTCGCCGCCGGGCGCTCCGGTGACCTGGAGCGGGCATGAAGCCCGGCGACGTGCGCACCATCGGCATCCTCGGCGCCGGCAAGGTCGGCACCGTGCTGGCCCGCCTGGCGGTGGAGGCCGGCTACCGCGTCCTGATCGCGGGCTCCGGGGAGGCCGCGCGGATCTCCCTCATCGTCGAGGTCGTCACGCCCGGCGCGGTCGCGGTGAGCGCGGCGGAGGCCGCCGCCGGGGCGGACGTCGTGGTGCTGGCCCTGCCGCTCGGCAGGTATCGCCACGTGCCGGCCGAGGCGCTGCGGGGCAAGCTGGTGATCGACGCGATGAACCACTGGCAGGAGGTGGACGGGGTACGTGACGACCTCACCGACCCGCGGACGTCCTCCAGCGAGATCGTCCAGGCGTTCCTGGCCGGTGCCCGGGTCGTCAAGGCCTTCAACCACATGGGCTACCACGACCTGGAAGAGGGCGCCCGGCCCGCCGGCACGCCCGGCCGCCGCGCGATCGCCGTCGCCGGTGACGACCCGGACGACGTCGAGGTCGTCGCCTCGATCGTGGACGCGCTCGGCTTCGACCCGGTGATCGCCGGCCCGCTCGCCGAGGGCGTGCGCATGGAGCCGGGCACGGAACCGTTCGGCGCGAACGTGGCCGCGGCCGAGCTGCGCGCCATGCTCGGCCGGTTCCCCGAGTCGCGGCGCGGCCGGCAGGTGCTCGGCGCGCGGCGGGGAACGCCCTGAGGTGACGGCGCGCTGACATGTGTGCACGGTGAAGGAGGAAACATGGAGATCAAGGGATCGGTCGCCCTGGTGACGGGTGCGAACCGCGGTATCGGGCGCGCGTTCGCCCGAGCGTTGATCGACCACGGCGCGAAGAAGGTCTACGCCGGCGTCCGCGACCCGGCCGGCGTGTCGGACCCCGGCGTCGTCCCCGTCCGGCTGGACGTCACCGACGAGGAGAGCGTCGCCTCGGCCGCGTTCATCGCGAGCGACGTCTCCATCGTGGTCAACAATGCCGGGGTCGGCGGCGCGAGCACCAAGCTGCTGGAGGGCGCCTTCGACGGCGCCCGCCAGGCGATGGAGGTCAACTACTTCGGCACCTGGGCGGTGGCGCGGGCCTTCGCTCCCGTCCTGGCCCGCAACGGCGGTGGAGCCCTGGTGAACATGCTGTCGGTGGCGTCCTGGGTCGGCCAGCCCGAGTTCCCCGGGTACGCGGCCTCCAAGGCCGCGCAGTGGTCGCTGACGGACGCCCTGCGCAAGGCGCTGCGCGCGCAGGGAACGCTGGTGGTCGGGGTGCACGCGGGGTTCGTGGACACCGACCTCAGCGCCTGGACCGACGCGCCGAAGATCAGCGCCGGCACGGTGGCCGAGCTGACCATGGACGCCCTGCTCCGTGACCAGGCCGAAGTGCTGGCCGACGAGCAGAGCCGCAGCGTCAAGGCGGCACTGTCGGAGCCGGTCAGGCGCTGACGCGCCGCGTCGGCCGGGACGCCATTGGGGTCAGCCGGCGGTCACGGTTCCCGGGGCGGGTTCCTTGAGCCGCCGGGCGACTGTCGTGAGCAACTCGTCCGAGAGATCCTCGTCGGCCACGGCCCGGGACATGAGCACGGCGCCGACCAGGGCGCTGAGGGTGAGCATCGCCTCGGCCCTGGCGTCCTCGCTGTCGCCGTCCAGGCCCTCGATCAGCTCCAGGTACGCGCGGACCTGCTTCTCGTAGGCCTGCTTGACCTGCTCGTCGCCCCGTCCCGCGGCGGCTCCGAGGGTGACCAGCGCGCAGCCGGTGGCCGGCCTGTCGCGGTGCCGCTTGGCGAGATAGGCGTCGACGAGGCCGGCCCGCGCGCTCTGCTCGTTCCCGCGCGCGGCCCGCTCCATCTTCGCCGAGCCCTCGGCCAGGGCGACGGCGGCGGCCTGGGCGATCAGATCGTCCCGCGAGGCGAAGTGTTTGTAGAAGCCGCCGTGCGTGAGCCCGGCCTCCTTCATCAGCTCGGCGATGCCGGGACGGGTGACGCCTTCCGCGCGGATCTTGCGGGAGGTGATCCGCAGGACCCGCGCGCGGGTCGCCGCCTTGTCCGCCTGAGAATGGCCCATGCCGGCCCTCCCCCTCCTGCGGTGGAATCGCCGCGCCTCGTCGTCTGGATGACGTACATCATACACATCAACAGCAAAGCGCTATTTGACCGCAGTTTTCTTGACTCTGTGGATGATGGGAAACATCCTGTAACTTGGTGCGTCGACTGATCAGCAAGGAGCAGGTGCCATGTCCCAGGCGTATGACCCCCGCCACACGGCCGTGCTGCTGGTCGATCCGTACAACGATTTCCTGTCGGAGGGCGGCAAGATCTGGCCGCGCGTGCAGCCCGTGGCCGAGCAGGTCGGCCTGCTGGACCACCTGCGCTCCGTGGTCACCACCGCCCGGGAGGCGGGCGTCCGCGTGATGATCGTGCCGCACCGCCGCTGGGAACCCGGCGACTACGAGACGTGGGACCACCCCAATCCCACCCAGCGCGGCATCATGGAGCGGCACAGCTTCGCCCGCGGCACCTGGGGCGGGGAGTTCCACCCCGACTTCCAGCCGCGCCCCGGCGACATCGTGGCCCGGGAGCACTGGGCGCAGAGCGGCTTCGCCAACACCGACCTCGACTTCCAGCTCAAGCAGCACGGCATCACCCACGTCGTGCTCGTCGGCCTGCTGGCCAACACCTGCATCGAGTCCACCGGCCGGTTCGCCATGGAGCTCGGCTACCACGTCACGCTGGTGCGCGACGCCACCGCGGCGTTCCTGCCCGAGATGATGCACGCCGCCCACGAGCTGAACGGCCCCACCTTCGCCCACGCCATCACCACCACCGGCGACCTCACGGCCGCGTTCAAGGGAGCGCACGCGTGAGACCGCCGACCGGGGCGGCCCGGGTTTCCACCACCCCGGCGCCCGCGAAAGCGCTCCACCGGCTGCCGCGGCGCCGGCGGGCGCACGCCGGCCTCGGACGGCCAGCGAGTCCCCGACTCCAGGGGCAGAGCGCACGAATCCCATCGTGCCGGCCCTTCGACACGAGCGCAGGAGGCGCAGAGCATGGACATGCCCCGGCAGGAATGTGCGATCACCGTACTGGGCGGGCCCACGGCCGTCATCGACCTCGGCGGCCTGCGCATCGTCAGTGACCCGACCTTCGACGACGCCGGGCCGCACGGGTACCTGACGAAAACGGCGGGTCCGGCCGTCGCCGAGGACGCCCTGGGCGCGATCGACCTGGTCCTGGTCAGCCACGACGGCCACCCGGACAACCTCGACGAGCGTGGACGCGCATGCGCCAGGAGCGCCCCGATGGTCATCACCGGCCCGCTCTCCGCGGAACGGCTCGGTCCGCCCGCGATCGGCCTGGCTCCCTGGGACAGCTACCACGTGCCCCTGGGCGACGGCGGAGGCCGGCTCACCGTCCTGGCGGTCCCCGCCGTCCACGGCCCCGAGGACGGCGATCGCGACGCCGACGGGCACGTCAACTGCGAGGTCACCGGGTTCGTCCTGTCCGGTCCAGGACTTCCCACGATCTACATCAGCGGCGACAACGCCTCCATCCGTACCGTGGCGGAGATCTCCCGCCGCCTGCCGGACATCGACGTAGCCCTGCTCCACGCCGGAGCGGCCCGCGTACCCGCGAAGTTCGACGGGCGCCCGCTGACGTTCGACAGCCGACGAGCCGCGGCCGCCGCGGCGGTCCTGGGCGCGGGCCTCGTGATCCCGGCCCACTACGACGGCTGGGCCCATTTCTCCGAAGGGCTGGCCGACCTGGAGCTGGCCTTCGACGAAGCCGGGCTGTCCTCGCTCCTGCGGACGGCACCGCACGGCACCTGGACACACGTGCACCGCTGACCGACACGGCGGGTTCGTCAGGGTGCCGGGATGCCTTCTCAGCGCGCCTTACTGCCGCGGTCGGCCCCTGCCGCCTCGGGAACGTCGTCCCGCGCGGTCGCCGGCCGGACCCGCACGGCGGAAAATGTCGTGCGATGTCAGGACCAGCCCAGTAGCATTGGGCAAGCACCCCGGCTTCCGCTCGGCCGCGGCGAGCCTGCGCTGGATGCTCATCCACATGGTCGAGGAGACCGGCAGGCACGCCGGCCACCTGGACATCATCAGGGAGCTGGTGGACGGCGAGAAGGGCTACTGCTGACCGCCCGCGGGAGACCGTCCGCTGCCGGGGACGCCGCCGCAGTCGCGACCGCCTGCGTGCCGCGGCGGGGCGACTCCTAGGTGAGGCCGCCGAGGAGCCTGACGGCGTTGTAGTACTTCATCGCGATGTCGATGCAGTCGTTGATCTTCGAGCGTGACGACTGTTCGGAGCACACCCTCAGCATGTCCGTCCTGAAGGCCTCGTCCACCTTCTTGCGGTGGGTGTTCCTCCAGGACGCGGAACCGACCAGGTGCTTGACGTTCGCATACCCGAAGTCGTGCCGCGCGCAGGCGTTCTTGAAGTCGAAGCCGCTGGGCTTGTCCGGGCTCTTGTCGCAGTAGTCGGTCCGCCAGTTGAAGTTCATGTTCTTGATGTGGCCCTTCTTGTCGCGGTCGGCCCGCGCACGAAGCCACGCGTCGTAGCCGGCGGCCGTATCGGCCGTGAGCCTGAGCGCCGTGATGAGCTTCACGTTCTTGCTCGCCTTGGGAGGATCGGCGCTCGCCGCGGCGGGAACGGCGAGCACGGCGGCGGCCGCGCAAGCCGCCGCTGATAAGGCCAGGAACTTCGGCATGGTGACTCCAGGGGTGAGGAGGATGTCGCGCCCGTTGCCGGGCGGCCAGACGATGGTCGCGATCCGGCCCGCCGTACCGCAAGAAACCGCGGTGCACGGCGGCGCGGAACATACCTGCGGCATACCGGGCAGGACGCCCGGGCGCCCTCCCGCAACCGGCAGTTGCGCCGTTTTACATACATGTCAGCATGTATCCCATGAAGCGCACTGCCGAAGAAGCGGCGGCCACCCGTGCCCGGGTGCTGGAGGCCGCGATCCTCGTGTTCGCCGACAAGGGCTGGAAGGATGCGACCTTCCACGCCATCGGCGCACGCGCCGGCGTCACCCGCGGAGCCGTCCACCACCACTTCGGGGACAAGAAGCTGCTGCTGGAAGAGGCGATCGGCGCCGGTTGGCGGCGCCACGCCGCGCCGGCCCTGGAGGAGCTGGTCCGTCCGGAGCACGGCCCCGGCCGGCGACTCACCGGCTTCCTCACCCGCTACCTGCGGCTGCTCGCCGAGAACGAGTCCTTCCGCGCGCTGGCGGTCGCCTCGGTGCTCGTGGCCCCCCAGGTCCTCGACGTCGGGGAGGGCGTCAAGGAGAAGATCGAGGAGACCGACCAGTGGGCCGCCCTCATCCTCCCGCTCCTCGACACCCCCGGGCTGCGCCAGGGGCTGCGGGCCGAGGACGCCCTGTTCACGGTGATGGCCATGCTGCACGGGGTCACCGTCACCGCGGCCACGGCCCCCCACGAGCTGCCGGCCGCCGAGGCCGCCGCCGGCATCGCCCGCGCCGTCGTGGCGGGCCTGCTTCCCGGCCAGGAGGAGGGGTGAGCTCCCCACGTCCCGCCGGCTCCCCCAGGGTCGCCGTCACCGTGGCCAGTGCGGCGCTGTTCACCGACATGCTGGTCTACGGGCTGGCCGTACCCGTCCTGCCGCTGCTGCCCTCGGTGGCCGCCGCCGGGCCGGCCTCCGGCGGCGTCCTGTTCGCCGCCTACGCCGTGGCGATGGTCGCCGTGACCCCGCTGGCCGGCCGGCTGACCGACCGCAAGGGGGCGCGGACCCCCATGCTGGCCGGCCTGGCCGGTCTGGCGGCGGCGACGCTGCTGTTCAGCGTGGCCGAGCCGTTCTGGCTGCTGCTGCTCGCCCGCGCTCTGCAAGGAGCCGCCGGGGGCCTGTCCTGGGTGGCGAGCCTGTCGCTGATCGCGGCGTGCACTCCGATGCGCACCCGGGCGCGTTCCATGGGGATCGCACTGAGCGCCATCTCCCTCGGCACGCTCCTCGGGCCGCCCCTCGCCGGGATCATGGTCGAGCAGGCAGGGGTACGTTCCCCGTTCGTGCTGGCGGCCTGCCTCGCGCTCGCCGACGGCCTGGCCCGGATCCTGCTGGTCAGGAAGACCGGCGAGGTGACCGACGACACGGGCGGGCCGCTGACGGTCCTGCGCGTGCGAGGCTCGGTCACGATCGTGGTCGTCATCGCGCTGGGAGCGGCGGTGATGGCCGCGGTCGAACCGGTGCTCCCGGCCCGGCTGGCGGGCGCGCTCGGAGTCGGGCCGAGCGGGGTCGGTGCGTTGTTCGCGCTGGCGGTGCTCACCGCGATCGTGGCCAACCCCGTCGTCGGCGGGCTGTCCGCGCAGGTCCCCGCCCGGCGGCTGGTCACCGCCGGAGCCCTGATCGGTGCGGGGTCACTGGCCGGTCTGGGGTGGGCGGTGACGGTGTGGCAGGCGGCGCTGGCCATGGCCGGGCTGGGCGTCACCGTCGCTCTCCTCCTCGCCCCCGTCACCGCGCTGATCGGGGATCAGGGCCGGCGCAGCGACCCGCCTACCCTGGGCGGCACCTACGCGCTGTACAACCTCGCCTATGCGGCGGGGCTGGCGTCGGGGCCGCTGGCGGGCGGCGCGGCCACCGGCACGATGGGCTTCTCCGCGGGAATGGGCGCTGTCGCGCTGCTCGTCGCGGTGACGGGCCTGATCGTGGCCCGAGGCCTTCCGGTGCCTGCTAGCCCTGCATGAGCCGGGCGAGCCGGTCCCAGGCCGGGGACGAGGCTCCGGGCTGGGACTGCTCGGCCAGCCGGGCGATGGCCTCGTTGTGGACGGGGCGGGTCTCGGATCGGCTGTGGTGCCGGGCGTACCAGCCGCGGGTACGGTCCGCCAGGGCAGGCAGGCGGGGATCGTCCGGCGGCCAGTCGTAGGCGGCGTCATGGTCGAGGTAGAGGGCGCGGAACTCGGGGTCGCCGAGGAGCTCGCGTTTCTCGGCGATCCACACGGCGGCGTCGTCGGGTGAGGCCGTCTGCATCAGGATCCAGCCGTCGCGTTCCAGGTTCCGCTGGCGTTCGCTCACGCCGAGCCGGCGCAGCTCGTCGAGGTAGTCGGCCACCTCGGGGGAGACGAACAGCCGGTCACCGCCGCGCAGCTCGGCGAGTTGCTCGCGGGTTCGCCGTAGCTGCGTGATGCGGTCGTCGAGGTCGTGGTCGAGCTCGGCGATGGCCGCGGTGAGGGTGTCCGCGTCGGCGTCGAGCAGATCCTTGATGCGGGCCAGGGGCACGCCCGCCCGGGCCAGGGTTCTGATCTTGACGAGGTCGATCGCGTCCTTGGCGGTGTAGCGGCGGTAGCCGGAGGAGTCGCGGTCGGGCTCGGTGAGCAGGCCGCGCTGGTGGTAGTGGCGGATGGCCTTCGTGGTGACTCCGGCGTAGTGCGCGAGCTGGCCGATCGTGAGCATGCCGGACATCCTGGCACCCTTCGGATGGTCAGGCCTGGCGGACCAGGCGGCTCGGATGGTCAGGCCTGGCCGGCCAGGCGGCCGCCGCAGCTCGTCGGCCCGCGCGGCGAGCACGAGCGCGATCCGCCGGGACCGGCGACTTCTATGCCGCCGTTCCCGGACTTGGTTAACAGTCCTGCCGTCCAATCGTCCGGAAAGCGGCGTCACGAGTTGATTTCGAGGCTTGACCGCGCCGGGCCGCGCGCCTACCGTCCTTTCCAAGTTAGGAAACCTTACTAACGCTGGCGTCATCCCCGCTCATAGGAGACCCTCGTGCGCTTCGTCCCTCTCGCGGCGGCCGGGTTGCTGGCCCTGTCGCTGACCGCCTGCACCGCGGGCAAGCAGGCGCCGCCGTCGCTCGGCGCCCAGCCCAGACCCACCGCGAGCGGCACCGGCCCGGCCGCCGCCGCGCTGCCCGCCGCCACGCTGGAGCTGTGGCACGGCTTCTCCACGGACGTCGAGACGAAGGCGTTCGAGGAGGCGGTCGCGGGCTTCACGAAGAAGTTCCCGCAGATCAAGGTCACCATGAAGAAGGGCATCCAGGACGACCAGATCACCCAGGCGATCCGCGGCGGCAAGGCGCCCGACGTGGCGGCCTCGTTCACCACCGACAACGTCGCCCAGTGGTGCAAGAGCGGCGCCTTCCAGGATCTGACCCCGGTCATCCAGCAGGACGGCATCGACCTGAGCGTGCTGCCGGCCGCGTCCCGCGCGTACACCGAGTTCGAGGGCAAGCGGTGCACGATGCCGCTGCTCGCGGACGCGTACGGGCTGTACTACAACAAGGCGCTCATGAAGGGCGAGCAGCCGCCGAAGACGCTGTCGGAGCTGACCGAGCTGACCAAGAAGCTCACCGTCCGCGACGCCGACGGGACCATCAAGGTCGCCGGGTTCATCCCGAGCTTCCAGTACTACGAGAACTCCCCCAGCCACCTCGGGCCCATGGTGGGCGCGAAGTGGTACAACGACGACGGCACCTCGGCCATCGGCTCCGACCCGGCGTGGAAGCAGCTCCTGCGCTGGCAGAAGGAGCTGGTCGACTGGTACGGCTACGACAAGCTGGAGAAGTTCCGCAAGGGCCTGGGCGACGAGTGGGGCGCCGAGCACCCGTTCTTCGAGGGCAAGGTCGCAATGATCCTCGACGGCGAGTGGCGCAACGCCATGATCGCGGGCGACCCCGACGCCAAGGACATGGACTACGGCACCGCCCCGCTGCCCGTCGCCGACGACAAGCCCGACCTGTACGGCAGCGGCTTCACCGCCGGCACCGTGATCGGCGTGCCGAAGGGCGCCGCGCACCCGCAGCACGCCTGGGAGCTGGTCAAGCACCTGACGACCGACACCGAGTCGCTGGTGACGCTGTCGAACGCGCTGCGCAACGTGCCGACCACCAAGGCCGCCATGGAGCACCCGCGCCTGGCCAGGGACGACAACTTCGCCACCTTCCTCGGCATCTTCTCCCATCCCAAGACCTCGACGCTGCCGGCCAACGTCAACAGCGTCTTCAACCAGGACGCCTTCTCCACCTTCCTCACCCAGTGGGAGAAGGGCGCGGTCAAGGACCTCGACGCCGGGCTGGCCGAGGTGGACAAGCGGATCAACGACAAGCTGAAGCTCTCCGGGGGCTGATGATGGTCTCCACCCACGCGGCGCCGCCCCGCCGGCGGCGCGGCGAGGGCGCGCGCGCCCTCCTGTGGCTGTCGCCGTGGATCATCGGCGTCGCGGTCTTCTTCGTCTACCCGCTGCTGTCCACGGTGTACTTCTCCTTCCACCGCTACGACCTGTTCACCCTGGAGTTCGTCGGCCTGGACAACTACCGCTACGCCTTCTCCGACACCCGCGTGCTGCAGTCGGCCCTGAACACCCTCTGGCTCGTGGCGTTCATGGTCCCGGCCCAGGTCCTGTTCGCGCTCGGCGTGGCGCAACTGCTGACCAAGGTGAAGCGCGGCGGCGGGATCCTGCGGACGATCTTCTACCTGCCGTCGCTGGTGCCGACGGTGGCCGGCACGGTCGCCTTCGTGTACCTGCTCAACCCGGCGACCGGCCCGGTCAACCAGATGCTGGCGTGGTTCGGCATCACCGGGCCCGACTGGTTCGGCAGCGCCGCCTGGGCCAAGCCCAGCCTGACGCTGCTCGCCCTGTGGGGCGCGGGCAACCTCATCATGATCTTCCTGGCGGCGCTGCTGGACGTGCCCAGGCACCTGTACGAGGCCGCCGCGATCGACGGGGCGGGCGCCTGGCGGCAGTTCCGCAGCATCACGCTGCCGATGATCTCCCCCGTGCTGATGTTCTCGGCCGTCACCGGCGTGATCTACGCCGTGCAGTACTTCACCCAGGCGATGATCGCCTCCCGGGTGGCCTCCGGCGCGACCGACTCGGCCGGCTCCACGTTCACCCCCGGCTATCCGGACGGCTCGCTGCTCACCCTGCCCCAGCACCTGTTCCACACCGGGTTCCGTGACTGGTCGATGGGGCTGGCCTGCGTGCACGC
Organism: Nonomuraea sp. GTA35; assembly: GCF_041950525.1. Taxonomy (NCBI): domain Bacteria; kingdom Bacillati; phylum Actinomycetota; class Actinomycetes; order Streptosporangiales; family Streptosporangiaceae; genus Nonomuraea; species Nonomuraea sp. GTA35. The sequence continues at coordinate 540,340 of NZ_JBGNUV010000001.1, read as the reverse complement.
GCTGCTGCTGTTCGCGGTCGCGATGCTGTTCACGCTGATCCTGCTCCGCCAGTTCAGCAAGGCGGAGGTGGCCTCGTGAGGCGCAGGCGCGGCCTGATGTGGGTCGCCCGGCACGCGCCGGCCATCGCGCTCGCGCTGATGTTCCTGGGCCCGATCGCGTTCGTGGCGCTGACCGCGCTCATGACCGACGAGCAGGCGCTCACCAGCGAGCTGTGGCCCGAGCGGTGGAACTGGGCCAACTTCGCCGACGTCTTCGCCCGCTCGGAGCTGCTCACCTGGACGGCCAACACGTTCGTCTACGCCTCGCTGGCGACGCTGTTCATGCTGGTGTCGTCCATCCCGGCGGCCTACGCGCTGTCCCGTTTCCGCTTCCGGGGGCGCAAGGCGGCGTTCCTCGTCGTGATCGCCACGATGATGCTGCCGCCCCAGGTCGTGGCGGTGCCGATCTACCTGGTGTGGGCGCGGCTGGACCTGACGGACTCGCTGTGGCCGCTGATCCTGCCGATGCTCTTCGGTGACGCCTTCTCGATCTTCCTGCTGCGCCAGTTCCTCATCACGATCCCGCGCGACTACACCGACGCGGCCAAGGTGGACGGCTGCTCGGACGTGAAGATCCTGTTCACCGTCATCCTGCCGATGGCCCGCCCCGCGATCGCGGCGGTGGCGCTGTTCTCGTTCTTCTACTGCTGGAACGACTACTACGGGCCGCTGCTGTACGCCGGGGTCGACCAGGAGGGCTGGACCCTGTCGCTGGGGCTGGCCACCTTCAAGGCCTTCCACAGCGTGCAGTGGAACCTCACCATGGCCGCCACCCTGCTGGTGACCGCCCCGGTGATCATCGTTTTCCTCTTCGCCCAGCGGGTCTTCATCGAGGGCGTGACATTGACGGGAGTGAAGGGTTGAAACTCGCCGTGGTCGGGGGCGGCTCGACGTACACGCCTGAGCTGGTCGACGGGTTCGCCCGGTTGCGGGAGGATCTGCCGCTGACCGAGCTCGTCCTGGTGGATCCGGCCGCGGAGCGGCTGGGGCCGGTCGCGGGCATGGCCCGCAGGATGTTGCGGGCGGCCGGGCACCCGGCCACCGTGACCGCGACCGGCGACCTGCGGGAAGGGGTCGCCGGGGCGGCGGTCGTCCTGCTGCAGCTCCGGGTGGGCGGGCAGGCGGCCCGCGAGGTGGACGAGACGCTGCCGCTGCGCTGCGGCTGCGTCGGCCAGGAGACGACGGGCGCGGGCGGCCTGGCCAAGGCGCTGCGGACGGTGCCGGTGGTGCTGGACATCGCCGAGGTGATCGCCGAGCACGCGCCCGAGGCGTGGATCGTCGACTTCACCAACCCGGTCGGCATCGTCACCCGCGCGCTGCTGGACGCCGGGCACCACGCGATCGGGCTGTGCAACGTGGCGATCGGCTTCCAGCGCCGCTTCGCGGCCATGCTGGGCGTCGCGCCGTCACGGGTGTCGCTCGGGCACGTAGGTCTCAACCACCTCACCTGGGTGCGGTCGGTCGGGCTCGACGGCGTGGACGTGCTGCCCGATCTGATCGGCGAGCACGCCGCGCAGATCGCCGCCGACGTGCGCCTGCCGGTCGAGCTGATCACCCGGCTCGGCGCCGTGCCGTCGTACTACCTGCGCTACTTCTACGCCCACAACCTGGTGGTGGCCGAGCAGCGGGCCGAGCCGTCACGCGCGGCGCAGGTGGCGGACATGGAGCGGCGGCTGCTCGCCATGTACGCCGATCCCGGCGTGACCGACAAGCCGGACCTGCTGGAACAGCGGGGAGGCGCGTTCTACTCCGAGGCGGCGGTGGCGCTCATCGCCTCGCTGCTCGGCGACCGGGGCGACACCCAGGTCGTCAACGTGCGCAACGGCGGCGTCCTGCCGTTCCTGCCGGACGAGGCGGTCGTCGAGGTCCCGGCCAGGATCACGGCCTCCGGCGCCGCGCCGCTGCCCGTCGCCCCCGTCGAGCCGCTCTACGCGGGGCTCATCGCGCACGTGTCGGCGTACGAGACGCTCGCCGTCGAAGCCGCGCTGCGCGGCGGGCGCGAGCGGGTCGCCGACGCGCTGCTCGCCCACCCGCTCGTCGGGCAGGAGCACCTGGCGGGCGAGCTGGCCGCGCTGCTGGTGGAGGCCAACCGCGCGCACCTGCCGTGGGCGGGAACGCGGTGAGGACGATCCTGGCGGTGGACGGCGGCAACAGCAAGACCGATCTCGCGCTGGTGGCCGAGGACGGGACCGTGCTCGCCACGGGCCGGGCCGGCCCGTTCGTGCCGCAGAGCGCCGGGGTGGCCGCCGCCGCCGACGTGGTGGAGCGCGGGGCCAGGGCGCTGCGCGACGGCATGGCCGCGCCGTACGCCGATGTGATGGCGGCCTACCTGGCCGGAGCCGACTTCCCCGCCGAGGAGGAGGCGCTGCGCGCGGAGTTCGAGGCGCGCGGGTGCGCGGGCGAGGTGACGGTGGCCAACGACACCTTCGCGGTGCTGCGCGCGGGCGCCTCCCTGCCGTGGGGCGTCGTCGTGGTGTGCGGGGCGGGCATGAACGCCGCCGGCGTCTCGCCGTCCGGAGAGGTGGCCCGCTTCCCCGCGGTCGGCAGGTGGAGCGGCGACTGGGGCGGCGGTGAGGACCTGGCCGCCTGGGTGCTCTGGCACGCCGCCCGCATGGAGGACGGGCGCGGCCCGGCCACCGCGCTGGCCGAGCTGGTCGTCACGCGGTTCGGCACGGCGAGCGTCGCGGAGGTGGTGCACGCCCTGCACTTCGGCGAGCTGGACCCGGCCCGGCTGCACGAGCTGGTGCCTGACCTGTTCGCGGTCGCGGCCGGCGGCGACGCCGTGGCCAGGGGCCTGGTGGACCGGCAGGCCGAGGAGGTGGCCGTGATGGCCAGGGTGTGCCTGGAGCGGCTCGGGCTGCTGGACACGCCCGCCGAGGTCGTGCTCGGCGGCAGCGTGCTGACCGCGCGGGACCCGTACCTGCACGGCCTGATCGAGGCCGCGATCGGCGCGAGCGCGCCGCTCGCGCGGGTCGTGGTCAGCTCGCTCCCCCCTGTCGCGGGCGCCGCCCTGGCCGGGCTGGACCTGCTCGGCGCGGCCGAGGCCGCGCGAACCGCAGTTCGCGATCATTTCAGGAGGAGCAGATGAGAAGGCTGATCCCCGCCGCGCTCGCGCTGGCGCTGCTGGCGGGCGTGAACACCCCCGCCCAGGCCGCCGCGCCCGGGCACATCCGGGTGGACCAGGTCGGTTTCCTGCCGGACGAGAGCAAGCACGCCTACCTGATGACCAGCGGCCGGGCGGGGCGCTTCACCGTGGTGGACCGCCGCGGCCGGGTGGTGCTCACCGGGCGGGCGGGCCCCGACCGGGGCGCCTGGAACAGCACGTACCCGCACGTCTACGACCTCGACCTGACCCGGCTGCGCACCCCCGGCAGCTACCGCATAAAGGCGGCCGGGGCGGCGCCGGCCGAGTTCGAGATCGCGCCGTCGCGGAATCCGGCGGCCGGGGTGCTGGGCTTCTTCGGCCTGCAGCGCGACGGCGCCGACGCGCCCCGCACGCCCAGCCACCTCAACGACCGGGCCGCCTCCGTCTACGACTGGCCCGAGTTCACCGGCCCCGACACCGACCAGATCAAGGGCGAGCTGAGGAGGATCGGCGGCCCGGTCGACGTCGAGGGCGGCTGGTTCGACGCGGGCGACTACCTCAAGTTCACCCACATCCTGGCGTACGTGGACACGCTCCTGTGGGCCGCCCAGCGGGACGGGAAGGCCCCCGGCCGCGCCCTGCGCAACGAAGCAGCCCATGGCCTGAAATATCTGGACAAGATGTGGGATGAGGAGTCGAAGACCCTCTACATCCAGGTCGGCATCGGCGCCGGCAACGTCGAGGGCACGTTCGTCGGCGACCACGACATCTGGCGCCTGCCCGAGGCCGACGACGGCGACGCCGCCGCAGGGCACCAGTTCATCCGCCATCGCCCGGTCTTCCGCGCCGCCGCCCCCGGCCAGCCGATCAGCCCGAACCTGGCCGGGCGCACCGCCGCCGCCTTCGCCCTGGCCGCGCAGGTCGAACCGTCCCCTCGCCGCGCCGCCCGCCTGCTCGACCAGGCCGCCTCCGTCTACGCGACCGCCAGGACCACCGGCGTGGCCCGGCTGGTCACCTCCCTGCCGCACGCGTTCTACCCCGAGAGCGTCTGGCGCGACGACATGCAGCTCGGCGCCGCCGAGCTGGCCCTGGCCGCGCAGCGCCTGCGCGACCCGCGCGCCGGGCGGTGGCTGGCGGACTCGGCCCGCTGGGCGCGCGGCTACCTCGACGAGGATCAGGGCGACACGCTCAACCTGTACGACGTGAGCGCCCTGGCCCACGCCGACCTCCTCAAGGCCATGCGGGCCGCCGGGGCCGGTGGAACAGGCGGTCCCGCCGTCACCCCCGGGACCGGCGCGACCGGCGGGCTCGCCGTCACCGAGGCGGACCTGATCGCGGGGCTCAAGGCCCAGCTCGACCTCGGCGCCCGCCGCGCCGCCGCGGACCCGTTCCGGGCCGGCGCGCGGTACGACACGTTCGACTCGGTCCCGCACGCGTTCGGCCTGGCCGCCACCGCCCGCCTCTACAGGTCGGTGACCGGCGACCGTGCCTACGACGCCTTCGGCACGCAGCAGCGCAACTGGGCGCTCGGCGCGAACCCGTGGGGCGTGTCCTTCGTCGCCGGGGCGGGCGAGAACTCGATCGCCTGCCCGCACCACCAGATCGCCAACATCACCGGCAGACCCGCCACCGGCGCGGTCGTCAACGGGCCCAACGGCGCGGAGCTGTTCGAGGGCGGCTTGGGCGGGCACTTCGAGGAGATGCCGCCCTGCCCGGCCGACGGCGTGGACCGCCATGCCGAGTTCACCGGGCACGGCAGCCGCTTCGTCGACGACGTGCGCTCCTGGCAGGCTTCCGAGCCGGCCGACGATTTCGCGGCGATCGCCCTGTACGCTCTCGTGCTGACGTCGACGTGACGCCCCTGACGCGGAGGTGACGTGAAGCCCCCTGTCCACGGGACGCCGAGGCTGATGCGCGCGATCAACGACCGCGCCGCGCTGCGCATCCTGCTGGAGAAAGGCCCGCTGACGCGGCCCGAGCTGAGCGAGCTGACCGGCCTGTCCAAGCCGACGGCGTTCCAGCTCCTGGCCCGGTTGCAGGAGGCGGGCCTGGTGGTCGGCGACGGCGTCCGGGCGGGGCAGCCCGGACGCACGGCCGAGGTCTACCGGGTCAACGGGGCGGCGGCGTACGTGGCGGCGCTGGACGTCACGCCCGAGCGGATCGCCGTGCAGGTGGCCGACCTCACCGGCGCCCTCGTCGGCGAGGCCACGTCACCCGAGCCCTCATCCGGCCCGTCACCCGAGCCCTCATCCGCTCCGGCGCCTGGCCCGTCCCCCGAGGGTGGCGGCCTGGTCGAGCGGCTGCGGGCGGCGATCGAAGCGGCGCGGCCACCCGGCCCGCTGCACCGCGTCGTCATCGGCGTGCAGGGCGCGGTCGACCCCACGACCGGCAGGCTCGACCACGCCACCGCCGACGACATGCCCGGCTGGCAGATCGCCGACCTGGTGCCCACGCTGAGCGCCGGGCTCGGCGTCACCGTCGACGTGGAGAACGACGTCAACCTCGTCGCCCTCGCCGAGCAGGCGCACGGCGCGGCGACCGGCTGCCAGGACTTCGTGCTGCTGTGGGCCGGCGAGGGCCTCGGCGCCGCTCTCGTGATCGGCGGGCGGCTGCACCGCGGCTTCTTCGGCGGCGCCGGCGAGGTGGGCTACATGCCGGTGCCCGGCGCCGCCACGGCCCGCGACGGCGGCCGGTTCGCCGAGCACGGCTACCAGGCGCTGGCCGGCGGGCCGGCCGTCCAGGACCTGCTGCGTTCGTACGGCGTGCACGGGGCCGACTTCCGCGAGTCGGTGGCGACCGCGGTGCGCCTGTCCGAGGGCGCCGGGAGGGCCGCCGAGGAGGCGGCCGCCGGCCTGCGCACGGTGGCCGCCCGGATCGCCCTCGGCCTGGCGACCATCGCCTCGGTCGTCGACCCGGGGCTCGTCGTGCTGGCCGGGAGCCTGGTGTCCGCCGGGGGCGAGCGGCTGCGCGACCTCGTCGAGCGGGAGCTGAGGGTGCTGGACGTGGATCGCCCGCTGGTGCGGCTGTCGGCCGTCCGAGGCAACCCGGTGCTGGTGGGCGCGATGGACCTGGCGCTCGCCCGCGTCAGGGACGAGGTGTTCGGCCAGGCCGCCCGCGACGGCGTCCCGGCCACCACGGCGGGCCGCTGACCGCGTCCGGGCCACCACAGCGGGCGGCTGACCGCGTCCGCGATCGACGGGTCCGGCGGCGCGTAGGTGGCCGTGCTCCGATCGTGATCCGCTTACGGCAAGATCACGGCTTGTGCAGAAGACGACGATCACGGCCCTGGTGGCCTGCGGCTGCCTGCTGGCGGCGGCCACACCCGCCCAGGCCGCCCCCAAGGATCCCGTACGCGCTCTCAAGAGCGAGCTCACCTCCGGGCGCGGCGTACGGTTCACCGAGACGACCATGCTGTCGGGCGACGGCAAGACCAAGATCCAGAGCCGCAAGGGGACCTTCCAGTTCAACGCCAAGGGCGTGGCGGCCTCCGACATCACCGCCACCCCCGTGGGCCGCCCCCGCGAGCGTACGATCAGCGTCGGCAAGGTCAGCTACACCTCGGGCGGCATGTGGCAGGACCGCCTGCCGGAGGGCAAGTCCTGGGTCAGGAGCAACGCCCTGCTCGGCGGCGGCAGCGGCTTCTACGGCCAGGTGATCAACCCCGCCGAGCCGAAGACCCTGGCCGCGCTGGTCAAGAAGGGCAGGCTGAGCGGGAGCACGCTCACCGGGAAGATCACCTTCAAGGAGCTGGAGAAGGTGTCACGCTGGTTCGGCGCCTCGATCCCGCTGCGCATGCACGACGACACGAAGGTGTCCTACACGCTCACGCTGACCTCGGCCGGGCTGGTGAGCAGGGTGAAGTCGTCGTACGCGGCCACGGGCGTGTTCGACACCAACCAGTTCGAAGGAAAGACGATCACGATCGACAGCCGCTTCACCGGCTGGGGCGCCAAGGTGTCCATCAAGGCGCCGGACCCCGAGACGGTGACCACCGACGTGGATGACTGACGGCCCCTCCCCCATCGCTCCGGCGGGTCGTCCCGCGCGGCGGCCGGAGGTGCGTCTCGACGGCCGCCGGCACCGCACGATCCCCGGAGACCGGCGAAGGGCTATCGTGTGGATCGCGCGTGGAAGCCCCGGGAAAGGAGCGGGATGCCGGAAATCCGCCCGCTCCGGCCGAGCGACCCCGAACGGGTCGGCCGCTGGCGGCTCATCGGCGTGCTCGGCTCCGGCGGCCAGGGGACGGTCTACAAGGCGGTGGGCGACGACGGGCGCGAGGGCGCCGTCAAGCTGCTGCACAGCCACCTGAGCGGCGACGACACCATCACCCGGGGCTTCCTGCGGGAGGCCGAGGCGGCGCGGCGGGTGGCGGCGTTCTGCACGGCGGCGGTGCTGGACGTCGGGACGGCCGGCGATCAGCCGTACATCGTGAGCGAGTACATCGCGGGTGAGACGCTGCAGCAGGTCGTCCGGTCGGCGGGGCCGCGCGCGGGCGGGGCGCTGGACCGGCTGGCGATCTCCACGCTGACCGCGCTGGCCGCCATCCACCAGGCCGGCATCGTGCACCGGGACTTCAAGCCGGGCAACGTGCTGATAGGGCCCGAGGGGCCGATCGTCATCGACTTCGGCATCGCCAAGGCACTGGACGCGACGACGATGACGTCCGGGGTGGTGGGGACGCCGACGTACATGTCACCTGAGCAGTTCGAGGGGCTGCGGGTGGGGCCGGCGTCGGACGTGTTCGGCTGGGCGGGGACCATGGTGTTCGCGGCCACGGGGCGGCCGCCCTTCCCCGGGGAGACGGTCCCGGCCATCCTGAACGCCGTGCTCACCGGCTCTCCCGAGCTGAGCGGGGTGCCCGCGCGGCTCGCGGAGGTGCTGCGGGACTGCTTCGCCAAGGATCCGGCGGCACGGCCGCTGCCCCTCGACCTGATGAAGCGGCTGACGAGCCGTCCTGGTGCGGCCACCACCGTACCGCCGCCGCACCTGTGGGCCCCTGACCCTGGAGGGACGGCCTCGCCTCCGCCCGACCTCGCACCGACGGGCTCGGCGACCGCGCCGCCCGGCCTCGCGTCAGCGGGCTCGGCAACCGCGCCGCCCGGTGCAGGTCAGCCCGCAGGCCACGCACCCGGCACAGGTCAGCCCGCAGATGGCAGGCTTGCACCGGCGGCGCCCGGCGGCCCGGGGTACCCGGGCTACCCGGGCCACTCGGGCGTGGTGCCGCCGCAGCAGGCCGGGATGGGAAACGTCGAGACGTCACCGGGTGGCGGCGGGAAGCGGGTGAGCCGCCGGGCCGTGCTCAGCGCGGGGACGGCGGCGCTGGCGACGGCGGCGGTGTCGGCGTTCGTCGCGCTCAGGCCGGACGGCGGCACCGGCCGGCAGGGCCTGACGCGGAACCAGCCGCCCTCACCCACCGGCACGGGGACGGCCACCGCCTCCATGTCGCCCTCTCCCGCGCGGACCCCGGCCGCCGAGCCGTTCGGGACGCTGATCGGGGAGCCGGTGCGGCTGCCCGCCGGTACGGGCACGCCCGCGGCGATGGCGGCGAGCGGGTCCGGGGTGGCCTGCGGCACGAGCAACGGGTCCATCCTCATCTGGGATCTCTCCACGGCCACGAGCTCCGAGCTGGGCGACGGCGGGGCGGGCACGACGGCGGTCGCCTACGGGCGACGCGGCGGCACGCCGGTGATCGTTTCCGGGCACACCGACGGCAGGATGCGGCTGTGGAGCCCCTCTGGCGAGAGCCTGGGCACGCGGAAGTCCGGCGATCCGATCGTCGCGGTGACGATCGCGGGCGGCCGGGTGGTCGCGGTGTCGCAGAAGTACGACAGCCTGCGGGACCTGCACGGCACCGTACGCCTGTGGGACGCCGGCACCGGCAGGCAGATCGGCCCCACGAGCACCGAGCACTTCCAGGGGATCAACGGCCTGGCCTTCGGCCGCCTGGACGGTGACGACGTGCTGGTGACGGGCGACGGCGCGAACCGCGTACGGGTGCGCCGCCTGGCCACGGGCGCGGTGACGCACACGTACAGGACGGGTGAGGTCGGCGGCATCGAGCGGCTGGCGTGCGGCGAGCTGGACGGCAAGCCGGTGCTCGTCTCCACCCATCTGGACGCCACCCTGCGCGTGTACGACCTGGCGACGGGCAAGCGCAGGAAGAAGTGGCAGTTCAGCGACCGCAGCCCGGACGACCGGGGCACCGCCGCGCTGGTGGCGGGCACGCTGGGCGGCGTGCCGGTCGCGGTCGTGGCGCACGCGCCGCACGGCGCGGACGCGTTCGTGGGGGTGCGGCGGCTGGACGACGGGGCGATCGTCGGCGAGTTCGGGCACGGCACGGGCGGCGGGATCCGCCTGCTGGCCCTGGCCGAGCAGGCCGGGCGCCCCGTCGTGGTGACGGTGGGCGAGGACCGGCTGCTGCGGGCATGGAGCCTCGGCCCGTCCTAGGGTACGTCCCCCGCCGCGCGCCGCGCTGTCAGCCGGCGGGCTGCCACTGGGCCTCCACCCAGACCGTGTCGCCGTGGGCCAGCGCCTCGACGCGCACGCCCTCCGTGGCCGGCACCGGCACGTCGAGCTCGCCGCAGTCGGCGACCACGCTGACCGACACCAGCGCGTCGCTGCCCACGACCGTGACACGCGCCCGGGTGGCCGAGGTGGCCAGGGCGGTGAGGACGGCCTCGGTGAGGTCCCGCCTGACCGCCAGCGGCGGCGTCGGCCACCGACCGCGGGCGTCCAGCTCGACCACGACGCCCTTGCGGTCCGCCACGTCGATGCAGTGGCGCAGCTCGTGCAGCAGGGGGTTGTCAACCCTGTCGGACTCGGCGAACAGCCTGCGCATGCGGGCCGCCTCGATGGCGCAGCTCCGCTGGACCAGCGGGTCCTCCGGGCGGAGCGAGCCGTCGGCGAGGCCCTCCAGCAGCGGCACCGTGGTCGCCGACAGCTCGGCGAAGCGCTGCTGCCTACGATGGTGCGACTCGGCGGCGACGGCTTCGGCGACGCGTACCCGCTCGATCTCCCTGCGCGCGGCCACCGCCGCCGCGCCGAGGCTGCGCAGCACGGTCGCCACCACCGCCACGCACAGCGGGAAGCCGACCACGGTCACCGACCCGGTGGCGAACCGGGCCAGCGCCCCGCGGCTGGCCCCTTCGAACACGAGCAGGTTGCACAGCGCGGTCAGCTCGTGGCCCAGCAGGAACAGCACCGCGGCACGCAGCGGGCGGTCCAGCACCACGACGAGGCCCGCCCAGTTGGCCGCGCCGAACATCCAGTCCGGGCCGGTCGAGGTGCGGCCGTCCGGCAGCGTGAGGTACGACAGCATGGACGCGCTGAGCACGACGGCGATGGCCACGCCGCGCAGCCGTCCCCACGACCGGCCGCGGACGAGCAGCACGGCCTCACCGATCAGCACGACACCGACCGCCGCGAAGGCGGCGAACTGCGCGAGCGGCGTCTCGTAGGAGTCGAGGTGGCGCAGCAGGGTGGAGAGCCCGAGCCCGAACACGACCACCAGGGCGACGACCAGCGTCGCGACCCGCAGGCCGCGCCGCAGCTGCGCCCGCGCCGACTCCTCGATGGCGTCAGCGTCCCTCACGGCGGGATCCTTCACAGCCGGATCCTTCACCGCAGGATCACGCACAGCCGGATCTCTCACAGCGGGATCAGGCACAGCGGGATCGTGCACCATGGCGTCACCCACCGGCGGCGCGCCATTCGAGCCGGACCCGGGTCCCCTCGCCTGCGGCGGAGGTGATCGTGGCCGTTCCGCCGACGCGCTCCATCCTGCCGCGGATGGACTCCCGCACCCCGCGCCGCGTCTCCGGCACCCCGTCCGGCGAGAACCCCCTCCCCCGGTCGGCGACCTCGACCCGGAGCGCCCCGGCGTCGCCGCTGAGCCGGACGGCCGCGCGGGTGGTGCCCGCATGGCGGCGCACGTTGGCGAGGGCCTCGCCCGCCGCGTCGGTGATCGCCCTGGCGACGCCGAACGGCAGGCGGAGCCGTTCGGGGCCGTCGAAGTCCACGCTCAGGTGGGTGACGGCGAGATCGGCGCGCAGCAGGCCGACCAGGTCGGCCTCCTCGGGTGTCCGCCCGCCGCCTGCGCGCAGCTTGTCCAGGTCGCGCCGCGCCTGCGGGGCCAGCCAGCCGGCGTCGGAGCGCACCTGCCCCAGGCCCACCATCAGCAGGGTCGTCGCCGCCGTGTCGTGCAGCGAGTTGACCTGCTCGCGTTCCTCGGCGCGCACGGCCGCGGCCACCTCGGCCTCGCCCCGCGCCCGCAGGGCCTCGGCCGCCATCAGGTCGGCCCGTTTCGCCGCACGCCAGACAAGGATCCAGGCCGCTCTGGAGAGCGCGGCGGCCGGCAGTGCCCACACCGTCCCGGTGACCAGGCTGGCGTCCACCTCCCACGCGCCCGCCGCCAGCAGGAGCGCCACCGCCCCGCCTCCGGCGGCGACCGCGGCCATCGCGCCCACCACCAGCGAGGTGTACCACTGGTAGGTCACACAGGCGAAGGTCACCAGCAGCCGCAGCCAGCCGGTGTTCCTGGCCTCCACGAGGTCGATCAAGAAGATGGTGCCGAACAGCCCCAGCAGGACGGCCACGTCGACGGTGACGAGCACGTTCCCCCGGCCCGCCCGCAGCCACCACGCGAACCCGCAGGTCCACAGCGCCGCCAGGCCGGCCACGACCACGGTGCCGGCCAGTTGCTCGTCCGGGGCCCGGAACAGGGCGATGGCGCAGCTCGGCACCAGAGTCGCCAGGCGCACCGCAGCGGCGTACCTGCGGCCGAAACGCACCAGCAGCCCCGCGGCCTCCCCTGCCAACCGCCACCTCTCGAAGCGCTCACGCCCTTGCCGTCACGGCAGCCTAACGTCTCCCCCACCAGGGAAGGCCACGACTTAGGAGAATTTGTCGGGCATTCGCCTGACATGCCGGCCAGCCCCCGGGGTCGAGCAGGCTCGCGCGGAGTCCAGGTCCGGAGCAACCCTGCGAGATCCCGCAGCGGATCCTGGCCGGGAGCTACTCCCCGAGGTCCCGCAGCGAGCCCTGCTCGTGGTCGCTCGTGCGGCGGGCGGCCCGCCGCTGGCCGTGGCGCGAGTGGATTAACCGGTCCGTCCCGGGCCGGTGCACGAAGTCGTTGATCGAGCGAAGGTTGAGCTGTCTGCCGGTGTTCTGCCCGGGCCCGTTGGCGGTGGCCTCCTTGGGTGCGTGACCGTCGAACGCGATCTCCAGGCGCCAGCCGTCACGCTGCAGGATGACTACGGGGCCGGAGGATCGCGGGACGGTCTGCACGTCCCAGCCTTGTCGGTGTGCCCGGTGGGCAAGTGCGCGCGGATTCACCGAGTCGTACTCCTTGTGTCGAACGGGGGTGGTCCAGCGGAATTCGGCCTGCGGGGTGTCACGGGACGGGTGCGGTAGGTAGGCGGTCGACAGATCCCTTCTATCCAAGGGACGGTCGTAAGTCCGGTTCGGGTTCCATGACGCGCCTTTCTGAGCGTCGCCATCCCGGCCGCGAATCTCTGAACGTGCGATCCAGACGGGCCGCTCGGCCGTCCACGGCACGACCCTGCGCTACCGTTCGGCCGGCTCCGGCCCCACTCCGGCCCCAGCGGTCGCGCTGCCGCACGGCGTGGCCCTGCCGTTCCTGGCCGGGGCGTTGGAGCCGCACCGGCGGCCAGGACGCGGCGACGTCAACGGGGTCAGCGGATCCGGCGCCCCGTCTCGGCGCAGGAGTAGCCGCCCAGCGCCTCCACCTCGGCGCGGAAGCCGGGCTGTTCCAGGAGCGCCCACAGCGGAGCCAGCAGTTCCTCGGCCTGCGTTCCGGTACGCAGCACCAGGTCGTACGGTTCCTGCGCCACCGGCACGAAGTCGAGCCCGAAGGCGCGGGCGGCGGCGAGGATGCCCAGGCCGCAGTCCGCCCGCCCGGCGGCCACGGCCGCGGCGACCGCCAGGTGGGTGTGCTCCTCGCGGGAGTAGCCCGGCACCTCGGCGGGGTCGATGCCGTGGCCGGCCAGCTCGTGGTCCAGCAGCGCCCGCGTGCCGGCGCCGCGCTGACGGTTCACGTAGCGCAGGCCGGGATGGGTCAGGTCCTTGATGCCGGTCAGGCCGAGCGGGTTGCCGGGGGCGACGATGAGGCCCTGGTCCCGGTGGACGAGCCTGATCACGGCGAGGTCGGCGTCCGCGCCCATCAGCCGGTCCACGTAGGGCAGCGTGTACTCGCCGGTGGCGGGGTCCAGCAGGTGGGAGCCGGCCAGGTGGCACAGGCCGTCGCGCAGCGCCACGAGGCCGCCGAGCGAGCCGACGTTCGACGAGGCCAGGGTGACGAGCGGGTCGGCGGCGCGCAGGGCGGAGGCCGCGAGGTCGAGCACCAGGTCGTGCGAGCCGATGGCGACGATGGTCCGGCCGATCTCCGACAGGCCGCGCAGCAGCTCGACCCGGACCTGCTCCCCGGCGTGGTGGCCCTCCACCCCCGCGGGGACGACGAGCAGGCCGTCGGCGCGGACCAGCGAGGTGAGCACGCCGGCGCCGCGGGGCAGCGGGGTGGCGACGAGCCGGTCCCGCACCCGGCCCAGGCGCACGCGTACCCAGTCGTCCATGCCGAGGGCGGACGGCAGCTTCCTGGCCAGGTGGGCGGTGGCCGCCGGGCGTTCGCGCGGCGCGGCGCCCTCCAGCTCGGCGAGCATCGGGGCCGCGAAGATGTCGAACGTCAGCGCCGCCGACACCGGGTACCCGGGCACGCCGATCACGGGCGTCCGCGCGACCGCGCCGAGCACGACGGGGTGGCCGGGCCGTACGGCGACCCCGTGGACCGCGACGACGCCGGCCTCGGCGACCACGCGGGCGGTGTAGTCGTCCCGGCCGGCGCTGGAGCCGGCGATGAGCAGGACCAGATCGGCGTCGCGGGTGGCCGCCGCGAGCGCCGCGGCGAGGGCCTCGGGGTCGTCGGGGACGATCTCCGTCACCCGGGCCTCGCAGCCGGCCTCCCGCGCCTGCGCGGCCAGCATCAGCGAGTTCGTGTCGAGGATGTCGCCGGGGGCGAGGTCGGCGCCGATCGGGCGGATCTCGTCGCCGGTCGGCACGATCACCACGCGCGGCGCGCGCCGCAGGCCGAGCTCGGCGACTCCCGCCGCGGCGCAGGCCGCGACGTCGACGGGGCGCAGCCGGTGGCCCTCGGGCAGCAGCAGCTCGCCGGCGCTGATGTCCTCCCCGATGGAGCGGACGTGCTGGTAGGGCGGGACGGCCGCGCGGAGCTCGGCCTCGCCTGCCGCGGTGCGGTGCACGTGCTCCCGCATGACCACGGCGTCGTACCCGTCGGGCAGCGGGTCGCCGGTGTCCACGACGGCGAAGTCGCCGGGGGCCAGGAGCACCGGGCTGGTCTCGGCCGCGCCGACGGTGTCGGCGGCGCGTACGGCGATGCCGTCCATGGCCGCGGAGTCGAAGGCGGGCGAGGACCGCACGGCCCAGACGGGCTCGGCCGTGACCCGTCCCACGGCGGCGGCGACCGGCGCCCGGAGCAGGCCGACCCGGGCGGGGCAGCCCGCCGCGGCGCGCGCCTCGCGCCAGACGGCGAGGGCCTGCGCCGCAGGGACGTCGGAGACAAAAGGACTTTCCGCGCTCATCACTACAGGATGACCTCTACTCAGGGACTTTCCGCACTCATCACGACGGGATGATCTCTTCGCGCGCTCATCGGTACAGGACGACCTCTACTTCGGTGCCCGCGTCCAGCCCGGTGGCCGGTTCCGGCACGATCACGTAGCCGTCGGCGCGGGTCAGCACCGACAGCAGCGCCGACGGGCCGAAGATCGGCTCGGCCAGGCCGTCCCGCACGCCGACCTGGACCACGTCGAGGCGGCCCGCCGCCGAGGCCAGGTCGCGTGACAGCCGCGCGCGCGTGCTCGGCTGCGGCGGCGGGGTCCGGCAACCGGCCAGGCGCCACAGCAGCGGCACGCCCACCTGCCCGAACACGACCAGCGCCGACAGCGGGTTGCCGGGCAGCCCGATGAGCGGGATGCCCGAGCACTCGGCCAGCAGCGTGGGCTTGCCCGGCTTGATGGCGATCCCGTGGCACCAGACCTCGCCGACGGCGGCCACCACGCCCGCCGTCTCGTCCCTCGTGCCGACGGACGAGCCCGCCGACACGATGACCAGGTCGGATTCGGGCAGCAGCGCGGTCAGCCGGTCCTTGAGCGCGCCGGGCTCGTCCGGGACGATGCCGGCGATCACCGGCTCGCCGCCCGCGTCGGCGACCAGCCCCGCCAGCGCGGAGGCGGTGGCGTCGCGTACCTGCCCGGGACCGAGCCGCGCGGTGCCGGGCGGCACCACCTCGTCGCCGGTGGAGACGATCGCCACCCGGGGGCGGCGGTGCACTTCGACCTCTGTCACGCCCGCGGCGGCGAGGAAGCCGAGGTCGGGGGCGCGCAGCGGCCGGCCGCCCGGCGCCAGCACGCCGCCCTGCGCGACGTCCTCGTCGGCACGGACGATGCCGCCGCCCGGCGCGACGGGCCGGGTCACCTCGATCGTGCCCGGCATCGTCTCTGCGGTGTACTCCACCATGACGACCGCGTCGGCGCCGGGCGGGAGCACGCCTCCGGTCGGCATGGCGACGCATCCGCCGGCCCGGACCGCCACGTCGGGTTCGGCGCCCATGCGTACCGCGCCGAGCAGGTCGAGGTAGGACGGGAGAGCGTCGGAGGCGCCGTAGGTGTCCATCGCGCGGACCGCGAAGCCGTCCACGGTGGACCGGGCGAAGCCGGGCAGGGCGGCGGGCGCGGTGATGTCGGCGGCGGGCACCCGGTGCAGCGCCTCGGACAGCGGGACACGTTCGGTCGGCGTGCGGTGCGCGGGCCGGAATCCGGCGCGGACCTCGGCGAGGGTCCGCGCCGTGAAGAACTCTCTGCCGCTCAACGGTCCGGCTGCTCCTTCGATCCTTCGGGGCGGGGCTGCAGGCGGGCCGCCGCGGCGCCCTTGTTCAGCCCGAGCACCGACACCACCGGCCCGAGCGCCACCTGCCCGAGCCCGCAGATGGAAGTCTTGCGCATGGTCTCCTCGAGCTGAAGGATCCGGCCCTGCTGCGTGTCGTCGAGGGTGGCGGACCCGGAGTCCAGCACCCCGCGCAGCACCTCGTGGGCCTTGGTGGAGCCGACCCGGCAGGGCACGCACTTGCCGCACGACTCGTTGCGGAAGAAGCGCAGCACGTTGGTGGCGGCGGCCAGCAGGTCGGTGCCCTCGGCGAGCACCACCAGGGCGCCGGAGCCGAGCATGGTCCCGGCCTCGGCGAGCGGGCCGAAGTCCAGCGGCAAGTCCAGCTGGTCGGGGCCGATGAAGTTGGACGAGGCGCCGCCCGGCTGCACGGCGCCGACCCGGGCGCCGCCGAGCACGCCGCCGGCCAGGTCGATCAGGGCGCGCACCGTGGTGCCCATGGGCACGCAGTACACGCCGGGGTTCTCGACGTGCCCGGAGACGGCGAAGAACTTCCAGCCGGCGCTGTCGCCCTCGCCCTGCCCGGCCCACCATTCGGCGCCGCGTTGCAGGATCACCGGCACGTCGGCGAAGGTCTCCACCGAGTTGATCAGCGTGGGGCGGCCGTGCAGGCCGTAGTTCCCGGGGAAGGGCGGCTTGTTGCGCGGCTCGCCGCGGTGGCCCTCCATGCACTCCAGCAGCGCGGTCTCCTCGCCGAGGATGTAGCCGCCCGGCGAGACGAAGATGTCGACGTCGAGGCGGCGGCCGCTGCCGCAGGCGTCCTCGCCGATCACGCCGACCTCGCGCAGCGCCGCGAGCTCCGCGCGCAGCACGCGCTCCTCGGGGCCGTACTCGTGCCGGATGAAGATCCAGCCCTGCTCGGCGCCGACCACGGCCATGCCGAGCAGGAGGCCCTCGATCACCAGGTGCGGCTGGTCGGTCAGGATCTGCCGGTCCTTGAACGTGCCGGGCTCGGACTCGTCGGCGTTGCAGATCGCGTACTTGACGCCGCCCGGCTCGGTGGCGGCGACCAGGCCCCACTTGCGGCCCGTGGGGAACCCGGCGCCGCCCATGCCGCGCAGCCCGGACGCCTCCAGCGTGGCCACCACGCTCTCGGCGCTCATCCGGCCGGCCAGCAGCGCGCGCAGGCTCGCGTACCGGGCCCGGACGTCCGAGCCGGCCGGGTACGGGTCGTTCGGCCAGGGTTCGGCGCGACCCGTCACGGTGGCCTCGGCCAGCTCCTCCTCCCGGGCGGCGGCCACGAGCGCGTCGAGGCCGGCGACCGGCGCCGGGTGCTCGTTGACGGCCAGGGCCGGGGCGCTGTCGCAGCGGCCCAGGCAGGACACCTCGGTGAGCTCGATCTCGGTGTCGTCGCCGTACCGGGCGCGGACCTCGGCGATGCGGTCGTCGGCCGAGCGCAGCCAGCACGACAGGTCGTGGCACACGCTGACGCTCACCTTGGCGGGCGGCGTCGTGCGGAAGTGCGGGTAGAACGAGATGAGCCCCTCGATCTCGTACAGCGGGCGCCGCATGGTGCGGCCCAGCTCCTCGAGCTCCTCCCGCGGCAGCCAGCCCACCCGCGCCTGGATGGCGTTGAGCGCCGGGATCAGCGACGGGCCGGGGAACTTGCCGGCTCGCGCCTCGACACCTGGAACCCGGCCGCGTCCCACATCGAAACTCAGGGTCATTCGGACACACTCCACGTGGGCTCGGCGCTCAGCGCCTCGACCTGGATCGCACAGAACTTGAACTCGGGGATCTTGCCGTAGGGGTCGATCTCGTCGATGGTGAGCAGGTTCGCCGCCGCCTCCCGGAAGTGGAACGGGATGAAGCAGTTGCCGAGCTGCTCGCGGTGGGAGATGCGGACCTGCAGCTCGATGGCGCCGCGCCGGGAGCGCACCCGGACCGGCTGGCCGTGCGACAGGCCGCGGTCGGCGGCGTCCTTGGGGTGCATGTACACCTCGGCGACCGGGGAGATCGTGTCCAGCGCGTACGACCGCCGCGTCATCGACCCGGTGTGCCAGTGTTCGAGCAGCCGGCCGGTGTTGAGCACCAGCGGGTACTCGGCGTCCGGCAGCTCCTTGGCCGGCAGCCACTGCGCGGGGACGAGGTGGGCCAGACCGTCGTCGGTGTTGAACCGCTCGTCGAACAGGACCACGGTCCCGTCGGAGTGCTCGGGGTCGGCGTTGGGGTAGAGCTTCCCGGTCAGCCCCAGGTTGTCGTGGCGCAGGTTCGCGTACGACGGCATGAGCTCGACCATCTCGTCGAACACCTCGCTGGGCGAGGCGTACGACCAGTCCAGCCCGATCCGCCGGGCGAGGTCCTGGATGATCTCCCAATCGACCCGGGCCTGGCCCGGCGGGTCCATCACCTTGCGGCCGAGCTGCACGCGCCGGTCGGTGTTGGTGTAGGTGCCGTCCTTCTCCAGGTACGACGACGCCGGGAGGATGACGTCGGCGAACTCGGCGGTCTCGGTCAGGAAGATGTCCTGCACGACCAGGAAGTCGAGCTGCGAGAGCGCCTTGCGCACCTTGTTGATGTTGGGGTCGGACAGGAACGGGTTCTCGCCGAGCATGTACATGCCGCGCACGCCGCCCGGCTTCAGCACCGACCCGATGATCTCGGTGACGGTGAGCCCGCGGTCGGGGTCGAGCTCGGTGCCCCAGGCCTGCTCGAACCGCCTGCGGGTGGCCTCCCGGTCGACGCCCTGGTAGTCGGGGTAGAACATGGGGATCAGCCCGGCGTCGGAGGCGCCCTGCACGTTGTTCTGCCCGCGCAGCGGGTGCAGGCCCGTGCCCGGCCTGCCCACGTTGCCGGTGATCGAGCAGAGCGCGATCAGGCAGCGGGCGTTGTCGGTGCCGGTGGTGTGCTGGGAGATGCCCATGCCCCAGTAGATGACGCCGGCCTTGGCCTCGCCCCAGACCCGCGCGACCTGGCGGATCAGGTCGGCGTCCACGCCGGTGATCTGGGCGGCGCGCTCGGGCGGGTAGTCGTTGACCGTGCGCACCAGCTCCTCGAAGCCGGAGACGCGGGCCTTGATGAACTCCCTGTCGATCAGACCGAGCCGGATCACCTCGTGCATGATCGCGTTGTAGAACGCCACGTCGGTGCCGGGCTTGACCTGGCAGTAGTAGTCGGCGTGCTCGGCCACGGTGCTGGCGCGCGGATCGACGTAGACGATCTTCGTGCCGCGGCGGCGGGCCTGCTTGAAGAAGGAGCTGGCGACGGGGTGGTTCGCCGTCGGGTTCGAGCCGGTGATGATCACGACCTCGGCGTTGGCGACGTCGCCGTACGTGGTCGAGACCGCGCCGGAGCCGACGCCCTCGAACAGCGCGGCCACCGACGAGGCGTGGCACAGCCGGGTGCAGTGGTCGACGTTGTTGGTGCCGAACCCGGCCCTGATCAGCTTCTGGAAGAGGTAGGCCTCCTCGTTGGAGCACTTCGCGGAGCCGAAACCGGCGATGGCGCCGGGGCCCAGCTCCGCGTGGATCTCCTTCAGCCGCCGGGCGACGAGGTCGAGCGCCTCCTCCCAGGTGGCCTCGCGGAAGTGCGGCAGCACCTCGTCGTAGTCGACGAGCCCGCCGGGCTTGCGCCGGCCGTCCTTGCCGTTCTTGCTCAGCCTGGCGCCGCGGCCCGCGCCTCCCCTGCCGTTGCCGGTGTCGCCGCGCACGTCGGCCGACAGCGGGCCCTTGGGGTAGGACGATTCCTTCCTGATCAGGGGCATGGTCAGGCGTTGCGGGGAGGCCGCGTAGTCCCAGCCGTACCGGCCCTTGACGCACAGCCGGCTCTTCGAGCCCGGCTGCTCGCGCCCCTCGGCGAAGGCGATCGCGCCGCGCGACCGGTCGACGTAGTAGGTGAGGGCGCAGCCGACGCCGCAGTACGGGCACACGGTGTCGACCGCGTCCAGCTCCTCGCGGGGCCGGATGGGGACGTCGTTGATCGCCTTGTTGGTCAGGGCGCCGGTGGGGCAGGCCTGCACGCACTCGCCGCAGGTCACGCAGGAGCTGGCGCCCATCGGGTCGTTGAGGTCGAAGGCGATCCTGGTCGAGTAGCCCTTGCCGGAGCGGCCGATGACGTCGTTGCCCTGGATGTCGTCGCAGGCGCGGACGCAGCGGTCGCACAGGATGCACGCGTCGTGGTTCACCGCGATCACCGGGTTGGAGATGTCCAGGCCGCGCCCCGAGCCGCACGGCAGGTCCGTCGTCTCCTTGGCCACGTCGAACCGGTCGGCGAGGTCGAGGAGCAGGTTGTCGCCGGTGGTGGTCTGCTTCGGGTCCTCCGCGCGCGCCGGCTGGTCGGACAGCAGCAGCTCGGTCAGCATCGCGCGGTTGCGCTCCACCTCCGGCGTGCTGGTCTTGACCTGCATGCCCTCCTCGCAGGGTCGCACGCAGGCGGCGGCGAAGGCCCGCCCGCCGGTGTCCACCACGCACATGCGGCACACCCCGACGGGGTCGTAACGCTCGTTGTGGCACAACACCGGAATGTCGATGTCCAGCAGTTTCGCGGCATCGTAAATGCTGGTGCCTTCCGGCACGGTCACGGCACGGCCGTCGATCTCGACGGTCACGGTCCGTACAGCGGTCGCCGGCTCCTCGAGCGTCGTCATCTCAACTCCACGCTGGCATACAGAATACGGCATACACCATGCGAGCAATCTACCCTCACGTGCGTCCGGTCTTCTACCCCCTACCCACGATCTTCTACCCGTTCAGCAGGAGATCCGGGAGGTCAGCCGCCGCGACGCGCCCCTCGGCGTCCAGGCCGCGGGCGGCGTAGTAGCCGGCGACCATCGCCCGCAGGCGGCCCGCGTCCAGCGCCGCGCGGCGGCCGGAGCCGAGCTCCAGCGGCGTTTCCAGCATGCGCGCCGGCAGCGTGTCGTCGGCCGCGGTGGCGCCCTCGCGCAGGTTGAACGCGCGCTTGGCCCGGACGATCCGCCTGGCGGTCTCCCGCAGCTCGGTGGCCTCCAGCCGCCATCCGGTGACCAGCGCGAGCAGCGCGGCCCACTCCGCGAAGGGGTCGTCGAAGACGCCGCGCAGGAACTTGCAGAGGATCATCGAGTCCATGACCGCGGCGCGGTCCTCGGTGTCGACGGCCGCGGCGACGTGGGCCGCGCCGCCGGCCAGCCGGTCGAGCTCGCCCGACAGGTCGGCCTCGTAGGCGCCGGACCGGTTGTGATCGGCTCCCCTGGCGTTCACCGCGAGGCCGAGCGCCATGGCCTGGAGGCTGCGCGGCTCGTAACCGGGCAGCTCCAGGCCCTTGACCTGCGGCGCGAAGTCGATCGAGGAGTGCCCCAGCACGCCGGCCGCGTGGCGCGAGCCCTGCGCGAGCAGCTCGCCCAGGCCCGGCGAGCGCTCCCCGATCGCGTCCAGCGCGCGCAGCAGGGCCGCGCCGTCGCCGAACCGCAGCCACGGCTCGTCGAGCAGGCCGCGTTCGACGCACTCCATGGCCCACGCGATCGTGCCGCCCGCCGAGATGGTGTCGATGCCCAGCTCGTCGCAGCGGGCGCTGGCGGCGAACACCTCGTCGGGGTCGGACACGCCGCACAGGGGGCCGAGCGCGAAGACGTTCTCGTACTCCATCCGCTGCTTGCCGCCGCCCTTGCGCGAGTAGATGTGCTCGCAGCCGATGGAGCAGGACGCGCAGCTGTTGCGCGCCACCCCGCGCAGCTCGTGCAGCTCCTCGGCGGCCAGCCGGGGCGCGCCCTCGAACGTGGCGGCGGTGAAGTTGCGGGTGGGCAGGGTGCTGACGGCGTTGAACGCCAGGAGGTTGGCCAGCGTGCCCAGCTCCCGGTACTTCGCGGTGGCCGGGCCGAAGCTGCGCCGGCGCAGGTCGCGGGCGGCGGCGAGCACCCCGGCCTGATCCGCCACCGACACCTTGGTCGCCGCCCTGACCAGCACGGCCTTGAGGTTCTTGGCGCCCATCACGGCGCCCAGGCCGCCCCGGCCGGCGTGGCGGCCGTCATGGCTGATGGTCGCGTACCGCACCTGGCGCTCGCCCGCCGGGCCGATGGCCGCGGTGCGCCAGGCGCGGCCGAACCGCGCCCGCGCCGCGCGCTCCGCCTCGGCCGCGGGCAGCCCGGCGAGCTCGGGCGCCGCTTCGAGCCGCACGCCGTCGCCGTCGATCAGCAGCACCGACAGCTCGTCGGCCCGGCCGCGGATCACGATCGCGTCGTGCCCGGTCAGCTTGCCGGCGATGGCGAACTGGCTGGAGGCCAGGGCGTCGGTCAGCAGGCCGGTCAGCGGGGACTTGGCCACCACCGCGAACTTCGCGCTGGTCGTCAGCGGGGTGCCGACCAGCGAGGAGAAGACGAAGGCCAGCGGCGCCGCCGGAGCGAGCGGATCGACCCCGGCGGGCGCCAGCCGGTGCAGCAGCCACGTGCCGAGGCCCACCCCGCCTAGGTAGGCGCGTAGCACCCGCTCGTCCAGCTCGTAGGGGACACCGCTCGCCGTACCGCCCGCGACGTCCACCAGCAACGCCCGTCCGAAGAACCCGCCAGGAGCCATGCCCCCGACTCTACGACGGAGCCGGACCTCTCAGCCGCCGGCGTCCGCCGAGAGGAAGGCGACGGTGTCCCCGGCCGCCAGGGGCAGGGCCGTGTCGCGGGTGACCTGGTCGCCGTTGAGCGCGGCCACCACGTGCCGGTCCAGCGCCAGCCCGACCGCGGCGGCCGCGGCTCCCAGCGTGGCGGCCCGGACGGCGTGCGGCCGGTGGCCGCCGTTCCTGGCGAGCGCGCCGAAACGCTCCACCACGACCTCCGGCGGCTGCCGGTCCCTGGCCTCCGCGTAGTCCTCCGGGGAGTTGACGTTCACCACGGACTCCAGCGCCGGGTCGTGCCGGGCGAGCTGCGCGTCCGCCAGCAGCTCCGCATCGCTGAGCTGGGTCACCTCGCAGTGCTTGAACAGCATGCCCGGCCGCAGGTCCCCCTCGGCCAGCAGGTCCGAGACCAGCCCGGCCAGGGCGGTCCGGTAGCCGGCGGCCAGCGGCTGCCGGAAGCCCCTGGCCACCGGCAACGCGACGTCCGTGCCGGGGGTCAGCGCGCGCAGGACCCGCCGTACGAAGGCCGGGTGCAGGAACGGCATGTCGGTGGAGCACACGAACGCCGTCTCGGCCCGGTCGGCCACCGCCGCGAGCCCCACGGCCAGCCCCTGCATGGGCCCCAGCCCCTCGACGGGGTCCTCGGCCACCGAGACCCCCGAGGGCAACGGGGGCAACTCCTGCCCGGGCGCGGCGACCACGACCACCGGGCCGTCGACCGTCCTGGCGAGGACCGCGGCGGCCCGGTAGAGCAGTGTCGAGCCGTGCCATTCCAGCCAGGCCTTCGGCCGTCCCATCCGGGTGGAGCGCCCACCCGCGAGCACCACGCCCGCAGCAGTCTGCATGCCCGCATGCTAGGCCACGCCGCCGATCGCGCACACGAGGCCCCACCGCGGGCGGCCTCCGTGCCACGATCGCGCCGCCCGGGTCAGGCCCGGCCGGGGGCGTCGAAGTGCCCGGTGCTGTGCTCGACCAGCATCGCCCGGCCCTTGATCTCGGCCGTGGCCTCGGGGCCGATGACGCCCTGCCCGGGGAGCTGGCCCGCGCCGCCGTCGGGGCCGAGCGGCACGAGGATCAGCGCGGGGCGGCGCTCGTAGGCCACCGCGTCGCCCTCGCCCGTGATCTGCGCGCGCAGGTTCGCGGCCAGCAGCTCGCCCTGCTGCCCGGCGAACCCGGCCATGTTCCGGTCGGCGTCGGAGATGTCGCCGATGGCGTAGACCCGCTCCTGCCCGAGCACCCGCAGGGAAGAGTCGACCCTGACGTATCCCTGCCCGTCCCGGGCCTCGGCGAGCTCTCCGCGCAGGTAGTCGGTGCGGGGCACGACCCCGAAGCAGCGGAACCAGACGTCGGCGGTCAGCTTCTCGCCCGCCTCCGTCGCGATCGCGATCGGGGCGGCCGTGGCGGGCGGCGCGCCGGGCAGCTCCCGCAGCGGGCTGCCGAGCTTGAGCTCGACGCCGAGCTCGTCGAGCTGCCTGCGCAGCTCGTCGCGCAGCTCCTGCTCGAACGGCCCCGGCAGGATGTCGGGGGCGACGTCGGCGAGCGTGACGTGCTTGCCGGGGAACGCGGCCTTGATCTCCCCCGCCAGCTCCAGCCCCACGGGACCCGCGCCCACCAGGAGCACCCGCTCGGCGCCGGCCAGCGCCTCGTGCGCGGCGCGCGCCTCGGCCTTGGCGAGCTCGGCGTCCGGCTTGCCGGCCTTGGCCGGGAACGGGTACGCCGAGCCCGTCGCCAGCACCAGGTGGTCCGGCTCCAGCGTGGCCCCGGAGGCGAGCGTCACCCGCGTGCCGTCCACGGCCACGGCGCGGTCGCGCACGAAACGCCCGTGCGTGAGCAGCCGCCGGTAGGGCACGAAGATCCGGTCCAGCCACTCCGGCTCGACCAGCGCCCGCCACGCGGCCACGTTGTGCATGAACGCGTCGGACGGATCGACCAGCGTCACCTCCGCCACGTCGTCGAGCAGCCTGGCCACCTTCGAGCCGCCGTATCCGCCGCCCAGCACCACGACGCTGGGACGCACGCGCGCGTTCTCACCCATCACAGTCTCCCTGCTAGTCATCGAGATGCGCCTAGGATATTCAGCACCACTACTAAAATCAAAGTGACCTTGTTTCTGCTAGTTCGGAGACATGACGCATCCGGCCGGGACCGCCTTCGCTTGAGAATCGGTTGCGTATCTTATTTCGGTGATCTACGGTGTCCTCCGTTAGATACGGGTCCGTACCCTAAGAGATCGAGGACACCCTGATGACCGACAGCAGCCCCACCGGGAAGGCCGCGGGCGTGAGCACCGCCGGGATGCGGCGGATCCTGCCGCCGGACGTGGTGGAGCGGGGCCGCAACCCGTTCGACCCGCCGCCCGGCCTGCGGGGAGGCAGCCCGGTCCGGCCGCTGGATCTGCTGAACGGCGCCAGGGCGTGGCTGGTGACCGGGTTCGAGGAGGCCCGTACGGTGCTGTCGGACGCGCGGTTCAGCGCCGACAAGCTGCGCCATCACGACGCCACGTCGCCGCGGCCCCCGCAGACGCAGGCGCAGACGCAGGCGCAGGCGCAGGTGGCGGAGCGCGAGGACGGGGCCTTCGTCTTCATGGACCCGCCGGAGCACACCCGGTTGCGGCGGGCGCTGACGGGCCAGTTCACGGTGCGGCGGATGCGGCAGCTCGAGTCGCGGGTGCGGGAGATCGCGGTCGAGCACATCGAGGCGATGCGGGCGGCGGGCACGCATGCCGACCTGGTGCCAGCGTTCGCGTTGCCGCTGCCGTCGCTGGTCATCTGCGAGCTGCTGGGCGTGGACTACGCCGACCGCGCGGAGTTCCAGGAGCGCACGGCGGTCGGGCTGAGCGCGAGCTCCGCCCCGCAGGAGCAGGCCGCGGCGCGCGCCGAGCTGCACGCGTTCATGCGGCGGCTGGTGTCGGCCAAGCGCTCGGACCCCGCCGACGACCTGCTGTCAGGGCTCGTCCACGACGCCGACCCGCCCCTGACGGAGGCGCAGCTCGTCGATGTCGCCCTCCTCCTGCTCACGGCGGGCCACGAGACCACGGCGAACATGCTGGGCCTGGGGACGTTCGCGCTGCTGGAGCATCCCGGCCAGCTCGCGGCGCTGCGGGCGGAGCCGGGCCTGATCGACGGCGCGGTGGAGGAGTTGCTGCGATTCCTGTCGATCATCCAGCTCGGGGTCAGCCGGGTCGCCACGGAGCCGGTGACGCTGGGCGGGGTGGACCTGCCGGCCGGCGCGACCGTCGTGATCGCCACGCCCGAGGTGAACCGGGACCCGAGGCACTGGCCCGACCCCGACGTGCTCGACGTGCGCCGCGCGCGCACGCCGCACCTGGCCTTCGGGCACGGCGTGCACCAGTGCCTGGGCCAGCAGCTCGCCCGGATCGAGCTGCGGATCGGGCTGGGCGAGCTGCTCTCCCGCCTGCCGGGCCTGCGCCTGGCGGTGCCGGCCGAGCAGGTGCCGGTACGCGACGAGATGCTGGTCTTCGGCGTGCGCTCGCTGCCGGTCACCTGGTCCTGAGCCGGTCAGCCCGCCGTCAGGTAGCGGGTGAACATCGCGACGAGCTCGTCCTCCAGGCGCTTCAGGTCGACGGGCTCGTGCTCGGCGACGACCTGGTGGACGACCAGCTCGATCGTGGCGTTGATGATCCGGGCGGCGGTGTGCACGTCCTGGACCCGCACCTCGGGGTAGCTGCGCAGCAGCTCGCGGGTGCGGGCGGTGCGCTCCTCCGTGTACCGGTGGACCTTGTCCAGCAGCTCCTGCGAGCGCGGCGTCCTCTCCAGCATGACCCGCAGCAGTTGCGGGTCCTCCAGGTGGTTGGCGATGGAGGCCTGGACGAAGGCGCGCATGGCGCCCTCGACGGTGCCGGGCGGCTCTCCGGCCTGGCGGCGGTCGGCCTCGGCGGCACCGCTCTCGAGGTGCCCGGCCGTCAGCTCCAGCAGGATCGCGTCCTTGTTCGGGTAGTACTGATACAACGATCCGATCGACACGCCGGCCCGCTCGGCGATCCGGTTGGTGGTGCCGGCGGCGTAGCCGTACTCGGCGAAAACCTGAGCAGCGGCCCTGAGGATGCGCCGGCGGGTGAGCTCGGCGCGGACCTGGCGGGGCTGTTTGCGCGGGTGGATCCGTGGGTCCCTCGGCACCGCCGACCTCCTGCTGAAGAGCGCTGAAAGCGAGTAGCGCCAGAACTGAATAATTGCTCATAATAGTGCCATGAGCAGGCAAAACATGCCACTCGCTGATCGTCCGCCGGCCTTTTCGGCGGCCTCGCGAGGTCTCCGTCGAACAGGTCCTCGCCGGGAAACGACGGGATCGGGCCGCTGTTCCTCATCCCCGGCTGCCGGCCGCCCGTGTCCCGCTCGCCGTCGTCCCGCCTTGTCATCGACCTGTGAGGAGAACACCAGGTGCTGCCGAAGGTACGCCTGCCGGAATCGCGGCACATGATCACCCTGGAGGTCGTCAGGAACACCAGGCTGAGCCCTCATTTCACGACCGTCACCCTCGGCGGCCCCGAGCTGGAGCGGTTGCGCCCGATGGGCTTCGACCAGACGGTACGGCTGTTCTTCCCCCGCGAGGGCCAGGCGGGGCTCAGGATGCCGACGCTGTCGAACGAGGCCTGGATGGCGCAGGTGCTCCTGCTGCCGAAGTCGCGCCGCCCCTGGGTGCGCAACTACACGATCCGGCGGATCCGCCCCGAGGCGAACGAGGTGGACATCGAGTTCGCCCTGCACGGCGACGAGAGCCCGGCCTCGGCGTGGGCCCTGCGGGCGCGTCCCGGCGAGCCGGCGGGCATCTTCGACATGGGCATCAGCTTCCTGCCACCGCCGGACGTCTCCTGGCATCTGCTCGTCGGCGACGAGAGCGCGCTGCCCGCCATCCTGGCGATCCTGGACAGCGCGCCCGCCTCGCTCGCCGCCGAGGTCTTCCTGGAGGTGCCCGAGAGTGCGGACATCCGTACGGACCTGACGCCTGGCGCGGGCGTGCGGATCCACTGGCTGCCCCGCGACGGCGCCGGCGGCACCCCCGGCGAGCTGGCACTGGAGACCGTCAGGCGGGCGGACCTGCCCGGCGGCCGCTTCTACACCTGGGTCGCGGGCGAGTCCCGCCTGCCCACCGGGCTGCGCCGGCACCTGGTGAACGAGCGCGGCACGCCCAAGGGCGACATCGCGTTCCTCGGCTACTGGCGGCGTGGCCGGTCCAGCCCCGGCTGATCCGGCCAGGGTGGTGACGGCGTCGCCTGCCTCCCGCGCGCACGGCCGGTACACAATGGTAACCATGCAGCTACGCGAGTTCGGCGAGTTCCTCAGGTCCCGCAGGGACCGCATCCGGCCCGGAGAGGTAGGGGTGCCGGTGGGCGCGCGGCGCCGGGTTCCCGGGCTGCGGCGGGACGAGGTGGCCGGGCTGGCCGGGCTGTCGGTCGACTACTACAACCAGCTCGAGCAGGGCCGCGGCGCGCAGCCGTCGGAGCAGATGGTGGCGGCGCTGGCCCGCGCGCTGCGGCTGACCGAGGACGAACGGTCGCACCTGTACTTCCTGGCCGGCCGCCCCGTCCCGGCGCGGCACGGCCTCGCCGCGCACGTGCACCCCGGCATGCTGGACCTCCTGGAGCGGCTGCCCGCGACCCCCGCCGCGGTGATCACCGACCTGCACGCCACGCTCGTCCAGAACCGCCTGGCCACCGCGCTGCTCGGGCCGATCAGCACGGCGCGGGGCCGCGAGGCAAGCTTCGTGTACCGCTGGTTCACCGATCCGGACGCCCGCTCCCGCTACCACCCGGACGAGCACGAGCACCAGTCCCGCGTCTTCGTCGCCGACCTGCGTGCCGTGGCGGCGCGGCGCGGCGGTGACGCGGAGGTGGCCGGCCTCGTCGGCGCGTTGCTGTCGTCCAGCGCCGAGTTCGCCGGCCTGTGGGCGCGCCAGGAGGTCGCCGTACGCCGGTCCGACCGCAAGCGGATCATGCATCCGGAGCTCGGCGCCATCGAGCTCGACTGCCTGAGCCTGCTCAGCGAGGACGGCACGCAGCGGCTGCTGTGGTTCACCGCACCGGCCGGGGGCGACGCGGCGGAGCAGCTCGCGCTGCTCGGCGTCCTGGGCGGGCATCGTTGAGCGCCGTCACGGCCGGACGATGACCTTGCCCTTGGCGTGGCCGCCGGCGAGGTGGCGGAAGGCCTCGGCGGCCCGCGCCAGCGGGACCGTACGGTCCGTCACGATCTCCAGCCCCGCGGCGGCGACCTTCGCGAGCCGGCCGGCGTCGGTGCGGTGGAACACGAACTCGGCGCGCACCCCGCGATCGGCGGCCCGCCCGAGGTCCGGCGGGGTGTTGAGGCTCACCAGCAGCCCGCCAGGACGGAGCACGTCCAGCGACGCCGCCTCGGTGTCGCCTCCGATCGGGTCGATCACCACGTCCGCGTGGCCGGCTTCGGCCCGGAAATCGGCCGTGGTGTAGTCGATCACCTGGGAGGCGCCGAGCTTCGTGGCGATCCCGGCGCCCGCCGACGAGACGGTGGTGATCACGCGGGCGCCGGCCTGGCGCGCGAGCTGGACGGCGAAGCCGCCGACCCCGCCGGCGCCGCCGTGCACCAGCACCGTCTGGCCGGCCCGCAGCTCCGCCACCTCGACCACCGCCTGCCACGCCGTCGCGGCGGCGGTGGCCAGTGCGGCGGCGAGGTGCAGCGGGATCGCGGCCGGAGCCGCGGCGAGGTTCGGGACGGGGACGGCGGCGTACTCGGCGACGGCTCCGCCGGAGATCGGATCGGTACGGGCGATCACCGGGTCCCCCGGGTTCCAGCCCGTGACGCCGGGCCCGATCCGCTCGACGGTGCCGGCGAGGTCGGTGCCCACCACGGAGGGGAAGGTGATCGGGAAATGGTCCCGGACATGGCCTGCGCCGATCTTGACGTCGAGCGGGTTCAGCGCCGCCCCGGCGACCCGGACCAGGACCTCGCCCGGGCCGGGGGCCGGCTCCGGGATCTCCTCGACGACCGGGTGCTCGCCGTACGCGGTGTGCCGCAGTGCCTTCATGGCTGTGCCTCTCTGTGCTCGGACCTTCCGGCAACCAACGATCGCCGGGGCCGATCGGCGCGGGAAGGCGGAGCTCACGCTGGTGACGGCGGCACCCCGCTGAGCCGTGCCGGGGTGGTCAGAAGCGCCAGCCGCGTTCGACCGATCGGCGGCACCGTCCCGGCTCGTCGCCGGCACCGGTGAACAGGGCGGTCAGGAGCGGCACGCCATGGGCCAGCGCCGGCTGGGGCAGGGGGCCGGTGGCGACCAGTGATGCCAGCCCGTGCCCGATGATCCAGCTCTGGGTGGCCAGCTCCAGCGGGTCGACGTCGTCGCGGAAGCGGCCGGCCGCGGTGGCCCGTTCGACGGTCCGTACCAGGTGGTGCAGCGTGTCGTCCGCGGCTGCGGCGTCCTCCAGCTCGAAGCCGGCGTCGAACATCACCCGGTAGAGGTCGGGGCCCGCCATGGCGTTGGCCAGGTAGGCGGCGCCGAGCGCGGCCAGATCCCGCACCGGATCGCGCGTCGGCGAGACCGTGGCGAGGCGGGCGGCCAGGCGGGTGAAGCCTTCCTGCCGCATCGCCGTCCACAGGCCGTCCATGCCGCCGAAGTAGGTGTAGACGGCCATGGTCGACACCCCCGTCCCGGCCACCAGCGAGCGGAGCGTGACCGGCTCCCGGGCCGCGAGCAGCTGCGCGGCGCGGTCGATGAGCAGGGAGCGGATCGCCGGGTCCTTCGTCCTCACCATGGCACCACAATACATAGCTTTGCTATGTTTACAGGAGATGCCGGACTTGCGCTGAGGAGTGGACATGACCGTGACGCTGGTCAACCCCGACGGGCTGCCGAAGCCCGAGGTCTACCGCCAGATGTCGATCGCCACCGGATCGAAGCTGGTGTTCCTGGCGGGCCAGGTGGCCCGCGACGCCC
This sequence comes from Nonomuraea sp. GTA35, assembly GCF_041950525.1. Lineage (NCBI taxonomy): Bacteria > Bacillati > Actinomycetota > Actinomycetes > Streptosporangiales > Streptosporangiaceae > Nonomuraea > Nonomuraea sp. GTA35. The sequence goes on along the minus strand of NZ_JBGNUV010000001.1, from coordinate 509,808 downwards.
AGGGCCGCCCGGTGGGCGAGGGGGACCTGGCCGCCCAGGTCGAGCAGGCCTACCTCAACATCGGCACCGCCCTCGCCGCGGCCGGCGGATCCTTCGACGACGTGGCCAAGCTGACCGTCTACGTCGTCGACTGGACACCGGACAAGATGCCGCTGCTCGGCGAGGGGGTCGCGCGGGCGGCGGCGAAGCTGGGGGTCGACCCGGTCAAGCCGATCACGCTGCTGGGCGTCGCCGCGCTGGGAGAGCCGGACCTGCTGGTCGAGGTCGAGGCCACCGCCGTGCTCGACTGAGCGGGAACGTCCGCGCAGCTCACGTCCCGAACGCCGAGCATGATCACGCTTGCTTGCGGTGCCACGGTGCCCTCCAGTCGCGGTTGCGGCTCCCGCGCTTTCGGAGGTCACGCCAGGGGCTGGGCGCTCCGGTCCGCCTCTTCGATCCTGATCGGTCGCGCAGAGCTGAAGCGGCGCAGCGCGTCGAGCCCCGACAGGCCGTAGACGTCCTCCACCGCGTCGGCCAGCAGGTGGCAGGTCCTGAACCGGTCGAGCGGGGTGAGGCCGAGCCGGGTCAGGTGCAGGTACGTGTAGTTGAGCAGCACCCGGTAACGCCGGAAGGCCGGGTTCGCGAAGATCGCCGCGTGGTAGGCGGGGTTGTCGAAGACGAGGCGTTGCAGCTCGCTGGGCTCGCGGTGCGGCGCGGGCGGGTCGCCCGGCCGCGCCTGGAAGGCCTCTCCCGGCTCGATCGTCGGCTGGATCAGGCGGCCGTCGGCCATCATCTCCGCGATCCGGGGGCGGTACCGCTCCAGCAGGGCCGCCCACTCCCGGACGAACGGCACGGGCGGGGCGGTGACGTCGTCCAGGCAGGCGACGACGTCCCGCACGCGCTGCGTCAGGGCCGCGCGCCGCTCCCCGAAGTCGCGCTCGAAGGAGGCGCGGGCCTGCTCCGGGTCGGCCGCCCAGGTGAGGTAGCCCTCCGCGTGCATGCGGAACGACAGGTAGCTGCGGTCGATGCGCTGGGAGGTGTGCGCGATGGTCAGCATGAGGCTCAGCGCCAGCCCGAGCCTGCCGTCGCGGCCCGCGCGCAGGTGCTCCAGCATGCCGAACAGCAGCGGGGTGGCGTCGGTGTAGAACGCGGCGAGCAGGTCGGCCTCGTCGTCGCTGCCGAGCACGTGGCGGCGCGAGTCGTACGGCGCGTCGCGGATGGAGTTGTCCGGCGGCCACGGGGTGAGCGGGCCGCGCTCCTGCTCGCGCAGGGCGAGCAGGCGGTGCCTGTCCAGGCTGGCGGCCGGCTCGAGCGCGGCCGTCGAGGGGTGCTCGCGCAGGTAGGCGCCGACGATCTCGGTCACGCGGGGGCGCACGACCTGCTCCCAGACGGCCGGGGACGCCTTGACGTTGATCCGCAGGTGCGGGCCCTGCCGCCAGTGACGCAGCACGTACGCCGCCGCCACCTGGCCGTGCAACCCGTCGAACAGCGGGCGGACGGCGTCCAGCAGCAGGCCGTCCTTGTCGGGGGCGTGGTAGTAGACGTGCACGCAGTGCCAGGTGGGGGTGTCGGATGCGGGCGAGCGGGTCAGGGGGACCACCTCCGGGGGTCGGCGAGGCCGGCGACGGCGCGGGCCGCCAGGAAGGACGTGTGCTGCTCGGCTCCGGCGCGCAGTCCCAGCCGGTTGTGGAACAGGTGGACGCAGCGCATCAGGATCAGGGAGACCGTGCGGCGCTCGGGCGGCGCGGCCAGGGCGAGGAACGCGTGCGGGGAGCCCGGGTCGAGGGGGGCGCAGCGGCCTGCGGCGTGCAGGGCGTCGAGGTCGGCCCGTAGCGCGCGGATCGAGGACGCCCACGTGGCCAGCAGGCCGGTGCCGGTGTCGGGCGCTTCCCAGAGGGTTCGGGTCTGGGCGAGCAGGGCGGTTTCGCGGCGCCGCCAGTCCTCCTCCATGGCGGAGCGCGTCCCGGTGGACGCCGCCCCTGGAGGCACCGTCCCGGTGGACGCCGTCCCGAGAGACGGCGCCCCGAGAGACGGCGCCCCGGGAGACGCAGTCCCGGGAGACGCAGTCCCGGAGGGCGCGCCGGGAGACGCCGTACCGGACGGTGGTGCGTTCGTCTGGCGGGCGGCGATGGCCAGGCGGCGGGCGGCGGCGGGCAGGTCCGGCTCGCACGCGGCGATCGCGATCGTGAGCGCGGCCAGGCCGATGGCCGTGCGGCGGCCCATGTCGGTACCGGCGCGCAGCACGTCCAGCGCGAGCCGGCTCGACACCGCGAAGTGCCGTTCGGCGGCGGCCACGCAGGCGGCGTCGCCGTACGCCTCATGCTCGGGCCGGTAGCCGATGAACGCCACCGAGCCGGCCGGGTGGAGCTGCTCGTCGTAGCCGGTACGCCGCTCGCCCCTGGCCATGGCGGCGGCGAAGGCGCGGTAGGTCGCCGCGTCGACCTGAGGGGACGGGTGCTCGGCGAAGTGAGCCGCCGCCCGCTCGCGGATGAGGTCACGGACACGCGGTTGCCGGGCGGGGTCCGGCACCTCCAGCCGGAGCCGCACGTGCTGGCCGCCCTCCCAGTAGCGCAGGAAGAAGGCGCCGCGGGCCGTGCCGTCCGCCGCCAGCTCCCGCGTCACCGGGTCCACCACGCCGGTGATCAGCGGGTCGAGGTCGCCGAAATGGAACAGGTGCGCACCGACCCAGCGCCCCTCGGCATCGTCCCGGGTGTCGGCGGCACCTGCCAGGCGCTCCTCTGCACCACCCCGAGCACCGGCGGCGCCAGCCGGACGCTCCTCGGCACCACCCCGAGCACCGGCGGCCGGGCCTGGCAGGCGTTCCCCTCCATCGCCCCGGGCAGTCCCGGCACCGGGCCGGCGGGGGTGGGCGTCGCCGCTCGTGTCCGTACGGGCCGCCGTCATCGGCGGCCCGGCTTCGCGGAGAGCTGCACGACGTACTCGGTGACGCGGGCGTCCGCGCCGTACCGGGGTGCCTGGTAGGGGTCGGGCAGGGCCTCTTCGAGGACGAGCAGCGCGCCGGGGTCGCGCAGCGTGCGGACGAAGCCGGTCAGCAGCAGCAGGTCGGTGACGTCCACGTACATGGGCTTGCGGTCCTTGCTCAGCAGCCCCGCCAGCAGGCCGTTCCCCAGGTCCACCACCCGGGCGAAGAACCGGCGGGGCACCCCGTGCAGCGCCAGCCACCCGGCCAGCCTGGGCAGGTACGCCGCCTCGCTCTCGCCCTTGGCCGGCACCGGGAACGCGCCGGCCCGCAGCCGCCAGACCGCCCGCGCCACCGTCACCCGTCCGACGTCCATCCGCGGCCAGCGCTCCACCACGCCCTCGGCAGGCGGCTCGCTCCGGGTGCGGAACACCCAGCCGGGCACCATCGCCGTGGACGGCTCGCCGAACGCCCGTACCAGGAACTGCAGCCAGGGCGGCAGCCAGTACTGGGCGGTCATGCCCAGGTGGACCGGCCTGACCTGGCGGCCCGCGCGGTCGAACAGGGCCAGCCGGTCGCAGCCCGGGTCGTAGCCGACGGTGAGGTCCGCCGGGGCGACGCTCGGGAGGCGCGCGTCGGGGGCGGTGAAGGGGTGGTCGAGGGCCAGGTCGGCCGTGGCGGGGCGGACGTTGAGGCCGCCGCCGACGAGGCCGCGGCACTCGGCCACCATGACGTCCCCCTGCGCCGCCCGCAGGCCGTCGGCGGGTGGCGCGTCGCCGCCGGCCAGGGTGACCAGGCGGTGCAGCCGCGACAGGCCGCGCCCGTACCCGGCGGAGATCGAGTTGACGACCGCGCGCACCCCGCCGGGCCCCGGCACGGCCTGCAGGTAGCAGCAGATCGACCCCGGCGGACGGACGAAGCTCGGCCACTCCTGCGCCAGCGCCTTCAGCCGGGCCGCCGTGAGATCCACCGACTCCCGGGTTCCGAGGTCCGCGCTGTACGTGCCAGGACCCGCGCTGTGAGTTCCGGGGCTCGCGTTGTGAGTTCCTGGACCGGCGCCGATCCGTTCCCAGAAGCCTCGCCGCAGCTCCGTGAGCCGGGTGAGGCCCGGCGGCGGCTCGGCGTCCGGCAGCGCGCGGACGCCCGCGACCGGGTCGCGCAGCATGGCGCGCAGCAGCGCTCCGCCCGCGCCCGGCGCCTCGCGGTGGATCTCGCGGTAGAGGTCCACCGCGGGAATCCGGGCGCCGGGGCCGTGCCGGTCCAGGAAGAACGCGGTGGCGGCGATCTTGACGGGCAGGTCGGGGTCGAACAGGCCGAGCAGCCCGCGCAGCGCGTCGAGGTCGTCGCAGACCCCGCGCCAGGCCGTCGCGTTCAGCCGTCCCGCGACGCCGGGTATGACGGCGCTGTGCCACAGCAGGTTCTTGTCGGGCAGTGACGGCCCGGGCGGCAGCACCTCCCGCAACGCCGACCGGATGACCGCGGCCGCCTCAGCGCCGTCCCCGGCGACGCCGTCACGCCGCAGCACCGCATGAACGGCTCCGGCGGCCTCGCCACCGTCACGCGACACCGCAAGTACACCCCCGCCAGCCTTGTCGCCGCCACGCGACACCGCAAGTACGTCCCCGGCCGCCTCGCCGCGGTCACGCAGTGCCTCGGCGACCCGGCCCACGGCCCGCGCGTACGGGGTGGGCCCGTCCGCCGCGAGCCACGCCGCCAGCTCCCCCACCGGGTCGGGGCCCTGCTCGTCGTACGGCGGGACGTACTCCAGCAGCCCCGCCTCCGCCAGCGGCTCGATCCCGGGGGCCGCGGCGAGGGTGGCGCTCTCCCGCCCGCGCACCCAGTCGAGGGCCTGCCGGACCTCGGGGCTCGTCGGCACACCGGCCAGCGGCTCGCCGTGCCCGGGGCTGAGGAACCAGATCCTGTTCCCGTCGTCGGCGGCGGACGGGTTGACGCGCAGCCGGGCCCGCTCCCGTACGCGCCGGTGCCGGGTGAGCACCGCCCACAGCGGGCGCAGGACCGCCCGGTCGAGCTCGGCCATGAGCTGCCAGGACGGCTCGCCGCCCGTCCGCACCGCCGGCCCGTCCGGCTCCCACCGGCCCAGGCCGCTGAGCGTGAACGTGGCGTACGGGCTGGTCTTGACGCTCGCGCGGGCCAGGTAGCGGGCCAGCCGCAGCAGCTCCTGCCGTTCGGGCGGGCGGTCGGCGGGGCCGGCGAGCCAGGCTTCGAGCCTGCCGGCCAGCACCGCGCTGCCCTGGGCGAGGCCGTGGCGGAAGCCGGCGTCGGACACCGCCTCGCGCAGCACCGCCGTCTTCTCCCGCGACTCCGCCGCCAGCACGGCGGGCAGCGCCGCGCGCAGCTCCTCCGCCCGGCGCCACAGGGCGGTCCACGCGCCGATCCCGGCGGCCAGGCCCGCGGGCAGGGCCGCCAGCACCTCGGCGGACGCGGCCCGGCCGCTCGGGCGGCGTCCCGCGAACACCGCGCGCCGCAGCGCCACCAGGCCCGCTTTCAGCGGGCCCGCCGCCACGCCGCCGATCACCTCGTGCAGCGGATCGGACAGCTCCGCGCCCTCCCGCCGCAGCCGGGCCGAGACGTCCGCCAGCTCGCCCACCAGCCGCCACGTACGGGTGCAGCGCATCCGGTCCAGCCCGGCCACCGGCAGCCCCGCGACGCGGACGGCGAGGACGGGCGAGAGTGCATAATCGGGATCAGCGAGCCTTGCAGAGTCGCCGTCCCCCGCGACGGGGACGGCGTGCGCTACCTGGGTCAATGGAACGCGCTCCTCGAAGGGTTCGTCAGGGGCCGAGGGCGCCCACGGCACGGGCGCCCTCGACCCTGCTCGTCATCCCGGTGGCCGCGCGCGGCTCACCGGAGGGCCGACGCCGGCTCTACAGCTCCGGAGCCCAGCAGCTCATGGCCGTCAGGTACGACGAGCAGTAGCCCGGGGAGGAGGAGGCACCGGTCTCGATGGTGCCGTGGCCCTCCGCCACGATGGAGTCGGCCGAAACGACGTCGATCGAGTCGACCTCCAGGCCGCGCAGGTCGAGCTTGAGGTTCTCACTGGACATGTGTGTCTCCTTCTGAAGTGTTCTGTACGAAAGGGTCGAACAGGGTCACGTTGTCGTCGGGGCGGGCCTCACCTCCTCGTTGACCGGGGCCGGGATGGGGCGGGTCACCAGGGGCCCGCCGGTCGGTGGGGTGCCCATCGCCAGGAAGGACAGGCTCCGCAGCGGGGTTCCGGCGAGGCCGAGCGCCTCGTCGGTGGTCTCGTTCGCGCCGTCGGAGTGGATGCGGGCGGCCAGGCCCAGCGCGGTGGCGGCCAGCGCCGCCCGCTGGGCGATCAGGCCCGCCTCGATCTGCTGCATGCGGTACCAGCGGTCGCCGAACGTTCCCGCGCCCGCGACCGGGTCGCCCACGGGGATCAGCACGGCGGCGGCGCCGCGCAGCGCCACCCGCGTGTTGGCCAGCAGCGGGCCCGTGGCCACGGCCTCGACCCGGGCGGCGCCGGACAGCTCGTGAAGGGTGTGCCGGACGGGGTCGTACCAGTAGGCGCCGCGCGGCAGGCCGGCCACCCGCAGGGACAGCAGGCACAGCGCGGTCGCGGCGGGTCCCGTCGCGGCGCCGGGCAGGTCGGCCGGGTAACCGCCGCCGGCCGCCGCCAGCACCGCGCCGAGCGCTCCTCCGGGGAGCGGCACCGGGCGGTAGCCGGCCGTGGGGGACGCGCGGCGCGCCACCGCCTCGGCCGGGTTCGCGCCGGTGGTGGGCTCGGGAGCCGGAAGGGTCCGGCCCGCTCGCACGGGCAGCCGCTGCCGCAGCGCACGATCCCTTGAGCCTGCCCTGTCCGCAGATCCAGCCCCGTCCGCGGAGCCGGTTTCGTACGCGGAGCCGGTTTCGTACGCGGGGCCGGTTTCGTACGGGGCGGTGTCACCCGGGGACCCGGCCGCGTACGGAGCGCGCCCGTCCGGGGGCGAGCCGAGGGGAACGAGCGTGCAGGCCCGGTGCAGGGCGGCGGCGGGGCCGTCCGGCATGGGCCTGGGCAGCGGCCTGCTCTCCCCCGCCACCGGCCGCGACATCAGCTCCCCCGCCGGGGACGGCGTGGGCGGCTCATCGGCGAGCAACGCGGCAGGCCGCATCGGCGGAGCACCGGAGGAAGGGGCGGGCTGCGACCGCGGCTCGCCGGGACGGGACGGGGGCCGCGCGCCGCTGGGCGGCAGGGTGAGGGTGAGCACGGCCAGCGTGGCCTCGCGGGTGCCGTCGAGGCCGAGCAGCCGGTTCACCTCGCCGTCCGGGAACCGCAGGCCGGCCCGGGCCGCCAGGCCCAGCCGCTCGCCCACGGCCAGCGCCTGGGCGATGAGCACGCCGGTCTCCTGGCAGATCAGGCGGTAGCCGAAGTCGCCGTACTTGAACATCGACCGCCAGAACACCGCGGACAGGACGATCGCCAGGTCCGCCGGGGGGCCGTCGGTGAGCAGGCCGGTCAGCGCCGGGACGTGGTCGCCGTCGCGGAGGCGCTCCAGCACGTGGTGCACCGGGTCGTAGTGGTACAGCGCGGCGGGCAGGTGCGGCTCCCCGGCAGGCAGGTGCGGCTCGCCGGTGGGCAGGTGCGGCTCGCCGGTGGGCAGGTGCGGCTCGCCGGTGGGCAGGTATGGTTCTCCGGCGGGCCGGCACGACTCGCCGGCGTACAGGAGCGGCTCGCCGATGGCCACGTACGCCTCGATGGGGTAGAGCCCGCCGCCCGACGGCGCGGGCCGGCCGGTGAGCAGCATGGGAGGCCGCCCCGAAGGCTCGCCGCCGTCGTCGAGGTGGTGGGACCACACGATCCTGGTCATGCCGAGCAGGTCCCGCAGCAGCTCGCCGAGCAGGCCGATGCCCCGGTGCCGGCCGGCGGTCCAGGGCAGCCGGACGCGTTCGGCGCCGGGGTAGCGCTTGTGCCGGGTCGGCGCGGCCGACCAGTCGATGGACAGCGGGCCGCGGTCGCGCATGGCGGCCAGGTAGCGGCTCGTGGCCGCGCCGGGCGCGCTCGTCGCCGGGGTCGTGTGCACGCGGGGTCTGCCTCCTTCCTGCGGCGGGACCGGTCAGGGGAACGGGTGCGGGTACGGGTTCAGCTCCTCGGGCCGCAGGTCGCGGTCGCGGTGGCCGAGGATCCTCGGCAGGCTCGGCAGCCGGGGCAGGCCGTGCACGCGCCGGTAGCGGTGCCCGAACGTCATGGACAGGGTCCCTGGCACGATGACCTTCGCGGCGTGCATGCCGCACGCCCGCGCCTCGGGCGAGGTGATGTCGACGGCGATGACGTCGAGCCCGCCTGCCAGGTAGCGGCCCGCCAGCTCGGCCACGTCCGCGCAGAGGTCGTCGTGCTCCGGCCACGCCGTCCGGGCCGTCACCTCGGCCAACGTCAGCGCCGGCCCCTCCAGCGGCAGGAAGCCCAGCCTGCCGAACGCGTCCGGGTGGGCGTAGGTCAGGGGATGGTGCTCCAGCAGGCGCACCTGGTCGGAGTCCGCCACGAGCCGCGCCGAGTACGCCGGGTCGTAGCGTTCGAGGTGGCTGGCCAGCATGGGGCCGAGATCCTCCAGCGCCCTGCGCAGCGCGCGTTCCGGATCGAGGTGCGAGGCGGAGCCGCACAGCGCCCGCGGCCGGTCCGGCCGGTCCAGGGCGTCGACGGCCATCACCCAGAACACCGGAACCCGCTGCTCCAGCAGCGCGGCGAACGCGTGCACCTCGTAGCCGAGCCGGTCCCGAACCCGCTGGGCGAGCATCGGGATGCGGCGGTCGGACGCCGAGCCGAGGTCCACCCGCGGGACGGGCATGCGGGCGTACCAGGTGGCCAGGGCCGCGTCCCGCTCGGCCACCTCCAGCAGGCCGTACAGGATCGCCTCCGCCGGGTGGCCGCCCAGGGCGCAGCCGTTGGAGCACTCGTAGGCGAAGCCGAGGTCGTCGCGGGGGCGGGGGCCGAAGAAGGCGTAGCTCTCCGGTACCAGGACCGGGGCGTCGCGGCCGAACGAGTACGCCCACACCCAGGTCGTGGGGCGTTCTGGGGCGAAGCGGGTGAACAGGAAGCCGGGCTGGTCGTACCAGTCGTCGGGATAGAGGCCCAGCGTGCGGGGGTCGAGGGCATGGTCGGCGACGTCCGCGTACGCGGCGCGGACGGTCGTCCGCCGGCTGCGGGGGTGGATGCCGGCGATGCGCTCCAGGGCCTCGGCGACGGCGGTGGCTCGGGCCGAGGCGAAGTCGTCGCTGCGGCCGTAGCCGTGGTGGCTCTCGTGCTCGGTGCGGGCCGGGCTGAGCCGGGCGACCGCCATCGGGCCGCCGCCGCGTTCCTGCGCGACCAGGGCCTGCACGATGCCGGTCTCCGCGTCGACGAACCGCCGCTCCAGCTCCGCCTCCCGGCCGGTGATCCGGCCGACCCGGTACGTCCAGGGGTCCGGCTTGGGGGCCGGGCGCGGGACGTAGCGGCCCGCGTGCGGGCCGTCGTCCTGGCGGTCGCCGCAGTCGGGGCAGAGCGGGTCGGGCAGGAACGCGTGGCGGCGCACCGCGGCGGTGGGCAGGCGGACCTTCAGCAGCGCGCCGTCGGTACGGGCGGAGCCGGGGTCGTGCCGCAGCCGGCGCACCTCGTCGGCGACGAGCGCGGCCACCGTTCGGGAGACGAGCGGGGTGAGCAGGGCGGTGGGCCGCGAGTCCAGGTCTTCGGCCCACTTCGCGCGCAGCGCGTCACGGGCCTGCGCGTCCGGGCGGTTGCCCGCGCGCCTGCGCGCCACGCAGGTCGGGCAGCCGGGACGGGACGGGCGGACGACCGGGCCCACCAGCGCCCAGCCGGCCTCGACGCGCACCGGCAGCCACGGCACGTCCCGCTCGGCCGCACGTCGCGCCACCGCGGGGTACGGCCGCACGTCGTCGGCGTCGCTCGCGACGACGATCGCGCCGCCTCCCGGTCCGGCGGCGGTGGCGAGGGCCGCGCGGATGGCGGCGTGCAGGCGGCCCTCGCCGAGGACGGTCACCCGGTCGGGGTCCGCGCCGGACGGGACCGGGGTGATGGTGGCCTCAGTCATCGAGCAGGACGACTCGGATGACGAACGGCAGCAGCCGGGCCGCCTCTGGGTCGCCGTCGAGCGGCACCGCCACCGGCACCTTGCCCGCGCGGCGCAGCGCTCCGGCCATCGTCCGCACGGCCTCGGACGGGTCGCCGTCCGGTGGCCAGAGCGGACATGTGGCGGCGTACGCGGGTTGCCCGGCGGTACGGGACTGCCAGCGGAGCAGCAGCCGTTCCAGGCCGTCGCGCAGCGCGTCGGGGACGGTGGCAGCCACCGACACGACCGTCTCCAGTCCGGGGGTCGTCAGGGTGACGGCCGGCGCGCCGAAGGCCGCCGTGTGGTCGCGGACGCGCGGTGTCTCGCCGGCCAGGACGAGCTGTCGCAGCAACGCCTCCGCGGCCGGGTCCCCCCGGGGTTCCACCGGCGCGCCCGATGCGGCGTGGCCGGCGGGGGCGGCTGCCAGGCGGGTGGCCAGCAGGTGCTCGCAGTGGGCCCGCAACCCGGCAGCCAGCGCCTCCGGCCAGCTCAGCCCGGCACCGGTGCCGACCGGCGGCTGCATCGCGCCCGTGCCGGTGGCGGTGGTGGCCGTGCCGGCGCTGGCGGTGGTGACGGTGGTGAGCCGGAGGTCGGCCTTGGGCAGGTGGCGTGGCCGCCCGTCCGGCAGTTCCACGCCCCAGGCCGGGCCCTCCTCGCCGGGGTCGGATGCGAGCAGGCCGTACGTGGCGAGGGCGGCGAGCAGGCAGCGCAGCCGGGCCGTCCGCTGATCGGGGCCCCAGCCGAACGCCTGCGGCCTCGGCGCCCAGCCGGGCAACACGCTGAGCGGGTCGGAGACGACCGCCTGGCACACCGCCAGCGGGGACTGCACCAGCGCCTGCTCGTCCAGCATGCCGAGCACGCCCGACCGGGAGTCGACCAGTTCGGCGGTGAGAGCGAGCAGCCCGTCCGCGTGCGGGGAAGCCGCCTCCGCCACCACGACCGGCCCCGAAGCCGCCGCCTCCGCCACCACGACCGGCCCCGAAGCCGCCGTCACCGGTCCGGGCGTCGCCAGCGCCTTCGTCAGGCCCTCGACCGCCTCGGGGCCTCCGCCGGGGCGGGCGGCCGCACGCGGATGGGGCAGGAACCGGTGCGGGAGCGTGTCGAGAGTGCGCAGGTCGATCCGGGTGAGCGCGCGTTCAGAGGTCGTGTCGAGCCCGGTCACGTGGGAGAAGCAGGCGAGCGCCAGTACGGCGGCGACCACCGTGGGCACCGGCCCCGCCAGCAGGTCCTCGTCCGCAGTGACCGGGGCCGAGGCGGGCAGCCCGGCCAGGCGATGCCAGCCCGACTCCCCCGCGGTCTGCGCGGGCCGTCCCACCTGGCTGAGCCAGACCTCCGCCGGGCCGACCAGAGCCTGTCCCAGCACGACCCCGGCCGCCTCGCAGGCGCGGGCCGTCGCCACCAGGTCATCGAGGTCCGCACTGACCTGGAGCACGACGTCGGCGTCCCCGGCGATCGTCCGGCCGAGCACCTCCGCATCACGGGCGGAGGAGCCGTCCGGGCCGGAGGAGCCTGCCGTGTCGGAGGAGCCTGCCGTGTCGGACGGGAGCGCGTGGATCTCCTGGGCGGGGTCGCGGCGGGCGGCTTCGGCGGCCTGGACGACCCGCCCGGGATCGGGGCAGATCACCGTGACCCGCCGCCATCCCGCGCCGACGCACGCCCCCGCCAGTGCCTCCAGCAGCGGGCCCGAACCGGTCAGCACCAGGTGGGCGCGGCGGATGCGTTCGAAGCGCGACTCCGGCGAGTCCAGCGCGTAGCCGATGAAGGCGATCTCCTCCGCGTACGCCCGCAGCTCCGCCCCGCTGAGCCCGTGTGCCCGCGCCTGCCGGGCGTCCACCACGAACCGCTGCTCGGCGAGCCGCCCCACCAGTTGCTCGACCATGTCCCGCCGGTCGCCGGGAAGGTGCGCGGTGAGCTCGGCCAGCGTGTGGCGGCCGGTCAGCGCGGGCGCCAGCCTGGCGAGCCAGGCGTACGCCTGCCGCCCGCGCAGCGTGCACGCACCGTAGTCGCTGTGGACGTAGGCGCCGTCGGGGCTCTCGACGAACCGTACGTCATCCCGTAGCTGCGGTCTCATAGCCGGATCGGCTTTTGGGAGCGCTCCCATGAGTGGGATGTTACGAACGAGAAGCGTTTATGTAAACCCCAAATCACCCCTTTTAAGTGCATCCACTGACGGTTATAATCATGAAATTCCACATTTAATTACGGAATGTCACTTTCCCGATGAATGACATTTTGCTGCGCAGCACGCAGAACTCGTTCCCCACCCCAAGGCCACCTCGGCACCGGCCCAGGTGGCCGTCGCGGGCCTCGTCAGGTGATCTCGAGGTTGGCCATCATGCCCATGTCCTCGTGCTCGGCGTTGTGGCAGTGGAAGAGGTAGCGGCCCCGGTAGCCGTCGAAGCGGGTGATGATCTCCACCGATTCGCCTGGGCTCAGGGAGACGGTGTCCTTGAGGCCGGCGTCGTGGGGCAGGGGCGGCCGTCCGCTGCGCGAGAGCACGCGGAAACCGACCAGGTGCAGGTGGACGGGATGGTGGACGTCCGCGATCAGCCGCCACACCTCGACGTCGCCGAGCCGGGCGGTGACGTCGGTGCGGGCCGGGTCGAACGGCAGCCCGCCGATCAGCCAGCCATGTCCGCTGTGCATCCGCCCGGTGCGGAAGGCGAAGTCGCGCACCCTGACGGCGTCCGACCGGCGCCAGGACGGCAGATCGGTGGACAGCGTGCCGGGGACGCGGCTGTCGTCGGCGGCTTTGCGCGCCACGCGGAAGGCCATGACGTCACGCGTACGGCCGGAGCCCAGCCGGTTGAGCAGCCTGACGCGGCTCCCGACCGGGACGCCCGAGAAGTCGATGATCAGGTCGTAGCGTTCGGCCGGGGCGATCGGCAGCAGCCTGTGCGTGACCGGCGCCGCGAGCAGCCCCTGGTCGGCGCCGATCTGGACGAGGTCCAGCCGCCGCCCGTCGTCGCCGACCGCTTCGAGCTCGTAGTGGCGGGCGTTGGAGGCGTTCAGGACGCGCAGCCGGTAGCGGGCCGCGTCCACCTCGTGCACGGGCCACGGGGCGCCGTTGACCAGGATCACGTCGCCGAGCACCCCGGCCAGGTACGGCTCGCGCACGCCCGGCCGCTCCCGCAGGGCAGGGTCGAGGGCGGGATAGGCCAGGCCGCCGTCGGCGGCGAAGGCCCGGTCGGCGATCATGAGGGGCAGCTCGCGCGGCCCCGCGGGCAGGCCGAGCGCGTCCTCGGCGTCGTCGCGGACGATGTGCAGCCCGGCCAGGCCGCGCCAGATCGCGGGGGCGGTGAAGTCCATCCGGTGGTCGTGGTACCACAGCAGCGCCGGCCGCTGGTCGAGCGGGAAGGTGTAGTCGCGCGTCAGCTCGGTCACCACCGCCCGGGGGTCGTGCATGCCGTGCCCCGCCCCGCTCCCCGAGCTCTGCCCCGCCCCGTGCCCCGAGCTCTGCCCCGTCCCGTGCCCTGACCCGTATCCCGCCCCGTTCCCCGAACCGTGCCCGGCGTGGGTGGCGGCCCGCGCCCAGCCCCGGGGCAGGACGAGGTCGGTGGGGTACCCGTCGGAGGCCGCCGGCGTCCGGCCGCCGTGCAGGTGCACGACGGTCGGCACGGGCAGCTCGTTGCGGTGCGTGACGGTGACCTGGCGACCGCGGCGCGACTCGATCGTCGGCCCGGGGAAGGTGCCCTCGTACGTCCACAGCGGCGTCCGGACACCGGGCAGGATCTCCGCGACGGCCTCCCGCTGGACGATCTCGTACCGGTCGGCGCCGGCCGGCTCCAGCGTGCGCGGGATCGGCAGCGGCACCTGGTACGGAGGCGGCAGCGGCACGGCGCTGCGCAGCTCGGCACCGGTGATCGCCGGCCGGCGGGCCAGCGCGGCCGAGGTGGACAGGCCGGTGGCCGCCACCAGCCCGAGCGCCCCGCCGATGCCCAGCGCCCGCCGACGGCTCAGGCCGCGGCCCTCATCGTGCGCGCGCATCGCGAACCTCCCGCCGCAGGAGGGGCCGGCGCCAGACGGCGATGAACTGCACCACCAGCGCCACGACGGTCATCACGCCCAGCGGGATGTGCAGCCACAGCGCGCCTTCCAGCCCCGCGAAGTACTGCACGGTCTCGGCGGCCACCACCGCCGCCGTGGCCAGGAACGGCCCGGCCTGGCGCAGCCGTACCCAGACCACGATCGCCGCGATGACCTGCAGGTAGCCGATGGACGTGAGCACGTCGGCGCCGATCGCGTGCCAGCGCAGGCTGTCGTAGTCGCCGGTCAGATACACCCCGGCGAACACCGGCTGCCCGGCGATCGCCACGACGTGCGCGCTGACGACGACCCGCAGCGCCCACCCCGTCCATCCCATCGACGCCGTCGTCGCCGGCGTCCTCGGTGACGTCGTCGCCGGCGCCGGATGCGCCATGTCGGCCGCGGTGGCCATGAGGGGGCCCCTCCTCTTCGTTCCCGATTCACGAGCACCACCGACGATATGAAGAATGAGTTATCTTGTCTAAGATCAATATTGCTATGGTGTTATGTATCGGGAGTCATGATGGACCTGAACATGCTCAGGCAGTTCGTGGTGGTGGCCCGGCTGGAGCACCTCAGCCGCGCGGCCGACGAGCTCCGCGTCGCCCAGCCGTCGCTGAGCCGTACCATCAGCCGGCTGGAGAGCGAGCTGGGCGCCCCGCTGTTCGACCGGGCCGACCGGCTGCGGCTGAACGACACGGGCGCGCTCTTCCTGGGGTACGCCGAGCGCTGCCTCGGCGAGCTCGACGCGGGGCGGCGGGCCGTCGCCGACGCCGTCAGCCAGGGGGTGGGCAGCGTGCGGCTGGCCTCGGAGACGTTCCTCACCCTCACCGGGCCGCTGGCGGCCTTCAAGCGCGATCATCCCGGCGTCGAGTTCGTTCTGCACTGGACGGCGGCCGAGGAGATGGCCCGCCGCCTGCGGGCCCAGGACGTCGACCTGTGCGTCGCCTCGCAGCCCATCCACGCCGAAGGCCTGGCGTCCGAGCGGCTGTTCGACGAGGCCGTGGGGGTGGGCACGCCACTCGATCACCCGCTGGCGGGCCGCGCCCGGGTGAGCATCGGCGAGCTCGCCGGCCAGCCCTTCATCACCGCCCGCAAGGGGCACTGGATCCGCAGGCTGCTCGATCGCCTCTTCGCCGCACGCGGCCTCACCCCGAGGATCGTCTGCGAGAGCGACGAGCCCAGCGCCATCGCGGAGCTGATCAGCGCGGGGCTCGGCATCGGGCTCGTCCCCGCGTTCGCCCGCCGCGTCGCCACCCGCACCCCAGGCGCCTGGATCGCCGTCGACGAGCCCGACTGCCGCCGCACGGTCACCCTGTACTGGGGCGCCGACAGCCACCTGTCGGCCGCGGCCCGCCTGATGCGCGCCACGATCACCGGCTGGGACTGGAACGCCGGCGAGCCGCAGGGGCTCGGGGCCGCTCGCCCATGACCCGCTCATCCAGGCGAGCGCGCCGGCCAGACCACGGCCACGGCCCGGCCGCCCTCCAAACCAGCGGCCCGCCCTGACGAAAGGCCGCCGGTCAGGGGCCCAGGAGCGGGGCGAAGTATCCGCCGTGCCCTTCGGCGAACGCCGCGAGCATGGCGGCGGCGTTGGCGCGGTCGGCCTCGTCGGGGTCGTCGGCGGCCAGCTCGTGCGCCAGCACCCACATCTCCAGCATGATGGAGTACCCGACGAGCACGTCGGGGCCGCCCGCGGGGTCCAGCGCGGCGGCGGCCACGCGCCGGACGGCGGCCTGCAGCGGGGCCCCGATCGAGGCGGGATCCGCGCGGAGGTGCGCGGGGGGTGCGCGGGGGTGCCAGGGCTCGCGCTCGTGCTCTCGGAGCTACGCGCCATCGGCCGGGTCGTCGGAGAGGACGCCGACACGCTGCACGAGTGGGAGAACACCTACGTCGAACTCCGTTACCTCGCGGTCCACCTCGGCGGCGGCGAGGAGGACCTTCTCGCCGAGGCCGAGCGTCGGCTGAACCGCGGCGGCTGGCAGGTGCGGAACCGGGTGCCGCCCGAGAGCTTCCTGGAATCGGACAGCTGGCCGGGCGCCATCGTCTCGGTGGAGCCGCTTCGCGGGGCGGCCGTGCGTGGCGACCTGCGGCAGGAGATCGCGGCCACGGAGTTGCCCGTGGACAGGATCGCCTACGTGACCGTGCAGCAGTGAGCCCTGACCCACCGCCATGAGCCGTTGGACGTCGCGGACGAGGCGAGGGCGCGTGAGCCGTACCACCAGGTGAGGGCGGACGCGGCGAGCCCGGCTGCGATCGGCGGGAGCAGCGCGGCACCGGCGGCGTCGAGCGGGCCCCGGGTGCCGGCGACGAGGTGAGCCCGAGCACGACGACCGCGATGGCCCCGCCGCGGCGCTCGTCCCCGGCCCGGGCCGGGACGAGGGCCGCCGCGATCGCGGAGGCCGGTCAGGCAGGGACGGGAGCGCCGCCGCGGGCGGCCGGCTGATCACAACAGGCGTTCGACCTGGGAATCGGCAGCCGGAGGCACCCTTCTGCCCTGACATGTCAGGGCTTTCTTCGATATTCGGCGGAAGCCTATGGGCAAGACGAAGATCTCGTCTTATATTACGGCGCAGAGCAGCGTTATTCCCTTCACGTTCCAGCGTATGAGCCCCGGCATCCGCCGACGGATCTCCGCCTCCGGCGATGCCGCACCCCCACCCACGCCGAACGCGGCGCCCTCTCCGAGATGGGACAGGTCATGCGGACGTCACCCCTGTTATCCCTCTTACTCATCATCACCTGCCTGGTCGTGCCCGCCCCGGCACACGCCGAGGTTCCGCCGCAGGAGCCCGGCATCACCCTGCGCACCTACGACGTGCAGGTGGAGCTGTCCAAGCTGTGCACGCTCAAGCCCGGCCAGACCCCGAACGTGGACAAGCTGATGCCCACGATCGACTGGACCACCGACGCGGACTTCGGCCTGACCGACATGTTCGTCACCGAGGCCGTGGGCAACATCGCCATCCCCGCCGCCGGCACCTACGAGTTCCGCCTCACCAGCGACGACGGCTCCCGGCTGCGCATCGGCGACACCGTCGTGATCACCAACGACGGGCGGCACGGGCCGATCGCCGTGGACGGCACGATCACGCTGGCCGCCGGCTACCACGCGCTGCGCGTCGACCACTTCGAGCACCTGTACGGCCAGCAGCTCAAGCTGGAGTGGAAACCGCCAGGGGCCGCCGCGTTCTCCCTGGTGCCGGCCTCGGTGCTGAGCACCGACGCGGACGTGGTGAGGGTCACCGCCCCGGGGCGCAAGGAGTGCGAGAGCGGCGCCGACTCCCCCGGCGACGGGCTGCCCCTGACGTCCGTGCACCCGGATCTCACGCTCACCGACCTGCGCCCGGCCGGTTTCGAGCCGCAGGTGAGCGCGATGGACTGGCTGCCCGACGGCCGGCTGGCGATCGCCACGTGGGGCGGTTCGGAGACCAGGCTCGGCGAGGTCCACCTGCTCGGCAACGTCACCGGCCAGACCTCGCCCGAGCGGGTGACCACCAAGAAGATCGCCGGCGGGCTGCAGGAGCCCATGGGCATCAAGTACGTGGACGGCAAGCTCTACGTCTCGGAGAAGTCCCGGCTGGTGGAGCTGAACGACACCGACGGCGACGAGGTCGCCGACGATCTCAGGACCGTGGCGACCTGGCCGTTCGGCGGCAACTTCCACGAGTTCGCCTTCGGCCTGCTCTACCGCGACGGCCACTTCTACATCAACCTGTCCGTCGCCATCGACTACGGCGGCGCCACCACCGACCCGCAGCCCGCGCGGGACAGGGGCACGGCCATCAAGGTCAGCAAGGCCACCGGCAAGGTCGAGTACGTCGCCGGCGGCCTGCGCACGCCCAACGGGCTCGGCTGGGGTCCGGAGGGTGAGCTGTTCGTCATGGACAATCAGGGCGGCTGGCTGCCCGCCTCGAAACTCGTGCACGTCAAGCAGGACCGGTTCTTCAACCACTACACCAACCCGGACGGCCCGTTCGACGGCAACCCGGTCAGCCCGCCCGTGTTGTGGCTGCCGCACAACGAGATAGCCAACTCCCCCAGCAACCCGCTGGTCATGAAGCGGGGCAGGTTCGCCGGGCAAGTGCTGTTCGGCGACGTCACGTACGGCGGGATCCAGCGGGCCTACCTGGAGAAGGTCAACGGCGAGTACCAGGGCGCGGTCTTCCGCTTCACGCAGGGGCTGGAGGCGGGGGTCAACCGGATCAGCCTGGGCCCCGACGGCGCCATCTACGCCGGCGGCCTGGGCGCGGGCGGCAACTGGGGCCAGCCGGGCAAGCTCACCCACGGCCTGCAGAAGCTGACGCCGGGCGAGGGCAAGGCGTTCGACATCCTGCGGATGCGCGCGGTGGAGGGCGGCTTCGAGCTGGAGTACACCGAGCCGCTGTCGGCGGAGACCGCCGCGTCGCTGGCGGCCAGGTACCAGGCCACCCAGTGGCGGTACGTCGCGGCCTCCACCTACGGCGGCCCCAAGGTGGACGAGGAGCCGCTGACCGTCACCTCCGCGAGGCTGACGGCCGGCGGCAGGAAGGTCACGCTCAAGCTCGCCGGGCTGAAGCCGGGACGGGTGGTGCACCTGCGCTCACCGCGCCCGTTCACCTCGGCCTCGGGGCGGCCGCTGTGGAGCACCGAAGCCTGGTACACGCTCAACTCGCTGGTCGGCGGCCGGCCGGCGGACACCACCTACGAGGCGGAGAGCGCCTCGCCCGGCGGCGGCGCGAAGCTGAACACCGACCACCTGAGCTACTCGGGCAGCGGCTTCGTCGACGGCTTCTGGACGGCGGGGGCGTCCACGCGGTTCGCCGTGCGGGTCGCCGAGGCCGGCACGTACCACGTGAGCCTGCGCTACTCCAACGGCCCGCACCCCGCGCCCGGCGCCAAGTCGCTGAGCGTGTACGTCAACGGGACCAAGGTCAGGCAGGTGCCGCTGCCCACGACGGAGACGTGGGACCAGTGGGCCACCCGGGTCGAGCCGCTCGCGCTGAAGGCGGGCGCCAACACCATCGCCTACACCTACGACAGCGGCGACGCCGGCAACGTCAACCTGGACTCCATCACCGTGGCCGCGCGCCCGGTGCTCGAGGCGGAGCACGCCGCGCTACGCGGTGGCGCGGCGGTGAGCACAGAGCACCAGGGCTACACCGGCAAGGGTTTCGTCGGCGGCTACACGGCCGTGGGCGCGAGCACGTCGTTCTCCGTACGGGCGGACTCGCCCGGCCCGCACAACGTCGGGCTCCGCTACGCGGCGCCGGCCGGCACGTCGGTGAGCGTGTACGTCAACGGGACCAGGGTCAGGCAGGTCCGGCTGGCGGCCACCGGCGGCTGGGACGACTGGGCCGTCCAGACCGAGACGCTCGACCTCAAGCGGGGCTCGAACAGGATCGCCTACAGCTACGACTCCGGCGACGCGGGACAGCTCAGCCTCGACCATCTCACGGTGTCGCAGGCCGAGCGGATCACGCTGTTCGACGGGTCGAGCCTGGCGGCGTGGGAGAAGCGGGCGGGCGGGGCGGCGACCTGGCCGGTCGCGAACGGCTCCATGGAGTCGTACGGCGGCGACATCCGCACCCGGCGGACGTTCGGCGACTTCAGGCTCCACGTCGAGTGGTACGAGCCGGACTACCCGCCGGACGTGACCGGCCAGCAGCGCGGCAACAGCGGCGTCTTCCTGCAGGAACGCTACGAGGTGCAGGTCCTGGAGTCGTACGGTGACACCACGCCTGCCGCCGACGAGGCGGGCGCCATCTACTCCAAGCGCGCGCCCGGCCGCAACATGGCCACCGCCCCGGGCACGTGGCAGACCTACGACATCACCTTCCGCGCGGCCCGCCACACCAGCGCGGGAGTGAAGGTCGACGACGCGAGGGTGACGGTCGTCTGGAACGGGGTGGTGGTGCACGACGACGTGCCCGTCGACGGCGGCACGGGCGACAACATCCCGGAGAGCGCGGCGGCGGGCGGGATCCGCCTGCAGGATCACGGCGATGCCGGCGAGAACCCGCGCTTCCGCAACGTGTGGATCGAACCCGTCTCCTGACCGCCCGAGGCAGGCCGTCCCCTCCCGCGAGGGGGGCGGCCTGCCGTCACCAGGCGGCCGGGCGGTGTCTGCCCGGTGCGCCTTAATCCAGCTCCGCCCGCAGCTCGGCGCAGGCCTCGCGGATGTCGTCGAGGACCTCCTCGACCCGGTCCCGGTGGGTGCGGTGGCTGACGACGCACACCCGGATCATGTACCGGCCGCCGACGCGCGTGCTGGACAGCAGGGCGCGGCCGCGGGCCGTCACGCGGCGCAGCAGCTCGGCGTTGAAGGCGTCGGCGTCGCCGCGCCCGGGCACCCAGCGGAAGGCCACGGCGGTCAGAGTGGGCCGCCACGGCACCTCGAAGCCGTGCTCGCGCAGCGTCTCGTAGGCCAGCTCGGCCAGGTCCAGCTTCTCGTCCAGGGCCTGGCGGAAGGCGGCGAGGCCGTGCAGCTTGATCGGCAGCCACAGCCGCAGGCCGCGGAACTCGCGGGTCAGCTCGGGCGAGTACTCGGTGAAGTTCGGGATGTCCTCCTCCTCGCCGAGGTCCTGCAGGTAGGCGGCGCCCACGTGGTGGGCCTGGCGCAGCCGCGCGCCGTCGCGCACCAGCAGCGCGCCGGTCCCGTACGGCAGGAACATGGCCTTGTGCGGGTCGATGGTGATCGAGTCGGCCAGCTCGATGCCGCGCAGCCGGGCCCGGCCGCGTTCGGTGAGCTGGAACGGGCCGCCGTAGGCGGCGTCGACGTGGAACCACGCGCCGGCGTCGCGGGCGACGGCGGCGAGCTCGGGCAGCGGGTCGACGGCGCCGGTGTTCGTCGTCCCCGCGCTGCCGATCACGAGGAAGGGCCGCAGCCCGGCGCGCCGGTCGTCCTCGATCATCGCGGCCAGCGCGTGCGGGTCCATCGCCAGGCTGTCCTGCGCCGGCACGACGCGTACGCGGTCGCGCGGGACGCCGGCCAGCAGGGCGGCCTTGGCGCAGGAGGCGTGGGTCTGGTCGGTGACGTACGCGGTGCCGTCGAGGAAGCTCTCGCCGAGCAGGGTGGTGCGGGCGGTGACGACGGCCGAGAAGTTGGCCATCGAGCCGCCGGAGGTGAGGATGCCGCGCGCCTGCTCCGGGTAGCCGAACAGGTCGCGGAGCCAGCCGATGACCGTGGCCTCGATCTGGGCGCAGGCGGGGGCCAGCTGCCACACGGTGACGTACTTGTTCAGCGCGGCGGCCAGGAAGTCGGCGAGCGCGGCCGCGTACAGGCCGCCGCCCGGCACGTACGCGAGATAGCCGGGCCCGGCGCTGATGGCGCCGCTGCGGGCCGCCGCGTGCACCGTGGACAGCAGGCCGGGTAACGAGCTGCCGTGCTCGGGCGCCGGCTCGCGCAGCGCCGCGGCCAGGGGCGCGGCGCCGTCGAGGTCGAAGGCGGGCAGCTCGGGCAACTCGTCCAGGAAACGCTGGACCAGGGCCAGCACGGCCTCCCCCATGGCACGCGTCTGCGCGGGGCCCGGCTCCAGGGGGTACTGCTTGGCATCGGACATGATCCGTATCCTGGCACCGCGCGCCCGCGCTCCGGCACGCACCACTACGGCGGGTGTGCGGATGCGTGCCGCCGCCCCCGCTCTGGACATGGGCGGGGGCGCCGGGTCAGGCTCGGGCGCCGCCGTCCACCCTGAGCACGGTGCCGGTCACGTACGAGGCGCGGTCGCTGAGCAGCCAGGCGGCGGCCTGCGCGATCTCCTCGGGGTCGGCGGTGCGGCCCAGCGGGATGCGGGTCGTGAGCCGCTCGACGAGGCCGGGCGAGTGCTCCTCCCACGTGCGGATCATCTCGGTCAGCGTGCCGCCGGGGGCGATCGCGTTGACGCGGATCCCCTCCGGCCCGTACGTGATGGCGGCCGACTCCGTGAGGCTGTTGACGGCCCGCTTCATCGCCCCGTAGGCGGGCAGCTCGGGGTTGCCCATCAGGCTGCCGACGCTGGAGTTGTTGACGATGGCTCCGGTGCCGGCGGTGGCCCGGATGGCGGCGATCTCGGCGGTCATGGCCAGCCACGGACCCCGCAGGTTGACGGTGTAGAGGTGGTCGAAGTCGTCCTCGGTCACCTCGTCGACCGGGCCGGGCGGCGTGATGGTGGCGCCGTTGTTGAAGGCGACGTCGAGCCGGCCGTACAGCTCCACGACGCGATCGACGGCGGCGCGCACGGAACGCGCGTCGGCCAGGTCGCAGACCGTGTAGTCCGCGGTGCCGCCCGCCGCCCGCACCTCCTCGGTCACCGTCTTGAGCTGCTCCTCCGTACGGGCCGCGAGCAGCACCCTGGCGCCCTCCCTGGCGAACAGCCGCGCCGCGGCGGCACCGATGCCGCGCCCGGCGCCGGTGATGAAGGCGACCTTGCCTGCCAGCAGGCCCATGGACATGTCATCGGTGTTGTGCATGAGATCGAGCCTGCGGCACTCCCCCGTGCTCATCCAGGTATCAGCAGTACATGCCTGTCCTTTCCTGACTCGTGCAAGCTGGAGGTATGGACAGACGCGAACTGGCGGCCTTCCTGCGCAGCAGGCGCGAGCGGATCACCCCCGCCGACGTGGGGCTGCCTGCCGGGCCGCGCCGCCCGCCCCGGCGCCCGGTCCCTCGCGCGAGGTCCGCCAGAGCATCCTCGACCTGCTGCGACGGCTGCCGCAGGCCGCCGCGATCGTGACGTCCGCGACGATCGAGGTGATCGCCTGGAACGATCTGGCGGCGGCCCTCATGGAGGACTTCTCCGCCCTGCCGCGGCGCGAGCGCAACCTGGTGCGCCGCGCCTTCCTCGGCCCGCACCCGCAGGGACGGCGGCTGTACGGGGTGTCGGACGCCGACGAGTTCGCCCGCATGTCGGCCGGCCGCCTGCGCGCCGCCGCCGCCCGTTACCTCGGCGACCCGGAGGTGGCCGGGCTGGTGCGCGAGCTGCGCGAGGGCAGCGAGGAGTTCGCCCGGCTGTGGGACTCGCACGACGTGGCCGCCGCGCCCGTCATGACCAAGACCTTCCAGCATCCGCTGGTCGGCCCGGTCACCGTCAACTGCGACGTGCTCGACATCAGCGACCGGGACCAGCAGGTCGTCATCTACACCGCCGTCCCCGGCTCGCCGTCCGAGCAGGCGTTGCGCCTGCTGTCGGTCGTCGGCACGCAGCGCATGGACGTCCCGTCCTGAGCCGCGCCGGCCCGGCGGCAGGCCGGGGCGCAGGTGGGCGGCATGCCCGCCTCGCGCAGCCGCCGCACCGGACCGTGCGCGTCAGCTCCGCGGCAGGCGCCCCACATCGGACACCTCTCCGAGATGGCGAAGCTTGTCGGGATTGACCACCGAGTGGATCGCCTTGATCACGCCGCCGGCGATGTCGAGCCCGACCACGCCGGCCACGCGACCCTCCGCGTCGTACATGACGGCGCCCGGCCGGCCGTTGACCCGGGCCGGCTGGTAGGAGACGCCGAGCTCGGCGACCCGGCGGAGTCCTGCGACGAGCAGCCGCGCGACGCGCTGCGCGTCGGTCGCCGGTCTCGCGATCGCCTGCGCCTTGCCCCCGCCGTCCCCGTGGAGGACGACGTCGGGCGCGAGCATGCCGAGCAGCGCGTCCAGGTCGCCGCCCGCGGCGGCGTCGAAGAACCTGCGGGCCAGCTCCTCGCCGCGGGCGCGCCGGGCCGGGGGCGGCGGGCCGGCGGGCGCCCGCCCTCCCGCGGCGACGCGCTGCCGGGCGCGGGCGAAGATCTGCCGGCAGTTCACCTCGGTCTTGCCGGTGAGGCGCGCCACGTCCGGGTAGCCGTACCCGAACACCTCGCGCAGCATGAACACCGCCCGCTCGACCGGCGAGAGGGACTCCAGCAGCACCAGGAACGCCATCGACAGCGAGTCGGCCAGCTCGGCGTGCTCGGCCGGCCCGGGCCCGCCGGCAGGCGCGACGACCGGCTCGGGCAGCCAGTCCCCCACGTACGTCTCCCGCCGTACCCTCGCCGACCTCAGGTGGTCGATGCCGAGCCTCGTCACCGCCGTCGTCAGGTACGCCTTCTGGTCGGCGATCACGGTGCCCGCCTGGCGCGCCCTGGTCAGGCCGAGGAAGGCGTCCTGCACGATGTCCTCGGCGTCGCCCACGGATCCCGTCATCCCGTACGCGATGGAGAACAGCAGCGGCCGGTACGCGTTCGCGCCCGTCTCATCCCCCGCTCCGGACACGGGCTTCCACTCCTCGGCTCGCGTGCTCATCGGTGGGCGCCAGAGTATCGAAGGCGCCTCAGCCCCTCGCCGGTCACCAGGCGATGGGGCCGAGGCGGTCGACGAAGATCCCGGTCGGCCCGTCGGGGCCGAGCGTCGCGAGCCTGACGATCGAGTCGGTGCCCTCGGTGACCGTCAGCTCGCCGGTGTGGTTGTTCATGTCGGTGGCGGCGAACTTGTGGTTGGCGACCTCGCCGGGGGTGGCGAGGTTGAACTTGATGTCCGGGAGCGCCTGGGCGTACCGGAGGGTGATCATGTTCAGCGCCGTCTTCGAGGAGGTGTAGGCGAGCTCGTGGAACTTCGAGGCGGCCTGCTCGGGGTCGGTCACGACGGAGAAGGCGCCGACGGCGCTGGACACCATCACCACCCGCGGGTGGTCCGAGGCCCGCAGCAGGGGCAGGAACGCGTGCGTGACCCTGATCGGCCCGTACACGTTGGTGTCGTAGACGGCGTGGATCTCCTCGACCGTCGCCTGCGCGGGCGCGACGGCCCTGCCGGGCGCGCCGGCGTTGTTGATCAGCACGTCCAGCCGGTCGGTGTGCTCGCGGACGAGCCGTTCCGCGGCGGCCACCGACTCGTCGGAGGTCACGTCGAGCGGGACCATGACCACGTTCGCGCCACCGGCGGCCAGCTTGCCGGCGGCCGCCCGCCCGCGGCCCTCGTCCCGCGAGCCGAGAAAGATCGTCCAGCCCAGCTCGCCGAGCCGCCGGGCCGCCTCGAGGCCGAGACCCTTGTTGCCTCCGGTGATCAGCACCGAGGTCCGTTCCGTGTTCGTCATGCCCTCTGAAGACGGAACGCTCCCCCGGGGTGTGACACGGTGTGACCGACGACACACCACCGGCCGGTCGCCGCGGCTGCGGCACCGGCAGCGCCTTGACGCGATCCGCTCCCCCGGCCGCACCCGTCCGTCAGGCAGCGTCATGCGCAAGCTGGTCGAGGCCGGGCCCGCGCACCCGGACAGCCTCACGGTCAGCTCCACCGACATGCAGCCCCACTTCCACAACGGCACGGTCGCCTCGGTGCAGGACGGCTTCGGCGCGATGGCGGCCGCCGGCTGCGCGCATGATGCGACCGGCCGCGCCCTCGGCCCGCTCCGCTTATGATCACGGGGAGATCCCTGCCCGCGACGATGAGCCGGAGGCTTGCGATGGCAGTCAGCGGTTCCGGTGCGAGAGTGCCGGCGTTCCTCGGGGTGCTCGTCCTCGCGGCCGTCGCCGTCGTGGCGGTCGTGCAGGGCAGGCGCTGAGGAGCCGGGCGACCCATCGCGCGTCCGGCGTCCCACAGGCGGGAAGCGTCTCATCGGCGCGAGAAGCCGCGGCTGCTGGGCACCAGGGCCGCCGCGGCCGGCGCGAGGAAGCACACCAGCGCGCACCCGGCCAGGACCGGCTGCAGGCCGAAGGTGTCGATGGCCGGGGCGAGGAGGGCGAGGCCGACAGGGGCCAGGCCGTAGGAGACGAGGAAGTCGAGCGAGGAGACGCGGGCGAGCAGGCGCGGCTCCACCTCGCGCTGCGTGGCGGTGAACCAGGGCACGTTGAACAGCTCGATGCCCAGCCCGGCCAGCGCGTAGGCGGCGAACACCAGGGCCGGGTGCGCCGGCAGCAGCAGGCTGAGCGGCGCGAAGCCGTACAGGGCCAGGCCCGCCAGGGCGGCCCAGCCCTGAGCGCGCGGCGTCCAGCGGGCCACGAGCAGCGCGCCGGCCAGCGCGCCGAGGGTGTAGGCGGTGAGCGCCGCCGCCAGCACCGCCTCGGTGCCGTAGCGGTCGCGGCTGACCAGCGGGAGCGCCACGCCGGTGGCCGAGTAGCCGGTGAAGATGACGGCGGCCAGCGCGCCCAGGCCGGCCAGGAACCACGGGTGCCTGCGCGCTTCACGCACGCCCTCGCCGAACTCCCCGAAGAACCGCGCGCCCGCCGCCGCCCGTGCCGGGGCGCGCAGGCCCCGGGGCGGCAGCAGCGCCGCGACCACCCACAGCACCCCGGTGCCGACCAGCAACCACCAGGTGTCCAGGACGGCCGCCAGCAACGCCGTGCCCGCCGGCGCCACCAGCGTGGTGACGCGCACGGCCAGCGTCATGGCGGCGTTGGCCCGCCGGCGGCGGCCGGCGTCGACCACCTCCGCGGTGAGCGCCTGGAACGCGGGCCGGCACGCCCCCTGACCGGCCCCGGCCACCGCCGCCGCCACGGCCATGAGCGGCACCGAGCGGCCGAGCCCGAGCGCGATGAACGGGGTGGCGAGCGCGGCGGCCAGCCCGGCCCACAACACCACGGCCCGGCGCGAGTACCGGTCGGCCAGGACCCCGCTGATCGGCACCGCGGCGAGGAAGCCGATGGTGCGGGTGGCCAGCACGATGCCGAGTCCTGCGGCGGTGAGGGTGCGGTCCAGCACGGCGAGCCCCAGCACGAAGGGCAGCGCCCAGGTCGCCAGGCCCGAGGCGGTGGTGCCGCACCACAGCCGGACGAACCGCCTGTCGCGCAGGATCGGCCCCGCCCCGGCCGGCGACGTCTCCCTGCCGGTCATTTCTGCAGTTCACGCAGGTATTTCGCGAACCCTTCCAGGCCGTCGATGTTGCGCGGGCCGCTGATGCCCTCGTTGTAGTCGAGGATGTGGAAGCGGTCGTTGACGACGGCCGGCAGCTTGCTGGTGGTGGGGAACTCCTTCAGGAACTTGATCTTCTCCTCGGCGGGCTTGTCGCCGTAGTCGAGGATGATGATGACCTCCGGCTTGGCCTGCACGACGGCCTCCCAGGTGACCTCGCTCCAGCGGGCGTCCAGGTCACCGAAGATGTTGCGGCCGCCGGCGAAGCGGATGATGTCGCTGGGCGGCACCTGGCTGCCCGCGGTGAACGGCTTGTCCGTGCCCGAGTCGTAGAGGAAGACGGGGGTCGGGTCGCCCTTCGGGGCCTGGGCCTGGACCGCCTCGACGCGCTTGCGGTAGCCGGCGATCAGGGCCCGGGCCCTGTCCTCGACGCCGAAGATCCTGCCGAGGCGTTCGAGGTCGGTGTAGAGGGCTTCGAACGGTGTGACGCGTTCGGGGAAGCCGGGGTAGTTGAAGCACGACTCGGTGTGCATGAAGCTCTGGATCTTCAGGCCGTCGAGGATGGCCGGGGTGATGCCGCGCTGGTCGCTGAAGCCGGAGCGCCAGCCGGCGACCACGAAGTCGGCCTTGGCGTCCACGACCAGCTCCCGGTTGAGCAGGTCGTCGCTGAGGAACTTGACCTTGGCGTACTCGGCGGCCCAGGGGGATTCCCCGACCGGGGGGTTGGCCGGCGGCATGACGTAGCCGTGCACGTGCTGGGTGAGGCCGAGGGCGAACAGCTTGTCGGCGCTGCCGCCCTCGTAGACGACCGCGCGGCGGGGCGTGGTGTACCGGACGTCCTCGCCGCATCTCTTGACCGTCACCGTGCGCGCGGCGGCGGCGCCGCCCTCCACCTGCGCGCCGCATCCGGAGAGCAGGAGCGTGCCCGCCAGGAGCACGGCGAGGGTAGGT
Source organism: Nonomuraea sp. GTA35 (assembly GCF_041950525.1). NCBI lineage: Bacteria > Bacillati > Actinomycetota > Actinomycetes > Streptosporangiales > Streptosporangiaceae > Nonomuraea > Nonomuraea sp. GTA35. Next base: position 482,105 of record NZ_JBGNUV010000001.1, on the reverse strand, counting down.
GTCTTCACTCGGGGGTTCCTTTCAACGTCGTGACCGTGCCCAGGCCGTAGAGCACCTGCGGAGTTCCGGTCAGCGGATGGGGGACGACGCTCGCCTCGACGCCGAACGCCTCGCGCAGCAGTTCCTCGGTGAGGACCTCCGCGGGCGGGCCGCACGCGACGAGGGTGCCGTGCGACAGCACCGCCAGCCGGTCGCAGGCGGAGGCGGCGAGGTTGAGGTCGTGCAGGGTGACCAGCACGCTCAGCCCGGAGCCTTTGAGCATCGACAGCAGGCGGATCTGGTGGTGCAGGTCGAGATGGTTGGTCGGCTCGTCGAGCACCAGCACCTGCGGCTCCTGGACGAGCGCCCGGGCGACCAGGACGCGCTGGCGTTCCCCGCCGGACAACGACAGCACGCCGCGCCCGGCCAGGTGCAGCACCTCCATCTGCGCCATGGCCTGACGGCACAGCTGGCGCTCGCGGGCGCTGAGCGCCTGGTTGCCGCGCAGGTGCGGGGCGCGGCCGAGGGCGACGACCTCCTCGACCGTGAAGTCCAGGTCCGCCCTCCCCTCCTGGGTGAGGGCGGCGATCCTGCGGGCGCTGTCGCGCAGCGGCATCCGCGACAGGTCCTCGCCGTCGATCCAGACCGCGCCGCCCGTCGGCCGCAGCGCCCGGTACACGCACCGCAGGGCCGTGGTCTTGCCCGAGCCGTTGGGCCCGATCAGCCCCACCACCTGTCCCGCCTCGACCGCGAGCGCCAGGTCCTTGACGATCGGGGCGCCGCCGATGGACACCGTCAGCTCCTCCAGCAGCAGCCGGGCCATCAGCGTCCGCCGAACAGGTAGCCGCGGCGGCGCAGCAGGACGACGAAGACCGGCACGCCCACCAGCGCGGTGATCACGCCCAGCGGCAGCTCGCGCGGCGCCACCAGGGTCCTGGCCACCAGGTCGGCCCACACCATGAAGATCGCCCCGGCCAGGGGCGCGATCGTCAGCACGCGTACGTGCGCCGCCCCCGTCCACAGCCGCACCAGGTGCGGCATCACCAGACCGACGAAGCCGATCGCGCCGCTGACCGCCACCATGGCGCCGGTGGCCAGCGACGTCAGCACGAACAGGCCCTTGCGGAGCCTGACCGTGTCCACGCCCAGGCTCACCGACGTCTCGTCGCCCAGGGCGAGCACGTCCAGGCTGCGCGCGAAGCGGCGCAGCGCCACGACGGTGACGGCGGTGACGACCGCCACGACGGGCAGCGCTCCCCACGTGGCCGCGCCGAAGCCGCCCATCGACCAGAACAGCACCGTGCTCGTCGACTCGCCGTCCGGGACGAAGTACACGATCAGGCTCATCACCGCCTGGAAACCGAAGGCCATCGCCACGCCGGTGAGCACCAGCCTCAGCGGCGTGAGGCCACCGGCGCCGCGCGAGGCCAGGTAGACCAGGGCGGAGACGAGCAGCGCGCCGAGGAACGCGCCGGCCGAGACCGCGTAGATCCCCAGGGCGGTCAGCGCGCCCGTGACGCTGACCAGCACCGCCCCGGCCGACGCCCCCGACGACACGCCCAGGACGTACGGATCGGCCAGCGCGTTGCGCACCATCGCCTGGATCGCCACGCCGACGACGCTGAGCCCGGCCCCCACCAGGACCGCCAGCAGCACGCGCGGCGTCCGCACCTGCCAGATGATCTGGTAGGCGGTGACCTCCTCGGCCGTGATCGAGCCGCCGGTCACGGCGGCCCACAGGAAGCGCAGCGTCTCCCCCGGCGGCACGGCGGCGGCGCCCAGGCCGATCGCCAGCAGCACCGACAGCGCGAGGACGCCGGCCAGCAGGGTGACGATCAGCGGCATCGCGAACGTCATGGCGGGCGGCGGCTCGGGCATCGTTCTCAAGGACCCTCCAGAAAATGAGAATCATTTCCGAAGGCAGACCGTATCACCACAAAAGCCCCATGATCTCCCCGAACGGCATGAAGACGGTTATCGTTTGCGTACGAGATCCGGATGTCGGCAGGAGATCAGGTGCGAAGACGAGCCGCGATGATCGTGATGGCACTTCTGGCGGCGGCCCTGTGGGGATGCGGCGGCCAGGAGCCCGGCGGGCAGGGCGGGAGCCGGCTCACCCTGGCCGCCCCGCGCGACCTCGTCGCGGGCCCCGAGGACCCGTACTACGCCCACCAGACGTTACGGATCTGGGAGCCGCTGGTGACCGTGGACGACAAGCTGCGGCCCGTCCCGGCCCTGGCCGCGTCCTGGGCCGCCGCCGACGAGGGGCGGCGCTGGACGTTCACGCTGCGCGAGGGCGTGCGGTTCAGCGACGGCACGCCGCTGACCGCCGAGTCGGTGGTGGCCAACGTCGAGCGGTTCCTGCGGATCGCGCCCCGGCAGTCGGCCTTCTTCAGCCTCGACGCGGGGATGGAGGCGGCGTACGGCAAGCTCGGCGACGTCCGCGCCGAGGGCGGCAAGGTGGTGTTCGTCCTGAAGGAGGGCGTGGCCGACCTGCCGGGCAGGCTGGCCGGCTTCTACAGCATGGTCCAGTCGCCGAAGGCGTTCGCCGCCTCGGGCGCCTTCGCCGGCAAGCCGATCGGCACGGGGCCGTACACGCTGGCGAGCTGGACCGAGGGGCAGCAGGCCGTGCTCGCCGCCAACCCGCACTACCACGGCGCCGCCCCCGCCTACGACACGATCGTGGTCAGGGTGATCCCGGACGCCAACGCCCGCGTCGCCGCGTTACGGGCCGGCGAGGTGGACGGGCTGATCGACAAGGGCGCGCTGCTGCCGGGCCAGGTCGCCGCGGTCGCCGCCGACAGCCGCTTCCAGGTGGTGCGCAGCCCTTCGGCGCTGACGCACTACCTGACCTTCAACGCCTCCCGCGAGCCGTTCTCCGACCCGCGCCTGCGCGAGGCGGCCGACCTGGCCGTCGACCGGCGGGCCATCGCCGGCACGCTGCTCGCCGGCACGGCCACGCCGGGCGCGGGCTTCCTGTCTCCGGTCTTCGGCGACCTCGCCGACCCGGGCATCGCCGCCGCGTACGACCCCGGCAGGGCCCGCGAGCTGGTGGCCGCCGCGGGGCCGCCGTCGGAGCCCGTCACCATCCTGATCTCCTCGGCCGAGACCGGCCAGTTCCCCTACACCGACGTCGCCGAGGTGCTGCGCGCCTCCTTCGAGCAGGCGGGCCTGCCGGCGAGGGTGACCGTGGCCGAGGCCACGAAGTCCGTGATGGAGGCCGGGGACTACGACGTCTTCCTCAGCGCGTACAGCGTGCCGAACGCCGACGCCGACTACCTGTTCCGCCGGTTCCTGCGCTCGGACGCGTCCTGGAACGTCGAGCGCCGGCTCGGCTACCGCAGCGCCGGGTTCGACGAGCTGGTGGACCGGGCCGCGACGCGAACGGACCCGGCCGACCGCCGCGACCTCTACCGCCGGATCCAGCGGCTGCTGGCGGCCGACCGGCCGATGATCGCGCTGGCCTACCAGGACAACCCCGTCGTCACGACCACCGAGGTCAGCGGCGTGACGCAGAACGTAGCCCACGTGACCGATCTGGGCAGGCTGGCGCCCAGGAAGTGACCGTCATCGTCCTGCGGCGCGTCGCCGAGCTCCTGCTCGTGCTCCTGGTGCTGTCGGTGCTCGTCTTCCTGCTGACCTCGCTCGCGCCCGGCGACCCCGCCGAGGAGATCCTGCGCCGCGGCGGCATCCAGCCGACGGCGGCCGGGGTCGCGGCGCTCCGCGCGGAGCTGGGGCTCGACCAGCCGCTGTTCAGCCGGTACCTGCGGTGGCTGCTGGGCGCGCTGCGCGGCGACCTGGGCCGGTCCTACGTCGACCGCTCCCCCGTGGCGGCCGAGATCCTGGCGCGGTTGCCGGCCACGCTGCGGCTGGCGGTCGCGGCGGCGGCGGTCGCGGCGGGGCTCGCGTTGCTCGCCGCCCTCATGGCCGCGTTCCGGCCGCGGGCCCTCGACAGCCGCGTCCTGGCGCTCGTGACGGTGGCGATCGGCGGCGTTCCTCCCTACATCGTGGGGATCCTGCTGATCAGCGTGGTGGCGGTGGGCCTGCGCCTGCTCCCCACAGGCGGCGACGGCGGCCCGGGCGCGGTGGTGCTGCCCGCGCTCACCCTCGGCCTGGCCGGCGCCGCCACGCTGCTGCGGCTGCTGCGGGCCGATCTGGTGCGGGCGCTGCGGCTGCCGTTCGCCAGGCTCGCCACCGTCAAGGGGCTGCGGCGCCGGCGTACGGTCGTCGTGCACGCGCTGCGCGTGGCCGCGCCGAACGCGGTCACCGCCGTGAGCCTGGTGCTGGCGGAGCTGCTGGCCGGCGCCGTGGTGGTGGAGACGCTGTTCGCCTGGCCCGGCGTGGGGCAGCTCGCCGTGGCGGCGATCAGGCAGCGGGACGTGCCGGTCGTGCAGGCGTACGTGCTGGTCGTCGCGGTCGCGACGGTCCTGCTCCTGGCGGTGACCGAGCTGTGCCTGTCGGCCCTGGACCCGCGGCTGGGCGCGCGTGGCCGGCCCGCCGCCTCGCCCGGGGGCCGCCGATGAGGGGCCGTGCCGGTGCCGGCGTCCTCGTGCTGGTCGTGCTGTTCTGCCTGTTCGCGCCGATGCTGACCGGGTACGACCCGTACCTGCCGGATCTGGGGCGCGCCCTGCTGCCGCCCGGCCCCGGGCACTGGCTGGGCACCGACCAGCTCGGCCGGGACCTCCTCACCAGGACGGCCGTGGCGGGCCGCACCTCCCTGCTGGTCGCGTTCGCCATCACCGCGGTCACCACGGCGCTCGGCACGGTCGCCGGGGCGGTGGCCGGGCTGGCGGGCGGGGTGACCGGCCGGCTGCTGCGCTTCGCCGCCACCGTGGCCCTCGCCCTGCCCGGGCTCACGCTGGCGCTCGCGCTGGCAGGCGTGCTGCGGCCCGGGTACGTCACCGTGCTGGCCGCGCTCGTGCCGCTCGGCTGGGTGAGCTGCGGCCTGGTCGCCCACACGGCGACCCGGCGGGTGGCCGGCGCCGATCACGTGCTGGCCGTACGGGCCATCGGCGCGTCCCCGCTCTACCTGCTGCGCCGCACCATCGGCCCGCACCTGGCCGGGCCCGTCCTGACCGTCGCCACCGCGGACTTCGCCCGGACGCTGATCGCCGTCACCTCGCTCGGCTTCCTCGGTGTCGGGCTGCCGCCCGGCGCCGACTGGGGCGGCATGGTGAGCGAGGCCACCGCCCTGCTGGTCACCGCGCCCCGCCTCGCGGTCGTGCCCGCCCTCGCCCTCGCCGTCACCGGGCTGGCCGCCGCGCTCGTGGCGGACCACCGCCAGGGCCTGGAGCGTCAGGGAGTGGAGCCGTAGCGCCTCAGGCTTCCTCCCCGGCTCCCTCACCGCCCTCGGCCAGGGGGAGGTGGCGTGGAGGCGGGTGCGGGAGCGCCCGCCCCGTGCCGGCGGTGATGCCGTCGATGGCCAGCTCCAGGTAGCGGCGCCACGCCTCGGGCTCGGCGCCGAGCAGCGGCTCCGCCGTGTGCTGGATGCCGCTCACCAGCAGGACGACGTCGATGCCGGTGATGTCAGGACGGACGGCGCCCTCCTGGCGGGCGCGGGCGGTGAGCGCCTCCGCGACCTCGCAGAGGCGATGGATGGCCTGCCGCACCTGCGCGTGCTGCAAGGACGGGCGCCCGACGGTCTCGCAGAACGCCCGGTCCCTGACGAAGGTCTCCACGCAGGCGGTCATGAACCGGCGCAGCGCCAGGCCGGCGTCGTCGGCCGCGAGCAGCGCGCCGCCGGTGTCGGCGAGCTCGCCGAGCAGGCCGAGCATGATCGCCGCCAGCAGCTCGTCCTTGGAGGAGAAGTGCCGGAAGACCGTGCCCTTCCCCACCCCTGCCCGCTGCGCGATCTCACCGATGGACACCTCGACGCCGCGCTCGGCGAACATCGCCGCCGCGGCGTCCAGCAGCAGCCGGCGGTTGCGCACCGCGTCGCTGCGCGACGAGCCTCCGGACGTCGTCCCAGCCATGCGTCTCCCTTCCGCCCTCAGCTTAGCGCAACATGACCGAGCGGTCCGTTTCTTGCGTTACGCTGAAGGTGACCGACCGGTCCGCTTAGTTGCTAGGGAGAACACACTCGTGAACACCACGTTGAAGGGCAAGGTCGCCCTCGTCACCGGAGCGTCCTCGGGCATCGGGGAGGCCACCGCGCTGACCCTGTCTGCGGCGGGGGCCCGCGTCGCGATCGGCGCCCGGCGCGCCGACCGGCTGAAGCTCCTGGCGGACCAGGCGCCCGGCGAGATGCTCGCCCTCGAGCTCGACGTGACCGACCAGGAGTCGGTACGGGCCGCCGTCGCGCAGACCGCCGAGCGCTTCGGCGCCCTGGACATCCTGGTGAACAACGCCGGGGTGATGCTCAGCGGCCCGATCGCGGGCGCGGACACCACGGAGTGGACGCGCATGGTGGAGACCAACCTGCTCGGGTCGATGTACACCGTCCACGCGGCCCTGCCGCACCTGCTGGAGAGCAGGGGCATCGTCCTGCAGGTCTCCTCGACCTCGGGCCGGACCGCCTCGGCCTACAGCGGCGTCTACGCCGCGACGAAGTTCGGCATCACCGCCTTCTCCGAGGCGCTGCGGCAGGAGGTGACCGCGCGGGGCGTGCGCGTCGTGGTCGTCGAGCCCGGCTTCGTCGCCACCGAGCTGGCCGGCCACAGCACCGATCCCGCGATGCGCGCCGCCGCGCGGGAGATGGCCGATTCCATGCGCACCCTGCGGCCCGAGGACATCGCCGCCGCCGTCCTGTACGCGGTCACCCAGCCGGAGCACGTCGCGGTCAACGAGCTGCTCATCCGGCCGACGGACCAGACCCGGGCCTGAACGGGAACGGCCGGGAACGGCCGGGACGGCCGGCTCGCCACTCGTGATCTTCCTGCCGTCCGGCCCGCCTGGCTATTGTTGATCTCCACATGGCGGAGGGGGGATCACCACTGATGGCTCAGGGCGGGTCCGAGTCGGCTCTGGGCAGCCGGTACGTGCTGCTGGAGGAGATCGGCGGCGGCGCGATGGGGACGGTGTGGCGGGCGCGGCAGCGCGACACGGGGGAGATCGTGGCGGTCAAGCTGCTGCGCGACGGGCTGGCCGGGGACCCCGACCTGGTCCTGCGGTTCGTGCAGGAGCGCAACGTGATGCGCACCCTGCGCCACCCCCACATCGTCACGGTCCGCGACTTCGTCATCGAGGGAGAGCGCCTCGCCCTGGTCATGGACCTCGTCGAGGGCGGGGACCTGCGCGGCCTGCTCCGGCAGCGCGGCACGCTGCCTCCCGGGGAGGCGGCCGGGCTGATGAGCCAGGTCGCCGACGCGCTGGCGGTCGCGCACGCGATCGGCGTCGTGCACCGGGACGTCAAGCCGGGCAACGTCCTGCTCGACGGGGTCACGGGCCAGGCGCGGCTGACGGACTTCGGCGTCGCCCGCATCGTCCACGGCCCCGGCCTCACCCAGACCAGCGCGGTCATCGGCACCCCCGCCTACCTGGCCCCCGAGGTGGCCGACGGCGCCGCCGCCGGCGCGGCCGTGGACGTGTACGCCCTCGGCCTGATCCTGTACGAGCTGCTCGCCGGGCGTCCCCCGTTCGTCGGCGACCACCCGATGGCGCTGCTGCGCCAGCACGCCGCGGCCGCGCCCCGCCGGCTCCCCGGCATGCCCGACCCCTTGTGGGCGCTCATCGCGGCCTGCGCCGCCAAGGACCCGGCCGTACGCCCCGGCGCCCCTGCGGTGGCGGCGGCGCTTAAGGAGGCGGCCCCGTCGCTGGCCGGCCTGCCCGCCCTGCCGCCGGTCCCCCGGTCCGAAGCCGTCTCCGCCACGTCCGAGCCCCTGCCCGCCACGAACCCGCACCCCACCCCGCCGTCACCCGCCTCGCCGTCACCCGCCTCGCCGTCACACCCAGCCCCGCCGTCGCCCGCCACGCCGTCGCTCGCCTCGCCGTCGCACCCTGCCCCTCCGCCGCCGCCCGCCCGGCCGCAGGGGACGGGCGCGGTTCCGTCCGACGGCGACGAGACGCGGACCTCGGCCAGGCGCGGCCGGTCGCGGCAGCGCCTGGTCATCGCCGCGACCGCCGCCGCGGCGCTGGTCCTCACCGGCACGGCGGTGGCCGTCGGCGCCCCGTGGCGGACACCGGACGCGGACGCGGCACCCGCCGCCGCGTCGGCGCAGCCCTCCGGTGAGGCGGCGAACCGGCCGGTCGTGACCCCCACCCCGGCCACCAGCACCCCGTCACCGAAGGACCTCGAGAAACGCGACGAGCCTGCGGACAAGCCGAAGACGGTCGACCCGGCCCCGTCCACCCCTCCGGTCTCGACCGCCCCGCCCACGCGCCGGGTTCGCACGCCCAAGCCGGTGAAGTCGTCCCCCACGGTGGAGACGCCGGACGACGGCGAGGCGCCGCCGTCCGAGGAGCCGGCGCCGGTCTGGCGCTGCCGGGACTGGCTCGCCTTGGCCGGCGGCGTCGAGATGTCGCCCTGCATGGCCGTGGCCGGCGACACCATCCACCTCAAGGGCCAGATCAGGGGGTCCGCCTCCGTACGGTCCGACATCCACGTGCAGCTCTACGACACCGACGCCGACACGAACCTCTCCCAGCCGTTCATCTGCACCGGCGTCGCCCCGCCGAGCACGGGAGGCGTGGCGGTGTGCGGCCCGTTCACGATGTCGCCCCCGCGCACCGGCGCCAAGACCGACGTCCGCCAGCGGTGGCGGGCGGCGGGCGGCTCGACCTGGGGCGGCGGCGCCGAGAGCCCCTGGGTCCGCTGGTGACCGCCGCGCTCAGGCGGGCGGGAGGACGCGGCACAGCGCTTCGAGCGCGGGCCCGTACCCGTGGTCGGGCGGGGTGGCGTAGCCGACGACCAGCCCGTCGAAGGCGGGCATGACGGCGGCCGGGTGGCGGTAGCCGGCGAGGCCGTCCAGGGCGATCGACTGCCGGGCCGCGGCCTCGACGACGGACCGCTCGGTCCCCGGCGGCAGGTGCAGCACCGCGTGCAGCCCGGCGGCGATGCCGGTCGTGGCGATGTGCGGGGCCCGGGCGGCAAGGGTGGCGACCAGGCGGTCGCGTCGGGCGCGGTAGCGCTGGCGCATGCGGCGGACGTGCCTGTCGTAGTGGCCGGAGTCGATGAAGTCGGCGAGCGTGAGCTGGTCCGTCACGCTCGCCCAGGCCTCCCGCTCGCCCTTGGCCGCGAGGACGGGGGCGAGCAGGCGCTCGGGCAGCACCATCCAGCCCAGCCGCAGCCCCGGTGAGAGGCTCTTGCTGGTCGAGCCCAGGTAGACGACCCGCTCGGGGTCGAGACCCTGGACCGCGCCGACGGGCTCGCGGTCGTAGCGGAACTCGCCGTCGTAGTCGTCCTCCAGGATCAGGCCACCGCAGGAGCGGGCCCAGTCCACCGCGGCGACGCGGCGCTCCGCGTGCAGGGGTCCCCCGGTCGGGAACTGGTGTGCCGGGGTGAGCAGTGCCGCCCGGACTCCCTGGAGGCCGCCCAGCTCGGCCGTACGGGCGCCGTGCTCGTCGAGCGTGAGCGGGACCGTGCGGACGGAGGCCGCCGCCAGGACGGAGCGGTGGAAGGCGAGCCCGTAGGACTCCACGGCCAGCGGGCCGCGCAGCACCCGGCCGCCGAAGAGCAGCCGCAGCGCGTGCGCGAAGCCGGAGCAGATCACGATCCGGTCCGGCGTGGCGCGCACGCCACGGGCCCGCGCCAGGTACTCGGCCAGCGCCCGGCGCAGCTCGGGGCGGCCTTGCGGGTCGCCGGGGCCGAAGGCCTCGTTCGGCGCGGCGTTCAGCGCGCGGCGGGCGGCGGCCAGCCAGTCCGAGCGGGGGAAGGAGGCGGCGTCGGGCTGGCCCTGCCTGAGGTCGTGGGCCGGCGGGGCCGGGCGCGCGGGGCGCTTCCCCGGCACGCGCGGCTGCCGGGCCGGCTCGGCACGGGACGCCACCCGGGTGCCGGAGCCCTGCTTGGCGACCAGCCAGCCCTCGGCGACCAGGTCCGCATAGGCGTCGGCGACGGTGTTGCGGGCGAGGCCGAGGTCGGCTGCCAGGGAGCGGTAGGGCGGCAGCCGGGTGCCGGGGGCCAGCCGCCCGTCCCGTACGGCCTCGCGCAGCGCGCGGGTGAGCACGGCGCGCCGGCTGCCGGGACCCGCCAGCTCCAGGTGCAGGTCACTGCCGAGCCGCTCCGCCAGATTGACCCACGAATCCGCCACAGAAATGCACCCTATATCTGGTCTTTTACTGCCATAGCGTTGGGGTCATGAACGCTATGAACACCTTGCGCTCCGCCGTCCGCGGCCGTGTCCTGCTGCCGGGCGACACCGGCTTCGACACCGCCCACCGCCCCTGGAACCTGGCCGTCGAGCAGCCCGTCGCGGCCGTGGTCGAGGCCGCCGACGCCGGCGACGTGGCCGCGCTCGTCCGTTACGCCCGCTCGGCCGGCCTGGGCGTCGCCGTCCAGCCGAACGGGCACGGCGCCTCCGGCCGCGCTGCGGGCACCATCCTGCTGCGCACCGGCCGGCTGGACACCTTGGAGATCGATGCGGCGGCCCGCCGGGCCAGGGTCGGCGCGGGCGTGCCGTCCGGACGCGTGCAGGCGGCCGCCGCCGCGCACGGCCTGACCGGGCTGCCTGGAAGCTCCCCGGTGGTCAGCGTGGCGGGGGTGGCGCTCGGCGGCGGGCTGAGCTGGTTCGGCCGCGCCCACGGCTGGGTGGCCGACGCGGTCACCGCGTTCGACGTGGTGGACGCGGAAGGGCGGCAGCGGCACGTCACCGCGGCCTCCGACCCCGACCTGTTCTGGGCGCTGCGCGGAGGGGGCGGCGACTTCGCCGTCGTCACCTCGCTCGAGCTGAGCCTGCATCCCGCGCCGCGCCTGTTCGGCGGCCGGGTCCTGTGGCAGGCGGAGCACGCCCCCGCGGTCATGGACGCCTACCGGCAGATCACCGCCGCCGCGCCTGAGGAGCTGACGGTCTGGCTGGACCTGCTGCACTTCCCCGGCTCGGCCCCCATGGTGGCCGTGGACGCCACGTACCTCGGCGGCCAGGACGCGGCCCGCGACCTGCTGGCCCCGCTGGACCGGCTGGCCCGGCCGCTGTCCGACAGCAGGCGGGTCATGGCGGTCTCCGAGCTCGGCGGCATCACCGCCGAGCCCACCGATCCCGGCCCCGGCCTCTCGCGGGCCGAGCTGCTGACCGAGCTGGACGACGCGGCGGCCAAGACCCTGCTCGCCGACCCGATCGCCCCGCTGCTCAGCGTGCAGGTCCGGCACCTGGGCGGCGCGTTCACCCGGCCGTCCGACACCCCGCAGGGGCCGCTGACCGAGCCGTACGCGCTCTACCTGTTCGGCATCCCCGCCGACCCGCGTACCGCCGCGGCCGTCGCCGCCAGGCAGCGCGGCCTCGCCGAGGCCCTGCCCGTCAGCGGGCGCAAGCCGTTCACCTTCCTCAACCCCGCCGAGACGGCGGCCGACGCCTTCGCCCCCGCCGCCCTGGCCCGGCTGCGCGCGATCAAGCACCACCATGACCCGCACAACGTCTTCCGCTCCAACTTTCCCGTGAGCGACTGAAGGCCACCCTCCCTCGGCGTACCTCGGCAGCCCTCCCGGCTGGGCGCACCCCGGCAAGGCACCCGGCTGGCCCACCTCGGCGACCCTCCCGGCTCGAAGCACCTCGGCGATCCTCCGGCTGGGCGCACCTCGGCGATCCTCCTGCTCGGGGCGCCGCGAGATAATCACCGGCATGCGGTTCGGGATCCTCGGCGAGACCAGGGCGTGGCGCGACGACGGGGCCGAGGTTCCGCTGGGCGGGCCGTCCCGCCGCGCGCTGCTCGCGCTGCTGCTGCTCCGCCCCGGCGAGGCCGTGCCGGCCGACCGGCTGGCGAACGAGCTCGGCCCGCACGGGGCACCGTCGGCGCACGCGCTGCAGTCGCAGGTGTCCAGGCTGCGCGCGGCCCTGGGCCCGGCGGCCGTGATCGAGCGGACCGGCACCGGTTACCGGATCGTGGTCGCGGACGACGACGTGGACGCCTGCCGGTTCGAGCGGCTCGCCGCCGAGGGGCGGGCCGCGCTGGGCGAGGGCGATGCCCGGCGGGCGGTGACGCTGCTGCGCGCGGCGCTCCGGCTGTGGCGCGGGCCGGCGCTGGCCGAGCTGCCCGAGAGCGAGACGGCGCGGGCCGCCGCCGTACGGCTGGAGGAGCTGCGGCTCGCCGCGCAGGAAGATCGCATCGAGGCGGAGCTCCGGCTCGGCGAGCACCACGCGACTGTGCCCGAGCCGGCGCTCGAACCGCACGAGCCGGCACCCGAACTGCCCGAGCCGCACGAGTCGGTGCCCGAGCCGCGGGAGCTGGTGCCTGAGCTGCGTGAGCTGGTGGGCCGCCACCCGCTGCGGGAGCGGCCGGCGGCGCTGCTGATGCGGGCGCTGGCCGCCTGCGGGGAGCAGGCCGAGGCGCTGGTGGTGTTCGAGGAGACGAGGCGGCGGCTGGCCGAGGAACTGGGGGCCGATCCGTCGGCCGAGCTGGCGGGGCTGCACCGGGAGTTGCTGAGCGCCGGCCCGTCCCCGTCGCCCGCCGCCCCGCCCGCGCAGCTCACCTCGTTCGTGGGCCGTGGCGCGGAGCTGGCCGAGGTCGGCGAGCTGCTGCGGACGGCGAGGCTGGTCACGCTGACCGGGCCGGGCGGGGTCGGCAAGACCCGGTTGTCGGTGGAAGCCGCCGCCGCCGAAACCGGTGAGGTGTGTTTCGCGGAGCTGGCCGCGCTGCGCGACGGCGCCGGCCTGGCTCAGGTGTTGCTGGGCGCCCTCGGCCTGCGCCAGAACGGGCTCCAGCTCGCGGGCGGCCCGCGCACGCCGGTCGAGCGCCTGGTCACGGCGCTGTCGGACCGGGCGCTCCTGCTCGTCCTCGACAACTGCGAGCACCTGGTCGAGGAGGTGGCCGCGCTGGTGGCGCGGCTTCTGGCGGCCTGCCCGCGGCTGCGGGTCCTGGCCACCAGCCGGGAGCCGCTCGGCATCGGCGGCGAGCACGTCCGGCAGGTGCGCCCGCTGGACGGCGAGGCGGCGGTACGCCTGTTCACCGACCGGGCGCGCGCCGCCCGGCGCGGCTTCGCCGCAGGCCCCGAGCTCGTCCGGCGGATCTGCGCGGCCCTCGACGACCTGCCGCTGGCCATCGAGCTGGCCGCGGCCCGGCTGCGCACCCTGGACGTGGACGACCTGGCGGGACGGCTGGACGACCTGCTCGCCGTCACCGCCCGCGGCAACCGAACCCCCGACCGGCGGCACCGGACGCTGCGCTCGGTGGTCGACTGGAGCTGGGCCCTGCTGTCGGAGAGCGAGCAGCGGGCCGCCCGCCGGTTCACGGTCTTCGCCGGCGGGGCGACGACCCGGGCCGCGCTGCGGGTGTGCGACACCGACGAGGACACGCTGGAGTCGCTGGTCGACAAGTCGCTCCTGGAGAGCGTGGGCGGCGGCCGACTGCGGATGCTGGAGACGGTCCGCGCGTACGGCGCCGAGCGGCTGGCGGCGGCCGGCGAGCGTGCCGACGCCCGGCGTGCCCACGCCCGGTACTTCCTGGACCTGGCGTTGACCGCCGACCCGCGGCTGCGGCGGGCCGAGCAGCTCGCCTGGCTGCCGGTCCTCGTGGCCGAGCACGACAACGTGCTGGCGGCGCTGCGCCGGTCGGTCGAGGCGCGGGAGGTGGACACGGCCTTGCGCCTGGTCGCGGCGGCGTCGGCGTACCTGTGGATCCGCGGCGTGGCCGCCTCGGCCGCGCCGCAGGCGATCGCGCTGCTCGACGCGGTCGGCGACGCTCCCCCGCGCGGGCTCGGCGAGGAGTACGCGACGTGCGTGCTCGTCGCCGCCTCCACCGCCGCCGGACGGCCGGCCTGGCAGCGGCATCGCGCGGCGGCGGGCAAGGCGCTGGCCGCCGCCTGGCCGGGCACCCTGGCCGGCAGGTATCCGGCCGCCCTGCTGCTGTGGATGATGCGCAACGCGAGCGAGGCCGAGTCGCACGGCGCGTACGAGCTCGTCCGCGCCCAGCGCGACAGCCCGGAACCGTGGGCGCGCGCGGCCGCCCTGTACGTGTCGGGCTTCGGCGAGCTCGGCACGGGTGACACCGCGGCGGCCGAGCGCGCCTTCGACCGGGCCGCCGACGGGTTCCGCGCGCTCGGCGACCGCTGGGGCGCCGCGCTCACCCTCGACGTCCTGGCCGGTCTCGCGTCGGGGCGCGGCGACCGCGCGCGGGCCGTCGAGCTGACCGACCGGGCACTCGCGCTCACCGACGAGCTCGGCGCTCTGGACGACTGCGCCGACCTGCTGGTGAACCGGGGCGACCAGCTCGCCGCCTGCGATCCCGAGGCGGCCCGCGCCGACTACGCCAGGGCCGCCGGCCTGGCCCGCCGTGCGGGCAGCCCCGCCGGCCTGGCCGCGGCCCTGCGTGGGCTCGGCGACCTCGCCCTCCTGGGCGACGACCTGGCCGAGGCCGAACGGCTCTACACCGACGCGCTGGAACGCATCGACCCGCACTGGGTCAAGAGCGTCGGCAACCGGGTACGCACCCTGGCCGGGTTGGGCCGGGTCGCCGAGGCACGCGGGGACCACGCCACCGCCCGCGCCCGCTACCGGCAGAGCGCCGCGTCCGCGTCCGCCATCGGCTCCTCCGTCCCGGACGCGCTGCGCATGCTCGGCCTGCCCGAGCCCGTCGTCAAGGCGGTGAGCGCGCGGTGAGCCTCCGGTGAGCCCCGCCCGGCAGGCTCACCGGCATGACCGACCGCGACGTCCTGATCTCCGGCGCCTCCGTCGCCGGCCCCGCCCTCGCGTACTGGCTGCACCGGTACGGCTTCCGCCCCACCGTCGTGGAGCGCGCCCCGGCGCTGCGCGACGGCGGCTACGCCGTCGACTTCCGCGGCGAGGCGCACCTGACGGTGCTGCGCCGCATGGGCGTGCTGCCCGCCGTCGAACGCGCCCGCACCGGCATGGGCGCCACGTGGTACGTCAACAGCGCGGGCAAGCCCCAGGCCAAGCTTCCGGCCGACCTGTTCGCCGGGGACATCGAGATCCTCCGCGGGGACCTGGCCCGCATCCTCCACGACGCCACCAGGCAGGGCACCGAGTACGTCTTCGGCGACTCCATCACCTCGCTCACCGAGGACGCCGACGGGGTGCGCGTCACCTTCGAACGCGCCGCGCCCCGCCGCTTCGGCCTGGTCATCGGCGCCGACGGCCTGCACTCCAACACCCGCCGCCTCGTGTTCGGCCCCGAGGAGCGCCACGTCAAGCACCTCGGCGTCCACTGCGCCATCTTCACCACGGCCAACCATCTCGGCCTCGACCACGCCGGCCACGCCTACCGCACCGCGGGCAGGCTCGTCGCGCTGTACAGCGTCCGCGGCAACGCCGAGGCCAGGGCCGCGTTCTACTTCGCCTCGCCGCTGCTGGACCTCGACCGCCGCGACGTGGCCGGGCAGCAGGCCGTCCTCGCCGAGCACTTCACGGGCAACGGCTGGGAGAGCGACCGCCTGCTGCGCGAGATGCGGCACGCGCCCGACTTCTACTTCGACTCGGTCGGCCAGGTGCGCATGGAGACCTGGACGCGCGGGCGGGTCGCCCTGGTCGGTGACGCCGCGTACAGTCCGTCCTCCCTGTCGGGCATGGGAACGGGGCTGGCCCTGGTGGGCGCGTACGTGCTGGCGGGCGAGCTGGCCGCCGCCCGCGGCGACCACCGCGTCGCGTTCGCCCGCTACGAGGAGGAGATGCGGGAGTACGCGGCGGGCTGCGTGAAGATGGGCGACGGCGTCGCCGGGTTCATGGTCCCCGGCAGCCGCTTCATGGCCGCGTTCCTCAACCGCTACTACAAGATCATGCCGTACCTGCCGGGCAAGAACCTGATGGCGAACATGGCCCGCAGGACCGCCGAGAACGTCACGCTGCGCGACTACGGGGACCTCGTCGTCAGGTGACGCGCGCCGATCCGCCGGGCGAGCGCGCGAAGAGAATCGCCCCCGGTACGCGTTCGCCGGGGTCGATCAGCAGCTGGGCCTCGACGGCGAATCCGGCGTCGCGCAGCCAGGCCGCCATCCGGTCGGGCCGGCGACGGTGGACGTGCACCCGCATGGGATGGCCGCCGTACCCCTGCGTCTTCAGGGACGACTCGTCGTCGCCCGCGTGGAAGCCGACCAGCAGCGTCCCGCCGGGCCGCAGCGCCCTGCGGAAGTGGCCGAGGACGGCGGGGATCTCGTCGTCGGGGACGTGGATCAACGACCAGAAGGCGAGCACGGCGGCGACCGAGGCGTCGGGGAGGTCGAGTTCGGTCATCGAGCCCACCTCGAACCGCAGCCGCGGGTGGTCGCGCCGGGCCAGGTCGATCATCGCCGGGGAGAGGTCGATGCCGAAGGCGTCGAGGCCCAGCTCGTGCAGGTGGGCCGTGACATGGCCCGGCCCGCAGCCCACGTCGGCCACCGGTCCGCCCCCGGCGGACCGGACCAGGTCCGCGAGCAGGGCCAGGGCCGCCCGGAGGTACGGGCGCTCGTCCAGCGCCTCGCGCAGCTGGGCGGCGTAGCTGTCGGCGACCGTGTCGTAGGAGGTCCGGGTGTCCTCCAGCCAGTTGTCCGTGTCCATGCGCCGACACCCTAGTGCGGTCGCGATCGGGAGTGTCGGTGGCCGCTGCCATACTGCGGCCCATGACGATGGAGACGGTCGTGCTCACCGGCGCCGCGGGGAGCGTCGGGTCCGTGCTGCGCGAGCCGCTGCGGCGCCGGCTGCGCCGGCTGATCTCGGTCGACCGGATGCCGCTGGCCGCGGCGGGGCCGGGCGAGGAGGTGCGCCAGGCCGAGCTGGGCGGCGTCGGCGACGTGCGGCCTGTCATCGAGGGCGCCGACGCGGTCGTGCACCTGGCCGGGGTGCCGGACGAGGCGCCGCTGCCCGACCTCCTGGAGGGCAACGTCCTGGGCACGCACCACGTGCTGGAGGCGGCGCGGCTGGCGGGGGTCAGGCGCGTGGTGCTGGCCAGCAGCAACCGGCTGACCGGCTGCTACCCGGCCGCGCGCACGGTCTCGGCGGACCTGCCGCCCAGGCCCGACGGCGTGTACGGCGTCAGCAAGGTCGCCGTGGAGGCGCTGGGAGCTCGACGGCCGGCTCGGCTACCAGCCCCTCGACGACGCGGAGGCCTACGCCGGTCGCATCCCCGGCGCGGCGGAGTTCTTCTCCGCCGACCAGCTCCAGGGTGGTGACTACGCCACCGCCGGCTACACGCTGCGGCACGCCCTGGGAGGGCAGCCGGGTGGGAGATCGTCCTGATCCCGGTGACGGCGCACCCTCGCACGAGCGCGGGCCGGCCGCGGCGTAATCTGTCGTGGTCCTGTTGATCGCGCGCCCCGAGGAGGCCGTTGTGGACGACGTCAGGAGCCGGCATCGGATGCTGGCGGTGCTCGCGCGCCGCGCCGCCGAGGGGAGCCGGCCGGGCGAGCGGACGGACGGTCACCGGGTGGCGCTGGCCATCGAGGGCGGCGGGATGCGCGGCACGGTGTCGGCGGGCATGGCCCTGGCGATCCAGCAGCTCGGTCTGCTGCCGCTGTTCGACGCCGTCTACGGCGCCTCAGCCGGGGCGATCTCGGGGGCCTGGCTGCTGAGCACGCGTCCGGAGGGGCTGCGCGGCTGGACCGACCCGGTGTTCGCCAAGGCGCTGATCCGCCGCGGCAACGTGCTGCGCGCCCGGCCCGTCGTGGACGTGCGCGGCCTGATCGAGACCGTCTACGTCCGCGACTTCCCGCTCGACTTCGCCTCCGTGCTGGCCTCCCCGATCGAGTTCCACCCCCTGGCCACCGACGTGCTGACGGGCGAGGCGGTGGACCTGCACCCGACGCTGACCTGCGAGCGTGACCTGCAGCTCGCCCTGCGGGCGAGCGCCGCCCTGCCGATGCTGGCCGGCCCGCCCGTGGCCATCGGCGACCGGCTCCTGTACGACGCGGGCGTGGCCGAGTCGATCCCGTTCCGCCGGGCGCTGCGCGACGGCGCCAGCCACGTGCTCGTCCTGCGCTCCCGCCGCCTGATCGACCGGGCCTCCGCCCGTACGGCGCCGTCGTGGGGGGCGCGGCTCGTCACCGGCGTCGGCCTGCGCCGCCACCCTCCGGCGCTGCGGACGGCGTTCCTGTCGCGGGACGCCCGGCTGGCCGCCGACGACCGCCTCCTGGCCGAGCACGACCTCGACGGCCCCTCGCTGAGCGGCGGCCCCGCGGTGCTGTCCATCAGGCCGCCGGACACCTCGCCGGGGATCGGCCGCCTGGAGAGCGACGCGGCGCTGCTGCACGCCGCCTTCGAGGTGGGTCACGCCGCCGCGACCGCGGTGCTGAAGGGTGTCCCCGCCCATTGAAATTAGAGCAATTCTTTAGAAAGATGCTCTGCCATGGCCTCTGTGATGGTGGTGACCGGCGGGAACCGCGGCATCGGGCACGCGGTGTGCGAGCGGCTGGCCGGCGACGGGCACCAGGTGTTGCTGGTCGCGCGGGATCCGGAAGGCGGACGGCGGGCCGCCGCGGAGGTCCGGGGGGACGTCGAGTTCGTGGCGGGCGACCTGACCACCACGGCGTCGGTGCGGCGGCTGGCCGATGAGCTGCGGGCCCGGTGCCCGCGCGTGGACGTGCTGGTGCACAACGCCGGCGTCTGGCCCAGCCGCCGGGTGCTGACGAGCGACGGGGTGGAGGAGTCGTTCGCGGTCAACCATCTGGCGCCGTTCCTGCTCAACCACCTGCTGGAGGATCGGCTCGGGCGGGTGGTGCAGGTCAGCGCGGGCCTGTACGTCAAGGGCAGGGCCGAGCCCGGGCGCACGTGCGTGGGGGCGGACTTCTCCTCGCTGCGGACGTACGCGGACACGAAGCTGTGCAACCTGCTGACCGTGCCGCTGTTCGCCGAGCGCTGGCGGGAGGCGGGCATCACCATCGACGCGGTGCACCCGGGCGTGATCCGCACCGGGCTCGGCGACCGCGGCGGCCCGCTGGGCTGGCTGCTGAAGGCCGTGAAACGCAGGTGGGCGACGGCCGAGGAGGGTGCCGCGCCGGTCGTGGCCCTGGCGGGCGGCACCGGCACCGGCCGCTACTTCGACCAGGCCGAGGAGGTCCCGTTGCAGGGGCCCGCCCTGGACGGGGAGCTGGCCCGGCGGATCTGGGACGAGGCCGAGGCGCTGACGGCGGTGCGATGACCCGGCACAAGCGCAGCGAGGAGACGGTCAGGAAGCTCCTCGACACGGCCCTGGAGATCTACCCGGACGACTTCACGCTCAGGGCCCTGACCACGCGCAGCGGCGTCAGCATGGGCAGCGTGTACCACCACTTCGGCAGCCTGGAGGGGCTGGCCGCCGCGCTCTACAGTCGGTGCATGGGGGCGCTGCTCGACGCGCTGGTGGCGGCCGTCGAGGAAGCCGCGGACGCCCGCGACGGCGTGCGCCGCGCGGTGACGGCCTACCTGGGCTTCACCGCCGGCCACGCCGACCAGGCGCGGTTCATCCACGCGGCGCCGTACGCGATCGACCTCGGCCCGTACGCCGAGCGGATCGCGGCGGACAAGGCGCCGCGGCTGGCGCGGCTGAACGGCTGGATCCTCGGCCACATGGACGCCGGCACGGTCGCCGGGCTGCCCGTGGCGCAGGTGGAGATGCTGCTGGTCGGGCCGGTCGCCGAGGTGACCAGGAGGTGGCTGGCGGGGGCGCCGGAGATCGACCTGCCGGAGGCGGCGCGGGTCCTGCCCGAGCGCATCTGGCGGTCCCTGAGCGCATGACCGTGGTGAATGCATTTATTGATCAGCACATCAATCGATCCGGACAATTGTCGCCGAGAATGTAATAGTGCATGGAGCGAAATCAATGACCTTCTTATCGTGAGAATCAGTCTCACGGAAAGGAAGGGATCATGCGTAAGCTCCTCGCGAGCGGCGTCCTCGCCGCCTCGTTGGCCCTTACCGGAATCGCCGCCACGGCTCCCGCCCAGGCGAGCGTCGCCACTGGCGTGACCGCGGCCAGTGCCACCGCCAAGTGCCCGCACGGCTACTACTGGCACAAGCACTCCTACAAGAAGTGGCACAAGGCCGGGCACCGGTGGAAGGGCCACTACCACAAGAAGGGCCACTATCACTACTACTACAAGTGGCACTGTCACAAGAAGGGCTGATCCGATAAAAGGGCCCGCCGGCATTCTGGCCGGCGGGCCTTTTCATGCGGGGCGGCATTCATGGAAAAACAAGGATCGTCGCCGTGGCCGGCGACACGCAGCCGGGACGCGATCGTCTCCCGGCCCGATCCCCGGTGGGGGAACAGGCCGGGTCAGCCCGTCCGGCCGGCCAGGTTCTGGACCCAGGCCGACAGGCCCTGCATGAGCACGTCGAGCTCTTTGCGCAGCTCGTCGCTCTCGGCTCGCAGCTCGTCGTTGGCGGTACGCAGCTCGGCGTTCTCCTCGCGCAGCGTGTTGTTCTCGGCGCGCAGCTCGGCGACCTCGGAGCGCGGGCTCGCCGGGTGCGCGGGCTCGTCCTCCGCCCGGCCGTTCCAGGCGGGTGCGGGCGGGCGGAACGCGTCCCGCCACGGGCCCAGCTCCTCGTGCCCGATCCGCACCGGAGCCGGCGGCCAGACCCGCGTGGCAGGTGGCTCGGCGGGCGACGCGGGCGCGGGCGCTGGGGGCGGCGCGGGCGCAGTGGCGTGCCGGGGCTTGGGCAGGGCCAGCGTCACCAGCGCGGCCACCAGGGCGACGCCGCAACCGACCAGCAGCGCCGTACGGAACCCCGACTCGGACGGCAGCGCGTGCCCGCCCATCGTCACCGTCATCTGCGACAGGATCACGCCGACCACCGCGGCCGACACCGAGGTGCCGATGGAGCGCATCAGCGTGTTGAAGCTGTTGGCGGAGGCGGTCTCGCTCTGCGGCACGGCGCTCATGATCAGCGCGGGCATCGCGCCGTAGGCCAGGCCGACGCCGATGTTGCCGACGCTGCTGGCGACCATCAGCCCCCACGACCACCCCATCAGGCCGAACGCGGCTCCGTACCCGAGCGCGATGATCAGCGCGCCGACGAACAGGCTCGTCCTGGGCCCTCGGGCGGCCGACAGCCGCGCGCCCAGCGAGGAGACCGCCATCATCATCAGCCCGGACGGCGCCAGCCACAGCCCCGCAGCGAGCATCGACTGGCCCAGGCCGTAGCCGGTCGCCTCGGGAAGCTGGAGGATCTGCATGACGACCAGCGACTGGGCGTACATGGCGAAGCCGACCAGGACGGAGGCGACGTTGGTGAGCAGGACCTGAGGCCGGGCGGTGGTGCGCAGGTCCACCAGCGGGTCACGGACGCGCAGCTCCCACAGTCCCCACAGCAGCAGCACCACGACGGCCGCGCCGAGCAGCCCGAGCGTGGTGCCGCTCCCCCAGCCCCAGTCGGCGCCCTTGGACACGCCCAGCAGCAGGCAGACCAGCGCGATCCCGAGGCCGACGGCGCCGGCGGCGTCGAGGCGGCCGCGGCCGTGGGCGGGCGTGGCCGGGACGAGCAGCCAGATCAGCACGGCGACCAGCACGCTCAGCGCGGCCGAGCCCCAGAACAGCATCCGCCAGTCGGCGTACTCGGCGACGGCCGCGGAGATCGGCAGGCCGAGCGCGCCGCCGATGCCCATGGACGAGCTCATCAGCGCGATCGCCGGGCCGACCCGCTGCGGCGGGAGCAGGTCGCGCAGCGCGCTGACGCCCAGCGGGATCATGCCGACGCCCAGCCCCTGCAGGCCGCGCCCGGCGATCATCGGGATCAGCGATCCGGCGAGGGCGCACACCACCGATCCGGCGATCAGCGGCACGGCGCAGGCGAGCATCATGCGGCGCTTGCCGTACAGGTCGCCGAGCTTGCCGACCACCGGGGTGGCGACCGCGCCGACCAGCAGGGTCACGGTGATCACCCAGGAGGTGTCGGCCGCGTCGGCGTCGAGCAGCCGGGGCAGCTCGCCGATCAGCGGCACCACCAGGGTCTGCATGAGGGAGCCGACGATGCCGGCCACGGCGAGCACGCTGACGATCCCGCCGCCGGAGCGCGAGGTAGGCGCGGAATGCACGTTATGTCCCCTTATTTCCCGTTAAGTCCGTTTGGACTATACACAGGATGTGTAGAGTGCACATTCACCGGCCCTTCTCCGAACGTGCTAGGCTGCCGGTCGTTCGGTGTTGGATCTCGGATGGAGAGGGAGGTGAGGTTGGATGACCGCGGTGAAGACCGCTGCCGTGTGCAGCGCCCGGACATTCCTCACGTCCCGGGCCCCGGTCTGACCCATTTCTCCCCGCCCGCCGTAGCCGGAAGGCTCAAGGCGAGGCTGGTGGCTGCGTCTCGTCGGGGCCCCTTCCCGCAAGGTGTCTCACGTTGTCCAACCTCTTCACGGATCCTTCCGACGCTCTGTCCCGGTACGGATGGACGGAATCACTCGACCACGCCTTCGCCGAACACCGCGAGGCCGGGCTCGAACCGGCCCGGATCGCCCGGGTCGATCGCGGCCTGTGCGAGGCGATCACCGGGTCCGGCCCTGTACGGGCCGCCTTCGCGGTGCCGCACGCGTCCGACCCGCTCCTGATGCCCTGCACCGGCGACTGGGCCGCGCTGCGCCCCGGCCGCGAGCCGCGGCTGGTGGCCCTGCTGCCACGCCGGGGCACGATCGTGCGCTCATCGGCGTCACGCACCTCCCACGGACAGGTGCTGGCCGCCAACGTCGACACCGTCGTCGTCGCCGTCTCGCTGGCCGCTCCCCTGGACGCGGCCCGGCTGGAGCGGCTGCTGGCCCTGGCGTGGGACAGCTCCGCCCGGCCGCTGGTCGTCCTGACCAAGGCGGACCTGGCCACCGACGCCGCCGCCGTGCACGCCGAGGCGAGCACGCTCGCTCCCGGTGTGGACGTCCTGGTCACCAGCGTCACCACCGGCGAGAACATCGACGTGCTGACCGCCCTGCTGGGCGGCGGCACCACGGTCCTGCTCGGGTCCTCGGGCGCGGGCAAGTCCAGCCTCGGCAACGCGCTGCTCGGTGACGAGCGGCTGGCCGTCGGCGAGGTACGGGCGCAGGACGGCAAGGGCCGCCACACCACCGTCCGCCGCGAGCTGGTGCCCCTGCCCGGCGGGGGCGTCCTCATCGACACGCCCGGCCTGCGCGCGATCAGCCTGTACGACGCCGCCGACGGTCTGGAGCAGGTCTTCGCCGAGATCGAGGAGCTGGCCGGGAACTGCCGGTTCGGCGACTGCGCACACGGCACCGAGCCCGGCTGCGCCGTCCAGGCGGCCATCCAGGCGGGCGAGCTGGCCGGGCGCCGCCTCGACAGCTACCGCAAGCTGCAACGGGAGAACGCGTGGGCGGCCGCGCGCACGGACGCCCGGCTGCGCGGCGAGCGTACCGACCGGCAGAAGGCCATCACCAGGCATCTGCGCGCCACCTACAGGTTCCGGGACCAGCAATCGTGAGCGCGGACTCCCGCGCCCAGGTCGCCGCCGCCGCGCGCGCACGGACGCCCGGCTCCGGCGAACCCCTCCATCAGCCATGCCCTGCCACCGCAGGCGAGCACAGAACGGACACCCACCAGCGATGACCAGTTCCTGGATCACCCGCCCCGAGACCGCCGCCGACCTCGGCCCGATCCGCGAGGTCAACCTCGCGGCCTTCCCCACCCCGCACGAGGCCGACCTGGTCGAGGCGCTGCGTGCCGACCCGGCGGCGTGGCTGCCCGGCCTTTCGTGGGTGGCGCAGCAGCCCGGCGGCCCCATCGCCGGGTTCTCGCTGCTCACCCGCTGCCACGTCGACGGCGTTCCGGCTCTCACGCTGGGGCCGTGCGCCGTACGGCCCGAGGCGCAGCGCAGCGGCGCCGGTTCGGCGGCCATCCGCGCCGGGCTGGACGCCGCCAGGCAGCAGGGCGAGAACCTCGTCCTGGTGCTCGGTCACGCCACGTACTACCCGCGCTTCGGCTTCGTCCCCGCTTCTCGCCATGGCATCAAGGCGCCCTTCGACGTCGAGGACCAGTACATGATGGCGCTCGTCTTCGACCCGGCGCGGCCGGTGCCGTCCGGCACCATCCGCTACCCGGCGGCGTTCGGCGTCTGAGCCGGGCGCGGCCGGTCACTGAGGCGGCGCACCGAGGAGGCGTCCTGCCGTCGGCGGAGAAACACCTTCGCCGGCGGCGGGACGTCCCTGTCATGCCGCCCGCTCCGATCGTGAACGGGCCGGGCGGGAGGTGACCGCCCGGCCCGCCGGAGGAGAGCGGCCGGACGGTCACCGGCTCATCCCGCGGGCGAGTCGCTCAGGACCTTCGCCTCTTCGGCCTCGATCTGCTGGTTCCACTCCCGCTTGGAGGACTGCCAGCCGTCCTCGTCCCGCCCGAGCCGCCAGTAGCCGGAGATGGAGAGCTGTTCCAGCGGCACGCCCCGCTCCACGCGCAGGTACCGCCGCAGCTCCTTGACGAACGTCGCCTCGCCGTGCACGAAGGCGTGCAGGGTGCCGTCCAGGAACTTGGCCTCCCGCACCGCCCGCACCAGGGCCTCGCCGACCTGGCCGCCCTCGCGGTGCAGCCACACGACCTCGGCGTCGCAGGCGGTCGGCAGCTCCTGCTCCTCGGCGGGGTCCGCCACCTCGACGAAGACCTTGGCGGGCGCTCCGGCGGGCACCCGCTCCAGCGCGGCGCCGATGGCCGGCAGGGCGCTCTCGTCGCCGGCGAGCAGATGCCAGCCTGCCTCGGGGCTGGGCGCGTACGCCCCGCCGGGCCCCATGAAGCGGATCACGTCGCCCGGCCTCGCCTGCATCGCCCATGGCCCCGCGAGGCCCTGCGCGCCGTGGCAGACGAAGTCGATGGCCAGCTCCCGTGCCTGCGGGTCCCAGGAGCGCACGGTGTAGGTCCGCATGACGGGCCACTGCTCGCGGGGCAGCTCGGCGCGGATCACCCCCATGTCGAACGGCTCCGGATACGTCACCCCCGGCACCGGGAACAGCAGCTTCACGTAGTGGTCGGTGAACTCTCCCGCGCTGAACCCGGCGAGCCCCTCGCCGCCCAGCACCACGCGGATCATGTGCGGGGTCAACTGCTCGGTACGCAGCACCACACCGGTGGTGCACCGAGGCGCACGCCGTGCCGATTCCGTCGCCATCGGACTCCTCCTCGCTAGATTAGGCAAGCCTAACTTAACTGGGCGGGTACTCCCGGCGGATCCGCAGGCAGGGTGAGGGTGAGGACGGCTCCCCCGTGGGGGGCGTTGCGCGCGGTGAGGGTGCCGCCGTGCAGGTGCGCGTTCTCGGTGGCGATGGCCAGGCCGAGGCCGCTGCCGTCGGACCGGGCGCGGGCGCCGTCGGCCTTGGTGAAGCGGTCGAAGACATGGGGCAGCAGGTCGGCGGGGATGCCGGGCCCGTCGTCGGAGACGGTGACGGTGAGGCGGCCGGCCTCGGCCCGCACCTGGACGAGCACCGACACCTCCGGGCCGCCGTGCCGCAGCGCGTTGCCGACGAGGTTGGCGAGGATGACGTCGGCGCGGCGCGGGTCGAGGCGGGCGCGCAGCCCCGGCGGGAGGTCGGTGCGGACCCGGTCCTGCCAGTGCCGCAGCGCGAGCGTCTTGGCGACGAACTGGGCCACGTCCACCTCGTCGAGGTTCAGCACGGCGGCGCCGGCGTCGAAGCGTGACACCTCGATCAGGTCCTCGACCAGGCGGGTGAGCTTGCGGGTCTCGCCGGAGACCAGGTGCAGGGCCTCGGCGGTGAGCGGCGCGAGGCGGCCTGAGGCGGCGTCGGCGTCCAGGACCTCGGTCACGGCGCTCATGGCCGCCAGCGGGGTGCGCAGCTCGTGGGAGACGTCGGCGGCGAACCGCCGTGCCCGCGCCTCCATGGCGCGCAGGGCCGCCGCGTCCGCCTGGAGCGTGGCCGCCATCGTGTTGAAGGTGCGGCCCAGGTCGGCCAGCTCGTCGTCGCCGGTGACGGTCACCCGCGTGTCCAGGCCGCCGCCCGCCATCCGCTCGGCGGCCGTGCGGAGCCTGCGTACCGGCCGGAGCAACCGGCGCGCGGCCAGCAGCGCGACGACGACGGAGGCCAGGACGACGGGCAGGGCGCCGGCGCGGGCCGCGGCAGCCAGGGCGTCCACGTCCTGCTGCTGGGAGGCCAGCGAGAAGGAGGCGTAGACGACGAGCGGCGGCGGGCCGTCCGGGGAGGCGGCGGCCGTGACGGGCAGCGCCACGGCCAGCCAGGGCGTCTCGCCGTGATGGAAGCGCTGGGCCAGCGCGGTGGTCGCCGAGGCCGCCTCGGCGCGCAGGCCCGCGGGCACCGGCGGCGCCTGCGTCCCCGCGGCGACGAGCGGGCCGCCGCGGTAGGACAGCGCGGTGTGCCGGCCGCGCGTGCCCGCCGCCCGGTCCAGCTGCAGCGCCAGCGTACGCAGGTCCGCCTCGCCGGGATCGGCGGGCAGGTCGGGGGCCAGGGAGGCGAGGTGGGCGCGCAGCTCCTGCAGGGCGTCGGCCTGGGCGCGCGCCACGATCGCGCTCTGGCCCTGGCGGAACGTGAACGCTGCGGCGGTCAGCGCGCTCAGCGCGGAGACCACCAGGAACACCAGGACGAGCTGGGCCCGCAGCCCCCTCACCAGCGACGGCCGGATCACAGCGGGCCGAACCGGTAGCCGAAGCCCCGCACGGTCTGGATGTAGCGGGGGTTGCGGGAGTCGTCCTCGATCTTGGCCCGCAGCCGCATCACGCACGCGTCGACGAGCCGGTAGTCGCCGTGGAAGCTGTGCTCCCACACCTGCTCCAGGAGTTGCTGGCGGCTGAAGGTCTGCTCGGGCGCGGCCGACAGGAACAGCAGCAGCTTCAGCTCCGCCGGCGCCAGCGCGAGCTGCGTGCCGTGCTTGAGCACGCGCAGGGAGACCCGGTCGACGAGCAGGTCGCCGTGGGTGGTGCGGGCCTGGGCGGAGGAGGCGGGGGCGGCGGTGCGGCGCAGCACGGCGCGCATGCGGGCCTCGATGACCTCGCTGCTGGCCGGTTTGATCACGTAGTCGTCGGCGCCCGCCTCCAGGCCCACGACGATGTCCACGTCGTCGTCGCGGGCGGACAGGATCACGATGGGCACCTGGCTGAACGCGCGGATGCGGCGGCAGGTCTCCAGGCCGCTCATGCCGGGCAGCATCAGGTCGAGCAGCACGATGTCGGGGGCGCTCGCGACCAGCTCGGCCAGCCCGTCCTCGCCGGTCGCGACGAGCAGCGTCTCGTGGCCGCGGTGGCGCAGGCCGAGGCTCACGCCCCGGCGCACGGCGGGGTCGTCCTCGATCACCAGCACCCGGGTCATGAGGAGCCTGCCGGGGCGGCGGGGACGGCCGATCCGCTCGCGTCACATCTGACCGGCCAGGGGTGGTCTGTCATGCCGGGCTCGAACACCTCGATGACGGTGGCGTCGCCGGCGCCCGCGGCGGCCGTGGGGGCGTCACCGGCGTCCGTGGGGGCCCCGGGAGTGTCGCCGGCGCCTGCCGCGGCCGTGCAGACGAGCTGGCTCACCGCCACCGGCCGCAGGTCGCGCACCAGCCACGGGAGACGGAGCTCGACCCGGCCGCCCGCCGTCCGCGCCCGCACCCGCCGGGACGCCGGGGGCAGCTCGGTGGCCAGCCCTCGCCCGCGTTCGGCCGCCGTGGGGCCGGCCAGCAGGGCGTCCATGGCGTGTTGCAGGCGGTCTCCGGCCGGCGCGGGGCGGGACACCGGCCAGGTGCCCTCCGGGGTGACGAAGTAGACCCGCAGCAGGCTGCTGCTGTCCGTGGTCAGGCCACCCCGGGCCGGCTCGCCCGCGGGCAGCACGCCGGTGTCGGCGATCCCGCAACCCGCCAGCGCCGCCACCGCGGCCAGTACGGCCACCACCACGCGACGCCGCACGGCCGGGCCGACCCCCGCTCGACCCGACACGGCCAAGGCGACCTCCCCTCGGCCTGACGCGGAGGCGGCCGGGGCGGCAGGAGCCTTCGCCGTGTGGCACAGAGCGGCCGGAGCGGGGGCCTTCACCATGTGGCAGGGAGCGGCGGAGGCGGCCGGGGCGGCGGCTTTCGCCGTGTGGCGCGGAGCGGACAGGGCGGGCCGGGGCGTCCCTGGCATGTGCTCGTTTCTCCTGTTCGGCATGATGTCTCCGGTCACGGCTGGCTGAGCCTGCTCACGTCGACCGTCCCCGCGCCCGGCTCCGGCCGTGGGATCGCGGCCCACAACCCGGCCGCCGTCACGGCGGTGACGGTCAGGGCCGCCCAGCCGCGCCGGCCGGTGGCCCAGCGGGCACGCAGCCGTACCGGGTCTTCGACGGCGGCCTTCGAGACTACCGCAGCGAGCAGCGACAGCCCGATCGCGGCGGACGTCCATCCCCAGGAGCCGGTCGCCGGCCGGGGCAGCAGCAGGTAGACGGGCCAGTGCCACAGGTACAGGCCGTACGACAGCTCGCCCAGCCGGCGGGGTACGGCGCTGCCGATCACCCGGCCCGCGAGCCCGTCCGGCCGGTGGGCCAGGAGCGCGATCAGCGCCGCGCAGGCCAGGGAGTGCGCGAACATCCCGCCCTGGAACAGGCCGGGCGCCTCGTCCCCGCCGGTCAGCAGCCACGCGGCCGACAGCCCGCACAGCAGCAGGGCGCGGAGCGTTTCCACTGCCGTGCGCGGCAGGGCGGCCACGGCGTCCCGGACGGGCGCGGTGGCGGCGGCCGCGCCGAGGAGCAGGGAGAAGGCCCGCGTGTCGGTGCCCTCGTAGGCGCGGGTCGTGTCCACGGCAGCGCCCAGCTTGATCATGAGCAGGAGCGAGACGACCGCCCCGGCGACCGCGACGAGCGCGACCCGCCGCTGCCCGCCCGGCCCCCGCCCGGCGAGCGCCACGATCAGGGGCCAGGCGAGGTAGAACTGCCATTCGACGCCGATGCTCCACAGGTGGGCGAACAGGCGGGTGCCCGAGGCGTTCCAGTATCCGATCCGCTCGCCGATGTAGTGCCAGTTCACGCTCTGGGCGGCGACCCACGGCGCGTCCCTCAGGGCGGGGCCGAGCAGGTCCGGCCTGGCGCACGCCCAGGCCAGCAGCAGCGCCGACAGGACCATGACGGTCAGCGCGGGCAGGAGCCGGCGGGCCCTGCGACCCCAGAAGGCCGCCAGGTCGGGACGGCCCCGCCCGCCGAGCTCCGCCAGCAGCAGGCCGGTGATCAGGAATCCGGACAGCACGAAGAACAGGTCGACGCCCAGGAACCCACCGCGCAGGTGCCCGGCGTGGAACAGCAGGACCGCGGCGACGGCGAGCCCGCGCAACCCGTCGAGCGCCCCGATGCGGACCTGACGGGAGGCCGGCTCCCGCGACCCGATGCGGACCGGACGGGAGGCCGGCTCCAGCGGCCCGTCGAGGGCGCCGTCGTCGGGCGTGCGGCGAGGGGAGGCGGGTTGCATCAGCCGCAGCCGAGCTTGACGTAGCGTTCGTCGCCGGTCCACGGACCGGTGGCCCAGGTGGCAGGGGCGGCCGGGGTGAAGCCGGCCAGCTCGCCGAGCCGCTTGGCGAACCAGGTGGCGAAGGCCGCCGCCCCCTGCTGGCAGGAGTGGATGCCGTCCTTGGCGCGCTGGGCCTTGGCGGCGGCGTGGTCGTCCCCCCACAGCTCGGCGGCGTCCAGGTAGCGGGCGTGAGCGGCCGCGGCGGCCTTGGCGGCCATCGCGGGGGCGCTCCTGATGGCCTTCTCGTGCGGCTCGAAGAACTCGTCGATCTTGAACGGCGGCGCGGACACCAGTACGAGCCGGGCGCCGGCGTCCTCGGCCGACCGGGCGAGCTTCCGGTAGGCCGACAGTTGCTGGGCGGGGGTGCCCCAGTCGTAGCCGGTGATCTGGTAGGCGACCACCGTCGGGCGGAAGGTGGCGAGGTTCTCGCGCAGCGCCTTCCAGGTGTCCTCGGCCGCCATGGCCGTCACCTCGTGGTCGCCCGCGACGACGTTGCCGCCGCCGTCGGACGTGGCGTTCCTGAACGCCACGCCGCCGGCCTCCAGCGCCGCCTCCAGGGCCGGGGCCTGCGCGCCCGCGATGGAGTCGCCCATCCACAACACCCTGACGCCGGTCCCGGGCGCCTCTTCCCGGTCCGCTGCAGAGGTGGGGGCGCCGCAGCCCGCGAGCGCGGCCACGGCCAGGAGGGCCAGGAGGATGCGGGGAGAGAGGTTCGTCGGTTGCATGGCACTCAGGCAATCAGGCGGATCACCCGCTCGGCCGCGTCGTCATCGTTTCATCACATGATGCGGGAGCGGCCGTCACGAACGGGCCTCCTCCTCGGAGTGCCTGCGAAGGCGGCGGCCGTCAGGGCTCGCCGTCGGTGTCCGGTCCGGGGTGCTGCTTGCGCAGGCGCGAGGCGGCCTGGGCGCCGAGGCTGGTGTCGATGTGCTCGCGCATGACGGCGGCAGCCGAGTCGGCCTCGCCCTTGATGACGTACTCCAGCAGGGCCTCATGCTCGGCGGCCTTGCGGTCGCGGGCCGCCTGGCCGCGCTCGGCCTCCAGGGCCAGGCGGCGGTAGCGGTCGGCCTTGTCCCACAGCCCGTCGAGGGTCTGGATGAGCAGGTCGTTGTGCGAGGCGGTGTACAGGGCCCGGTGGAACGTGCGGTGCGCGACGAGCTGCTCGTACGTGGGGTTGCCCGGCAGCGGTTCGAGACCGTCGAGGGCGGCGCGCATGGCGGCGATGTCGGCCTTGGTGCGGCGCTCGGCGGCCAGCGCGACGGCGAGCGGGTCGAGGGAGCGGCGCAGCTCCAGCAGGTCGCGGGCCTCCTCGGCGGCCAGGGGCGCGACGCGGGCGTCACGGTGGGCGTCGAGCTCGACCAGGCCCTCGCTCTTGAGCCGGCGCAGCGCCTCGCGCAGCGGGGTGGTGCTGATGCCGATCTCGCGGGCCAGCTGGGCCTGCGCGATGACGGAGCCGGGGTGCAGGGTGCCGGACAGGATCAGCTCCTTGACCCTGAGGTAGGCGTAGTCCGCCTTGGTCGTGTAGAGCTCCGCCGCTGATCCGCTCATCACTGTCCTGTCCCGTCGTCAGTTCATAGACTATAACGATCTTCAGCTTGCGCCGTGCTGTCCGGCAACCGGAGCTTCGGGGGCCGGGCTGGAGGTCCGCTCCGACCACCTGGCCTCGCCGCCGGCGCCGGCGCTCCTGCGCCTGAGCGCCTCGCCCCGCGCGATGCCGGACGCGCTGGGACGCGGTGCCGGACGCGTTTTGCCGGACGCGGTGCCCGACGCGGTGCCGGACGTCGGCCGTCGCCGAGGGTCTTCGGCACCTTCGTGCGATCGAGCGGCGTCTGACCCGCCGTGGACCCCTTGCTGGCGGGTGACCCGCCCCGGATCGGGGGCTACTGGCCGGCCGGGCGGCTGGGCTCGGGCGGTCAGGGCGTCGTCTACGAGGCCGACGACGGGGCGGGGACGCGGGTCGCCGTCAAGGTGCTGCACGCCGAGGCGCGCGATCGTTTCGCCAAGGAGGCCGAGGCGGCGCGCCGGGTGGCGTCGTTCTGCACAGCCAGGGTGCTGAACGCCGATCTCGACGGGGACAGTCCGTACCTCGTCAGCGAGTTCGTGCCGGGGCCGAGCCTGCGCCGTGCCGTACGGGACGGGCGCAGGTTCACCGGGGACGACCCGCACCGGCTCGCGACCGCGGTGGCGACGGCGCTGACCGCGATCCACGACGCCGGCGTGATCCACCGCGATCTCAAGCCGGACAACGTCCTGCTCGGCCCGGACGGGCCGCGGGTGATCGACTTCGGCATCGCGCGGACCGCGGACATGTCGCCCCGCGACGACTCGGCTCCACTGGCTAAGCTGCGCGCATGGCACGTGTTCTCCTCTTGCACTCGATGTACGGTCTCCGGCCCGCCGTCCACCAGGCGGCCGACAGGTTGCGGGCGGCCGGTCACGAGGTCCACGTCCCTGACCTGTACGGCGGACGGGTCGTGGACACCCCCGAGGAGGGGATCGCGATCAAGGAGGAGATCGGCCGGGACGAGCTGCTGAGGCGGGCCGTGGCCGCGGCGGCCCCGCTGTCGGACGAGCGCCTGGTCTACGCGGGCTTCTCGCTCGGCGCGGCGATCGCGCAGAACCTCGCCCTGGGCGACGAGCGTTCCCTCGGCCTGCTGCTCATGCACGGCACCTCCGACATGGCCGAGGGTGTCTCGGCCGACGACCTGCCCGTTCAGTTGCACGTCGCCGACCCCGACACCTACGAGCCCGCCGACTGGCTGAACAGCTGGTACCTCGCCATGCGCAAGGCCAGGGCCGACGTGGAGGTCTTCCGCTATCCCGGCGTGGGGCACCTGTTCACCGATCCGGACCTGCCCGACCACGACGCCGAGGCGGCCGAGCGCGCCTGGGCGATCGCGCTGGACTTCCTCGCCGGCCTGTGATCCGTCCTTCGGCCGAGGGGCGGCGGCCCGCACCGGGCGAGATCTGCCGAACGGCGGATGGGCACGGCTCCTGCCTGGTCCGAGGCTTGAGCCATGAAGACAATCATGGCGAGATGGCCCCGATGGGCCGGGTACGCGGCAGCCGCGTGGTCGCTGGGTTACGGGGCGCTCGGGCTGTTCTGGGCGCTCGGCGGCAGCGGGTTCCCGTTCGGCAGGACCGACCCCGACTGGGAGCCCGGGCTGTCGGTGCTCGGGGAGGCGACCAGGCAGGTGGCGGCGCCGCTGATCGCGGTGCTGGGCGCGCTGGGTGCGGTCGCCGGGCTGGCGACCGCGCGAGGGGTGCGGCGGGGCAGGCCGCTGCTGCTCGGGTTCGCGTGGGCGGCGGCGGCCGGGCTGACCGTGGTGGTGCCCGACAACCGGGTGCTGATGCTGGTGGCGTACGCGCCGCTGCTCGCGGTGTTCGCCTTCACCGGCGTGCCGGGCGGGCAGCCGATGGCGGAGCTGGTGCCGTGGTCGCGGGTCAACCTGTTCATCGTGCTGGCGGGCGGGCTGCTGTGGGCGCTGGCGGCCCTGGCCTACCAGCGGCGCACGGCGGGCAGGTGCGTGGCCTGCGGGCGGGGCGGGCACCGTACGGCGCGGTGGGCCGCACCGGTGGCGGCGCGGCGCTGGGGGCTGTGGGCGGTGGTGGTCGCGGCGGCCATCCCCGCCGCGTACGACGCCAGCCGCTTCGCCTGGGCGGCGGGCATCCCGCTGGGGATCACCGAGGAGTTCTGGCAGTGGCTGGACGAGTCGGGGCTGCGCTGGGCCGGGCTGTTCCTCAGCCTGATGGGGCTGGGAGGGGCGATACTCACGCTCGGGCTCGTGCAGCGCTGGGGCGAGGTCTACCCGCGGTGGATCTGGTTCAGGGCGGGCCGGCCGGTGCCGCCCATGCTGGCCGTCGTCCCGGCCTCGATCGTGTCGGTGATCGTGCTGTCGGGAGGGCTGACGTTCTGGCGGCTGCGCATGGTGCACGACTACGACTGGGACATGTGGGCGACGTGGGCGCCGTCGCTGGTGTGGCCGCTGTGGGGGGTGGCGCTGGCCGCCGCGACCCTGGCGTACCACCTGCGGCGCCGGGGCGCGTGCCGGTCGTGCGGGCGCGGCGGGCCGCTGGAGGCGCAGCCGGTGGCCGTGCGCGGCCATGCCGGGTAGGCGTACGTGGCTAGGCTCGCGACCGTGAAGCGGTACGGAGGGGCGAGGGTCCGGGTGGCCGGGGTGGCGGGGGCTGCCGGGGCGGCGTCCCTCGCCGTCACGCTGGCGCATCCGGCGGCCGGGTGGGCGAGCGCCGACGCCGTGGCGCTGGTGGCCGAGGTGTCGGTGCTCCTGGTCCTCACCGTCCTCACCGTCCGGCGCTCCCCCGCGCGCCGGGCGGCCGTCTCCGCGGTGCTGAGCGGCTCGGCGGTGGCGCTCATCCTGCTGCGCGCCGTGTGGCAGGGTCCGCCGCAGCTGGTGGTGGGCGCGTGCTCGGCCTGGGCGCTCGGCGCGGTGGCGGCCACCGGGATCGGGCTCTACCTGCGCAGGCTGGACGACGACCGGCGGCGCGCGGTCGAGGAGGCCGCCCGGGCGCAGCGGCTCGGGCTGGCCCGCGACCTGCACGACTTCGTCGCCCACGACGTCAACGGCATGCTGGTGCAGGCTCAGGCTGCCCAGGTGGTGGCGGGCTCGCTGCCGGAGCCGGTCGCCGACGCGCTGCGGCGCATCGAGGACGCCGGGCAGCGGGCGCTGGCCTCGCTCGACCGCACGGTGCACGCGCTGGGCGAGCGGGGGCCGGGGATCGAGGGGCTGGAGCGGCTGGCCGACGCGTTCTCGCCCGGCGTGCGGGTGGATCTGGCGGTCGAGCCGGGGCTGGCGCCGCGGCACGAGGTGTCGTCCCTGGCCTACCGTGTGGTGACCGAGGCGCTCACGAACGTGCGCCGGCACGCGCCGCGGGCCACGACCGTGGCGGTGGAGGTCCGTGAGAAGGGCGGTGTCCTGCGGGTGCGGGTGGCGGACGACGGCGGCGGCAGCTCGCCGAGCACCAGGATCGGCGGTTTCGGGCTCGCGGGCCTGGGCGACCTGCTGGAGGCGCGCGGCGGACGGCTGGCGGCGGGCCCGCACGGGAGCGGCTGGCGGGTCGACGCGGAGATCCCCGCATGACCGCCCGCGGACTCCCGGGGGATCCCGCATGACGACACGGATCCTGCTCGCCGACGACCAGGAGGACGTGCGGATCGGCTTCCGGCTGATCCTCGACGCGCAGCCGGACATGACCGTGGTGGGCGAGGCGGCCGACGGCACGCGGGCCGTCGAGCTGGCCCGCCACCTGCGCCCCGACGTGGTCCTCGCCGACGTCCGCATGCCGGGTCTGGACGGGCTGGAGGTCACCAGGCGGCTCGCGGCCGAGACCCGCGTGATCGTCGTGACGACGTTCGACCTGGACGAGTACGTCCACACCGCCCTGCGCGCGGGCGCCTGCGGCTTCCTGCTGAAACGGTCGGGCCCCGCCCTGCTGGTGGAGGCCGTCCGCGCGGCGATGGCGGGCGACACCCTGATCAGCCCCCAGGTGACCGTACGCCTCCTCCAGGGTTTGACCCGCCGGCCACCGCCGCCGCTGGAGGACCCGCTCACCGCCCGCGAGCTGGAGATCGCCCGCCTGGTGGCGCGCGGGCACACCAACGCCCGCATCGCCGGCGAGCTGACCATCAGCCCGGGCACCGTGAAGACGCACATCGCCCACATCCAGCGCAAGGTGGGCGCCGCCAACCGGGTCGGCATCGCCGCCTGGGCCTGGAGCAGCGGTCAGGTGACCTGACGAGAGGCATCGGCCTGACCGAGCCGGCGGCGGGCGTGCCCTTCCCCACGGTGCCCCTGGAGGTCATGCGCCACGCGGTCCCGCCCGACGTGTACGCCTTCGCCAAGCGCCGGCTCCACGCGCCCGCCCTCGAACGCGTCCGCGCCGCGCGGGCGTGGGACGATCCCGAGGTGCTGAAGATGTGGAGCTCCGAGCGGACGCGCTCGGTCCTGCGTGACTACCTCGGCTCCCTGCGCCGGGCCTGAACCGGCTCAGTACGCGATGAACCCGTACAGCGCCAGGTGGTTCGACTTGGTGCCGCTCACCGTGTGGTCGACGCTCGACGGCCGCACGGCGCCCTTGACGAACAGGTAGTCGATCTTCCTGGAGCCCATGGTCGCCTTCGCTCCGTAGCCGGTCATGCCGAGGCCGGCGAGGGCGGCGGGGGCGATGCCGGTGCGGTTCGCGTCGACGCCGATCACGCGGATCGCCGAGGCGTTCATCAGGCTCGTGGCGTCGGCGCCGACGTGGATGCCGGAGCCGGCGATGCCGGTGTCACCCGCGCCCGCGCAGGCGTGCTGCCCGTTCTGCTCGGGCAGGTGCATGGTCGCGGCGAAGACCGACGTGCCCGTTTCCTTGATCGTGAACCTGGCGGCGATGGCGCTGGTGCGCTTCCACTTGTACGCGTACGCGGCCCCGTCGTCGTTGCTCGGCGGCTTGTACAGCGTGCACCCGGCCCCGCCGTTGTAGGCGGTGCCGGGCTTCAGCCAGCCCGCGCTCCAGTACTTCGAGGTGTCCGCGAGGCTGAGCGTCCTGGTGTTGTAGACGATCGCGTTGGTCTGCTTCTTCTTCAGGTCGCCGAGCGACTGCTGGCTGCAGTGGTGGGAGCCGCCCCACGGCTCGGGGTCGTCCCAGGCCACGATCGCCCGGTAGGTGCCGGCCGGGTGGCCGAACTTGGCGGAGAGCTGGTCGGCGTAGGCCGTGGCCTGCCCGGTGCCGCGTACCTGCTGCACGATGAGGAGGTCGGGGGCCTGCACGCCGGAGGTGCCGGTCGCGCCGTTGTCGTCGACCAGCATCGAGCGGAGGTGGTCGGGACCCGAGATCCGGGTGCAGGTGCCGTCGGCGTTGTTCCGCACCAGGTTCTCGATGTTGTTGCTGTAGACCCTTAAGACGCGGTCCGCGGCGGCCGCGGGGGCCGCCTGCGTGATGGTGGTCGTGGCGAGCGCGGCGGCGGCGAGCGCCACCGCACCGGACGATCGAAGACTGAGTGACATTCTGGCAGGGTAACCATCACTCCGGCGCGGCCACAGGGGACGACGTGCGCCGTCCGGGCTCGCGCACCGGGCTCAGCGGAACCGCACGGCGACTCCTCACGGCCCTCTTGCGCCGGGCACCTACCTGAACTAGCGTCTGGACACATGTCCGGCGAAGCGATGACGGAGCCGACCCGCCGCCGGCTGTCGGGCCGGCAGGCCGACACCGTGCGCCGGCTCACCGACGCGGCCGTCGAGGAGGTCCGGGCGACCGGGTTCGACGGGTTCACCGTGCGCAACGTGGCCCGCCGCGCGGGGGTCGCGCCCGCCACCGCGTACACGTACTTCACCTCCAAGAACCACCTGATCACGGAGGTGTTCTGGCGGCGGCTGCGCGCCCTGCCGCCGATCCCGCCGTCGCCGCGGGAGCCGCGCGAGCGGGTGATCGCGGTGCTGCGGGAGATCGCGCTGCTGGTCTCCGACGAGCCGGAGCTCGCCGCCGCCTGCACGTCCGCGCTGCTCGGCACCGACCCGGACGTGCGGGAGCTGCGGCTGCGCATCGGCAGGACCATCCACCGCCGCCTGCTGGCGGCGCTCGACCCCGGCGCCGAACGCCCGGCGCCGGAGCAGGCGCGCGTGCTCAACGCGCTGGAGTTCGCGTACGCGGGCGCGCTGGTGCACGCCGGCATGGGTTACAGCTCTTACGCCGAGATGGCCGACCGGCTCGCCGAGGTGGCCGAGCTGCTCTTCTGAGGGGGTGGTCGCCGTGCAGGGCAGTCCGTCCTACGACCCGTACGACTACGCGATCCACGAGGACCCGTACCCCGCCTACCGGCGGCTGCGCGACCGGGCGCCGCTCTACCGCAACGACGAGCTCGACTTCTGGGCGATCTCGCGGCACGCCGACGTGTCGGCCGCCTTCCGCGACCACGAGCGGTACTCCAGCGCCAACGGCGTCTCCCTCGACCCGAGCGCGTGGGGCCCGGCCGCGCACCGGACCATGTCGTTCCTGGCCATGGACCCGCCCTCGCACACCAGGATGCGCACGCTGGTCTCGAAGGGCTTCACGCCGCGGCGGGTGCGCGAGCTGGAGGGCGACATCCTGCGGCTGACCCGCCGGCACCTGGAGCCGGCCGTGGCCGCGGGCGGGTTCGACGTGATCGCCGACTTCGCGGGCAAGCTGCCGATGGACGTCGTCTCCGAGCTGGTGGGCGTGCCGGAGGCCGACCGCGACGAGGTGCGGCGGCTCGCGGACCTCGTCGTGCACCGCGAGGAGGGGCTGAACGACATCCCGCGGGCCGGCATGGAGGCGGCGCTCGTGCTGGCCGGCTACTACCAGGACCTGGTCGCCGAGCGGCGCCGCAGGCCGGGCCCCGACCTCACCTCCGCGCTGCTCGCCGAAGGAGAGGGGCGGGACCGCATGACCGGCGAGGAGATCGTCGCCTTCCTGTTCCTCATGGTCGTGGCCGGCAACGAGACCACCACCAAGCTGCTGGCCAACGCCCTGTACTGGGGCTGGCGCCATCCGGAGCAGCTCGCCAAGGCGCTGGCCGATCCCGGCCGGGTGCCCGCGTGGGTGGAGGAGACGCTGCGCTACGACACCTCCAGCCAGCAGATCGCCCGCACCGTCACCCGGGACACCGAGCTGCACGGCACGCTCGTCCCCGCGGGCGCGCGCATGCTGCTGCTGGTCGGGTCGGCCAACCGCGACGAGCGGGTGTTCGCCGAGCCCGACCGCTACGACCTCGATCGCGACACCGCGCCGCTGATCAGCTTCGGCGGCGGCCGGCACTTCTGCCTCGGGGCGGGCCTGGCCCGCCTGGAGGCGCGGCTGGCCCTGACCGAGTTCGTCCGCCGGGTCCGGGCCTACGACGTGGACGCGGACAAGGCCGTACGCGTGCACTCCGTCAACGTCCGCGGCTTCGCCGCCTTGCCCATGACCGTCATCCCCCGATAGGAGGTCCGCCTCCATGCCCCGATTCGCCCCCCACCCCGGACGCCGCCCCGCGCTCGTCACCGGGGCCTCGTCCGGGATCGGCGCGGCCACCGCCACCCTGCTCGCCGCCGCGGGCCATCCCGTGGCCCTCGGCGCCCGCCGCGCGGACCGTTGCGAGCAGGTCGCCGCGACCATCCGCGAGCGCGGCGGGCAGGCGGTCGCCCTCCCGCTGGACGTCTCCGACTCCGACTCGGTCAAGGCCTTCGTGGCGGCGGCCACCGACGCGCACGGCGATCCGGAGATCGTCGTCTCGGGTGCCGGTGACCTGGCCGCCGCGCGCGTTCACGAGCTGGACCCCGAGGCCTTCGCCGCGCAGCTCCAGGTGCACCTGGTGGGCGCGCACCGGGTGGTCTCGCAGGTGGTGCCCGGCATGGTGGCCAGGGCGCGCGGCGACGTCGTCCTCGTCTCCTCCGACGTGGTGCCGTCGCCCCGGCCCCGGATGGGCGCGTACGTCGCGGCGAAGCACGGCGTCGAGGGCATGGCCCGCGCCATGCGGATGGAGCTGGAGGGCAGCGGCGTGCGGACCTCGCTGGTCAGGCCGGGCCCGACGCTGACGGGGATGGGCATGACGTGGGACGCGGAGACGACCGCCACGGTGCTGGAGGAGTGGGTGCACTGGGGGCTGGCGCGCCATCCGTACTTCCTGCAGCCGGAGCAGGTCGCCGCGGTGATCGTGACGGTGGCGACCGCGCCGCGCGGCGTGCACCTCACGCTGGTGGAGGTCCAGCCGGAACGGGCGGTCGAGTCGTGAGGGAGCCCGCCGTCGTCTCCGGCGGCCCCGACCACCTGGAAGAGCTGCGCGCCGACCCCATCGGGCTGATGCGCCGCGTGCGCGCGGAGTGCGGGGACGTCGGGCGGTTCCTGCTGGCGGGGCGGCCGGTCGTGCTGCTGTCGGGGGCCGAGGCGAACGAGTTCTTCTTCCGCGCCCCGGACGAGGACCTCGACCAGGCGGAGGCGTACCCGTTCATGACGCCGATCTTCGGGACCGGCGTGGTCTTCGACGCCACTCCCGAGCAGCGCCGGGAGGCCCTGCACAACCAGGCGCTGAAGGGCTCGTTCCTCAAGGGGCACGCGGCCACGATCGCCGCCGAGGTGGACCGGATGGTCGCGGGGTGGGGCGAGGAGGGCGAGCTCGACCTGCTCGACTGGTTCGCCGAGCTGACCATCTACACCTCCTCGGCCTGCCTGATCGGCAAGCGCTTCCGGGACCAGCTCGACCGCCGTTTCGCCGAGCTCTACCACGACCTGGAGCGGGGCACCGACGCGATCGCCTACGTCGACCCGTACGCCGACATCGAGAGCTTCCGCCGCCGCGACGCCGCCAGGGCGCGGCTCGTGGCGCTGGTGGAGGGCATCATGGACGGCCGGGCCGCCGCGCCCCGCCCGCCCCGGGAGGAGCGGGACCTGCTGGACGTGCTCATGTCGATCCGGGCGGACGACGGCACCCCGCGCTTCTCCGCGGACCAGATCACCGGCATGTTCATCTCGATGATGTTCGCCGGGCACCACACCAGCTCGGGCACGGCCGCGTGGACCCTGATCGAGCTGCTGCGCCACCCCGGCGTCCTGGACGGGGTGGTGGCGGAGCTGGACGAGCTGTACGCCGACGGCTCCGAGGTCAGCTTCCAGGCGCTGCGCGAGATCCCGCTGCTGGAGTCGGCGATCAAGGAGGCGCTGCGCCTGCATCCGCCGCTGATCCTGCTGCTGCGGGTGGCCAGGACGGAGCAGCGGGTGCTCGGCTACCGCATCCCGCCGCGGACCCTGGTCGGGTGCAGCCTGGCGGTCTCGAACCGGATCCCGGAGGACTTCCCGCGGCCCGACGCCTTCGACCCGTCCCGGTATGCCAAGCCGCGCGAGGAGGACCTGCTCAACCGGTGGACCTGGGTGCCGTTCGGCGCGGGCCGGCATCGCTGCGTGGGCGCGAACTTCGCGATGATCCAGCTCAAGGCGATCTTCTCGGTGCTGCTGCGGGACTGGGAGTTCGAGCCGGCCCAGCCGCCGGACTCCTACCGTGACGACCACTCCAAGATGGTCGTCCAGCTCGCCCGGCCGTGCCGGGTCCGCTACCGGAGGCGCGGATCGTGAGAGTGGAAGCCGACCTGGACCTCTGCCAGGGGCACGCGATGTGCGAGCTGGAGGCGCCGGACGTCTTCGAGGTCCCGCGCAAGGGCAAGGTCCGCGTGCTCGTCGAGGAGCCGGAGGAGTCGATGCGCGCCCAGGTGGAGGCCGCCGTCCGTTACTGCCCGACCCGGGCGCTGAAGTGGGGAGGCTGATCGTGTTCCCGCGTGACGAGCTGGAGGAGATGGTCCAGCGCTGGCTGGAGGCGAACCGGCGGTGCGAGGAACGGGGCGACTGGCGCCCGCTGGCGGAGCTCTACACCGAGGACGCCACGTACGGCTGGAACGTCGGCCCCGGCCAGGACTTCATGGCCGTCGGCAGGGACGAGATCCGCGAGCTCGCCCTCGGCTCGGAGATGGGCGGCCTGGACGGCTGGTCGTACCCCTACCAGAGCATCCTCATCGACGAGCGCCAGGGGCAGGTGGTCGGCTTCTGGAAGCAGGTCGCCGACGCCCGCCGCCCGGACGGCAGCCCGTACGAGGTGCCGGGGATCGGCGGGAGCTGGTTCCGGTACGGCGGCGGCTTCCGGTGGCGCTGGCAGCGCGACTGGTTCGACCTGGGCAACGTGACCGCGGTGTTCGTCGAGATGATGAAGGCGGGGTGCTGTCGGACGGCATGCGGCGACGCCTGGACCGCGCCGCGTCCGGCGCCCAGGTCCCCGGCTACTACCCGAGAGCGGAGACTCCCGTGCCGCTGTGGTGAGGGCCGCTGTGGTGACGGCTAGTGCGGGATGGCGTCGATGAGCTGGCGGGCGCCCTGCCGCAGCAGCGCGACGGCCACCGACGTGCCCAGCGTGGCCGGGTCCAGCGGGC
The DNA here is from genome assembly GCF_041950525.1 of Nonomuraea sp. GTA35. Classification (NCBI taxonomy): domain Bacteria; kingdom Bacillati; phylum Actinomycetota; class Actinomycetes; order Streptosporangiales; family Streptosporangiaceae; genus Nonomuraea; species Nonomuraea sp. GTA35. Next base: position 440,831 of record NZ_JBGNUV010000001.1, on the reverse strand, counting down.
CTGCCCACTCGTGGGCGTCCAGGACCGTCTTGCCGTCGGGGCTGAAGACGCGGGCGCGCAGCGACAGGCGCCCGTCGCGTCCGGCGCGGCCGTACCCGGCGATCGGGCTGTTGCAGTGGCCCTGCAGGACGTGCAGCAGCATGCGCTCAGCCGTCACCTCGCGCCACGTGTCGGGATCGCTCAGGCCCGCCACGGCCTCGATGGTCTGCGCGTCGTCCTCCCGGCACTGCAGGGCGAGCACGCCCGCGCCGATCGGCGGGCACATCGTCTCCAGCGACAGCGCCTCGGAGATGCGGTCGCGCATGCCGATGCGTTCCAGGCCCGACACGGCCAGCAGCAGCGCGTCGGCCTCGCCGGCGTCGAGTTTCTCCAGCCGCCGGTTGGCGTTGCCGCGCATCGGCACGCAGCGCAGGTGCGGGTGGGTGGAGGCGAGCTGCGCGATCCGCCGTACCGACGACGTGCCGATGCGGGTGCCCGGCGGCAGCTCGTCCAGGGTGCGGCCGCCCGGGTCCACGAGGGCGTCGCGCAGGTCGTCGCGCTTGAGGAAGGCCGCCCAGGTGGTGCCCGCGGGCAGCGGCCGGTCGGCCGGGACGTCCTTCACGCAGTGCACCGCGAGGTCGGCCTGCCCCGCCAGCAGGAGCGCGTCCACCTCCTTGGTGAACGCGCCCTTGCCGCCGAGCGCCGACAGCGCGCCCTGCCACCTGTCGCCCGACGTGGTGACCGGCACGACCTCCGTGCGGACATCCGGGTGCAGCGCGGCCAGCTCGTGGCGGACCCGCTCGACCTGGGCGAGCGCCATGGGTGACGAGCGGGTGGCGATGCGGATCAGCTGAGGGACGGCCATCCGTCGATGGTAGCCGCCGTGGCCGCCCGGTACGGCCGTCTTCTGGCCCTCACCCGGCGGGGGCCTGCGCGAGGGAGAGGCTGTTGCCGTCCGGGTCGAGGATCTCCACGTGGCGCACGCCGTTGCCGTAGGTCTCCACGGGCTCGTGCTCGATGCCGTGCGCGGCGAGCCGGGCCAGGATGTCGTCGAGGTCCGTGACGCCGAACGTGATCATGGTGCCGCCCACCCGGGAGGCCCGCACGTCCCGGTCGTCGAGGACGACCCAGGCGTTCTCACCGATCTGCCACAGGAGCTCCTCGCCGATGATCTCGTCAGCCGGCCGCCCGAAGAACACCTCGTACCACTTCTGCGAGATTGCCAGGTCACGCACGCACACCACGCTGTGCAGGTCCATGGGAGCCGCTCCTTCCGTCGTTTCAAGGGTGAGACCGCTCCCGCGGCGCGAACTCATCGGGAGGCACGTGCGGCGTGCCGTCGCTCATCGGCGGGAAGCGGAAGCGGGCCGCGGTGGTGGCGCGGGTCATCGCGGTGATCGGGGCCTCGCCGACCGGCTCGGTGCCGTCGTCGATGACGACCTCCCAGCGGCAGTGCGGCACCCTGCCGCCCGGGACGCGCGGCGGCCGGTGCACCGGGCGGATGCGCGCCCTGGGGTTGACCGCCTGGGCCGTCCAGTCGAACGTGCCGTCCTCGATGTGGTGGCACATGCCGCGCACCGCCCGCTCGCCGAACGGCTCCACGTCGAGCAGCGCCCCGCAGGTGCGGAGCTGGAAGAAGCCGTGCGACTCGTCGATCAGCTCGTACTCGACGTCCATGTAGTGCTGGGCGAAGCCGGGGTCGAGCTGCAGGCACTTGAAGATGGCCGAGACCCCGTCGCCCTCGATCCGCATGATCTCGCGGATCCGCTGGGTGTAGATCGGGCTGGCGCCGCGCCACTCCTGGACGGCGATCTCCTCCACGGCCTCCTGGCCGTACTTCATCCCGACCGCGATCAGCGAGGAGCGGTCGAGCAGGTGGACGATGAGCGCGTACTCCCTGACCAGGCGCACCAGCGCCGCCTTCGACAGGTCCTCGAAGCGGAAGCCGGGGTCGAACGCGCCGGAGTAGTCGTCACGGGACACTGGCCCTCCCTCGATCCCCCCTTGCACGGTGACACGTGAACTGTAGTCTGGACACGTGTCCATAACAACCGGTCGCTTGCTCGACGGCTGGGCGGAGCAGGGCTCTCCCCTCCTGGTCGACGGCAGGCTGGTCACGGGCGATCGGCACTTCGAGACGATCGACCCGGCCACCGAGGAGGTCATCGGCCCGGCGGCCGACGCCGCTCCCGGCCTGCTCGACACGGCGATCGCCGCCGCCCGCCGCGCGTTCGACGACTCCGGCTGGGCCGCCGACCTCGCCCTGCGCGTCCGCTGCCTGCGCCAGCTCCGGCAGGCCCTGGTACGGCACGGCGACGAGCTGCGCGCGCTCACCGTCAGGGAGGCCGGCGCGCCCCGGTTCCTGACGTTCGGCGCGCAGCTCGACGCGCCCGTGGCCGGTCTCGGCTGGGTCGCCGACCTCGCCGAGACCTACGCGTGGACGCGTGACCTGGGCCGGGCCGCACCGATGGGGATCCCCAGCGACCGGCGCGTGCTGCGCGAGCCGGTGGGCGTGGTCGGCGCGATCACCCCGGGGAACTTCCCGCACCAGATCAACCTGGCCAAGCTGGGCCCCGCGCTGGCCGCCGGCAACACGGTGGTGCTCAAGCCCGCCCCCGACACCCCCTGGTGCGCGGCGGCGCTCGGCCGGCTGCTCGCCGAGGAGACCGACATCCCGCCGGGCGTCGTCAACGTCGTCACCGGCCGCGATCACGCCCTCGGCGCGCGGCTGGCCGCCGACCCGCGCGTGGACCTGGTCTCCTTCACCGGCTCGACGGCGACGGGCCGCGCGGTGATGCACGCCGCCGCGCAGACGCTCAAGCGGGTGTTCCTGGAGCTGGGCGGCAAGTCGGCGTGCGTCGTGCTGGACGACGCCGACCTCGCCGGGGCGTGCGGGTACGCCGCCTTCGCCGCGATCTCCCACGCCGGGCAGGGCTGCGCGCTCACCACCCGGCTGCTGGTCCCCCGCGCCCGCCACGACGAGGCGGTCGAGATCACCGCCAGGACGATGGCGCGGATCGGCACCGGAGACCCGTCCGACGACCGCACCGTCTGCGGCCCGGTCATCTCCGCGCGCCAGCGCGACCGCGTCGAGAGGTACCTGAAGCTCGCGGTCGCGGAGGGCGGCTCGTTCGCCACCGGAGGGCGCCGGCCCGACCGGGACAGGGGCTTCTGGATCGAGCCCACGCTGATCATCGGCCTGTCCAACCAGGCCAGGGCCGCCCGCGAGGAGATCTTCGGCCCGGTGCTGGTGGTGCTCCCCCACGACGGCGACGACGACGCGGTGCGGATCGCCAACGACTCGCCCTACGGCCTGTCCGGCGCCGTGCACGCCGGCGACCCCGAGCGGGCGCGCGCGGTCGCGCGGCGGCTGCGCACCGGCACGGTCAGCGTGAACGGCGGCATCTGGTACGGCCCCGACGTGCCGTTCGGCGGCTACAAGCAGTCGGGCATCGGCCGCGAGATGGGCGTGGCGGGCTTCGAGGAGTACCTCGAGATCAAGTCGATCGCGGAGGGAGCGGGATGAGGCGCTTCGCCGGGAAGGTGGCGATCGTCACGGGCGCCGCCCAGGGCATCGGAGAGGCGTACGCGCGAGCGCTGGCCGCCGAGGGCGCGAGCGTCGTCGTGGCGGACGTGGACGAGCAGGGCGCGAAGGTCGCCGACGACATCGAGGGACTGTTCGTCAGGACCGACGTGGCCGATCCCGCGGCCACCGAGGCCATGGCGGCCGCGGCCGTGACGGCGTTCGGCGGGATCGACTACCTGGTCAACAACGCCGCCGTCTTCGGCACCATGAAGCTGGACTTCCTGTTCACCGTGGACTGGGACTACTACCGCAGGTTCATGTCCGTGAACCTGGACGGCGCGCTGCTGTGCGCCCGCGCCTGCCACGCCCGCATGGCCGAGCGCGGCGGCGGCGCGATCGTCAACCAGTCGTCCACCGCCGCCTGGCAGTACTCCGGCTACTACGGCCTGGCCAAGGCCGGGGTGAACAGCCTCACCCAGCAGCTCGCGCAGGAACTCGGCTCGCTGGGCATCCGCGTCAACGCCATCGCGCCGGGCCCGATCGACACCGCCGCCCACCGGGCGGTCGTGCCCGCCGGCATGTCCGCCAGGATCGTGCGCGACAAGCTCGCGCTGAAGCGGCTCGGCACGCCGGCCGACCTCGTCGGGATGTGCCTGTTCCTGCTGTCGGACGAGGCGTCGTGGGTCACGGGACAGATCTTCAACGTGGACGGGGGCGAGGTGTTCCGCGCATGATGTACGGATTCGTCGGGCTCGGTCAGATAGGCGCCCCCATGGCGGGACGCCTGGCGGGGCCCGGCCTGATCGTCTACGACGTCCGGGCCGCGGCGATGGCGCCCCTGGTCGAGCGGGGCGCACTGCCCGCCGCCGACCTGGCGGACGTGGCCCGCGCCGAGCTCATCTCGCTCATGGTCCGCGACGACGCGCAGGTCAACGAGGTCGCGGCCACGCTGATCCCGGCGAGCGCCGCCGGGACGGTCATCGCCGTGCACTCCACGATCCGCGCCGGCACCGCGGTCGAGCTGGCCGAGGCCGCGCGGCCGTACGGGGTCGAGGTGGTCGACGCCCCCGTCAGCGGCGGGTTCATGGGCGCCGCGGCGGGCACCCTCGCGGTCATGGTCGGCGCGAGCGAGGCGGCGTTCGCGCGGGTGAAGGAGGCGTTCGCCGCCTGGGCGGGGCTCGTCCTGCACATGGGCCCCGTCGGGGCCGGCACCCGCGCCAAGCTCGCCCGCAACCTGCTGCACTTCGTCTCCTTCGCCGCCGCGGCCGAGGCGCAGCGGCTGGCCGAGGCGGCCGGGGTCCCGCTCGGCGACCTCGGCCGGATCGTCCGCCACTCCGACGCCGTCACCGGCGGCCCCGGCGCTCTCATGCTCCGCGACACCACGGCACCCCTGCCTCCCGGCGACCCGCTGCGCGAGATCATGGCGCACGTGCTCGCGCTCGGCGACAAGGACCTGTCGCTGGCCCTCGGCCTGGCCGGCGAGCTCGGCGTCGACACCCCGCTCGCCCGGCTCGCCCACCAGCGGCTGGCCGCCGACCTCGGCCTCGAGGAGCTCTCATGACCGACGACAGGCGGCGGCGCGGGCTGGAGATGATGGGGCAGGTCTACGGGTGGGAGATGCGCGACGGTCCCGGCGACTTCTTCGGGATCACCGTGGACCACCTGTTCGCCGAGATCTGGTCCCGGCCGGGGCTGTCCATGCGTGACCGGCGGCTCCTCCTGATCGGCGTCCTGGCCGCCAAGGGCATGAACGACGTGCTCGACATCCAGCTCCCGGCGGCGCTGCGCAACCGCGAGCTCACCGCCGGCGAGCTGCGCGAGATCGCCATCTTCCTCACCCACTACGTCGGCTGGCCCCTCGGGGCCAGACTCAGCGTGCAGATCGACACGATCATCGCCCAGCACGAGAAGCGGCCCGTCACAGAGGAGTGACCGGGGTGGCCCGCGGCACGTACACCAGCGCGTCGTACGCCTTCGCCGGCACCATGGCCACCGTGTAGGTCCAGCTCAGGGCGCTGAAGAGGGACCGGTAGCCGTCGCCGACGCTGCCCATGCGCAGCTGCGAGCCGAGCAGCCGGCGGTTGGCGGGCGTGGCCGAGGCCTGCGCGAGGTTCACGTAGCCCAGGGGCTCGGCGCCGAACAGCCCGGCCAGGGGCGTGTCGTGGCTCACGGTGAACCGCGCGCGCTCGCCGGAGGAGTCGTCACGGCTGAGGAAGGTACTGGTGCCGAACTCGGTGCCGATGGCGAAGTAGTCGTCCCCGTACGTCCTGGCCAGGCGCCGCCCCATCGACTCGAAGGGGAACGCGGCCCCGCTCTTGTCGAGGTGCCCGTTGTGACCGGCCACGATGAGCTTCCGACGGCCGCGCCCGGCGATCCACTCGACGGCCTCGGCCATCCAGGCGTCCCGCTTGCGGGCGTAGCCGGCCCCGGAGAGCCGCAGCCGCGCGCCGCGGCCGATCGTCTCCGCGTGGTGCAGCGCGAGGGCGAACGACTCCGGGGAGCTGCGCTTGACGTACGCGTCCTCGTGGTCGCGCATGCGGGCGGCGATCCGCTCGGCGGCGGTGGCGCCGGCCTCGATCGTGGCCTCGTCCTGCCCGGACCTGGTGGCGTCGGTGAGGCCCGCCAGCGCCCGTTCGGCAGGCGCGGCCTGGGCCGGCTCGACCGTGGCGAGGTAGCGCAGCAGCCGCTCCTTGTTGCGGTCGTAGCGCTGCATGTCGAAGCCGTAGAGGCGCACCTTGTCGGCGTCGGCGGCCGTCGCGTTGTGGTCGTGGATCCAGCGCAGCAGGCTCGCCGTCTCGCGGGTGCGGTAGATGTCGAAGCCGAGCGCGGTGGCCGCCTGCTCCGCGGTGCCCTGCCCCTTGACGACGTAGTCGTCGGCGACGGCCGTGCCGCCGAAGTCGGCCTCCAGGGCGACGGTGCGGAAGCCGTGCTCCCGTACCAGCCGCTGGATGATCAACGTACGGGCCTGGACGAACTCCTTGTTGCCGTGCGTGGCCTCGCCGATGCCGACCACCCGCTTCCCCGCGGCGTCGGCGAGCGGGGCCCGGTCGAGCGGGACCACGGCGCCGGACGTCACCCCCGCGGTGTCCACGCCCCCGCACGCGGTCGCGAGCAGCGCGAGGCCCGCGAGGGCACGGGCGAGCCCGTGCCACATGTCAGCTCACGTCCTTGTCGAACTCGATCATGGGTCCAGTTCACCGGACCCGGGGTCGCCCGTCATCGGAGCCAGGTCGAGCGTGACGGGGCTCAGGGCCGGTGCGCCGGCCGCCGGTTGTAGACCTTGGGCCGCCCGGATGTGGACCTGGGTCTCCGGTCCTGGCCACAGATGACGCTCTGGTGGCCTCCGTCAACGAAGCCGAGACCAGCACCAGGCTGGGGCGGCGGCGGGCCACCGGCTAGCGAGGGGAAAGGATCAAACTGGTGCGGTGGTGGGCCACCAGCTCGGCCAGCCCGGGGTCGAACTCGGCGACGATCTGCTTGACGCGGAACTCGGCGAGCGCGCCCAGGGTGTCGTAGATCTCCACGAACACGTCCCTGGCCGCGCCCCTGGGCCAGCCGTCGGGCAGCAGCTCGGCGGGCAGGTCGGGGTCATGGTTGGGGAACGTGCGCCAGGTGTCCATGATCCCCGTACGCGCCACCAGGGCCTCGGACGCGCCCACGGTCCCGTTGCGCACGCGGGCCAGCAGCGGCGAGTACTGCGCCACGAACGCCTCGTAGGTGCGGCGGAGCCGGCCGAAGTCCCACGCCTCCTCCGGCGCCCGCATGCCGGCCAGGTCGAGGGCCTGGGCGCGGAAGATCGTGGCCGTGGGCACGTCCAGCTCGCCGAGCACGGCCGCGGCGTCGTCGGCGTCCGCCCGAGGGGAGACCCAGAGCCCGTCGTACAGCGGGGCGAAGCCGAGCCAGCGCAGCCGGGAACGCAGCGCGTGCCGCAGGTCGCGCTGCTCCTCCGAGATCGAGAACGCGGCGAGCACCCAGGTCCCGTCCCAGGCGCCCTGCTCCAGCCCGAAGGACATGATCCGTTGCCGGCCGTCGAGCAGCACGGCGGCGGCCCGGTCGGTGAGCCGGTAGTAGGTGCGCCGCCCCACCTTGGACGACTCCAGCAGGTCCCGCCGCGCCAGCCGCGACAGCGCCGCGCGGGCCGCCACCGCCGACACGCCGAACTCCTCGGCCAGCCGCACCAGCGCCGCCGACGGGAGCTGCTCGGACCGGCTGATCCAGTAGTCGCCGAGCAACGTGGTGATCAGATGCTGCGGAGGCGCGCCCACCTGGAAACGCGGGAGATCGACGCCGCCTGCCTCGGTCCATGCACCGTCAGTCACCGTAGGAGTATATGGATAACACTTACGCCTACGCACGCAATCGATTCGTCGCACATCTCGGGCCCAGGTAGAGCCACACAGGGACGGGAACCGCTCGCAGGCTCAGCGGAGACTTCTTGAACCTTGGACATTTGTCATTACGGGCGTCACGATCCCGCGCCGTGCCGCGCTCGCCTGGCAGCCGGACCGTCAGGTGACAACCAGGCGCTTCGGCGGCCGTGGCGATCAGGCCGTTACAGGCGGCCAAGAAAGGGCGGCTCAATTACGGAGCGGCACCACCTGAATTCCTCAATAGTGATCTTTTCTGGACGGCGCCGAAAGGGCCGGTCCGGAAGTGTACGAGGAGTGGGTTACGGCACCGGCGCGGGATCGCAGTCGCATACCCGGGACGCGAATGGCGGGCGGGCACAAGATGGCCCCGCCGGCGCCGCGCACGGAAAAGCCGCCTTATCAGGGCATGAAAGACCACGTTTCGCCCCATCCCTTTCAGGGATAAAAGCCCACGCTCTCAGGGGTTTCAGCCCTGCGACGGCTTTTGCGCAAACCCTGGCACAGAGGGCCCCCTCCTGTCTACAGTGTGGACACCGGAAAGTGGACTTCTCTGACATCTGATTACAGATCGGGCAGACGTCGATCTCAAGTTCGCAACAGTATGGACGCGGCTATTTGTCCGAAACGTTGGCCGATGATCCTGTTGCGCATTAACCAGCAGCCCTGCAGCGCTGACCCTAGTTCGGACACAAAGGAGAGCTGTCGTGACCCATAGGCGGAGACTTGGGACATTCCTCACGGCGGTGACAGCAGGCGCGCTTCTGCTGTCCGCTTGCGGGCAGAGCGGAAACGAGGCGAGCAAACCGACGGCGTCGAACACCGGAGGCGCCGCCTCGGGGCAGACCATCACCTACGCCGGTGAGCAGGAGTTCAACTCCTACAACAGCATCGCCGTGAACAACCTGGTCAACAGCACGGCCATGCAGCGGGTGCTGCTCGGCTTCTGGTACTACGGCGAGAAGGGCGTGGTGACCCCCGACAAGGACTTCGGCACCTACACGAAGACCTCGGACGACCCGCTGACCGTCGAGTACGAGTTCAACGCCAAGGGCGTCTGGTCCGACGGAAACCCCATCGACTGTGACGACGCCCTGCTGTACTGGGCGGCCAAGTCGGGCAAGATCAAGGGCTTCCAGGTCGACGGCACCACCGGTGTCGAGCTCGTCAAGGCCCCGGCGTGCAAGGCGGGCGAGAAGAAGTTCACCTTCGAGTACTCGGAGCCGTTCGCCGACTGGGAGAGCAACGGCCCCGGCGCCGCCGACGTGCTGCCGGCCCACGTGGCCTACAAGGCCGCGGGCATGAGCGAGGCGGACTTCATCGCCGCGGTGCAGGCGGCGGACGCCAAGAAGCTCGAAGCGGTGATCAAGTTCTACAACGAGGGCTGGGTCATCGAGGGCGGCATCAAGGACATGTCGCTCTTCCCCGCCTCAGGCCCCTACAAGATCTCCGCCATGGAGCCGGGCCAGTCGCTGACGCTCAGCACCAACGACAAGTGGTGGGGCGCCAAGCCGGCCACGCCGACCGTCGTCATGCGGGTGATCTCGCAGGAGGAGCAGGCCCAGGCGCTGCAGAACCGCGAGGTCAACCTGATCGAGCCGCAGCCGAACCCGGACCTGCTCGCCCAGCTCGAGGGCATGCAGGGCGTGACCGTGAAGACCGGTGACGCCTACACCTACGAGCACCTGGACTTCAACTTCGACTCCAGCGAGTTCAAGGACAAGACGCTGCGCGAGGCGTTCGCCAAGTGCGTGCCCCGCCAGCTCATCGTGGACAACCTGATCAAGCCGCTCGCGCCGCAGGCGCAGGTGCTGCAGGTCCGTAACACGCTGCCGTTCGAGGCGTCCTACGCCACCGTCTCCCAGGGCAGCGGATCGGAGGCCTACGCCCAGCCCGACATCGAGGGCGCCAAGGCGCTGCTGGAGAAGGCCGGCAAGGTCGGCATGGAAGTGAAGATCGGCCACAACCTGCCCAACCCGCGCCGTACGCAGGAGGTGCAGCTCATCGCGGACTCCTGCAACAAGGCAGGCTTCAAGATCACTGACGCCGGGGACGAGAAGTTCTTCGAGGCCGGCGGCCCCCTCGCCACCAACACCTACGACGTGGCGCTGTTCGCCTGGACCGGCTCGGCCGAGGTGAGCGGCTGGAGCTCGACGTACACCACGGTCAAGGAGTGCAGCGAGGCCGGCAAGGAGAACAACAACGGCTGCTACTCCAGCAAGGAGACCGACGACCTCATCAAGAAGCTCAACGCCGAGATCGACAAGACCAAGCACCCCGCCATCATCGCCCAGATCGAGAAGGTGCTCTGGCAGGACCTGGCCACGATCCCGCTGTTCGCCCACCCGAACATGCTGGCCTGGGACGAGAAGCTGCAGAACATCGTGCCCAACCCGGCGCAGTCGTCCGTGACCTGGAACATGGACAAGTGGGCCCTGGCCCAGTAGCCGTCCGATCACTCTGAACCACCCGGCGCGGAGCGGAGGACTCCCCGAGTCCTCCGCTCCGCGCCAGCACCACTCTCGAACCAAGGGGGATAACGAGTGATCGCCTTCATCGCGCGAAGACTGATCGTCTCCTTCTTCGTGCTCCTGGCGGCCACCATGGTCATCTACGGGCTGACGGCGCTTGCGGGCGACCCGCTGGAAGACCTCAGAGAGCTCCCGGGCCCGGACCGGGACAGGAAGATCGCCGACCGCGTCGAGCGGATGAACCTCGACGCTCCCCTCCCGCTCAGGTACCTGACCTGGCTCGGCAACCTGTTCCGCGGCGACCTCGGCGTCAACCGCGACGGCCAGGACGTGGCCGTGCTGCTCGGCAACGCCCTGTCGGCCACGCTCCAGCTCGTCGTGGCCGCCACCGTGCTCGCGGTCGTCATCGGCGTCATCGTGGGCATCGTCTCGGCGCTGCGGCAGTACAGCGCCTTCGACTACTCGGTCACCTTCACCGCCTTCGTCTGCTTCTCGCTCCCGCTCTTCTGGGTGGCGGTGATGCTCAAGCAGTACATCGCGATCGAGTTCAACGACTGGCTGCGCGATCCCGTCATCCCGCCCACCGTCATCGGCGTGGCCGCCCTGATCGGCGGGCTGCTCTGGGGCGCGCTCTGGGTCGGCGGCCGGCAGGCGCGGCTCGCCGCGTTCGGCCTCGGCGCCGCCGCCACCGCCCTGACGCTGACGCTGCTGTCGGCGACCCGCTGGTTCGCCGATCCGGGCATCGGCGTCGTCCTCCTGGCGGTCCTCGCGGGAGGCACGGCGGTCGGCATCACCGCGCTGGTCTCCGGGCTGCGTTACCGCGACCCTCTCTACGCCGCCCTCTCGGCCGCGGGGATCGGCGTGGTCCTGTCGCAGCTCCTGGATCCCGTCCTGGCCGATCCGAGCTGGCTGGAGATCTTCGGCCTGGCGCTGCTGACCGTGGCCGTCTGCGCGGGGCTCGGCTACGGCCTCGGCGGGCTGCTGCGCCGCCAGGCGATCATCGCCTCCGTCCTGACGGGGCTGATCACCGCCGGGCTGGTCTTCCTCGATCGCATGCTGCGCGGCTTCGCCGACTACAGCGAGTACGTACGCGGCCGCCCGATCGCCACGATCGGCTCCAGCACCCCGAACTTCGAGGGCGACTTCTGGCAGACCAACCTGGACGTGGCGGGCCACCTCCTGCTGCCGACCATGGCGCTGATCCTGATCTCGCTGGCCACCTACACGCGCTACAGCCGCTCCAGCATGCTCGAGGTGATGAACCTGGACTACGTGCGCACGGCGCGGGCCAAGGGGCTGCCCGAGCGCACCGTGGTCACCAAGCACGCCTTCCGCAACGGGATGATCCCGATCACCACGCTGATGGCCTTCGACTTCGCGGGCGTGATCGGCGGCGCGATCGTGACCGAGAACGTCTTCGGCTGGCAGGGCATGGGCAGCCTCTTCCTCAGAGGGCTGCAGCAGGTCGACCCGGCCCCGGTCATGGCGTTCTTCATCGTCTCCGGGAGCGCGATCGTGCTGTTCAACATGCTGGCCGACATCATCTACGCCTACCTCGACCCACGGATCAGGCTGTCATGAGCGGGCAGTACACACCCACAGGAGAACCACCCATGGCGATCAGCGCGCAGGTCCCGGGGGCCGCGCAGGGCATGACCGTCGTCGCCCGCACCCAGAGCCAGCTCGTCCGCCGCCGGTTCTTCCGGCATCGCGCGGCGCTGATCGGCATGCTGGTCTTCGGCTCCGTCGTGCTGCTCGCGTTCAGCTCCATCGGGTTCGGGCCCGTCCCCGGCTGGTGGGACAAGAGCTACCTGGCCACCGGATCGGTGCTCGACCAGGGCAGGCCGACGCTCAGCCTGGTGCCGCAGTTCCTGGGCGGCGAGGGCATCCGCTGGGGCGAGCATCCGTTCGGGCAGGACAACATCGGCATCGACTACTTCGCGCTCACCATGCGCGGCACCCAGCAGTCGATCATCGTCGCGTTCATCGTCGGCATCGTGGCCACGACGGTCGGCACGCTGGCCGGCGCCTTCGCCGGATATTTCAGGAAAAAGGTTGAAGCGATCCTCATGCGGCTCACCGACGTGATGATCACCATCCCGGTCCTGATCATCGCCGCCATCGTCGGCCGGTCGTTCGGTGACTCGGGCATCGTGATCCTGGCCGTCTGCATCGGCCTGGTGACCTGGCCCACGCTGGGCCGGCTGATCCGCGGCGAGTTCCTGTCGCTGCGCGAGAAGGAGTTCGTCGAGGCCGCGCGGGCGCTGGGCACCTCCTCCCGCCGCATCATCTTCCGGCACATCCTGCCGAACACGGTCGGCGTCATCATCGTCAGCGCGACCCTGGCGATCGCCAACGCGGTGCTGCTGGAGTCGGCGCTGTCCTTCCTCGGCGTCGGCGTGCAGCCGCCCGACGTCTCGCTCGGCCAGCTCATCGACACCTACCGCAGCGCGATGACGACCCGCCCGTGGTTGTTCTGGTGGCCCGGCGTGTTCATCATCGCGATCGCGCTGTCCATCAACTTCATCGGTGACGGTCTGCGCGACGCGTTCGACCCCCGACAGACCAGGGTGCGTGCCTGACATGACGGATTACCCCACCGAGATTCCCGGCGAGATCCTGCGCGTGGAGGACCTGGCCGTCGAGTTCCCCACCGAGGACGGCGTCGTCCAGGCCGTCCGCGGAGTCTCCTACTCCCTGCACGAGCGCGAGGTGCTCGGGATCGTCGGCGAGTCGGGCTCGGGCAAGTCGGTCTCGTCGCTGGCCGTGATGGGGCTGCTCCCCCGCGGCGCGCGCGTCCGGGGCAGGATCCTCTACCGCGGCGACGACGTGCTGAAGCTGCCCGCCCGCAGGCGGCGCGGCCTGCGCGGGCGCAAGATCGCCATGATCTTCCAGGACCCGATGACCGCGCTGAACCCCGTGCACACCATCGGCGACCAGCTCGCCGAGGCCGTGCTCGCCCACGACCTCGTGCCGCACAAGCAGGCGCTCGCCCGCGCCAGGGAGATGCTCGACCTGGTCGGCATCCCGCAGGCCGAGCAGCGGCTGCGCAGCTACCCGCACGAGTTCTCCGGCGGCATGCGGCAGCGCGCGATGATCGCCATGGCGGTCATCAACAACCCGGACGTCATCATCGCCGACGAGCCGACCACGGCGCTCGACGTGACCGTCCAGGCGCAGATCCTGGAGAAGCTCCTGGAGGTCAAGGACGCCGTCAACGCCGCGATCGTGCTCATCACGCACGACCTCGGCGTCGTCGCGGGCATCGCGCACCGGGTGCTCGTCATGTACGCCGGCAAGCCGGTCGAGGTCGGCGACACCGACACGATCTTCTACCGGCCGCGCATGCCGTACACCGCGGGGCTGCTCGGCTCGATGCCGTCCCTGGAGACCTCGGGCGGGCGGCTGCGCCCCATCAAGGGCGCTCCGCCCTCCCTGATCAACCTGCCGTCCGGCTGCCCGTTCTCGCCGCGCTGCCCGCTGGCCGACACCCGCTGCCACGGCGAGGAGCCCGCGCTCGTGGAGGTCGACGAGGGCGGGCACTACGCCGCCTGCCATCACTGGGACCAGCTGGCCGCGGTGGCCGATCCCACCGCGCTGTTCCGTACGGAGAGTGAGCCCGTCACATGAGCGTTCAGGTCACGCAGGAGCACCTCCTCGAGGTGGAGGACCTGGTGATGAGCTTCCCCGTACGCGGCGCGGGGTTCCTGCGCAAGGTGGCGGGCCACATCCAGGCGGTGAGCGGCGTGTCCATGCACGTCGACCAGGGCGAGACCCTCGGCGTCGTGGGCGAGTCGGGGTGCGGCAAGTCGACGACGGGCCGGGCCATCCTCCAGCTCCACAAGCCCACGTCGGGCTCGGTGCGCTTCGAGGGCACGGAGCTGACGACGCTGAACCCCAAGCGGCTGCGCGCCGTGCGGCGGGACATCCAGATCGTCTTCCAGGACCCCTACGCCTCGCTCAACCCGAAGCTGCCGGTGAACGACATCATCGCCGAGCCGCTGAAGGTCCACGACCGGTGGAAGGGCACCGGCTCCAAGAGGGTCGCGGAGCTGCTGGAGCTGGTCGGGCTCAACCCCGAGCACGGCAACCGGTACCCGCACGAGTTCTCCGGCGGCCAGCGCCAGCGCGTCGGCATCGCCCGCGCGCTCGCGCTGGAGCCCAAGCTGCTCGTGCTGGACGAGCCGGTGTCGGCACTGGACGTCTCGGTGCAGGCCGGGGTGATCAACCTGCTCGAGGACCTGCAGGACACCTTCGGCCTGTCCTACATCTTCATCGCGCACGACCTCTCCGTGGTCAGGCACATCTCCGACCGCGTCGCGGTGATGTACCTGGGCAAGATCGTCGAGACCGGCCCGCGTGACGACGTCTACGACCGTCCTGCCCACCCCTACACCCAGGCGCTGCTGTCGGCGGCGCCGACGGCCAATCCGGAGGAGGAGCGCCGCAGGCAGCGGATCATCCTCACCGGCGAGGTGCCGAGCCCGCTGGATCCGCCGAGCGGTTGCCGGTTCCGCACGCGCTGCTGGAAGGCGCAGGAGATCTGCGCCACCGAGGAGCCCGCCCTGATCGACCGGGGCACCGGGCATCCGGCCGCCTGCCACTTCCCGGAGGTGAACACCAAGGTGGTGTGAGCCGGGCCGGCGGCGCCCGCCGCCGGCCCGGCGGAATCCACGCCCGCGCCGCCCAGCAGAAGGAGCAAAACCCTTCTGGAGCCAGGTGCCGTGTCTACCGTGAACAGGGCAAGGCGGTTTCTGGGACTTCCGGGGGGATGATCCTGTGACGTTCTCGACGATTCTGGCGGCGTTCTTCGTGGTCGCGTTCGTGGTCATCATCGTGAGCATGCTCCGCTCGCTGCTGACCGGCCGGCCCTCCATGCGGCGGGGATCCGGCCGCCCCGGCATGCCGTACTCCGGCGGTTCCGGCTGGGGCGGCGGCGACAGCAGCAGCGACAGCGGTGGCTTCTCGGGGGGCGACGGCGGGGGTGGGGGTGGCGGCGACTGAGCCGGGACGGTAGTGATCCTGACCCGTGTTCCGGGCGTGATCCGGCCGCGGCATGATCGCCACCATGAGGGGGTTGATCGCGGCCCTGGCGGCTTGTGGCACGTTGCTGACGGCCGGCGTTCCCGCGCCGGCCGAGGCCAAGGACGCCGTCCGGGTGCTGGAGGCCGTCCTCGGACGAGGGCGGGGAGTTCACTTCACCGAGACGGCCACCGTCCTGGACGGAGCCGGCGAGCGGGCGGGACGTCGGCGCACAGGCGTCTTCGAGACCGGCGAGAAGGGCGGCGTCAAGGCGCTCGACGTCACCGTCACCGGGGGCGAGCACGGCCGTGAGCGCACCATCGGCTTCAACCATGACGTCGTCGGCGGCACCGCCTACCGATCCGGCGGCCTCGCCGCGACACTGCTGCCGAAGGGCAAGACCTGGTGGAAGAACTCGCACCAGATGCACCTCTTCCACACCGAGCTTCTCGGCTACGACCAGCAGCTCGTCAATCCGGCAGAGCCCGCGACCCTGGCCGCTCTGGTGAAGAATGGCCGGGTGAGTGGGAACACCGTGACCGGCTCGATCGCCTTCGAGGAGCTGGAGGAGGTCTCCACCTGGGTGGAGCACTCGAGCCCTGGCTGGGAGGACGGCACCAGGCTGTCCTACGTCCTCACCCTGACCCCGGCGGGCCTGGTCAGCAGGGTGCAGAGCACGTTCCAGGCCGACAGGAGCCCCGTCGCCCGGGAGGTTCTGGGTGAGGTGGCCGGCAGGACCGTGCGTGTCGACACCCGCTACAGCCGGTGGGGCGGCGAAGTGTCGATCAATGTGCCGGATCCCGGCACGACCACGACCGAGCTGTGTGCCGAGCGGATCTGCAAGCTACGCCTGCCGGGGTAACGGGCGAGGGGGTGACGGGCGAGGGCGGTGACGGCACCGAGGGCGGCGGTCACGCAGAGGTGGCGGGGCCGCCCTGGCGCGTCATCCTCCGGACATCAAGGAAGCCGGAAATTTTCACGTAATCAGGATTGATGAAGAGAACTTTCGAGGATATCTTCACGATCAAGCCGCCCCTCCTCCGGGGCGGAGAGATTGGGCGTTCGACCGTACCCCCCTCCACCCCCTGTTTCACGAGGTGAGCATGCCCAAGATCGGAAAATTCGTCCTGCCCACGGCCCTCGCCCTCGCGGCCGCGCTGTTCTCCCAGCCCGCGTCCGCGGACCCCGTCGAGGCCCTGGCCACCACCCACAAGAGCCCGTTCACCTGCGGCAAGACGTTCAACGCGAACAACTGGACCCCCGGCCACAGCCCCTCGGGCTCGCTCGACTGGCAGGACTACGGGGGCGACGACATCAACGGTGAGACCGTCCGTGCCACCGCCGCCGGCACCGCGTACTTCTACGACGCGGGCAACACCAGCTACGGCAAGTGGATCGAGATCCGTCACGGTGACGGCAGCAGGACCCGCTACGCCCACCTCGCCACCATGGCGCGGGCGGCCGGCGGCTCGATGAGCGTCGGCCAGGGCACCGTGATCGGCACGGTCGGCTCGACGGGCGGCTCCAGCGCCCCGCACCTGCACTACGAGCAGCGGACCTCGACCGGAGCGGTGGACACCAGCCCCACCGTGGACGGCGTGACCGTGTCCCTGGGCCAGAAGAAGGCCATCACCAGCACGAACGCGTGCGGCGGCAACCCGTACACGCCCGAGGAGGTCTGCGGCGGCGGCTACGCGGTCATCGACTCGGCCGCGCTCGTGGGCGGCCGCACCTACCTGCTCTACAACTCGGGCAACGGCAACAACTGCGTCGTGACGCTGAAGACCACGAACGTCGGCTCGCCCTCGTCGATGTCGGCCTTCCTCGAACCGGAGGGCTCCAGCAGGACGACGAACGCGGGCAGCTTCGGCTACTACGCGGGGCCTGTCGTACGGTCCGCTCCCGGGCAGTGCGTCAAGTGGGGCGGCTCCATCGGGAGCAGCACGTACACCAGCCCCTTCGAGCACTGCGGCTAGCCGGACCGGCGTGGACGGTGCCGCGGGCGGGGGCGGGCCCCCGGCAGCGGCACCGGGTCCACGCCGGCCACGACGGTGTTGCGGACGGCGCCGATGCCCTCGACCACGATCTCGACCACGTCGCCCGGCTCCAGCGGGGGCGGGTCCTGGCGGCCGCGGTTGCCCCACAGCTCGGCCAGGCAGCCGCCGTTGCCGCAGGTGCCGGAGCCGAGCACGTCACCCGGGCGGACCCAGGTGCCGCGCGAGGCGTAGGCGACGAGCTCCTCGAACGGCCAGCCCATGTTGGACAGCAGGTCCCGGCCGATCTCCGTGCCGTTGACGCTGACGGTGAGCGCCAGGCGCAGGAAACCGTCGGCGTCCCGGTACGGCTCCAGCTCGTCCGCGGTGACCAGCCACGGGCCGAGCGTGGTGGCGGTGTCCTTGCCCTTGGCCGGGCCCAGGTTGACCTGCATCTCGCGGCCCTGCAGGTCGCGGGCGGACCAGTCGTTCATGATCAGGTATCCGGCGATGTGGTCGCGGGCCCGCTCGGGGGTGAGGTCGCGGCCGGCCTCGCCGATGACGGCGGCGACCTCCAGCTCGAAGTCGAAGACCCGGCAGCCGGGCGGGATCGGCACGTCGTCGTGGGGGCCGATGACGGCGTAGGGGTTGGTGAAGTAGAAGGCGGGGGCGTCGTACCAGGCGTCGGGCACTCCGGCGCGGCCGTCGATGCTCTTGCGCACCCCCTCGACGTGCTCCTCGAAGGCGACGAAGTCGCGGACGGTGGGCGGCTGGAACGGCGCCAGCAGCCGCACCTCCGCCAGCGGGACCGGCTCGCCGGTCCGCACGTCCCGGGGCACGTCCAGGGGGCCGATCCCGTCCGGCAGCGGCCTGATCGTGTCGCCGTCCACGAGGCCGGAGCGGGTACGGCCGTCGTGGAGGTAGGTGGCGATGCGCATCAGACCGGCGGGGCGACGAACACGCCGCGGTCGACGTCGTTGAACGACTCCTTGGCGACCAGCTCGTTCATGGGGTTGGCGGTGCCCCACTGGTCGGTGACCTCGGGCCGCGAGAAGTCGTGGACGTGCGGGTGCCAGGCGTCCTCGTCCAGCTCCTCCAGCTCGGTGGTGTACTCGACGGTGTTGCCGTGCGGGTCCATGAAGTAGGAGAAGGTGTTGTCGCCGGCCAGGTGGCGGCCCGGGCCCCAGATCATGCGAACGCCGGCGCGCAGCAGCCTGCCGGTGCCGTACATGTACTCGTCCAGGCCGCGCAGCTCGAAGCTGATGTGGTGCAGGCTGGCGTGCGGGCCGCGGGCGATGGCCATGCTGTGGTGCTGGGGGTTGCAGCGCATGAAGTGCATGACCTGGCCCATGCGCGGGTGGGCGAGGGTGTCGGACAGGGCGAAGCCGAGGTGGGTCTCGTACCAGACGCGGGTGGCGTCGATGTCGGGGGCGTTGAGGACGACGTGCGACAGGCGCACCGGGACGGATTCCTTGGCCTCCAGCCTGCGGTGCCTGCGGACGGCCACGTCGGCGGAGACCTCGACGGTGCGGCCGTCGAGGTCGAAGAAGCGGAAGCCGTAGCCGCCGCCGGGGGTGTCGAGCTTGCCGGGCTCGGAGATGAGCCGGACCTCGGCGGCGCGCAGCCGCTCGGCCAGCGCGTCCACGTCCTGCGGTGTCGCCGCGCCGAAGGAGACCAGGTCCAGCCGCTTCTCGGCCGCCTTGCGCAGCCGGATGACGTACTGCTCGGGAGAGCCCTCGGCGGCCAGGAACGAGATCCCGCTGTCGCTCGCGACCTCGGTCAGGCCCCAGACGCCGGAGTAGAAGTCGCGCTGCTTGTCGTAGTCGGGCACGGCCAGATCGACGTGCCGCAGGTGCGTGATGAGTCTCATGAGGGATCCTTCAGGTCGAACAGTCGGACGGCGTTGCCGCCGCGGATGGCGGCGTCCTCCAGCCCGGCCGCGCGCAGGGCGGCGAGCGGGTCGGGGTCGCCCATGTCGAAGGGGAAGTCGGAGCCGAGCAGCACGCGCTCGGCCCCGGCCACCCGGACCAGCTCGCGCAGCGCGGCCGGGTCGTGGGTGAGGGAGTCGAAGTGCAGCTCGCGCAGGTAGGAGCTGGGCCGGCGGGCGCAGGTGCGGGCGTCGGGCCGCACCCGCCAGCCGTGGTCGGAGCGGCCAAGGTAGTACGGCAGGTAGCCGCCGCCGTGCGCGGCCAGCAGCTTCAGCCCGGGATGCCGGTCGAGCACGCCCGAGAAGATCAGGTGCGACAGCGCGACCGCGTTCTCCACCGGCTGGCCGACCAGGTTGGACAGGTACCAGCGGTCCAGGCGCTCGTCCAGCGTGCAGCCGAACGGGTGCAGGAACACCACCGCGCCGGTCTCGGCGGCGTGCGCCCAGAACGGCTCGTAGGCGGGGTCGGACAGCTCGCGGCCGGGGGCGTGCGAGGAGATCTCCACGCCCTTCAGCCCCAGGCCGAGCGCGTGGTCGAGGGCCTCGGGCAGCAGGTCAGGATGCTGGAGCGGGGCCAGCCCGAGCCCGTGGAGCCGCTCGGAGGCGCAGTGGGCGGCCACGCCCTCGTTCGCCAGCCGCCACACCGTGCGCGCCAGGCGCGGGCCGGCCCAGTAGTGGTAGTGGGAGGGGGACGGGCTGACGATCTGCGTGTCCACCCCGGCCGCGTCCATCGCCGCCAGCCGGTCGGCGGCCCGCGTGAGCAGGCCGATCCGCTCGCCGATCATCGCGCCGGACGCGGCGAGGGCGTCGGGGCCGTTGCGGCGGGCGTCCAGCTCCCGGTGGGCGTCCAGTCCCGGCTGTCCGGCCACGGCCTGGTCGAGCTCGGGCAGCAGGACGTGCGCGTGCACGTCAACGGTGATCATGGGCGCTCGGTCACCATCCCCGCGATCGCGCCCATCAGGCCGGGCACGTCCGCGTCGCGTACCCCGTCGAGCTGCCAGCGGGCGAGCCGCACCGACGCCTCGACGACGGCCTTGACCCGGCCGTGGCGGCGGTCCATGAACGCGTCGAACAGCTCCTGGCCGAGCCGGTCGGCGGCGAGCAGCAGCTCGGCGAGGACGGCGGCGTCCTCCAGGCACTGGGCGGCGCCCTGGGCGAGGGTGGGCGGGCAGGCGTGCGCGGCGTCACCGATGAGCACGACCCGGCCGCGGTTCCACGGGCGGTCCACGAGCAGCGACTCGAACCAGGTGTAGTTGATGCGGTCGGGGTCGGTGAGGTCGGCGCGGATCTCGTCCCAGGCGCCGCCGTAGCCTTCGGCGAGCGCGCGCATGTGCGCGGCCTTGTCGCCGACGGCCTCCCTCGGCCTGGCCTGCTCGACCAGGTACGCGTACATGGTGTCGGCGCTGGTCGGGCAGTAGCCGGCGATGAAGCAGGGGCCCCCGTAGATGAGGTCGGTGCGCTCGACGTCCTTGGGGCGGCGGGTGTGGATGCGCCAGATGCCCATGCCGACGGGCTCGGGCGCCGCGTCGATGCCGATCAGGCCGCGGACGTGCGAGCGGATGCCGTCCGCCCCGACGACCAGGTCGAACCGTCCGGTGGCGCCGTCGGAGAAGGTCACCTCGCCGGTGTCCGACACGGCGTCCACCGTCAGGCCGTACCTGATGCGCGCTCCGGCGTCGCGCACGGCGGCGGCCAGGATCGCGGCCAGTTCGGGGCGGTTCATGCCGAGCGTGGCAGGCAGGCCGGGGCCGCCGGTGCGGGCGTCGGGGATCTCGGCGAGCAGGTCGCCGCCGGGCGTGCGCAGCCCGAGCGAGTCGAACGCGAACCCGGCCGCGCTCACCTGCTCCCACACGCCGAGGTCGCGCAGCACCCGCAGCGCGTTGCCCTGCAGGGTGATGCCCGACCCGAGCGTCGTCGGGCCCGGTTCGATCTCCGCGAGGTCCACGGTGACACCGGCGCGGGCGAGCAGGACGGCCAGGGCGGAGCCGGCGGTGCCGCCCCCGACGATCAGGACGTTCTCGACTGCGGGCATGATCGCCTCACTTGATGGCCAGGGGGTTGACGGGGGAGCCCACCGCGCCGGTGACCGGCAGCGGCGGGGCGGTGAGGAAGAATTCGTACACGCCGTCGGCGGCGCAGTCGGCGGCCAGCGCGTCCAGGTCCCACATCTCGCCGACGAGCAGGCCGAGGTGCGGGATGACGACCTGGTGCAGCGGCTGGAACGCGTTGTCGAACTCGTTGGGCCGCACCTCGAAGCCCCACGTGTCGGTGGCGACGGCGGCGATCTCGGTGCGGTGCAGCCAGCCCGCGCTCCAGAACGACAGGCCGGGCGCCGGGCCGCCCGCGTAGTCGCCCCAGCCTTCCCGCCTGGCCCTGGCCAGCCGGCCGGTGCGCACGCACACCAGGTCGCCGCGCCCGACGCGGACGCCGTGCGCCTCGGCGGTGGCGGTCAGGTGCTCCCCGGTGATGGCGAAGCCGTCGGGCAGCTCCCCGTACACGGCCGCGACGTCCAGCAGCACGCCGCGGCCGGCCACCGGGGCGGCCAGGTGCTCGATGCCGGTGACCCGGTCGCCCTCGCTGGTGACGACCTTGTCGGCGGGGCGGCCGTTCCAGGCCCGGCCGTGGTCGAAGATGTGGCCGAGGCCGTCCCACTGGGTGGAGCACTGCAGCGGCATGGCGATCACGTCGTCCGCGCCGCCGAACCCGTGCGGGAAGCCCTGGTCGCCGTGCACGGCGTCGAGGCCGGTGTCGGTCATGGTGTGCACCGGGTTGGTGCGGCGGCGCCAGCCCTTCTGCGGGCCTTCGGCGTCGAAGCGCTGGGACAGCGAGAACGTCTCGCCCCGCCGGACCAGCGCGGCGGCGGTGCGGCGCTCGGCCGGGCCGATGAAGTTGACCGTGCCCAGCACGTCGTCCTCGCCCCAGCGGCCCCAGTTGGAGTACGTCGCCGCCGCCTCGGCGATGGCCTGCTCAGCGTTCATCGCGACACCTGTTCCGCTGGGTGCCCAGGCCGGTGATCGTGCCCTCCATGACGTCGCCGTCGCGCAGCAGGCGGCCGTGGTGCAGGCCGTTGCCCGCCGGGCTGCCGGTCAGCACCAGGTCGCCGGGCAGCAGCTCGACGGTCTGGGAGGCGTAGGACACCAGGCGCGCCACGTCGAAGATCATGTCCTTGGTGGACTCGTCCTGCATGACCTCGCCGTTCAGCTTGAGCGTCACCTGAAGGTCGCCGGGGTCGAGGAAGGCGGCCGGCACCAGGTACGGGCCGAGCGGGGTGAAGGTGGGGGCGTTCTTGGCGCGCAGCCAGTCGGTGCCGATCTCCGGCATGTCACGGCGGAACACCAGCTCGCGGGCGGTGACGTCGTTGGCGATCGTGTAGGCGGCGACGTGGGCGAGCGCCGCGTCCTGGCTGACGCGGAAGGCCGGGCGGCCGATCACCGCGGCCAGCTCCAGCTCCCAGTCCGGCTTCGTGCACCAGGACGGGATGACCACGTCGTCGTACGGGCCGGTGACCGAGGACGGCAGGCCGATGAACACGTACGGCTGGTCCTCGGCCGCGCGCCGGTCCATCATCGCCGCGACCTCGGCGCGCACCTGCTCGGCCGGGCGGCCGTTCGCGGGCTCGTGCGCCACGGCCAGGTCGATGACGTGGGTGCGGTAGTTGGCGCCGGACTGCAGGATCTGGCGCGGCTCGACCGGGGCGTGCACGCGCAGCTCGGCCAGCGGGCGCCACTCCCCCGCCGCCTCGTGCAGCAGCGGCAGGACGTCGTCCCAGC
This sequence comes from Nonomuraea sp. GTA35, assembly GCF_041950525.1. NCBI lineage: Bacteria > Bacillati > Actinomycetota > Actinomycetes > Streptosporangiales > Streptosporangiaceae > Nonomuraea > Nonomuraea sp. GTA35. Next base: position 417,796 of record NZ_JBGNUV010000001.1, on the reverse strand, counting down.
GCTCCAGCAGCGCGCGCGTGGTGGGGGCGTGAGCGCTCAGGTCGAGGACCCGATCGCCGGCGACCAGGCCGGGAAAGTGCGGGCCGGCGCCGGCCGAGAAGGTGCCGAGCGCGAAAGGGCCGGCGAGGTACGGGGATGTTTCCACGAGGTTTCCTCCGGATGCGGTGCCTTAACCTTGAGCCATCCGGAAGGATCTGGGAAATCGATTCTTTGGATCCCTACCATCGATGACATGGATAGGCGCGTGAACCTCGCCAACCTCGACCTCAACCTCGTGGTCGCCCTGCGTGCCCTGCTGGAGGAGCGCAACGTCACCCGGGCGGGCCTGCGTGTCGGGCTGAGCCAGCCCGCGATGAGCGCCGCCCTGGCCAGGTTGCGCCGCCACTTCTCCGACGAGCTCCTCGTCAGGCAGGGCAACCGCTACGAGCCGACCCCGCTCGGCACCGCGCTGCGCGACCCCGTCGCCAACGCCTGCGCGGTGCTGGAACGGCTCTTCACCAGCCGCGCCGGCTTCCAGCCCGGCGTCGGGCAGCGCGACTTCACGCTGCTCTCCTCCGACTACGCGATCGCCGTCTTCGGGGCACGACTGGCGCGCGTGCTGCACGAGGAGGCGCCGGGCGTGCGGCTGCACTTCCGGCACGTGCCGCGCGACCTCGTGGACAATCCCGATGCCCTGCTGTCCGGCGTGGACGGCATGCTCATGCCGCACGGCGTGATCTCCGACATGCCCGCGGTCGAGCTCTACCGCGACGAGTGGGTGTGCCTGGTCTCCGACGACCACCCCGGCGACGTCACCATGGACGACCTGGCGCGGCTGCCGTGGGTGGTCTACCAGCGCACCTTCGACGCCCCCGTCACCCGGCAGCTCACCATGCTGGGGCTGGAGCCGAACGTGGAGGTGTCGGTGCAGAGCTTCCAGCTCCTGCCCGCGCTGGTGGCGGGCACGCGGCGGGTCGCGCTCGTGCAGCGGCGGCTGGCCGGGCTGCTGCGCGGGCTGGCTCCCGTACGTGCGCTGCCGTGCCCCTTCGAGGCCGTGCCGCTGCAGGAGGCGTTGTGGTGGCACCCGGTGCACAGCCACGACGCCGCCCACATCTGGCTACGCGAGACGGCCGCCCGCGTGGCCGCCGAGCTCGACGACCTGCCCGCCGGATGACGTGCCGCGTTCAGCGGCCCTCGAAGACGGGTCTGCGCTTGGCCAGGAACGCCTCCACCGCGGCGGCGTGGTCGGCGGTCAGGCCCAGGCGCGCCTGGGCCCGGGCCTCGGCCGCCAGCGTGGCTGCGAGGTCCCGCTCCCACGCCTGCGCGATGAGCCGCTTGGACTCGGCGTAGGCGGCGGTCGGCCCGGCCGCGAGCCTGGCCGCTAGCGCCCGGCCCTCCGCGCCGACCTCGTCACGCGGCACCACGCGCCCCGAGATGCCCCACGCGACCGCCTGCTGCGCGCCGAACGGCTCGGCGAGCAGGACGAGCTCCCTGGCCCGCGCCTCGCCGACCGCCCGCGTGAGCGTCGCCGACAGCCCGGAGTCGCAGGTCAGGCCGATCGCGCTGAACGCCGTGCCGAGGACGGCGTCCTCGGCGAGCACCCGCAGGTCGCAGGCCAGCGCGAGGGCCAGCCCCGCGCCCACGCAGGTGCCGCCGACGGCCGCGACGACCGGCTTGCCCATCGTGGCCAGCAGCCGGACGACGGGCGCGTAGTCCTCCTCGACGGTGTCGAATGCGTGCGCGGGATCGCCGCGCAGCGCCGCCGCGTGCTCCGCCAGGTCCTGCCCGGCGCAGAACGAGCCGCCCGCCCCGGTCAGCAGCACGGCCCGGACGGCGGCGTCGGCGGCGACGTCCTCCAGCGCGCCGCGCAGTGCCGCCTTGGTCTTGCCGTCCAGCGCGTTGCGCCGCTCGGGACGGTTCAGCGTCACGACCGCCACGGCGCCGTCGCGTTCGACGACGACCGGAGCCCCGTTCACCGCGCGTCCCAGGTCTTGGCCACCAGGGTGAGCACGTCGTAGGTGGCGACCGGCTGGTCCTCCTGGTTGGTCACGACGGCGTCCCAGCGGACCTCGCCGTAGTCGGCGTTGCTGCGCGGGGTGATCTGCTTGACGGTCAGCGTCACGGCGATGGTGTCGCCTGCCTTGACCGGGGTGAGGAAGCGCAGCGAGTCGACGCCGAAGTTCGCCAGCACGGGCCCGGGCGCCGGATCGACGAAGAGCCCGGCGGCCAGCGACACGACCAGGTAGCCGTGCGCGACGATGCCGCCGAACAGCGGGTTGCGCGCGGCGGCCTCGGGGTCGGTGTGCGCGTAGAACGTGTCGCCGGTGAACTCGGCGAAGTGGTCGATGTCGGCGAGCGACACCGTGCGCGGCGCGGAGGCGATCGTGTCGCCGATCCGCAGCTCGGCCAGCGACTTGCGGAACGGGTGCACGCCGGACTCGGCGCGCGCCGAACCCGTCGTCCACCGCCCCGTGATGGCGGTGAGCTGGTCGGGCGACGCCTGGACGGCGGTGCGCTGCATGTGGTGCAGCACCCCGCGGATCCCGCCGAGCTCCTCGCCCCCGCCGGCCCTGCCGGGGCCGCCGTGCACGAGGACGGGCAGCGGGGAGCCGTGCCCGGTGGACTCCTTGGCGTCGTCCCTGTCGAGGACGAGCACGCGGCCGTGCCACGGCGCGAGCCCGAGCACGACGGAGCGGGCCACGCCGGGGTCATGGGTGGCGACGGAGGCCACGAGGCTGCCCTTGCCCCTGGCGGCGAGCGCGATCGCCTCGCCGAGGCCGTCGTAGCCGATCACCGTGCTGACCGGCCCGAACGGCTCCACGTCGTGCGGCTCGACGGCTCCCGGCCGCGCGCGCAGCACGAGCGGGGTCATGAACGCGCCGCGCTCGGGGTCGCCGTCGAGCAGGCCCGCGCCCTGGGGGTCGCCGAAGACCACCTCGGCGTTCGCGAGCAGCGCCTCGACGGCCTTGCGTACCTCCTCGCGCTGGCCGAGGCTGGCCAGCGCGCCCATCCGCACGTCGGGGTTGCGCGGATCGCCGACGCTCACCTTGCCGAGGCGGTCGGCGAGCGCGTCGATCACCTGGCCGGCCATCGCCGCGGGGACGAGCACCCGGCGGATGGCCGTGCACTTCTGCCCGGCCTTGACCGTCATCTCGGTGACGACGCCCTTGACGAACAGGTCGAACTCGGGATCGTCCGGCCGCACGTCGGGGCCGAGGATCGAGCAGTTGAGGGAGTCGGCCTCGACGTTGAGCGCCACGCCGTCGTCGAGCACGTTGGGGTGGCGGCGCAGGATGCCCGCCGTGTGCGCCGAGCCGGTGAAGGCCACGGAGTCCTGGATCGTCAGCTCGTCGAGCAGCCCGCCCGCCGAGCCGGCGAGCAGCTGCAGCGTGCCCTCGGGCAGGATCCCCGACTCGATGATCTGCCGGACGGCCAGCTCGGTGAGGTAGGCGGTCTGGCTCGCGGGCTTGACGATCGTGGGCAGGCCGGCGAGGAAGGCGGGCGCGAGCTTCTCCAGCATGCCCCAGACGGGGAAGTTGAAGGCGTTGATCTGGACGGCCACGCCCGGCCGGGAGGTGTAGAGGTGCTGGCCGACGAACGTGCCGCCCCTGCCCAGGCGCTCCAGGCCGCCGTCGAGGACGACGGTGTCGTTCGGCAGCTCCCTGACGCCCTTGCTCCCGTAGCTGAACAGGGTGCCGATGCCGCCGTCGACGTCGACCGCGGTGTCACGGGCGGTGGCGCCGGTGCGCACGGACAGCGCGTACAACTCCTCCTTGCGCTCCAGCAGGTGCTTGGCCAGTGCCTTGAGCAGGGCCGCCCGCTCGTGGAAGGTCAGGGCTCGCAGCGCCGGCCCGCCGGTGTCCCTGGCGTGCCTGACCATGGCCGCGACGTCCAGCCCCCGGCTCGAGATCCGCGCGACCTCCTCGCCCGTGGCGGCGTCGAGCAGCGGTTCACCGTCGTCTGCCGCGCGGAACCATCGTCCGGCGGCGTAACTCTCCAGCAGCGCGCTCACGCTGTCTCCTTTCCCCAGGACCTGTTGCGCGAAGACCCCGACCCGTGTCACGGTATTACTGACCGAGCGATAAGTAAATAAGAGCGATGTGTCTCGGAGGGAAGATGACGACGATCCCGGCGGAGCCGGAGCTGCAGGCCGCGTTCGACGCGACCATCGACCGCCATGACCGGATCGAGCCCCGGGACTGGATGCCGGACGCCTACCGCAGGACGCTCATCCGCCAGATCGCCCAGCACGCGCACTCCGAGATCATCGGCATGCAGCCCGAGGGCCACTGGATCGGCCGCGCGCCGTCGCTGCGGCGCAAGGCGATCCTGCTGGCCAAGGTGCAGGACGAGGCGGGGCACGGGCTCTATCTGTACTCGGCGTGCGAGACCCTGGGCGTCTCCCGCGCCGAGCTGACCGAGCTGCTGCTCACCGGCAGGCAGAAATATTCCTCGATCTTCAACTACCCGACGCTGTCGTACGCCGACGTCGGCACGATCGGGTGGCTCGTGGACGGGGCCGCGATCTGCAACCAGGTGCCGCTCTGCCGCACCTCCTACGGCCCGTACGGCCGCGCCATGATCCGTATCTGCAAGGAGGAGTCCTTCCACCAGCGACAGGGGTACGAGCTGCTCATGACCATGATGCGCGGGACCGTCGAGCAGCGGGCCATGGTGCAGGAGTCCGTCGACAGGTTCTGGTGGCCGGCGCTGATGATGTTCGGGCCGCCGGACGCGCAGTCGCCCAACAGCGAGCGGTCGATGGCGTGGGGCATCAAGCGCAACTCCAACGACGAGCTGCGCCAGAAGTTCGTGGACATGACCGTCCCGCAGGCCGAGGCGCTCGGCGTGACGCTGCCGGACCCCGGCCTGCGCTGGAACGAGGAGCGCGGGCACTACGACTTCGGCGAGCCCGACTGGCAGGAGCTCGCCGCCGTCATCCGGGGTGACGGGCCGTGCAACGCGCAGCGGCTGGCGCACCGCAGGGCCGCCCACGAGGAGGGCGCCTGGGTCCGCGAGGCCGCCACCGCCTTCGCCGCCCGCGAAGCCGCGGCTCGCGAAGCCGCGGCTCGCGAGGACGCCGCTCGCGAGGTCGCCGCACGCCAAGACGCTGCCCGTCAGGGCGCCGCTCGCGAGGACGCCGCACGCGAAGGCGCCGGTCGTGAAGGCGCCGACGCCTCCGTCGCGCGCGGAGGCGGCCGATGAGCGCCGACCGGCGGGAATGGCCGCTCTACGAGGTGTTCGTCCGCGGCAAGCGCGGCCTCAACCACGTGCACGTCGGTTCGCTGCACGCCCCGGACGACACGATGGCCCTGCGGCACGCCCGCGACGTCTACACCCGCCGCAACGAGGGCGTCAGCATCTGGGTCGTCCGCGCCGACGCCATCACCGCCTCCAGCCCGGACGAGAAGGACCCGCTGTTCGGGCCGAACGGCGACAAGGTCTACCGGCACCCCACGTTCTACGACATCCCCGCCGACGTCCCGCACATGTGAGAAACGGATCGAACACCATGAGCGACGAACACGGCAGCGTCTTCGACGGCCTGCTCGGCGGCGACTCCTCCCAGTGGGCCTTCGGCACCGACTTCGAGGACCCGCTGGCCGGCGTCGACACCACGACGCCCGGCGGCGTGGACCCCGCCGAGCTGGCCGCGTACTGCCTGATGCTCGGCGACGACGCGCTGATCATGTCGCAGCGCCTGTCGGAGTGGTGCAGCCGCGCGCCCGACCTGGAAGAGGACATCGCGCTGGCGAACATGGCCCTCGACCTGCTCGGGCAGGCCCGCCTGCTCCTGGCCCGCGCGGCCGCCGCCGATCCCGGCGTCGTGCCCGCCCTGCCCGAGGGCTCGCCGGTGCCGCCGGAGGACGCGCTCGCCTTCTTCCGCGACGACCGCGACTTCAGGAACGTGCGGCTGGCCGAGGTGGCCAACGGGGACTTCGCGCACGTCGTGGTCCGGCTGCTGCTGTTCTCCACGGCCCGGCTGGCGCTGCTGGAGCGGTTGCGGACGAGCCGTGACCAGGTGCTGGCGGCGGTGGCGGCCAAGGGCGTCAAGGAGGTCGCCTACCACCGGGACTGGGCCGGGCGCTGGTTCCTCACGCTGGCACGCGGCACCGAGGAGTCGCACCGCAGGCTCCTCGCCGCCCTCGACGCCCTGTGGCCGCTGCAGGGCGAGCTGGTCGCCGCGCACCCGCTCGAACGCTCCCTGGCGGGGGCGGGCGTCGGCGTGGATCCCGCGTCGCTGCGCGAGGAGGTGGAGGCCGTCCTCGACCAGGTGCTCACCGTCAGCGGCGTCCCCCGCCCCGAGCGCGCGCCCCTGGCGGGCGTCGGCGGGCGGACGGGCCGCGACGGCCTGCACACCGAGGCCATGAGCCGCCTGCTCGCCGAGATGCAGGTGGTGGCCCGTGCCCACCCGAGGGGGCGCTGGTGAACGCCGACCGGCGCGCCACCGAGGTTCCCAGGCAGACCCGCGGCCCCGAGGCGGCGGACGCCGACCTGCACGCCGCCGGAGCCCCCGGGCAGGCCCGCGGCCCCGAGGCGGCGGACGCCGACCTGCACGCCGCCGGAGTCCCCGGGCAGGCCCGCAGCCCCGAGGCGGCGGACGCCGGCCCGCACGCCGCCTCCCAGGCGAGCGACGCCGGGAGGCCGGACGCCAGGCGGCGGGCGGCCGAGGCCGCCGGGGAGGTGCGCGATCCCGAGATGCCGATGCTCACCCTCGCCGACCTGGGCGTGCTGCGCGGGGTCGAGGTGGAGCGGGACGCGGCCGGCGGCGAGGTCGTCATCGCCTCGATCACGCCGACCTACACCGGCTGCCCCGCCATGGCGACCATGCGCGACGACCTCGTCCACCGGCTCAACGACGCCGGGTTCGGCCGGGTCGAGGTGCGGGTCGTGCTGGACCCGCCCTGGTCCAGCGACTGGATCTCCGAACGGGGCCGCCACGCCCTGCGCGCCGCCGGGCTTTCGGCGCCCGGCCCCGCCCCCAGGCGGGAAGGCCCGGTGCTGCTCACGCTGAGCGGCCCGCCCCGGCCCGCCCCGCCCTGTCCCCGGTGCGGCTCGGCGGCCACCCGCCTCACCTCGGAGTTCGGCGCCACCGCCTGCAAGGCCCTCTACCGCTGCACCGACTGCCTCGAACCGTTCGAGCACGTCAAGGAGATCTGAACGATGACCACGCTCGCGCCCGCCCCGTCCAGGGCCGCCGTCTTCCACCCGCTGACCGTGGCGGCCGTGGACCGGCTGTGCGAGGACGCCGCCGCGATCACCTTCGCCGTCCCCGACGAGCTGCGCGACGCGTACGCCTTCAGGGCCGGCCAGTCGCTCACCCTGCGCCGCGTCATCGACGGCCGCGAGCACCGCCGCTCGTACTCGATCTGCGCCCCCGCCGGCGCCGCGCCGCGCATCGGCGTCAGGGAGATCCCCGGCGGCCTGTTCTCCTCCTGGCTCGTGCACGAGGTGCGGCCCGGCGCCCGGATCGAGGCGCAGCCGCCCACCGGCTCCTGGCGCGCCGATCCCGAGCTGGGCGAGCGGCACCTGTGCGTCGCCGCCGGCTCGGGCATCACGCCGATGTTGTCGGTCGCCTCGACGGTGCTCACCCACCCCGGCGCCCAGGTCTCGCTCCTGTACGGCAACCGCACGAGCCGCACCGTCATGTTCGCCGAGGAGCTCGGCGACCTGAAGAACCGCTACGGCCCGCGGCTGCAGGTCGTGCACACGCTCTCGCGGGAGCCGCGCGACGTCGAGCTGCTGTCGGGGCGGCTCGACGGTGACCGGCTGCGCCGGCTGCTGACCGGTCTCGTCCCGGTGGAGGTGTTCGACCACGTCTGGTTGTGCGGGCCGCTCCAGATGGTAGAGGAGGCTCGCACGGTGCTCGCCGGGCTGGGCGTGCCGCGGGACCGGGTGCACGTCGAGCTCTTCTACGCCGACGCCCCTCCCCCGCCGCCCCGCCGCGCCGGGAACGAGCTCACCGGCGCCACGACAGAGCTGACCACCGTGCTCGACGGCCTGCGGACCACCTCCACGGTCTCCCGCGGGACGACGCTGCTCGACGGCGCCCAGGCCGGTCGCGGTGACCTGCCGTTCGCCTGCAAGGGCGGGGTCTGCGGGACGTGCCGCGCCGTCGTGCGGGAAGGAGAGGTGGACATGCGCCGCAACTACGCACTCGAACCGGCCGAGGTCGCCGCCGGGTTCGTGCTGACCTGCCAGACGTACCCGGTCGGCGAACAGGTGACCGTCGACTACGACGCCTGACCCGTCCGACGCCCTGACCTCTACGACGCTCGACCTGTACGACACCTGACCTGGACGACACCTGACCTGGACGACACCTGACCTGGACGACGCCGCCCATCCGCCTGACCCACGACCACCGCACCGTTCACCGATCACAGGGAGCTGCACGTGCCCGAATCCTTCGTCGTCTCCGGCGTGCGGACGCCGATAGGCCGTTACGGCGGCGCGCTCGCCCACGTCCGCCCCGACGACCTGGCCGCCCTCGTCGTGCGGGAGGCCGTGGCCCGCGCCGGGATCGCGCCCGACCTGGTGGACGAGGTGGTGCTGGGCGCGGCCAACCAGGCCGGCGAGGACAACCGCAACGTGGCCCGCATGGCCGCCCTCCTGGCGGGCCTGCCCGACTCGGTGCCCGGCTTCACCGTCAACCGGCTCTGCGCCTCCGGGCTCACCGCGGTCACCACCGCCCGTGCCCTCATCGCCGCCGGGGACGCCGACGTCGTCGTCGCGGGCGGCGTGGAGTCGATGACCCGGGCGCCGTGGGTGACGGAGAAGCCGGCCAAGGCGTTCGCCAAGCCGGGCGCGTCCTTCGACACCTCCATCGGCTGGCGTTTCACCAACCCGCGCTTCGACGCCGCCACGACCGCCTCGATGCCGCAGACCGCCGAGACCGTGGCCGAGCGGTGGGGGCTGACCCGTGACGAGCTGGACGCGTTCGCGCTCCGCTCCCACCAGCGGGCGGTCGCGGCGGCCAAGGAGGGCCGGTTCGCGGACGAGATCGTCGCGGTGCCGGTCGGCACGGGCGCCGCCGGGAGGGGCCCGGCCGGCGAGGACGTGGTCGAGGCCGACGAGGGGCCCCGGGCGGACACGAGCATGGAGCGGCTGGCCCGCCTGCGCCCGATCCACGGCCCCGGCGGCGTCATCACCGCCGGCAACTCCAGCTCGCTCAACGACGGCGCCGCGGCCGTCGTCGTGGTGAGTGAACGCGTCCTGGAGCGGCACGGCCTGACGCCGCGGGCACGGCTCGTGGCCGCCGCGCACGCCGGGGTGCCGCCCGAGATCATGGGGATCGGTCCCGTCCCCGCGACCCGCAAGGTGCTCGAACGCGCCGGCTGGCGCGTCGGCGACCTGGACGCCGTCGAGCTCAACGAGGCGTTCGCCGCCCAGTCGCTGGCCTGTGTCCGCGACCTCGGGCTCGACCTCGAACGGGTCAACGCCGACGGCGGCGCCATCGCCCTCGGCCACCCGCTCGGCGCCTCCGGCGCCCGCATCCTCGTCACCCTGCTCGGCCGCCTGGAGCGCACCGGCGGCCGGCGCGGCCTGGCCACCCTGTGCGTGGGCGTCGGACAGGGCAGCGCGCTCCTGGTGGAGCGGCCATGAGCGGCGGGCCGGAGATGAACGGCGGGCCGGGCGAGAGCGGCGGGCGGGAGACGAACGGCTGGCCGGGCCTGCGCGTCGAGGAGGGCGAGGACCGGGTCGTGTGGCGGCTCAACCGCCCCGAGGTCCGCAACGCGATCGACCACGAGCTGGTACGCGCCCTGCACGACGCGTGCGCCGCCGTCGAACACGAGCCGAAGATCGTCCTGATCATCGGCGAGGGCACCACCTTCGCCGCCGGCGCGGACATCGCCCAGCTCCGCGAGCGAGGCCGCGACGACGCGCTGCGCGGCATCAACTCCAAGATCTTCGACCGGATCCACAAGCTGCCGATGCCCACCATCGGCCTGCTCGACGGTTACGCCCTCGGCGGCGGCGCCGAGCTCGCCTACGCCTGCGACTTCAGGATCGGCACCCCGCGCACCCGCATCGGCAACCCCGAGACGGGCCTGGGCATCCTCGCCGCCGCCGGCGCCGCCTGGCGGCTCGCCGAGCTGGTCGGGGAGCCGCTGGCCAAGGAGATCCTGCTCGCGGGCCGCGTGCTGACGGCCGAGGAGGCGCAGTCCGTACACCTGCTCAACGAGATCGTGCAGCCGGACGACCTGCTCGCCACCGGCCACCTGCTGGCCGACCGGATCGCGGCGCAGGCGCCGCTGGCGACGCGGCTGATGAAGGCCGTCTTCCACGCCCCGCGCGGCGCTCACCCGTTCGTGGACGACGTGGCGCAGGCGGTGCTGTTCGAGACCGAGGAGAAGCAGGCGCGCATGACGGCGTTCCTGGAACGACGCAACCGGAAGGAAGGCAATCGATGAACGCTGACCTGCCCAGGGCCGTGGGAGTCGTCGGTGGCGGGCGGATGGGGGCCGGCATCGCGCACGCGTTCCTCGTCGCGGGCGGCCACGTGGTCATCGTGGAGAGCTCCGCCGAGACGGCCGCCGCGGCGCGCGACAGGGTCGGTGACAGCCTGGCCAAGGCCGCCGCGAAGGGCACGCTCGCCGAGCCGGCGCAGGCGGCGGCCTCCCGGCTGCGGACCACCGCCGATCCTGCCGGGCTGGCCGGCTGCGAGCTGGTGATCGAGGCCGTCCCCGAGGACGCGGCGCTGAAGGCCGGGGTGCTGGCCGTCGCCGAGAAGCAGGCTCCCGGCGCGGTGCTCGCCACCAACACCAGCAGCCTGTCCCTGGCCGGGCTCGCCGCCGGGCTGTCGGCGCCTGGACGCTTCCTCGGCCTGCACTTCTTCAACCCCGTCCCGGTGAGCGAGCTGGTGGAGATCGTCGCGGGGCCGCGTACGGAGACCGGGCTGCTGGCGCGGGCGCAGGGCTGGGTGGCGGCGCTCGGCAAGACGCCGATCACCGTGACGGACTCGCCGGGGTTCGCCAGCAGCCGGCTCGGGGTGTGCCTGGCGCTGGAGGCGATGCGGATGCTGGAGGAGGGGGTCGCCGGCGCGGCCGACATCGACACCGCGATGACGCTCGGCTACCGCCACCCGGTCGGGCCGCTGCGTACCACGGACATCGTCGGCCTGGACGTGCGCCTGGCCATCGCCGAGCATCTGGCCCGCGAGCTCGGCCCCCGCTTCGAACCGCCGCGCATCCTGCGCGACCTCGTCGCCGCCGGTCACCTGGGCCGCAAGACGGGGCAGGGCTTCTACACCTGGTGAGCGCCGGGCCGTGGCGGGTCAGGGCTCGTGGCGGGCGAGGCCGTCGAAGGCGATGGAGGTGATCGCGTCGGCCACCATCGCCTGGTCGTACGCGCCGTCCGGCCGGTACCACTCCACCAGCGAGTTCACCATGCCGAACAGCAGCCGGCTCACCAGCGCGGGCGGCACGTCGTCGCGCAGCGCGCCCTCGGCGACGGCGTCCGCCACGAGCGCGGCCAGCCGGTCGTCGAGCCAGCGCCGCCGCTCCAGCGCGGCCAGCTCGATCTCGCTGTTGCCGCGCACCCGCAGCAGGAGCGTGACGGACGGCTGGTGCGCGACCAGCACCTCCACGCTGCGCCGCACCACCTCGCGCAGCCGCTGGTAGGCGCCGGCCCCGGGCTGCTCGCGCGACGCCTCGGTCACGACGGTGGTGAGCTCGTCGAGCGCGTCGTCGAGCGCCTGGCCGAGCAGCTGCTCCTTGCTGGTGACGTGGTGGTAGATGGCCGGCTTGGTCAGCCCGAGCTCCTTGGCCAGGTCGCCCATGCTCGTGGCGTCGTACCCACGCCGGTTGAACAGCTCGACAGCGGCGCGCAGGATCGCCGACTGGTCATGGCCTGGACGGCCCCGCCTGCGGCGGGGGGCCGGTTCGGCATGTTCAGTCGTGGTCATCCTCGCAGCATCTCACGCGCGCCGGACCGCCCCGACCGCGCGGGTGGCGGTCAGCTCATACTCCGGTGGCCGTGAGGACGTCGTGGTGCGTGACGGTGGTGTCGTAGGTCAGCAGGACGGCCCGGGCCTCCGGCTCGACGACCGCTGTGCCGGGGTCGTCCCCGGCGAAACCCCTGATCGAGTCGAGGGAGTCCCAGAGGGTGATGACCTGCAGCTCGACGTGGTCATCAGTGACCCGCTGGAGCACGTAGGCGCCTCGATGTCCGTCGGTCCCGCGCAGCTCCGGGAGGACGGCGCCGGTGAAGTGGCGCCGGTAGGCGTCGGCGCCGTCCTGGGTGGCGGTCGCGTGCCAGATCCTGGCGATCATCGTGACTCCTGCGGGCTCGGAGGTGCCAACAGGATGGCGATCGACCACGCCGGCGCGCCAGGGGGCGGCCCGCCGGGGAGAGCGGTTCCCCGCGGCGGGCCGCGCCAGGCTCAGGCCTGGTTGTCCACTTCGAGCACGAACCGGGCGAGCTCCAGCCGGTCGATGTTGGGGCCGAAGGCGCCGGCGTTGCCGAGGACGAGGGCGCCGTTCGCGGTGGTGAGGGTGAGCGGGGTGGCCTGGGGCCAGAAGTTGTCCCACGCGTAGTTGTGCCGGAACACGCCGCGGGTCGTCGCGCCGCCGGTCTCGGTGATGTCGAGGAAGCGGCTGATGACGTCGGTGTTGTAGGCGTGCCCGGTGTTCCTGTCGGCGTTGGCGTAGTGCGTCACCAGGACGTACTGGCCGGGGCCGAACCCGGCCGGCCGGGTGAGGGTGAGCGTGTTGGCCGCGCCGTTGCCGAGGTCGCCCACGTACGCGCCGGCGGAGGCGTTCGAGCCGCCGCCCGCGCCGACCACGCGGGCCGTGCCGGCCAGGCGGGCCTGCTCGGCCTCGACCCGGTGCACCGCCGCGTCCGCCTGCTCGGCCCGTACGGTGACCAGCTCGCGCAGGTGCAGCCCCGCCGGGCCGCCGACCTCGACCTTCGAGATCCCGGCCGGCAGGTGGACCCGCAGGCGCGAGGCGCCGTCACCGGGCCGTGCCGCCCGCACGCCGGGGACCGCGCGCCCGTCGACGCGCACGTCGAGGTCGCCGGCCCTGTCAGAGCGGTACGACAGGGTCAGGTCGTGGTAGCCGTCCTCGCCGGCGGCGACGAAGAACGTGGCGCGGGCGCCGCCGCCGAGGGCGATGGCGGGGCCGGCGCCGGAGCGGGTGAGGCTCGCGCCGCCGGTGAGCCTGGCCTCGTCGGCCGGGTAGGCCGCCCGCTCGGGCCCGGTGACCTCGGTGAGGTCGAACCTGTCGAGGGTGATGTCGCTGCCGGGCAGCAGGGTCGTGCCGTCTGCGCTGGTGCGCAGCGACAGCCGGTGGGTGCCGGCGGTCAGCTCGACCTCGACGTCGGTGCGGCCGCGGTAGGTCCAGCCGAGGGTGGCCGAGTACTGCACGAGCTGGTCGAGGGCGCCGTCCACGAACAGCGCGTGCCTGCCGGGCGCCTTGTTCGCGCCGTGGTAGACGCCGAGGCGGTAGCGGCCGTCGCGCGGGACGGTGACGGGGAACGTCACGGCCGAGTCCGGCCGGTTCATGGCGCCGACGTCGCGCTTGCCGGAGGTGGCGTACTTCTGGGGGTCCGCCGTGGTGTCCTGGTCGTAGGCCTGGGCCGAGGTGAGGGTGGCGGACTCGGCCTCGACCGACGCCGTCCACGGCGCGTCGGCGGCGGGGGCCCGGCCGCTCGACGGGACGATGGTCACCCGGTAGGCGGCCATGACGTCGCCGCCGGGCAGGTCGATGCGCAGTTTTCCGCCGGGCGCGGTGGTGCGGCGCGCCGCGACGACGGACGGCTTGAGCGCGTCGCCCTCGTACCCCGTCCAGGCCGTCCTCGACACGACGACGTCGACCTGCCCGCCGAAGAGGGCCGGGTCCAGCCCGGTGACGTCGAGGCGGACCGGCTGGGCGCCGCCGCCGACCAGGACGGTGCCGCGCCGCGCGGACGCGTCGATGGCCGCGACGGCCTGCACGGTGTCGGGGACGTTCAGTCGCGGCGGGGTCGCCTTGACGGTCTCCCCGGTCAGGTCGGCGTACCACTTGAGCAGCCACCAGCCGCCGTTGGCCTGGCGGGTGCGCACGGCGTGGTCGTCGAGGTTGCCGGCGTAGGTCCAGTACGCCATGTCGGCGTCGACCTTGGTGTCCTCGAACATGGAGATCCACTGGATCAGCTGGCCGGGGACGGACATGTCGCGCCGGTTGCCGTACTCGTCGATGTTGACGGGCAGCGGGCCGATGCCCAGCTCGCGCTCCAGGGCGCGGTAGTGCTCGTGGTGGCCGCGGTAGCCGGCCAGGCTGTCGCGCGACAGCTCGTGCCAGGCCATGATGTCGGGCAGGCAGTCGCCGCCGCCGCAGGTGGCGTCCCTGGCCCAGGTGAGGAAGTCGCGCAGGCGGCCGGGGTTGTACCGGGCCTCGTTCGGGCCGACGATCCTGGCCTGGGGGTCGATGGACCGGATGCGCTCGACGACCGCCTTCCAGTCGCTGAAGAACTTCTCCTTGAGCGTGTCCCAGTCCTGGTACCAGATGTAGTCGGGCTCGTTGAACGGCACCCAGACGAACCTGCCCTTGTCCGACGGCCGCTCGCGGACGACCTTGCGCACCATCGTGTCGACCTTGGCGAGGTAGTCGTCGATGCCCAGGTTCTCGTACGGCCAGCGGCTGTAGACGTCCTGCATGTAGACGACGATCTCCTCGCCGCCGGCGCCCAGGAAGCCGTCCGCGATCACCAGCGCGTCCCCGTTGGGGTGCTGGTCGCCGTCCGGGGCCTTCTGCGCGACGGTACGGGGGCGGGCGCCGGCGAGCAGCGCGTCTCCCGGCACGCCCGGGTCGGACAGGCCGTACAGCATGCCGGTCGCGCCGCCGTGGACGGGGCCCGTGCGCTGGGCGAAGTCCACGGTGACCACGTCCGGGGCGGCCTCGGCGCGGGCTGGGGTCATGGTAAGGGAGGCTAAGGCCAGGACGGCGGCCACGGTGACGGCTCGCCCGGTCAGCCGGTGTCGGCGCATGGGAGTCCTCTCGGGTCGTGTGACCGGTCACACACTCGCCTTACTGTGACCGGTCACACAGTTCAGGGGAAGCCCTCGTCATCGGATCGTTACGCGGAGGTTCCGGGCACTGATACGGATACAGCCGCTGTTCACGAGAAGTTCGGGGCCCCGTTCTACACTGGCGGGCTGCGAGCACTTCGATCATCCGGGAACCCTTACAGACCTCCGGAGGTACTTGTGCGCAGCACACGGCGGCCCGCGCAGGCCATCGCGGCCGCGGCGGCCATCGCCCTGTTCGGCGTGGCCGCCCCCGCGGCCGGCGCGGTCACGTCAGAGCAGTCCCCGGCCGGGGCCCCCTGCTCGGCCGACGTCTCCCTGCTCGGCTTCACCGACAGCCTGGACAAGACGACGTTCGAGGGCACGGCCGTCGGCGGGCTGTCCGCCCTCGCGCTCACCCGCTCGTCGCGGGCGCTGGCGCTGGTGGACAACGTCGGGACCACTCCCGCCCGCCTGTACGACCTCGAGCTCTCCACCGGCCGGGGCAAGGCCCTGTCGGCCGGGATCCGCGGCATGACGACGCTGCGGCGGGCGGACGGCACGCCGTACACCGGGGCCGACTTCGACGGCGAGGGGCTCGTCGCGGAGCGCGGCGGGCGCAGCGTGCTGGCCGGTTCCGAGACCGAGCCGTCGATCCGGCGCTTCCGGCTCTCCGACGGCC
The DNA here is from genome assembly GCF_041950525.1 of Nonomuraea sp. GTA35. Classification (NCBI taxonomy): domain Bacteria; kingdom Bacillati; phylum Actinomycetota; class Actinomycetes; order Streptosporangiales; family Streptosporangiaceae; genus Nonomuraea; species Nonomuraea sp. GTA35. The sequence continues at coordinate 402,146 of NZ_JBGNUV010000001.1, read as the reverse complement.
GCCAGGTCGCCGAGCTGGAGGTGCCGCAGCGGTTCCGGGTGGCCCCGGCCGGCCAGGCCGCGACCAACCAGACCTTCGAGGCGCTGGCCGCCACGCCGGACGGCCGCGTGCTGTACGCCGGCATGGAGGGGCCGCTGTCCGCCGACGGCCGCGACGCCGAGGGCCGCGGCCTGCAGCGGATCCTGCGCTACGAGGGCAGGCCGGGCGGCGGCTACGCGCCCGCCGCCCAGCACGCCTACCGCACCGACCCGGGGCTCGGGCTCGTCGAGCTGGTCGCGCTCGCAGACGGACAGCTGCTGTCGCTGGAGCGCGGCTTCACCGCCGGGGTCGGCAACACCGTGCGGGTGTACCGGGTCTCCGCCACCGGCGCCGCCGACGTGTCCGGCTTCGAGTCCCTGTCCACCCTCACCGACCAGCGCGCCTGGCTCGGCAAGCAACTGCTCGCGGACGTCGCCGACTGCCCGCCGTCCGGGGCCACCGCCGAGCAGCCGCAGCCCAACCCGCTGCTGGACAACATCGAGGGCATGGCGCTGGGCGGCCGGCTGTCCGGCGACCGCCGCACGCTCTACCTGGTCTCCGACAACAACAACAACGCCGCGCAGACCACCCGCCTGTACGCGCTGAGCGTCCGCCTGCCGGACGAGGCCCGGCTGACGGGGCGGGCGCTGCTGTCCGCCACCGCCTACCAGCCCGGCCCCACGTCCGGGACACAGCTCCCGCCGGCGACCGTCAACGGGGTCACGCCGCCGTTCGCCGGCCAGCCGATCCCCGGCTTCTCCGCGGTGATCCCGGCCACGCCGCGCTCCCGGTCCGCAAGCCGGCTGCTCGCCATGCCGGACAACGGGTTCGGCGCCAAGAACAACTCGGCCGACTTCCTGCTGCGGGCCTACATCGTCGAGCCCGGCTACCGCTCCGGCGAGATCGAGGTGCGCTCGCGCCTCGGCTTCCGCGACCCGGACCGCAAGGTGCCGTTCCCCATCGTCAACCAGGACACCGCCGACCGGCTGCTGACCGGGGCTGACTTCGACATCGAGTCGCTGGCCTGGGACGCGCGCGGCGACCTGTGGATCGGCGAGGAGTTCGGGCCGTACCTGGTGCGCACCGACCGCACCGGCAAGGTGCTGCAGGCGCCGATCCCGCTCCCGGACGGCACCAAGTCCCCGCAGTCGCCCGACCTGGCCGCCGGCGAGAGCCCCACGCTGCCGGCCAGCCGCGGCTTCGAGGCCATGGCCGCCGCCGCGGACGGCTGGACGCTGTACCCGATCCTGGAGGGCGCCAAGAACGGCGACCCCGACCAGCGGCGGCGCGTGGTCTACGAGTTCGACGTACGCAAGGCCGCCTACACCGGCCGGACCTGGACCTTCCGGGTGGACGAGCCCGGCCTGCTCGTCGGCGACGCGGCGGTGCTGGACGGCCGGCGGCTGCTGCTGATCGAGCGGGACAACGAGATGGGGCCGGCCTCCCGGGTCAAGCGGCTGGTCGTCACCGACCTCGACGCCGCCGGGCAGGACGGGGTGCTGCCCCGCCGTACCGCCGTGGACCTGCTGCGCCTCGCCGACCCGAAGGGCGTCTCCACGCCGGCCAGGCCCGGAGAGTACGGGGTCGGGCCGCTGTTCTCCTTTCCCCTGCAGTCGGTGGAGTCGGTGCTGCCGCTGGGCGGTGACCGGGTGGTGGTGGCCAACGACAACAACTTCCCGGGGAACGACGGCCGCATCCCGGGCCGGGCCGACGACACGGAGCTGATCGTCATCGACGTGCCCGGCCTGCGGGGCTGATCCTGGGGTTCGCGTCCTCACGGCTGAGGAGCCCGCCGAGGGCGGCGGCGAGCAGGGGCAGCGCGGCGGCCATGGCCGCGATCAGTGCCCATCGGGTCTCGAAGGGTACCCGGTCGGGCTCCTCCCACGTGGTCGTCCACACCCAGATCAGCGACATCCCGATGGGGATCCCGGCGACCGCGCCCAGCACCGTCCCGCAGAGCGCGGCGAGCCCGGTGCGGGAGGCCGCGAACCACCGGAAGGCCGATCGCCTGCCTGTCACGTGCCGGAGCACCCGGGCCGGGCGAGGGCTCACGGTCCTGCCCCGGCCGGTGGCCAGCGCGCCGCCGGCGGCGACGAGGAACGCCGCCGCGACGACGGGTACCCAGCCCGTCGCCGGCTGGAACCCGCGCTCCACGTAGGTGTCCGCGACCTCGTCGCCCAGGCGGCCGTCGAGCCGCTCCTGCTCGTCCACCGAGACCCGGCGCAGTGTGGGATCGACGATCAGCTCGTCCGGTTCGAGCCGGAAGCCGAGGTCACGGACGATCTTCGAGGGGACGAAGACGGTCTCCATGGTGGGGTCGGCGGTTCTGGCGACACGCGCCGGAACGATCCTGACCGTCGGCCGATCGCCGTCCCTCTTGTCCACGGCATGGACGATCTCGACCGCATCCGCCTGCACGTCGGCGTTCGTGACCACCACGACCGTGTTCTCGTCGTACGGCGTCGACTGATGGCCCGTGAGATAGCGCAACATCGCCCCGTCGCCGATGACATGCGGCCAGTGGACGACCTCTTGCGGCTGGTCGTAGTCCTCCGCACGTATCTGGAAGAACCGGGATGCGTCGGAGAGCCTCTCGCTCTGGGCGACGGGCACTCCGGGTAACTCCCGCTCGATCGCCGCCCTCACGGTGCCGGCGTCGGCGGCCGAGAAGTGCCCCACGAGGAGGGCGCCGGGCCGCGCCTGGGGAAGGTAGCCAGCCCTGCTCTGCCCCGTCACGCCGACCGCGATGATCGTCAGCGCGATGCCGAACGCCGTCGCGATCATCGTCACCGCGACCGCGGGCGCCGTGGACCTGCGACGCCCCGCCAGGTCGCGGGCCGCCAGCCGGGCGGGCAGCGGCAGCCGGGCCGCGTGCCGGTCGAAGATCCCAAGCAGCCACGAGCTGGACGGTCCTAGACCGGACACCAGCAGGCCCGCGCCCACCAACCCCAGCAGCAGCATCCCCAGGAACGGGAAGGCGCCGAGGCCGGAGTCCTCGCGCCCGAGCCACGCGCTGAGCGCCACCAGCCAGGCGCCGGCGAACGACACGAACAGTCCCCCTACCAGGTAGACCCGGCCGACACGCCCGTGGCGGTCGTGCGGGGCGGACAGCGCCGCGGCCGTGACAGCCGCGGACGCGATCCCCAGAGGAATCGCCAGGAGCACGGCTATCGCGACAAGATCGGCGAGCATGGCCGCATCGTACTGAGCCGTCCTGACGCGGGCACCCGCCTTCGCACCACCGGACGCCCGGTGACGGCGGCGCACACGTCCCGGTGACGCCCCTGCACACGGGCGCCCTCCACGCCGGCCACCTCCCCTGGGCGCACGCCCGGCCGGGCCGTCCCACAGGCGTGCCGCCAGGCCGGGTGTCAGGCGGCGCCGAGCGCGGTCGGTTCCTGGGGGAACAGCCCGTCGAACACCGCGGCCCGGTCGAAGGCCATCGCCCGGGTGCGGGCCCGCAGCTCCAGGTCGTGGCGCTCGGCGGCGGACAGCTCCATGACCACCCGGTCCACGGCCCGCGCCAGGGCGGCGGCGTCGCCGGGCGGGACGATGACGGCGGTGTCGCCGACCGCCTCCAGCGTGCCGCCCGTCGGGGTGGTGACGATGGGCCCGCCGCCGGCCAGCATCTTCTCGGCCAGGGCGATGCCGAACGTCTCGACGAAGTCGGGCTCGGGCTTGGTGGGCAGCACGTACGCCGCGCAGCCCCGCATGAGCAGCGCCTTCTCGCGGTCGTCGACGTCGGTGAGGAAGGTCACCCGGTCGTCCTGGCCGGCCATGGCCCGCGCCTGCTCCAGCATGGGCCCGGTGCCGGCGACGACCAGCCTCACCCGCGACCGGCAGCGCATCCGGCGGTAGGCGGCGAGCAGGTCGTCGATCCCCTTGGCCCTGGTCACCCGCGACAGGAACAGGATGTACCCGTCAGGCTCCAGGCCGCGCCGGGCGAGCGCGGCCCGCGTCGACTCCGGGTCCAGGTCGAGGAAGGCGGAGGAGTCGATCGGCGGGTAGCTGACGCTGACGCGGCGCCGGCACTGCTCGGCGAAGGCGGTGCCGCAGCGGTCGTCCACCTGCTCGGCCGAGGCGACGATCTCCTGCCTGGTGTACTCGGAGACGGCGACGACCTCGTCGTTGGCCAGGAACGTGGTGAACAGCACGGTCGCCGCGCCGAACCGGCCCTCGCGCAGGCAGGATTTGATCACGTTGGTCACGTCGGAGCCGACCGCCTTGGCGACGGTGCGCACGCCGGGCGCGAACCCGGCCGCGCGGGCGGCGGCGACCGCGTCCACGACGACCGCCGTGTGCGGGGCCAGGTACATGGACAGGCAGGTGGTGGAGTACGGCTCGGCCAGCAACTCGACGAGGCGGCCGGTGAGCCCGGCCTGGTAGCGCCCGTCGGGCACCCGGTAGTCGCCGACCGGCTCCGGCCGCTCCACGGTGATGCCCTCGCTGTACGGCAGCAGCCGGTCCAGCGGCTTGAGCGGCAGCCCCGCCGCCCGCAGCGCAGGGATGGGCCAGGTCAGCAGCCGTACGTCGGCGAACCCGCGGGTCAGCGCGACCTCGGCGAGGTTGCGCGCTTCGCCGGAATGGCCGCAGATGACCGGGTCGGCCCTGACCACGATGACGAGACGGCGGGGGAGGTGAGTCATCGCGTTTCCTCCGGTGTCGGGAGCGGATGGGACAGGGACGGCGGGCGGAGGCCGCGCCCCCACGCGGACGGCTCCGGGCCCAGCCGCAGGCGCAGCAGCCCGCCCCGGTGCACGGTGGTGGCGCTGAGGTGCGCCGCGTGCAGGGGTTTGCCGTTGAGCGTGGCCTCCTGGACGTACTGCGCCGGCGGGTCACGGTCGAGGCCCTCGGCACCGATGGGGGTCTCGCGGTGCCCGCTGGTCTCGATGACGAACTCGTTGCCGCCCGCCCGGAGCACGGCGCGGGCGAAGGCGGGCGCGTTGAGGAGGAACAGGTTCTGTCCCGCGACGGGGAACAGCCCCAGCGACGCCCAGACGTACCAGGAGCTGAGGCCGCCGGAGTCGTCGTTGCCGGGCAGGCCGCCGGGGCCGGTGCCGAACTGCCAGGTCAGCGCGGCGTGCACCACCTCGGCCGTGCGGTCGGGCCGGCCGGCGTAGTGGTAGGCCCACGGCGCCTCCATGTCGGGCTCGTTGTTGAGTCCCTCGAAGCGGTTGAGCGCGTAGCCGGCGGCCATCTCCGCCGGCCGCGGGCGGCGGCCGGGCCGCTCCACCGGTTCGGCGCCGTAGCCGAAGAACCGGTCGAGCCTGCCGACGAAGGCGCCGTCGCCGCCGGCCAGGGCGATGCGCGCGGCCATGTCGTGCAGCAGCCGGAAGGAGTAGTTCCACTTGCCGCCCTCGTAGAACTCCGAGTCGCGCAGCAGCCCGGTGCCGGGGTCGAAGGCGTTGCGCCACTGCCGGCCGCGTTCCTCCAGGTCGTCGGCCAGCCCGCCGTCGTTGAGCGCGCGGGCGACCTGGGCGGTGCAGTGGTGGGCGTAGGCGAGGTCGAGGGTGTGGGTGATCGGGTGCACCACGCCGCGCTCGTAGAAGTCCTCGCCGTACCCGCGGCGCAGGTCGCCGACCATGTGCACGAGCGCCCAGCTCCAGTCGAGGTCCGCCGTGCCGAGCGCGTGGGCGTCGGCGAGCGCGGTGTGCGCGAGCGCGCTGGCCTGGCGGAAGAACCGGTCGGCGCCGCGCGACATGCGGTAGCCGATGGGGAAGTTGCCCTCCTCCTCGCAGACCCTGATCAGCGACTCCAGCAGGTCCGCGGCCCGGTCGGGGGCGATGGCGGCCAGCAGCGGGAGCTGGGTCTTGTAGATGTCCCACATGGTGCACACGTCGAACGCGAACGGGCCCGGGGTCGGCCAGAACGGGCTCTCGTCGTCGGCGAAGCACGGCTTGATCAGCGCGTGGTAGAGGGACGTGGCCAGCACCGTACGGCGGGCGGGCGTGCCGCCCTCGACCTGGACGCGGCCGAGGTGGTCGGCCCAGCGCGAGCGGGTACGGGCGAGCACCTCGTCGAAGGCCTGCCCGCTGTGCCCGCACTCGCGCTCCAGGTTCCGGCGGGCCTGGTCGCAGCCGCGCAGCGAGAAGCCCATCCGCACCTCGACGGCCTGTCCGGGCGCCGCGGGGCCCATGAAGAGCATGCCGAAGGGCCGCAGCGTGGTGTGCCGGATGCTGTCGAAGTCGAGCCGGGTGCCGCCGTCGATGAGGCGGCGGTCGTACCAGAGCATCTGCCGCCAGCCGGGGCTGTCGACCTCGACGTAGACCGACAGCGGGACGCCCTCCATCACCACAGTGCCCTGGACGCGGCCGTGGCCCATGCTCTCGACCTGGGCGCGCACCGGCACGGTCCGGCCGAGCTCGATGGCCAGGCCGCCGCAGGACAGGTCGATCACCACGCGGGCGCTGCTGTGCTCGGGGAAGGTGTAGCGGTGCACGGCGACCTTGGTGCCGACCGTGAGCTCGCAGCGGATCCCGGTGTCGAGGGTGGCGGCGTAGTAGCCGGCCCTGGCGACCTCGTCGTACAGCGGCCAGGACTCGCCGAGCACGTCGAGCGGCTGCACCATCGGGGTGACGCGGACGTAGTTGTAGTACTTGCGGATGGCGCCGGTGCCGGACTGCTGGAAGTGGGTGAAGCCGGAGGCCTGCAGCCGCTCGAACATCTCCTCGGGCACGCCCTCGGTGTTCTTGGCGTACCGGCCGTACCCCGTGGGGTACGCGCCGGAGTAGGCGCAGGCGGACACCATGCCGAGCGGCGACGTGGCGCCCGGGTGGGTGTTGCCCACCTGCGGTTTCGGCCACCACCAAGTGGCGGCCAGACCGCGCGCGCGTGGCAGGTCCGTCGCCGCCGTACCGATGAAGGGATCAACGTTGTCGAGGATGGCGGGACTCTACCCAGCGCGGCGCCCTCGTAGGTTTCGGCGAGGTGAACTCCTTGCACGGCGAGCCCGTCCCTTGACCGTTTCCATGGGTTGACCGGGGCAAGGGGGTGTGCTGTCATGTGCCTGTCGATGTGGATCTCTGCCGCGGTCGGGGGGACCTTTCGCGAATCACCAGGTCGATCGACGTGGCGGCACGCATTCTCGCCTTGGGGGCTTTGACCGATGCCCAGGAAGATCGCGCTGTGGGATGACTACGACGAGGTGGCCTTCCAGGTCGTGATCAACGCCCGCGGGCGGCAGTCCACCTGGCCGGTGACCGCTCCGCTGCCGCCCGGCTGGACCGCGAAGGACTTCACGGGGTCGCGGCGCGCGTGCCTGGAGGAGATCGGCGCCAGGTGGCAGGACCCGCCGCTCGACGACGGGTGGCAGGGCGGCTCGGGCGGCGGCAGGGCGACGGGCGCCAGCGCGCTGCGCGGGCCCTTGCGCGCGGTGCCTGACACGTCCGTCACCGCGCTGATCAGGGCGCAGGACCTGCCGCGCGACCGGCTGGCGGCGCGGTGCGGCACCGTGCGGGTGACGCGGGGAGAGCTGCTGGACGCCGCCGCCGCGTGGGCGCGCGTCCTGGTGGAGGCCGGGTGCGTGCCGGAGGCGCCGGTCGCGGTGCTCCTGCCGCGCGGGGTCGAGGCGCTGGTCGCGATCCTGGCCGTGCTGGAGGCGGGCGGCGCGTACGTCCCGCTCTCGTGCGACGACCCGCCGCGGCTCCTCCAGGCGATCCTGGCCGACTGCGGCGCCGCCGTCACCGTCACCACCGACGAGCTGGCGGAGCGGGTACGCGGGCACGGCGGCACCGTGCTGACGCTGTCGGCCCTGAGGAAGCGGGCCGGCTCCGCCACGGCGACGCCGCACGGGGCGTCGGCCGGGAGCCTCGCCTACGTCCTCTACCCCTCCGGCGCGGCCGGCGAGCCGAGGGGCGTCGAGGGCACGCACCGGCAGCTCGTCAACTACGCCCTCTGGTGCCGTACGGCCTTCGCCCACCACCCGGGCGAGGTCACCTTCCTCAGCACCTCGCTGTTCCTCCTCGGCTCCCTGACCACGATCTTCACCCCGCTGCTGGCCGGCTGGCCCATCGTCATCGCCCCGGACGGCGCGACGGCCGACGCGCTGCTGGAGCTGTCGGGCACGGCAGCGGGCGGGCTGCTCGACCTGACGCCCGCGCACGTGCGCCTGATGGCGGCACGCGGCGTCCCGGGCGGCGGCCTGGCCCGGCAGCTCATGGTGGGCAGCGAGCCGCTGGCCTTCGGCCCCGAGCTGCGCGAGTGGATGCGGGCCGACCCCGAGCGCGTGGTGGTCAACCACTACGGGCCGGCCGGGACGCACGGCTGCTTCTGCCACTGGCTGACGGGCGGCGAGGAGCTGGGCAGCAACGTTCCGGTCGGCAGGCCGATCGACAACGTCGAGGCCTACATCGTGGACCGTGACTGCGCGCTCGTCGGCGTGGGCGAGGTGGGCGAGCTGCTCGTCGGCGGGCCGTCGATCGGGCGCGGCTACCGCGGCAGGCCGCGGCTGACCGCCGAGCGCTGGATCCCGCACCCGTGGGGCGACGGGGCCGTGCTGCTGCGGACCGGCGACCTGGCGCGACTGGAGCCCGACGGTGTCGTGACCGTGCTGGGCCGCGCCGGCCGGCAGGGGTAGCTGCGCGCACTTGTCGGCGCCATGGGCCAGGGGGCCTCAATTTCCTTTGACCAATGAATCAATTGAATGTAGACATGACTCCATGGAAAATGAGGCAAGGCGCCCGTACCGCATGGGGGCGCGCGCCGCGGCCGTGGAGGTGACCCGCGCCCGCGTGCTGGAGGCGGCGGCGGGGCTGTGGACGCGCCGGTGGTACGACGACGTCACGCTGCAGGACATCGCCGACGAGGCCGGCGTGTCGGTGCAGACGATCGTCAACCACTTCGGCGGCAAGGAAGGGGTCGCCGACGCCGCCGCCGAAGTGGCGGCGGCTCAGGCGGAGCTCGCCCGCCAGGCGCCGGCCGGTGACGTCGAGGCCATCGTGGGCGTGCTCTTCGAGGAGTACGAGCGTCAGGGCGACGCGAACGTGTTGTGGACCGCGCAGATCGACCGGGTCCCGGCGATCGCCCGCGCCGCGGCCCACGCCCGCGGCCAGCACCGGGCGTGGCTGGAGCGCGTCTTCGCCGACCGCCTGCCGGCTTCCGGGCCCGCCCGCGAGCATGCGCTGAACCTGCACTACGCCGCCACGGACGTGTACCTGTGGAAGCTGTGGCGACGCGACCTGGGCCTGTCCCGCGAGGACGCCGAGCGTGCCATGCGTGACCTGGTGACCTCGATCGACCCGCGAAGGGGGCACGATGCCTAGGACGTTCCTGTTCGCCACCTGGAACGGCGGCGGAGCCGTGCCGCCCGTCCTGTCGGTCGCCCGCGCCCTGCGCGAGCGCGGCCACAGCGTCCGGGTGCTGGCCGACAGCTCGCTGCACGCGGAGGTCACCGCCCTGGGCCTGGAACCGGTCGCCTGGACCACCGCGCCCCAGGGCGACCCCGCCGATCCGGCCAAGGACGTCATCAGGGATTTCGAGGCCCGCACGCCGATCGGCGCGTTCGCGCGGCTGCGGGACCGCATCGTCTGCGGTCCCGCGGCCGACTACGCCAGGGACACGGCGGCCGAGCTGCGCGCCCGCCCCGCCGACGTGCTGGTCGCCGAGTTCATGCTGCTCGGCGCGCTCATCGCCGGTGAGGGGGCCGGCATCCCCGTGGCCTCGTTGGCCACCACCATCTACACCTTCCCCACTCCCGGGGCGCCGCCGCCCGGCCTGGGCCTCAGCCCCGCGTCGGGAGCGCTGGGGCGCCTGCGCGACCGGTTACTGACCCGGATGATGCTGAAGCCCTGGGACAAGGGGCTCCCGCCGCTGAACGCCGCCCGCGCCGCGCACGGCCTGCCGCCGGTGGGCTCGGTGGTCGACGCGTTCGCCCAGGTCGACCGGCTGCTCGTGCTGTCCCCGCGCGCGCTGGACCACCCGAGCCGCAGGTTCCCCGGCTACGTGCGGCACGTCGGGCCGCGGCTGGACGATCCGGCCTGGGCCGAGGAGCTGAAACTGCCGGAAGGCGACGCGCCGCTGGTGCTGGCCGGCATGAGCTCGTCGTTCATGAAGCAGCACCGGCAACTCGAGCGCATCGCCGAGGCCCTCGGCACCCTGCCGGTGCGCGGGCTGCTGACCACCGGCCCGGCCGTGGACCCCGCGACGGTCCGCGCGCCGGGCAACGTCCTGGTCACCGCCGCCGCCCCGCACACCGCGGCGCTGCGCCACGCCGCCGTGACGATCACGCACGCCGGACACGGGACGGCCGTCAAGTCCCTGGCCGCCGCCGTGCCCCTGGTCTGCATGCCCCAGGGCCGGGACCAGCCCGAGGTGGCCCGGCACGTCGAGCTCGCCGGCGCCGGGATCACGGTGGGCAAGAACGCCTCGGCCCGCACGATCGCCCGTGCGGTCGAACGGATCCTCCGGGAGCCCTCCTACCAGCGTGAAGCGCGGCGGATGGCCGCCGAGATCGCCGCCGAGACGGCCACCGACCGGGCCGTGGCCGAGCTGGAAGCCCTCGCGGAACGGACCACCGGCGGTCGGTAGCCCGCGGCTCAGCCCGTGACCAGCGTGAGCCCGTAGGCGGACAGCGCCTCCCCCACCGGCTGGAAGTAGGTGGACCCGCCGGTGGCGCAGTTGCCCGTGCCGCCGGACGTGATGCCCTGCGCCTGGTCGCCGGAGAGGAACGGCGCGCCCCACGTGCCGGGCTCCGCGCACACGCTGGTGCGTACCAGGCCGGTGACGGTGCCGTCGGGGTAGGTGACGGTGACGTTGCGCTGCTGGACAGTGCCGCAGTGCCAGCCGGTGACCGGGCTCGCCAGGCAGACGGGCGAGCCGACGGCGGCGGGCGCCGAGCCGCGCACGGGGCGTTCGCCGCCTTGGGCGGCCACGGTGCCGCGCGGTGTCCAGCCGGGGTGGAGCGACACCCAGGCGTAGTCGTCGCCCGGGTAGGAGGATGCCTCGAAGACGCCGATCGGCGTGCCGCCGTAACCGGTCAGGGCGATGTCGCCCCGCTCACCGCAGCGCCCGGCGGTGAGGAACCCGCCGGTGGTGCCGCGCCGCACGGTGAACGCGACGGTGCAGCGTCCCTTGCCCTGCACCACGAAGGTGTCGCCGCCGCGGATGTCGCCGTACGCGGGGGGCGAGGGGTCGGCCCGCACGGCGGCGGGCGGCGTGCCGAGGACGAGGGCGGCGGTCAGGGCGAGCGCGGCGGCAGGACGGACGAACCTCATGAGAACCTCCCGCGACCACCGTAACCGCCCAGGGGCCGTCGCCGCCCCTACTACTTGAGCCGGGGGCACGGCGATATGACCGTACGGGCGACGACCTCGGAACGTTACGTTAGGTACATGACCGCTCACGATTGCGGCTCGGCGGCGGCGCGTGCGGCGATGTTCGGCGCGCTGATCTCCGCGAGCCACACGTCCACGCTGGAGCAGATCCCGGGCCTGGTGGCCGAGCAGGCCGCCCGGGTGGGGCTGTCCGACGTGGTGATCTATCTGGCGGATCTGCAGCAGGAGGTGCTGTCGCCGCTGATCTCCAGGCCGGCACCGGCCGGGGCGCGCGAGAGCGGGGAGATCTGCATCGAGGGGACGGTGGCCGGCCGCGCGTTCCAGCACGGCCGGATCCTGCCGGTCTCGGTACGCGACCCGCGCCAGTGGTGGGTGCCGCTGGTGGACGGCACCGACCGGCTCGGCGTCCTGCGGATCGGCGCCCCGGAAGCCGACGCCGAGACCCTGCGGGACATGGAGCGCCTGGCCGGGCTGGTGGCCCTGCTCGTGGTCTCCAAGCGGCCCCTCAGCGACACCTACGCCAGGCTGGTGCGGCGCAGGCGGATGAGCGTGTCGGCGGAGATGGAGTGGCGGCTCATGCCGCAGCGGACGTTCGCCACCGACCGGTTCGTGATCAGCGCGGTGATGGAGCCCGCGTACGACGTCAGCGGCGACGTGTACGACTACGCCCTCGAGGGCAGTATCGCCCATCTGGCCATCTTCGACGCGATGGGGCACGACACGGCCGCCGGGCTGACCGCCAACCTCGCCCTGACGACCCTGCGCAACAGCCGCCACGAGGGCGAGGGGCTGGTCCGGGCGGCGAAGAGGATCGACGAGGCGCTCATGGGGCAGTTCGGCGGCGAACGGTTCGCCACCGGCATCCTGGCCACGCTGGACATCCCCAACGGCGAGCTGGCCTGGGTCAGCTGCGGCCACCACCCGCCCGTGATCGTCCGCAGGCGCGCCACCATCGAGCTCGACTGCGACCCCGCGCCGCCGGCGGGCACGGGCCTGCACCTGCCGGTGACGGCGTGTCACACCCAGCTCCAGCCCGGGGACCGGCTCCTGCTCTACACCGACGGCATCACCGAGGCGCGCAACCGCCACGGCGAGGAGTTCGGCATGGAGCGGTTCGCCGACTTCCTCATCCGGCACCAGGCGGACGAGCTGCCGGTGCCCGAGACGTTGCGGCGGCTGATCCACCATCACCTCGACTACCACGAGCGCCGGCTCCACGACGACGCCACCGTCCTGCTCGTCGAATGGCCCGGCACCCCCTACACCAGGAAGGAGGCCGAAGCCCTGACCGGCGTGCCCGAGGGGTCCGGCACCCCGTTCCCCGGCTCCTGAACCGGCAGCGTCACTGCTGCCGCCCGGCCGGCGGGGTGAGCGAGGGCGGACGGCGTCACTGCTGCCGCCCGGCCGGCGGGGTGAAGCGGCCGCGGGCGACGAGCTCCACCGTGACCACGGTCGCGACGGCCTCGGCGGCCAGCAGCGCCACCAGCACCACGAGCTGCACGACGCCCGCCTCGATCGGGCTGGCCCCGCCGAGCAGCACCCCCACGAACGCCCCGGGCAGCGTGACCAGCCCCACGGTCCTCGTCTGGTCCAGGGCCGGCACCAGCGCCCCCGCGGCGGACGGCCGGCAGATCTCCATGGCCGCGTCCCGTGGCATGAACCCCAGCGCCAGGGCCGCCTCCACCTCTCCCCTGCGCTGCCGCAGCTCCTCCACGGCACGCCGGCCCGCGAGCGCGGTGGCGGTCAGGCAGCCGCCCAGCAGGATCCCCGCGATCGGGATGATCACGATCCCGGACACGGGCGTCACGCCGCTGCCGGCCAGGATCGCCAGCACGGGGGCGGTGCCCGCCGCGATCGGCAGGCCCGCCCACCACCATCCAGGTCCGCCGCCGGTGATGCGCCGGCCCGCGGTGAAGGCGGCGACGCCGTACATGAGCAGGATGAAGCCCGTCACCGCCGCGGAGTACGCGACGACCCAGGCGATCACCAGGGACACGACGCCGAGCTGCAGCGCGGCCCGCAGGCACGCCGTCACCACGGCCCTGCCGTGCCCCAGCCGCCCCAGCCATGCCACCGCGCCGCCCAGCGCGGTCAGCAGGAGGACGATCACGGGCAGCAGCGGGGTGACGGCGATCATGGACGAGGAGGACGAAGACACGGCAGCAGTCTGGCGGAATGCCCCGGGGCCACGCGGCCCCGGGGCCCGCTAGCCGATCATCCGCAGGCGGACGGGGCCGAACAGGCCGGTGGTGCGCTGGCCGGGGAAGACGAAGTGGGTGGGGCTGACCTCGTCCAGGTAGGGGGCCAGGGTGCCGAGGACGAGGATCTCGACGAGGTTGTCACCGTCGTCCAGCTCGACGTCGAACACGTACGGGGAGCAGACGCGCACGCCGCAGTGCCGGCCGTTGACGCTCACCTCGGCGCTGCCCCTGACCCGGCCCAGGTCGAGCAGGCTCGCCCCGGCGGCGGCGGTCACCGTGGTCCGGTAGCGCACGCCGCCGCTGTACCCGGCCAGCCCCTGCTCCTCCCAGTCGCCCAGCCGCATCCGGCCGGGCCCACAGGTGAACCGGACGGGCCCGGCGAGGGCCGCGCCGCCCTGCGCGCCGGGCGTGGTGTGCACGACGAGCTCGACCGGCGCGGTGCGCGGCGTGGACCCGACCGGCGCCGTGCGCGCCGCGGGCTCGACGAGCGCGGGCTCGACGAGCGCGGGCTCGGCCGGCGCGGGCTCGGCCGGCGCCGCGGGTTCGGCCGGCCACCGCAGGTCGTACCGGGCCAGGGCGTTCACCTCGACGCCGGTCGCTCCGGGTGGCGGGTCGAGCAGGAACCGCTCGGTGCGCGGGCGGGCGCCGGGGACCGCGAACCCGGCGGGCAGGGCGACGGGGCCGCCGTCCAGCCAGCCCGCCTCCGGCAGCGGATGCGGGCGGGGCAGCAGCCACAGGGCAGCGGGGTCCCCGTGCTGGCGCCGCCGTACGCGGGGCGCCGGCGACCAGCCGGGACCGGAGACCACCAGGCCGTCCACCAGGACCCAGCCGCCGGACTCGACGCGTACGGTGTTGGGCCCCTCGCGCAGGAGGTGGGTGACGTCGTAGCGGCGCACGCGCGGGATGTCCGCCTCCGCGTACGGATCGAAACCGCCCTGCCTGCCCGCTTCGACACCGTTCACCAGCACCCGGCAGAACGCGGTGGACGCCACCTGCAGCAACGCGGGCCGTCCCGCCTCACGCGGGTGAACGCCCGGCCGGGCGCTCTCGCTCACGTGGACGACCGTCTCCAGCGGCGTGCCCGCGATCCATTCCGGGCGGATCGCGTCGGCCGGGTCTGCCACCAGGCACGCGTACGCCCGCAGGTCGAGCTCCTCGTCCGGCACCAGCAGCAGCTCCAGCAGGTGCTCGCCGGCCGGGAGGGGCGAGCGCGCGACGGCGCAGTAGCCGCGGTCGTCGAGCGGTTGTTCCGCCCCGCCGATCCAGAGCGTCTTGGCCGCGCCCGCGCCAAGGGCGAGCCAGGCGCCGCCCGGCGGGACGGTGATCACCGTGCGGAAGCGGGCCTCCGCCCCCGCCGCGACCCGCCCGAACGCCAGGAACTCGACCGGCACCCGCCCCTTGGGCCCGAGCGTCTCCCGGTGCACGGCGTCCTTGCGCAGCCCGCGCGAGGCCGACCAGACGGAAGGCGTCCACGGCCCGTCGCCGGCCCGCTGCTCGCCGCGCGGCCCGAACGTCACGTCCACCGGTTCCCCGTCCGGTGTCCGCAACGTCCAGCACTCGACGCCCCCGCCACCGGTCCCGAAGTCGGACCAGGTGTCGTCCAGGGTGGGGACCAGCTCGACGTCCCACGCGTCGCCGAGGTCCCGCTCCACCGGGTACGCGGGCCGCGGCGCGGGCTCGGCCTCGGTTCCGTCGAACACCACCAGCGCGGCGGGCCCGTCGTCGAACGGCACGATCACCCGTACGGCGTCGCCCTCCCGGGTGTGCGGCAGCGGCACGGGGTCGCCACCGGCGAAGGGGCGCAGCAGCAGCGGCGTGCCGGTGACGCCTCTCACGGTGACCGGCATCTCGCGGGCGTACCGGGAGGGCTCGAAGTCGATGACCGCGTCCAGCCAGCCCAGGTCCACGCCGCGCTCCTCGGGCCGGCCGACGCGGATGCGGCTGGCCATGGGGAAGGCCGCGGGCAGGAACACCAGCGTGGTCTCGCCGACCTCCCGCACCAGCGCGGGCACGGGCGCCTCGACCCGCCGCTCCAGCCCCTCCAGCGCCTCCCCCACCCGATCGGCGGAGGCCACGAAGCGGCCACCCCACGCGGCAACGACCGCGCCCAGCCCCGGCGCACCGGAACCGGACGACGCATCCACGCCCGGCACCGGAGCGCTGGACGACGCCGCCGCGCCCGGAGCCGGCGCACCGGACGACACATCCGCACCCAACGCCGGAACGCCGGACGACACATCCGCGCCCGGTTCCGGCGCGCCGACCGCGACGAGCAGCCCGCCGTGCCCGGCGAACTCCGCGAGCCGGGCGGCGACGTCCTCGTCCAGGGTCGTGACGGCGGGCAGGATGATCGCCCGGTAGGCCTCGGTGGCGACCGTCAGCCGCCCGTCCTTGACGACCGCGCGCCGCACCGAGTCCTCGTCGATGACGTCCGCGTCGAGCCCGAGCCGGTCCAGCACCCCGGGCGAGGTGTCGAACCAGGCCATGTCGCCCACAAGCTCCCGGTACACCTCCTGGGCGCGCACCGCCGCCGCATCGGCCGCCCCGTCCGGCCCGACGCCGGCCTGGGCGGTGGCGGTGGGCAGGAGGACGGCCACGTCGCAGGCGTGCCGGCCGAGCGACAGCGCCGCGCACAGCCGCGTGACCGCAGCGGCGAAGATCTGGTAGTGCCGCCAGTACGGCTGCCGCCAGTCGGTGGACGGCGGCGCCCACTCCCACCAGCCGCGCTTGGTCGTGTAGTAGACCGCGTGCGGGTTGTAGAGGGTGGCCCCGGCCCGCAGCCACGGCAGCAGCCAGTCGAACGTCTCCTCCAGCGTGCCGCCCCACCCGCTGGAGTGGAACGCCTCGATCCAGGTGCGCGGGCGCCCGTATAGGTGGGCGAGGGAGGAGTGCAGGCGGGCGTCACCGTGGTGGTCGGAGCCGGGCGCGCCGAACCAGCGGTGCGTACGCGGGTAGTCGGCGTACAGCCGCACCCCGTCCACGGGATGCCCGCCACGGGCCGGATCCTGCTGGTCGCAGCCGTGCACCAGCCCGTGGCGTTCGTGCCACTCGGCCAGCGGCCGGAAGAACGCCTCCTCGGCCAGCTCGGCCCGGGTGAGCTGGTACGCCCGCCGGTCCTCCGGCGAGTACGGCCGTCCCCTGCGGGCCAGGTGCTCCTCGGCGAAGCGGGCGGACCAGGTGGGCAGCGTCGGCAGCTCGTCCTGGAACGACCCGGCGATCACCTTGCCGAACCAGTGCCCGGCCCGCCGTTCGAACTCGCCGTGCACGCGGTCCAGCAGCACCGCGCACGCCTCGCGGGACAGGTAGTCAAAGCCCCGGGTGGTGACGGTCCCGTCAGGGGACAGCCACTGCCCGGCGAACTCCGGCCGCTCCTGCACCAGCCGCGCCTGCAGGTCGGCGCCGGAGAAGCCGAGCTGGTCGTAGAACCACAGGTACGCGCCCAGCTCGTACGCGTCGGCGCACACCCCGTCCAGCAGCTCCCACCACGCCTCGGACAGGAAGGGCGGGTCGTCGGCGCCGGCCCCGAACATCGGCCCGGAGGGGGCGAGGTTGAGGATGACCAGGTTGTGCACTCCTCCGGCGACCAGCCGCTCCATCTGCCAGCGCAGCCGGTCGCGGCGCAGCGGCTCGCCGCTCCACCACCAGATGGCGGCCGGGGAGAACGTCCGCGGCGGCACGCGGAAGACGTCGAAGATCTCGCTCATCCCTTGAGTCCGCTCGCGAAGCCCTTGATGACGTAGCGCTGCAGCACCAGGAACACCAGCACGATGGGCAGCGCGCCGAGCACGAGCCCGGCGAAGACCAGGCCGTGCTGCGAGACGTACTGGCCGACGTAGGCGAACACGCTGACCGGGACCGTCTCGTAGCCGGACCCGCCGAGGTAGACCAGCGGCGTGAAGAAGTCGTTCCAGATGAAGACGGCGTTGAGGATCAGCACGGTGCCGGTGATGGGCCGCAGCAGCGGGAAGACCACGCGGGTGAACGCCGTCAGGTGCGAGGCGCCGTCGATCTGGGCGGCGCTGGCGTACTCGCGGGGCAGCGCCCGGATGAAGCCGGTGTAGAGGAAGACGGTGAACGGGAGCTGGATGCCGGTGTAGAAGAGGATCATCCCGGCGTGGGTGCCGATCAGGCCCAGGTCGTTGACCAGCTCGTACAGGGGGATCATGCCGAGCTGGAAGGGCAGCACGATGCCCAGCAGGAACAGCACGTACAGGCCGTAGCCGAGGCGGGTCTGGACGCGGGCCAGGAAGTAGGCGGCGAACGAGCCGAGCGCGATGAGCGCCACCAGGCTGGCCGCGGTGATCACCGTGCTGTTGACCAGCGAGGGGCCGAGCGCCGCCGCCGACCAGGCGCTGGCGAAGTTGTCGAAGGTGGGCGGGTCCGGCGGGGCGAGCGGCGAGCGCGCTATCTGCCCGGGGTCCTTGAGCGCGAGCGAGATCAGCGTGTAGACGGGGAACAGGAACGCCACCGCCACCGCGATCATGACGATCTCGAGCACGAACGTCCTTCTCACACCGCCACCTCCCGGCTGCGCAGGTAGTAGACCTGGACGAGGGACACCGCGGCCACGAACAGCGCCAGCACCAGGGCGACGGCGGTGCTGTAGCCGAACTTGCCGAAGACGAACGCCTGCTTGTACAGCACCGTGGACAGCGTCTCGGTGGCGTATCCGGGGCCGCCGTTGGTGGCGGCGAAGACCTGGTCGAACAGCTTCAGTCCGCCGATCGTGGAGAGCATCAGGTTGATCGTCAGGGCGGGGGCCAGCAGCGGCCAGGTGACGTAGCGGAAGCGCTGCCCGGTGCCCGCGCCGTCGATCATGGCGGCCTCGTGCAGCTCGCGCGGCACGCCTTCGAGCCCGGCCAGGAAGATGACCATGGAGTAGCCGGCGTTCTGCCACACGACCATGCCGGCGATCGACCACAGCGCGATCGACGGGTCGCCGAGCCAGTCCACCTCCAGGCCCAGCAGCCCGTTGAGGCCGGCCGACGGGTCGGGGTTGTAGATGTACTTCCACAGGAAGGCCACCATGACGGGGCTGACGACGACGGGCGCGAAGAAGACGACGCGCAGCACGGCGCGGCTCCTGAGCTTGACGTGCACGCCGAGCGCGAGCAGCAGGCCGACGCCGTTCTGCACCACCACGATGGCCACGGTGAGCAGCAGCGTGTTGCCGATCGAGCCCATGGCCTGCTCGTCGCCCAGCAGGGTGCGGAAGTTCTCCAGGCCGACGAACGACATGTCGCGGCCGATGCCGCTCCAGTCGGTGAAGGCGTAGATCACGCCGGCCACGGCCGGGTACAGCACGATCAGCGCGTACACGGCCAGGGCGGGCGCGGCGAACAGCCAGGAGGGGGAGGCCGCGGAGAAGCGCCGCCGCCGGACGGGCGCGGGCCGGGCTCGGCCCGCGGTTACGGGAGTCACTTGCGGTATGCCTCGTCCATCTTCTTCAGCGCCTCGTCGATCGTGGAGTCGCCGGCCAGCAGCTCCTGGACGACCGCGAAGTGCACGGGCTGGACCTCGGCGTTCGGCCAGCGCTGGTCCATGAACGGCACGGCGCGGTCCTTGGTGAAGGGCAGGAACGCCTGGACGGCCGGGTCGATCGTCGAGCCGGCGTCCTGGGTGAGCGGGATGGCGGCGATGGCCTTGGCCCAGGCGTTGAGGTTCTCCTGGCGGCCGAGGAAGTCGATGAACGCCTTGGCCTGCTCGACGTTGCGGCCCTTGGCCGACGCGCCGAGCCCGACGACGACACCGGCCGGGATCCACACCTGGGCGGCGTCGTCGGCGCCGGGCAGGGGGAACATCGACAGGTCGTCGGGCGAGGAGGCGGCCTTGCGGAAGTCGGGCAGGACGGCGGAGACCTGGATGGCCATGGCCGCCTTGCCGGTGGCCACCATGGAGGTCTGCTGCTCGAACGTGGTGCCGTTCGGCTTGTCGTTGAAGTAGCCGCGTTTCTGCAGCTCCAGGTACATTTCCATGGCCTGGCGCCAGCCGGAGTCGGCGAAGGTGGCCTGTCCGGCGAGCTGCTTGTCGTCGAAGGTGGGGTCCTTGGCGTACACGGTGGAGGGCACCAGCGCGTACGTGATGAGCTGGGTGACCCACGGCGTCTGGGCGCCCAGCGCGATCGGCGTCACCCCGGCCTTCTTCAGCTTGTCGCACACCGCGAGGAACTCGCTCCACGTGGTGGGCGGCGCGTCGATCCCGGCCTGCTGGAAGACCTTCTTGTTGTAGACGGCGCCGATGACGGACGAGCCGGCCGAGAACAGGTAGGTCTTGCCGTCGAGCTGGAAGGCGGGCTTGAACCCGGCGGGGATCGTCTGCGTCCAGGACTGCGCCGACAGGTCGGTCAGCAGCCCGGCCTGGGCGATCTGGGTCATCGACATCGCGCTGCCGTTGCCGGGGTAGACGACGTGCAGGTCGGGGGCGTTGCCGGCGCCGAGCTGGGTGCGCAGGGAGGTCTGCACCTGGTCGGTGGGCGCGTAGGACGCGGTGATGCGGACGGTGGGCGTGGCCTTGGCGTAGGCGGCGGCCAGCTCGTCCATCGGCGTCTTCTGGTCGGCCACGCCGATGAACTTGAGCTCGGTGGTGGCCCCGCCGCCGCCGGTGGAGGCGGTGGTCTCCGGTCTGGTGGAGCAGGCCGTGGTGGCGAGGGTGGCCGCGGCCAGACCGCCCATCATGCGCAGGAACTGGCCGCGGCTGACCCTGGCGTGGTGCAGCAGGTCGGTCATGTCGCTGTCTCCTCGGTCGTGCGAAGTGCTGAGATCCCCCGAGAGCGCCCGGCGATCACGGGGCCGGGCGGCAATGCGAACGTTTTAATGATTGTTAAATTAACAGTCAATCGTGTTAAAACTAGCGGTGGGTGGAGGGTACGAGTCGCCCGAGCGGGGTGTCAAGGGTAGGATGCGCAGCCGTCCGAACAGGGTGGAGACATTGGTGAATTCGCGTCAGCACACCTCCAGCAGGTCCACGCGATGGCAGGGCATGGCCGAGCACATCGTGCGCCAGGGCTCCGCCTCCGTGACCGAGCTCGCCGAGAGCTTCGGCGTGAGCCTGATGACCGTCCACCGCGACCTCGACGAGCTGGAGCGCCAGGGCATGGTGCGCAAGGTCAGGGGCGGTGCGACCGCCCAGGCCAGCAACGTCTGGGAGAGCAACATCGCCTACCGGCTCAAGGCCCACACGGCGGAGAAGGACGCGATCGCCAGGGTCGTGGCCGGCCTGATCGAGCCGGGCAGCTCGGTGATGCTCGACGACTCGACGACGGCCCTGGCGGTCGCCCGCCACCTGGGCGAGCTGGCCCCGCTGACCGTCGTGACGAACTTCCTGGAGGCGATCAGGCTGCTGGCCGCCGAGCGCGACATCCGTCTCATCGCGCTGGGCGGTGAATATCACGCCACCCATGACTCGTTCCTCGGGCTCGGCTGCGTGGACGCGGTCGAGGCGATGAACGTCGACCTGGTGGTGGTGTCGACCTCGGCGGTCACCGAGCAGTACGCCTACCACCAGGAGCAGGAGATCGTGCTGGTCAAGCGGGCGATGCTGCGTTCGGGATCCCGGCGGGTGCTGGCCGTGGACGGCTCCAAGCTGGCCCGCGTGGCGCTGCACCGGGTGGCGCCGCTGGACGACTTCGACGTGGTGGTGGTGGACGCCAACGCCCCCGCAGAGCTCCTCCAGCGGCTGCGCGACCACCACGGGGACGTCCGGGTGGCAGAGATGTAACGCCCAGATGCGTTATTTGTAACTTGTATCTTGTTAAGAGCGTGCCTGCTTGCTAGAAAGTGAGGGCTTCGTCCCCCAGCTTAGGAAGCAGCATGCCGCACCCTTCACGCCGGGGCTTCCTCGGTTTAGGCAGCGCCGCCTTCGCCCTGGCCTTCACGACCGACCTGGCCGATCCGTGGACCGCGCCGGCCGCGGCCAGGACGGCCGACTACCCCTTCCAGCTCGGCGTCGCCTCCGGTGACCCGCTCCCCGACCGGGTGATCCTCTGGACGCGCCTGGCCCCCAAGCCGCTGGAGCCGCTCGGCGGGCTGCCGTTCAACAGGATCCGGGTCGACTGGGAGGTCGCCGAGGACGAGGGCTTCACGCGCCGCGTCCGCTCCGGCTCGGCCTGGGCCACGCCCGAGTACGGCCACTCGGTGCACGTGGACGCCAAGGGCCTGCGCCCCGGCCGCGAGTACTTCTACCGTTTCCGCTCCGGGGGCGAGCTCAGCCCCGTCGGGCGCACCAAGACGGCGCCGGCGCCGCGCAGCAGCCCGGAGGCGCTGCGCCTGGCGTTCGCGTCGTGCGCCTCCTGGCAGGACGGCTACTACACCGCCTACCGCCACCTCGCCGACGAGAACCCCGACGTGGTCTTCCACCTGGGCGACTACATCTACGAGTACGGCATCGTGCCGATGGGCGGCAACCGCAACACCCCGGTCCCCGAACAGTTCCGGGTGCAGTGCGACACCCTCGACCGCTACCGCGTGCAGTACGGCCTCTACAAGAGCGATCCCGACCTGCAGGCCGCACACCAGCGCGCGCCGTGGATCGTCACCTGGGACGACCACGAGGTGCTCGACAACTGGGCCGGCCGCTTCGGCCCCGGCGGGGAGGTGACCGAGCAGGACTACCTGGTGATCCGCGCCAACGCCTTCCGCGCCTTCTGGGAGAACATGCCGGTCCGCGTCCCGTCGATGGAGGGCCCCGACGCGCGCATCTACCGCCGGTTCACCTTCGGCGACCTGGCCGAGTTCAACGTGCTCGACACCCGGCAGTACCGCGACGACCAGGTCTGCGGCGACGGCCAGCAGGTGGACTGCGCCGACCGGCTGGACCCGGCGCGGCAGATGCTCGGCGCCGAGCAGGAGGCGTGGCTGCTCGACGGCCTCGGCGCCTCCCGCGCCAAGTGGAACGTGCTGGCCCAGCAGATCGCCATGATGCAGCTCGACTACGACCCCGGCCCGGCGCAGCGGCTCAGCATGGACCTGTGGGACGGCTACAAGTCCGCCAAGGACCGCCTGCTCACCGGCATGGTCGAGCGCCAGGTGAGCAACCCCGTGGTGCTGACCGGCGACATCCACTACAACCTCGCCGGCGACCTCAGGACGAACTTCGACGACCCCGCCTCCCCCGCCGTCGGCGTCGAGTTCGTCTGCACCTCGATCAGCAGCGGCGGCAACGGCAATCCCAGCACGGGCGTGCCGCCGGGCGGCTCCGACCCGGTCAACCCGCACCTGCGCTTCTCCAGCTACCAGCGCGGCTACGTCTCCTGCGAGGTCACCCGCGGCCAGTGGCGCTCGGACTTCAAGGTCGTCCCGTACGTGGACCGTCCCGGCGCTCCCGTCTCCACCCGCGCCAGCCTGGTCGCCCTCGACGGCGCGCCCGGCCTCCAGGTGCTCTAGGAAGGAGCCGATCATGCGTGTACTCGCCGCCGCCCTGGCCGTCGCCGCCACCGTGACCACCACAGCGGGCGCCTACGACCCCGAGCCGCCCCCGCAGACGGCGTCGGTCAAGGTCGAGCCGGGCGTCTCCAAGGGCACCGGCAGGCTCACCCCGGTCGCCGGCGCGGACAAGCTCGTCGCGCCGCTCGGGGTGGACCCGGCCTGCCCCGCCAAGCTCAGGATCGGCATGCGCAGCGACGCCCGCAAGGCCGCGTACGCCACGATGCGGGTGGAGCTGGACCCGCCGCTGACGGCCTCCCGCCCGATGCTGACCAGCTACCTCCCGCCCGGCTACCAGGTCGGCGCGAACCTGCTGGTCGCCGTCCCGCCCGGCACCCCGCAGGGCACGTACGGCCTGCGCCTGCGCACGCCGGACCGCACGCTGGAGGTGCCGGTCGAGGTGGTGCCCGTGGACGGCCTCGACAACGGCGGCAACCTCGCGCTGCGCCGTCCCGTCACCGCCTCCTCCCAGCACGTCAACGCCAACTACCCGCCGTGCAGCGTCGCCGACGGCGACCGCTCCTCCAACGGCTGGGCCGGCGGCAACGGCTGGAACGACGCGACCGCCAGGGCCTGGCCCGACACGCTGGCCATCGCGCTGGGCGGAGCGCGGCAGGTCTCCCGCGTGGACCTCTACACGCTGGACACCGAGCGTTATC
Organism: Nonomuraea sp. GTA35; assembly: GCF_041950525.1. Lineage (NCBI taxonomy): Bacteria > Bacillati > Actinomycetota > Actinomycetes > Streptosporangiales > Streptosporangiaceae > Nonomuraea > Nonomuraea sp. GTA35. Next base: position 378,579 of record NZ_JBGNUV010000001.1, on the reverse strand, counting down.
CCGCCTCCAGGTACGGGCTGCGCGACTGGGACGTGCAGGCGCAGGTGGGCGGGCAGTGGCAGACGGTCGCGCAGGTGCGCGGCAACACCGCGGGAACGGCCCGCTCGGACTTCGCCCCGGTCACCGCGGACGCCGTCCGCATCGTCGCGCTGGCCTCGAACGGCGCGAACGACTACACGCGCGTCATCGAGGTCGAAGTGCGCTGAAACTGATGAGGAGAAACCCGTGAACACCTTGCCCCGCATCACCCCGCCCCGCGTCAAGGTGGGCCTGGTCGCCGGCGGGCTGGGCGCCTACTGGCCGCAGTTCCCCGACCTGCTGCCCCAGCTCCAGCGGTCCGCGGAGCGGGTCTCGGAGCGCATGCGCGGCTTCGACGCGGAGATCGTGGACGTCGGCTTCATCTCCGACGCCCGCGAGGGGGATGAGGCGGCCGAGAAGCTGCGGGCCGCCGGCTGCGACCTGATCGTCGGGTTCCTGACGACGTACATGACGGCCACCATGCTCGTCCCGATCGCCCAGCGCAGCGGCGCGCCGGTGCTGCTGATCAACCTGCAGCCCACGGAGTCGATGGACCACGCCACCTTCGACACCGGCCAGTGGCTGGCCTACTGCGGCGCCTGCCCGCTGCCCGAGATGGCCAACGCCTTCGCCCGCTGCGGCATCCCGTTCCGCTCGGTCTCCGGCTACCTGGAGGACGAGCGGGCGTGGGAGCGGATCGGCCGCTGGATCCGGGCGGCGGGCGTGCGCGCGGCGCTGCGCCACGGGCGGCACGGCCTGATGGGGCACCTCTACCCCGGCATGCTGGACGTGGCCACCGACCTGACGCTGGTCAGCGCGAACTTCGGCGGTCACGTGGAGGTGCTGGAGTTCGACGACCTGCGCGTGCGCACGGAGAAGGTCACCGACGCCGAGGCCGGCGAGCGGGTGGCGCTGGCGCGGGAGGTGTTCGAGCTGGCCGACTCGGTGAACGAGGAGGACCTGGCGTGGGCGGCCCGCGTGTCGGTGGGCCTGGACCGGCTGGTCGAGGACTTCGGGCTGGACAGCCTGGCCTACTACCACCGCGGCCTGGACGGCGAGGTGCACGAGCGCCTGGGCGCGGGCATGATCCTCGGCGCGTCCCTGCTCACGGCCCGGGGCGTGCCGGCCGCCGGGGAGTACGAGCTGCGCACGTCGCTGGCCATGCTCATCATGGACCGGCTGGGCGGCGGCGGCTCGTTCACCGAGCTGCAGGCGCTCGACTTCGCCCGCGGCCACGTGGAGATGGGTCACGACGGCCCCGCCCACCTGGCGATCAGCTCCCACCGGCCGCTGCTGCGCGGGCTGGGCGTCTACCACGGCAAGCGCGGCTGGGGCGTGTCGGTGGAGTTCGACGTCAAGCGCGGCCCGGTGACCGCGTTCGGGCTGCGCCAGGCCAGGGACGGGAGCTTCGGCTTCGTCGTGTCGGAGGGAGAGGTCGTGGCGGGGCCGCTGCTGCAGATCGGGAACACGACGTCCCGGGTGGACTTCGGCTGCGACCCCGGCGAGTGGACGGACGCGTGGAGCGCCAGCGGCATCTCCCACCACTGGGCCCTGGGCACCGGGCACCGCCTGGCCGACCTGCGGGCGGTGGCCGACCTGCTGGGGGCCGAGGTGACGCACGTCCAGCCCTAGAACCGCGGTCACCTTCCTTCCGCGCGATCCGTCAGTGAGACGACACACCGACGGAGAAACCGGAAGGAAGCCCCGATATGACCACGACGACCAGCAACCAGTCGCGCCTGCCCAACCCCGGCAAGCTCGTGCCCGAGCTCGGCCAGGTGGGCGCGGCGCTGTTCAAGGCCGCCGGCAACGGCTCGATCCCGCAGACCACGATCAGCCTCGTGCAGCTGCGCGCCGGTCAGATCGTCGCCAACACGTACCTGACCGTGCTGCACACCGGCAACCTGCGCAAGGCCGGGGAGCCGGAGGAGCGCATCACCGCCGTGGCGTCCTGGCGCGACGCGCCGTACTTCACCGGCGCGGAGCGGGCCGCGCTGGCGCTGGTGGACGCCGTCCTGACGCCGAGCACGTCCGGCGAGCGCGTCCCGGACGAGCTGTACGCCGAGGCGTCCGCGCACTACGACGACAAGGCGCTCGCCACCCTCTGCATGGCGATCGGCCAGGTCTGCTTCTTCATCCCCCTGGCCCTCATCGGCAGGCCGCTCCCCGGCGTGGCGCCCACCGAGCAGTGGCGGGACTGAACGCCCGGGTGACGCCGCGGGCCCCGTCCGGGACGAACCGGACGGGGCCCGAGCCGGACGGGACCCGCGCCGGACGGGGCTGGGCGTTCACGCCACCAGGGGCTGCTCGTCCAGCTCCGTCAGCGTCACGGTGCACAGCCCGCCGCGCTCGGCCCGCACATCGGTCACCTCCAGCTGCGTGCCGGGCGCGAGGATGAACTCCTCCTCGCCGGTGAACGCGGAGAACCTGCGGATCCCCACGGCCCTCCTCGGACGCACCTCGAACAGCGTCCGCTTGCCGCGCCGCCCGAGGAACGCCTGCGCCACGCTCAGCTTCGACGTGCACGAGGACACGCCCCACCACGTCACCGTCCGGCCGGGCGGGTACTGCGCCCGCAGGTCCAGCGACACCCCGCGCCACAGCGGCTCCGTACGGGCCGGCAGGTGCGACACGGCCGAGAACAGCAGCCGCAGGTACGGCAGGTAGGGCACGATCCGGCTGCGGTCGGGGCTGCGCAGGGTGGCGTTGATCTGGCGGTAGAAGGCCGACTCGCAGGTGTAGAGGTACAGGGCCGCGATCTCGTCGGCGGACAGGCCGGAGGTCTCGGCGGCGGGCAGGTTCTCGCCGAACCGGTACGACTGCTCCACGTGCCAGTCGAGCCCCGACAGCAGCTTGGCCACCGGGGCGACGGACTCGCGGAAGGGCATGAGCGGGCTGCCGAACACGCCGCTGATCGCCGGCAGCTCCAGGCCCTCGTCCTTGACGCCGGCGAGCCGTTCCAGGTAGAGCTTGTGCAGCTCCATCGTGGAGGCGATGAACGCGCCCATGCGGTCGGCCGTGCCGGCGTCCGCGCCGCCGTCCCGGCCGGCGTCGTTCCAGCCCTTGCTGGGCAGCCAGTCGATCCCGTCGGCGCCGAGCGCGTTCAGCGCCGCGTTCACCTGGGCGAAGTGGTCGCCGTCGCAGAAGATGTCGCCCTGCGCCGCGGGGTTGGGGTGGTCGATGTGCCGGACCTCGACCTCGGGATACTTGCGCTGGAGCCGGAGCACGACCTCCTTGAGGCTGCGCGCGTGCACGCCCCACCACGCGAACACCACGCCGCGGTCCTGCTCGCCGGCGCCCTGCTTGGCCCGCAGGATCTCCTCGACGATCCGCTCGACGACCGGCCGCCAGAACGCCGTGTGCTGGTCGGTGGCCATGGCCCTGTCGCTGCTGGCGGTGAGCGCCGCGTTCAGGAGCAGCACGCCCTGCGTGAGCATCGCCTGGAACCACTCCGGCGGCTGCACGGTGTCGTGCTGCTTCAGCAGCGCGCGGATGTCGGCGATCGGCGTCTTCTTGGGGATGCCGTGCTTCCACATCGCCGCCGCCTTGATGATGCAGCGGATCGACACGGTCTTGCCGAACTGGCTGTCGGCCCAGTCGTGGAAGGTGTTGTCGAACATCGCGATGCCGGTCGCGCTCTCGGCCCGCGGGTACGGGTTCTGGCCGAAGACGACGACCTTCCACTTGTGCGGCGGGTTGGGCTTGAGCGCCTGGAAGGTCAGCTCCCGCACGGGCACGACGTTCGGCCCGCGGTTCGCGCCGATGAACGTGGCCGCGGCCGGGTGCGCCTCGATGACCGGCTTCAGCCGCGGCAGCCAGGGCTCCCCGCCGCCGTCGAAGAGCTCGGCCAGGGCCAGCGGGTCGTCCGGGTCGGCGGGGGTGGGGGCGTTGTCGTCGCTCATGGTCGGCTTTCGGGTCGGGCACAAGATCGGATTGGGGGGAATTGTGCCGCATGTGGTCCGCGGATGCGACGTCGCCGGGGTAGCTCGTCCGGGCGTCCCGGCAAGATCCGGAATTGTCGGCGCGGCACGGTATCTTCGTGGCCTCTTGGAAGATCCGTACCACGCCCGGAGTGAGTTCATGACCGTCAAGCATGCGCAGCCGCCTCTCAAGGTCGTCCTGGTCGACGTCAACCCGAAGGTGGTGCAGGAGTGGCTGGCGGCCTTCGCCGACACCCCCGAGGTCGAGATCCACAAGGGCTCGCTCCTCGACCAGCGCGTCGACGCCTGGGTCAGCCCCACCAACGCGCGCGGCCGGATGGACGGCGGGGTCGACGCGGCCATCAAGCGCCACCTCGGGGCGGGCATCCAGCTCCGCGTCCAGCGGGCGATCCGTGATCAGTTCGGCGGGTCGCTGCCGGTGGGCAGCGCCGTGTGCGTGCCGTCGGGGGCGACCAACCCGCGGTTCCTGATCTCCACGCCGACCATGGTGCAGTCGGCGCAGGACGTCAGCGAGACGCTGAACGTGGCGATGGCGTGCGCCGCCGCGTTCCAGGCCATCCACATGCAGAACGAGCGGGAGGCGGGCAGCATCGGGTCGGTCGCGCTGGTGGGCATGGGCGCGGCGACGGGCAAGGTGCCGCCGCGGGTGTGCGCCAACCTGATGTGGACCGGCTACACGCTGTTCAACGACTACTCCTTCGGCGACTACGACGAGCTGCGCGCCACGATCCGCGAGCAGCTCGACGACATCGACGACCGCCCGCAGGAGCGCGTCCGCATCAAGCCCCCGGCCACCCGCGCCCGCGCCTGACGGCACGAGGTCGAGCTGCCGCACGACACCGGCGACGCGCGCTACCTGCTGGGCAGGCCGAACGAGTTCGGCCTGCCCAGCTCGTACGGGCCGGGCCGGTGGTGCCACCAGCCCTGGCTGGTGGCGGGGGTGGCGCCAGGAAGGTCGAGCGGGCGGCCGGCGAGCAGGTCCGCGTGCGCCCGCCGCAGGTCCCGATTCGGCTCCACGCCCAGCTCGCGGGCGATGACGGCGCGGACGCGGCCGTACCAGCGCAGCGCCTCGGCCTGGCGCCCGCACCGGTCGAGCGCGACGAGCAGGCGCAGGCTCAGGGATTCGCGCAGCGGGTGACGGGTGACCTGCTCGCCCAGCTCCGCCACCGCCTCGCCCGCGCGGCCGGCGAGGATGTCCAGCTCGGCGCGCCGTTCCAGGGCGGTGAGGTGACGCTCGGTCAGGCGGGGCGCCTGGATCTCCTCCAGCCAGCGGGAGCTCACGCCGTCGAACGGCCGGCCCCGCCACAGCGCCAGGGCATCCTGGATCAGCTCGCGCTCGCGCGGGGAGCCCCGCCCGGCGGCGGCGCGGTCCAGCGCCCGCTCGAAGCGCAGCGCGTCGACGGCGTCGGGGGCGGCGCGGAGCAGGAGCCCGTCCTGGCGGGTCTCGATCCACTCCCGCCCGAGCGCCTCGCGCAGCCGGGCCGCGTAGATCTGCAGGCAGCGGCGGCTGTAGCGGGGCTGCGCGTCCGACCAGACCGCTTCGGCCAGCCGTTTCATGGACACGGTGGCCGAGGCGGACATGGCCAGCACGACCAGCAGCGTCCGCAGCTTGCCGGTGGTCAGCGGCACCGGCCGCCCGTCCACGGCCACCTCCAGCACCCCGAGCACCCCGACCGTCAGCCCCCGGCGCACGGCAGCCTCCTGCTCCGGCGGCGGCTCGTGCCCGGCCGGTGTCGCCGGTTCCCCGGCGGGTCGCTCGCCTGGGCCGGTCATCGCGTCACCGGGCGGCCGGGGCGGGCCGTGACGAGCACGGCCGCCGCCGCGGCCAGGACGAGGGCCGCCAGGATCCCGGCGACCGCCAGCGTGAGCCCGTCCGGGCGGATCAGCGGCTGGCCGCGCAGCGCCTGCCAGAGCGTCAGGCCGGTGAAGGCGGCGTACCCGGCGGCGGCCACGAGGACGAGCCGCGTCCTGACCCGCTCCCCGCGCAGCAGGGGCACCCGCCCGGCCAGCGCCGCCAGCAGCACGGCCAGCAGCGGCAGCGCCTGCAGCGCGTGGATGCCGACGAAGTGCGCGACCCGCAGGTCACCCCCGGTGGTGCTCCAGCCCGTGACCGGCATGATCGGCCCGCCGTCCGCCACGCCCACGCTGTGCCTGCCGACGATCCCGCCGAACCCGCCCTCGCGCATCGCGGCCCGCTGCGCCTCGGTCGGCCGGGTCATCAGGAACGCCATCCCGATGCCGAACAGGGAGATGGCGGCGCCCGACCGGACCGCCCAGGTGAGCGTCCTGCCGCCGATCTCGCAGCGGATCAGGAAGACGGCGACCACGATGTTGGCGAGCCAGAGCACGGTGATCGAGGTGCCCATGACGCCCCACAGGATCCCGTCCAGCGGGGTGGCGACGTTGAAGTGGCTCTGGCGGCCCCTGATCACCTGGGCGACGATGATCGCGTACTCGATCGCCAGGGCGGCCGCGATGACCGTCGCCGGCCACCGGACGAGCCGGCGGTGCGGCAGGTGGGCCACCAGCCACGACCAGGTCACCGCGTACAGCACGATCGACACCGCGAACTTCAACGGTTTGCCCCAGATCGGCGCGCCCACCAGCACGCGGCCGTCGAGCGCGACGCCGGCGAGCGAGATCGCCACGAACGGCGCGGTGACGGCCGCGACCAGCAGCAGTGGCCGGTGCCAGGTCCCCGGTCCCGGCCAGGTGGTTCGCTCGTGCATCGTGGTCACCCCCTGGTGTCGTGGTCCGCCGAGCGCGACGGGCATGCCAGCAGCATCGGTGCCCGGCCGGGCGAGGTGGCCGGGGTGACGGGCGGCTCGTCCGTTCCGCTGGGGATCCTGTCCGTACCGCTCGGCTCCGGCCGGGCCTTACGGTGGTGCCATGGTGCAGCCGCTGATCGTCGTGGTGGCCTATGACGGCATCGAGCTCGTCGACGTCGCGTCCGTGACGTCCGCGTTCGACTATGCGAACCGGCTGGGGGCGAGCCCGGCGTACCGGGTGATGCTGGTGACCCCGCTCGGGCGGCCGGTGCGCTGCGACTCGGGGCTGGAGCTGCGCGGGCAGGGCCGTCTCGACGGCGTGGAAGGCCCGATCGACACGCTGATCGTCTCGGGCGGGCAGGGGCACGAGTCCGCCGCCGCCAACCCCCGGCTGGTCGGCCAGGTCATGAGGCTGGCCGGGCTGTCGCGGCGGGTGGCGTCGGTGTGCACCGGGGCGACCGTGCTGGCCGCCGCCGGGCTGCTCGACAACCGCCGGGCCACCACCCACTGGTACGAGGCCGCCCGGTTCGCCGCGCGTTTCCCGAAGGTGAACGTCGATCCGGCGTCGATCTTCGTCAGGGACGGCGACGTCTCGACGTCGGGCGGGGTCACGGCGGCCCTCGACCTCACCCTGTCCTTCGTCGAGGAGGACCACGGGCCCGAGATCGCCCGCCGGGTGGCCATGGGCATGGTCACGTACCTGCAGCGGCCCGGCGGGCAGACGCAGCTCAGCCTGTTCACCAACCTGCCGCGCTCCGACCAGGCCGTGGTGCGGCGGGTCATCGACCACGTCATCGGCAACCTGGACGGCGATCTCGGCGTGGGCCGGCTGGCCGCGCTGGCAGGGGTGAGCGAGCGGCACCTCAACAGGCTGTTCGCCGAGCACGTCGGCAGGACCCCGTCGCGGCTGGTCCGCGACATGCGCATGGAGGTGGCCTCGCACCTGCTGACCAGGACGAGCGAGCCGCTCGCCGCCATCGCGCGCCGCTGCGGCTTCGCCTCCGCCGAGACCTTCCGCCAGGCGTTCGTGGCCTGGGCCGGCGTCCCGCCGTCGCGGTTCCGCGCGGCCGAACGATGAAAGCGCGTGCGGCTCCCGGGCCCGGAGCCGCACGCGCGGAGCTCAGTCTCCTGTGATCACGAAGGTCGAGCCCGGCTCCCTGACGATGTCGCCGGTGGCCGAGTTCGTGATGGTGACGCCGGTCAGGGTCGCGCTGCCGCGGGCGCTGCCCTGCGCCAGGATGCCGGCGCCGTTGTTGGACCTGTCGATGCGGACGTTGGTGATGGCGACGTTCGGCATGTTGCCGCCACCGCCCTTGAACTGGATGCCGTCGTAGGTCGAGTCGTGGATGTCGGTGTCACGGATGGTCACGCCGGTGATGTCCCGGTTCTGGGCGAAGAGCGTGATGGCGCCGAACTTCTGCGCCTCGCCCCAGAAGACGCCGCCGCAGCGGTACAGCGCGTTGCCCGCGATCAGCGTCTGGCCGGAGAACGGCAGGGGGTTGTGGTCGGTGGCGAGCATGATGCCGGGGTAGTTCATCGTGTCGTAGATCAGGTTGTTCTCGATCTTGTTGTTGTAGCCGCCGTAGATCGCGATGCCGTTGGCCCGCCACGGAAGCTGCACGGTGTTGTTGACGAACTGGTTGTCGTGGGCGATGTCCACCGACGGGTCCTTCACGTACGGGTTCGCCCAGACGGCCAGCGAGTCGTCACCCGTCGTGCGGAAGGAGGAGTTGAAGACGCGCGAGTTCCGGGTGCCGTTGCTGAAGTTGATGCCGTCGGCGTAGGTGTTGCGGATGCGCATGCCGCTGAACTGCAACCCGTCGGCCGGCCCCCACAGCTCGGGGATGTTGTCGTAGTCGCGGCCGACCCAGACGCCCACGTTGGCGTGCTCGATCCAGACGTTCGAGATCTTCGTGTTCTGGCCGAAGCGCCCGTTCAGCCCGACCCCGCCCTCGGCGCCGCCGGGGCCGCCGCGGATGCGGCCGGAGCCGAAGATGGCCAGGTCGGAGATCTGCACGTTGTCGTCGATGTCGAAGCCGAAGTTGCCCTCGTGGGGGTGGTTGATGCCGCCCGTCGCCAGGTGCGGCTCGGTCAGGGTGTAGAGCTGGGAGTGCCACATGCCCGCACCGCGGATCGTGACGTCGCTGATGCCGACCTGGTTGTACGGGCCGCGGTTCAGCGGGTCGTCGGTCAGGATCTTCTTCTCCTGCCGCCACTGGCCCGGCGGGATCCACACGCAGTCGATGACGCCGTTCTGGTCGTCGGTGACCGCCCGCTGGATGGCGGCCGTGTCGTCGTTGCCGTCGCCGGGCACGGCGCCGTACTCGGTGATCGAGGTGCACGCGGCCGGTTTGGCGGCCGGTGGCGCCACGTCCTCCAGGTCGATCAGGTCGATGATGTAGAAGGCGGCGCTGTCGCCGGCGTCCCGCTGGAGGCGGAACTTGGTGCCGGCCGGGTACGAGCGCGACAGCAGCGCGTGCGACTCGTCGAACAGCCTCCTGGCGTCGGCCTGCGGCGTGTTGGTCAGCGCCTCCGGGTCGTCGCTGGTGCCGTACAGCCAGCTGTGCTTGGAGGAGAGGGTGAGCTTGCGGGCGAAGGTCCCGTCGACGTAGAGGCTGATCGTGGCGTCGATGCCGCCGCCGCCCGGCGCGTCCGGGATCGAGTTGCGCACGACGATCGAGTTGGCGGGGTTGGTCGAGGTGAACTCGACGTACTGGCCGGTGCTGTCGAGCCGCACCGACTTCCTGCCCGAGGACTCGGTGGCGAAGTTCGTGTGGCCGAACGTGCGCAGCGGGTCCGTCTGGAGCAGGGTGCCCTGGTAGGCGGCGGATTCGGCCTCATACTCGATGTACGGCACCGAGGCGCCGCGGCCGACGGTGATCGCCTGCGAGAGCGTGTTGTTGCTCTCGTCGGTCTCGGTGACGGCGCCGGTCGCGTCGGCGGTGGCGGTGATCGTGGCGCCGCCGGTGGTGGCGGTCCAGCCGCCGGTGACGGCCACGGTGGCCGTCGCGCCCGCGGCGATCGGCGCCGTGCCGGTGTCGAGCGTGGTGCCGCCCACCGCCACGCGGGTGACCGTGGTCGCGCCGGTCGTGGTCGTGCCGCGGTTCTTCACGGCCACGGTGAAGGTGACCCGCGTGCCGGCGGCGGGGTTCGGCGGGGTGGCGCTGATGCTCAGCACCTGGAGGTCGGGGCCGGGGGCTTCGGCGATCTCCAGGGAGGTGGGCGCGGTGTAGGCGTTGTTGGCCTCGTTCTGCTCGGGGACCTCGCCCTCCTCGTCCACCTTGGCCGAGACCTGGTACGCCCCAGCCTTCCTTGTCCCGATATTTGCGGACACGGTGGTGGATGCTCCGGCGGCCAGCGCGCCCACGCCGGCGCTGCCCGCCTTGGTGGTGCCCGCGTAGAGGTTCACCGAGGTGGCGGCGGAGGCGGCGGTGCCGGCGTTCCTGACCGTGGCCGACAGCGTGATCGCGGTCGTCGCGGTGGGTGAGGCAGGCGTCCAGGTGAGGCCGGTGACGACGAGGTCGGGGTTGGGCGCGGGGGTGCCGAAGATCTGGAACTCGGCCACCTGCCCGCTGGGGGCGCCGGAGTTGGCGGTGAACTGCAGCCGCACGTCGGCGGCCCTGCCGGTGACCGGGATGGTCACGGTGTTGCCCGTGGCCGGGTCGAACGTGTAGGTGGCCTGGGCGACCAGGGTGGTGAAGGCGGTGGCGCTCTGCTCGCGGCCGAGGACCTGGAGGGTCTGGGTGCGGCGGCCCCAGGCGCCGTCGGGGTTGAGCCTGAGCACGATGGAGGCCAGCTCGGCGTTGGCGCCGAGCGGGGCGGTCAGGGTGGCCGGGTAGGCGCCGCCCTCCCAGTAGGTGGCCACGTTGTCGTCATTGGCGTTGGCGGCGGCGTAGGTGTGGGTGTGGCCGGACTCGGTCAGCGTCTTGCCGAGGGCCAGGTTGGTGCCGGGGTTGCCGGGGTTGTCCGGAGCGCTGCCCCAGACTTCCAGCTCCGAGAGCTGGCCGGCGGGCCAGCCGGAGTTGGCGGTGATCTGCACCCTGACGTAGCGGGTGGTGGTGGCGGCGAAGGTGATGGTGGCGGCCGGGCTGATGGTGTGGGTGGCCGGGGCGGCGATGGTGGTGAAGCTGGAGCCGTTCGTGCTGCCCTGGACGCTCAGCGTCTGGGTGCGGCCGGGCCAGCCGGCGGGCAGCTTGAGCACCACCCTGGTCACGCTCGCGGCGGCGCCGAGGTCGACCTGGATCCACTGCGGGAAGGCGTTGCTGGCCGATTCCCAGTAGGTGGCCTGGTTGCCGTCGGTGACGTTGGCGGCGCGGTAGACGTCGGCGAAGCTGCTGGCGGTCGCGGCCTTGCCGGCGGCGAGGTTGGTGTCGGCCGCGGCGTGCGCGGGCGGCGCGGCGAGGAATCCGATGAGTAACGCAAGGGCGGCTAACAGTGCTCTCATGGGGGTGGCCCTTCGGGTAAGGCGGATGGCCGAACCATAAGATGTCGCGCAGATGGCCGCAATATTTCGACGAGATTGCGCAAAGAAATAACTTTGGCATTCCGGCGGATGAGGGATCTTCGCCCTGGTGACGCCCCCGGGCAGCGTTGCCGAAGACTCGGGGCGGAGCGCAAGCGGCTACGTCGGACGAGCGTAAGAAGGACGCAAGACTTGCGCTCCGCGGCGGGTCAGCTTGCGGAGCCGGACGTCAGACCGTGCAAGGGACGCGCTACAGCCCCACGAGCGCGATGATCACGGACGTCAGCGCGACCGGCCCCATCACGGCCACCGTCACCACCGTCGCGGTGTGGCCGGGCAGGAGGCGGGCCAGGATGCCCGAGGCGGCCCGCCGTACCGCTCCGGCGCCGGGCAGCACGAACAGCCCCAGCGTGAACGCGCCGGCGGCCAGCGACTCCGCGTGGCTGGTGCTCAGCCGCCCGGCCAGGTGCAGCAGGCCCGCCGCGGCGATGCCGAAGGCCAGCGACAGGAGCAGGTGCCCCATCGCCACCAGCGCGGCCCTGGTCAGCTCCGGGCGCTCCTCGGCGAAGTAGTGGTCGCCGGCGCGCAGCGCCAGCGACAGCGCCGCCACCAGCAGACCCACCACGACCGGCATGACGACAGTCAGCGCCACCAGCGTGACCAGCGCGAGCACCCCGACGAACCCGCTGCTCTTCAGGAACCGCCGCAGCTCGAACGGCTCCGCGGGCTTGGGCGGCGGCGACGGGCGGCGCTCCTGCGGCCGCTCGGCGTGCAGGGTGGGCGCCGGCGCCTCCTGCTCGCGCCTGCGGGCGTACTCGACCGGCGGGAGCAGGTCGGAGATGGTGTTCATGGCCACCGTACGGCCGCCCCGCGCCTGTGGCCTGCGGCCGCCGGGGTCGAGCGCTCCGGCCGTCCGCAGCAGCTCGCCCGCGCTGGGGCGGGCCGACGGATCGACCTGCAGCGCCCTGCTCAGCCAGTCGCGCAGCCAGGCCGGCGCCTTGTCGATCTGCGAGCGCCCCTCCATCGTGTTGAAGCAGACCGCCTCGAACGTCCCCGTGCCGAACGGCGGCAGGCCCGTGGCGGCGAAGAACACCGTCGAGGCCAGCGCGTGCACGTCGGCCGCCTGCGTGATCTGCGAGCCCCGGATGATCTCCGGCGCCAGGTAGCCAGGCGTGCCGACGAACATCCCGCTCTGCGTCAGCCTGGCCGCGTCCACCAGGTGCGCGATGCCGAAGTCGATGACCAGGGGCCGCCCGTCGACCATCATGACGTTGGACGGCTTGAGGTCGCGGTGGATCACGCCGGCCGCGTGGATGTCCACCAGCGCCTGGCACAGCCCCTGCGCGAGCCTGATGACCTCGTGCGGCTGCAGCGGGCCCCCGGACAGCACGGTGTCCTCCAGCGTGCGGCCGGGCGCGAACCGGGTCACGACGTACGGCCGGGCGCCGGACAGCTCGGCGTCGAGCACCTCGGCGACGTACGAGCTGCGCACCCGGCGCATGGTCTCCACCTCGCGGAACAGCCGGTCGCGCGCCTTGAGGTCGGCGGCCACGTGCGGGTGCAGCACCTTGATCGCGACTTCTCGGCCCGCGCCGTCGAGACCGAGGTGGGCGACCCCCATGCCGCCCTCACCGATCTTCCTGACCACCCGGTAAGGGCCTAGATGCTCGTACGTCTGAGTGCTCATTCCCGACGTCATCCTCCGTTTTCCCCCGTGTGCCGCGCTTTTCGTGTGCACCGGCCCGGACATTCTCCCGCAGCACGTCCCCCAAAATGCACAGTAAGCGAAGATCTGTCCGAGTGCGGCGCCTGCCGGGTATGCAGGCGCCGCACCCGGCGCACGTCAGATCTCCTCGACGCTGCTCGGCTCGCGCCGGGACAGGTCGATGCCCAGCTCCTCCGCGGCGCGGAAGACGTCCTCGTCGGTGTCGCGCATCTCGATGGACATGCCGTCGCTGGAGAGCGCCTCGACGTTGAGGCACAGCGACTGCATCTCCTTGATGAGCACCTTGAAGGACTCGGGGATGCCCGGCTCGGGGATGTTCTCGCCCTTGACGATGGCCTCGTAGACCTTCACCCGGCCGACGACGTCGTCGGACTTGATGGTCAGCAGCTCCTGCAGCGCGTACGCGGCACCGTACGCCTCCATGGCCCACACCTCCATCTCACCGAAGCGCTGGCCACCGAACTGGGCCTTACCGCCGAGCGGCTGCTGGGTGATCATGGAGTACGGACCGGTCGACCGGGCGTGGATCTTGTCGTCGACCAGGTGCAGCAGCTTGAGGATGTAGATGTAGCCGACCGCGATCGGGTACGGGAACGGCTCGCCGGAGCGCCCGTCGAACAGCCGCGCCTTCCCGCTGCGCTGCACGAGCCGATCCCCGTCGTGGCCCGGGACGGTGCTGCCGAGGAGCCCGATGATCTCCTCCTCGGTCGCGCCGTCGAAGACCGGGGTGGCCATGTTGGTGCGCGGGGCGACCTGCTCGAAGCCCTTCTCGCGCAGCCGCTCGGCCCAGGCCTCCTGGATGCCCGAGATGTCCCACCCGCGGGCGGCGATCCACCCCAGATGGGTCTCCAGCACCTGGCCGACGTTCATCCGGCCCGGCACGCCGAGAGGGTTGAGGATGATGTCGACCGGGGTGCCGTCCTCCAGGAACGGCATGTCCTCGACCGGCAGGATCTTGGAGATGACACCCTTGTTGCCGTGCCGGCCGGCCAGCTTGTCACCGTCGGTGATCTTACGCTTCTGCGCCACGAGGACGCGGACCAGCACGTTCACCCCTGGCGGCAGCTCGTCCCCCTCGTCCCGGCTGAACACCTGCGTGTGGATCACCCTGCCGGACTCGCCGTGGGGCACCTTCAGCGAGGTGTCACGGACCTCGCGCGCCTTCTCACCGAAGATCGCGCGCAGCAGCCGCTCCTCCGGGGTCAGCTCGGTCTCACCCTTCGGGGTGACCTTGCCGACCAGGATGTCGCCGGGCACGACCTCGGCGCCGATCCGGATGATGCCGCGCTCGTCGAGGTCGGCCAGGACCTCCTCGGAGACGTTCGGGATGTCCCGGGTGATCTCCTCCGGGCCCAGCTTGGTGTCACGGGCGTCGACCTCGTGCTCCTCGATGTGGATCGAGGACAGGACGTCGTCCTGGACCAGCCGCTGGGACAGGATGATCGCGTCCTCGTAGTTGTGACCCTCCCACGGCATGAACGCCACGAGCAGGTTCTTGCCCAGCGCCATCTCACCGTTGTCGGTGCACGGGCCGTCGGCGATGACCTGGTTGACCTCGACCCGGTCGCCCTCGGCCACGATCGGCTTCTGGTTGAAGCTGGTGCCCTGGTTGGAGCGCTTGAACTTGGCCACCCGGTACGTCGTCCGGGTGCCGTCGTCGTTCATGACCGTGATGTAGTCGGCGGAGACCTCTTCCACCACACCGGCCTTCTCGGCGCTGATCACGTCGCCCGTGTCGGTCGCGGCACGGTACTCCATGCCGGTGCCGACCAGCGGCGCCTCGCTCCTGAGCAGCGGAACCGACTGACGCTGCATGTTCGCGCCCATCAAGGCCCGGTTGGCGTCGTCGTGCTCCAGGAAGGGGATCATCGCGGTGGCCACCGACACCATCTGGCGCGGCGACACGTCGATGTAGTCGACCTCGCCCGAGCGTACGTACTCGAACTCGCCGCCCTTGGTGCGGACCAGCACGCGATGGTCGGCGAAGCCGCCGTCCGCCGTCAGCGGCGAGTTCGCCTGCGCGATGACGTACTGGTCCTCCTCGTCGGCCGTGAGGTAGTCGATCTGCTCCGTCACCCTGCCGTCGACGACCTTGCGGTACGGCGTCTCGACGAAGCCGAAGGCGTTGAGCCGGCCGAAGCAGGCGAGGTAACCGATGAGGCCGATGTTGGGGCCTTCGGGGGTCTCGATCGGGCACATCCGGCCGTAGTGGGACGGGTGCACGTCACGGACCTCCATGCCGGCCCGCTCGCGGGACAGGCCGCCGGGGCCGAGCGCGGACAGGCGCCGCTTGTTCGTCAGGCCGGCCAGCGGGTTGGTCTGGTCCATGAACTGCGACAGCTGCGAGGTGCCGTAGAACTCCTTGATCGACGCCACGACCGGGCGGATGTTGATCAGGGTCTGCGGCGTGATCGCCTCGACGTCCTGCGTGGTCATGCGCTCGCGCACGACGCGCTCCATGCGGGCCAGGCCCAGGCGGACCTGGTTCTGGACGAGCTCGCCGACGCTGCGCACCCGCCGGTTGCCGAAGTGGTCGATGTCGTCGACCTCCAGGGGCAGGCCCGTCGGCTCGTCGCCGGCGTGCAGCCGCACCAGGTACTCGACGGCCGCGACGATGTCGTCCTCGGTCAGGACGGTGACGTCGATGTCGAGGCCGAGGCCGAGCTTCTTGTTGACCTTGTAGCGGCCGACCTTGGCGAGGTCGTAGCGCTTGGGGTTGAAGTAGAGGTTCTCCAGCAGGGTCTGCGCCGACTCCTTGGTCGGCGGCTCGCCCGGCCGCAGCTTGCGGTAGATGTCGAGCAGGGCGTCATCCTGGCCGGCGGTGTGGTCCTTCTCCAGGGTGGCCCGCATCGACTCGTACCGGCCGAAGCGCTCGAGGATGCGCTCGCTGGTCCAGCCGAGCGCCTTGAGCAGCACGGTGACGGGCTGCTTGCGCTTGCGGTCGATGCGCACACCGACGCTGTCGCGCTTGTCGATCTCGAACTCCAGCCAGGCACCCCTCGACGGGATGACCTTGCAGCCGTACAGGTCCTTGTCGGACGTCTTGTCGACGTTGCGCTCGTAGTAGACGCCGGGCGAGCGAATGAGCTGCGACGTCACGACCCGCTCGGTGCCGTTGACGATGAAGCTGCCCTTCGGCGTCATGAGCGGGAAGTCTCCCATGAACACCGTCTGGCTCTTGATCTCGCCCGTGGTGTTGTTGATGAACTCCGCCGTGACGAACATCGGGGCGGAGAAGGTCATGTCCTTCTCCTTGCATTCGTCCACGGAGTACTTCGGCGGCTCGAACCGGTGGTCGCGGAACGACAGGGACATGGATCCCGAGAAGTCCTCGATCGGACTGATCTCTTCGAAGATCTCCTGGAGGCCCGACTGGGCCGGGACGTCCCTGCGCCCGGCCTGGCGAGCCGCCTCGACCCGGGCCTTCCACCGCTCGTTCCCGAGCAGCCAGTCGAACGACTCGGTCTGCAGGGCGAGAAGGTCAGGAACTTCGAGAGGCTCCTGGATGCGCGCGAAGGAGACGCGGCGGGGGCCGGCGGGAATGGGAGAGGCGTTGCGCGAGGCTGCCAACAGATGTCCTTCCGGAGGTACGAAGGCGAGGGAGGGCAGCATAACGCAACAGGCAAACGGAAGTCCACACCTATTAGTAGTGTCAACCTCATGTGCCGCCATCAATATCCCACACACCCCGCACCTTCGTCAATTCGGCGGCCGTGAAGCAGGATCGTGTCATGCGAGCGCTGGTACTGACGGGCCCTCCCGCGGCGGGCAAGAGCACGATCGGCCGCCTGGTCGCCCAGGACCGGCCGCGCGCCGCCTTCATCGACATCGACGACGTCCGCCACCTGGTCGTCAGCGGCCACGCCGCGCCCTGGGAGGGCGAGGAGGGCCGGCGCCAGCGGCGGCCCGCCCCGTGCACCTCACGCCGGCGGAGTTCCGCGAGCTGCACGCCCGGCAGGCCGCCTTCACGGCGGGCGACATCCGGCTGGACACCACCCGCCTGCCCGTCCGGACCGCCGCCGCCCGCGTGCGGGACCTCTGGCACCGGCCGGACACTTAATGCAAGTTGCTGGCAATTGCGGCATATGTGCACAATGGCCACGATCGCCCAACCTTCACCACCGGAGACCTAGCCACATGAGCCGCCCGCTCCGCACCGCCCCAGCCCTGCCGATCATCAGCGAGAAGGCGGTAGCCGGATCATGAGAAGGTTGCTCGCCCTGGTGGCGGCGCTGACGCTGACCGCGTGCGGTCAGGCCCCCGCCGCCCAGCAGCAGGCGGAGACCGCCGCCGCGCCGCAGGCGGGCTTCCCGGTCACGGTCGAGAACTGCGGGCGCAAGCTCACCTTCGACAAGCCGCCGTCCAAGGTGGTGACCGGCTACCACCCCTCGCTGGAGACCCTGCTCGCCCTCGGGCTGGGCGACCGGATCGCCGGCCGCACCTACTTCGGCGAGAGCGCGTTCCTGCCCGGCCAGAAGGAGCAGTACGACGAGATCCCGCAGATCTCCGAAACGATCATGCTGCCGCAGAAGGAGGTCATGCTGGCCCAGGGCGCGGACTTCGTCCTGGACAACGCGATGGCCGGCTTCGACGCCGCCGGCGGCTACGCCACCGTGGAGGAGCTGGACGCGGCCGGCAGCCCGGTCTACATCCTCGGCGGGTGGTGCAGCCCCGAGGAGGTGCTCCAGTTCACCATCGACGACACCTTCACCGACCTGCGCAACCTCGGCAAGATCTTCGGCGTCTCCGACCGCGCCGAGAAGCTCGTCGGCGAGCTGCAGGGCCGGCTGGCCGACGTGAAGAAGCGCGTCGCGGGCCGGACCCCGGTCAAGGTGCTGGCCACCGACGGCGGCAAGGGCCCGGTGAACGCCTACGGCGGCTCCGGCATCACCAACCAGATGATCACCGCGGCCGGTGGCGAGAACGTCCTCAAGGACGTCAAGGGCGACTACACCGAGGTCAGCGTCGAGAAGGTGAGCGCCTCCCAGCCCGAGGCGGTGCTCGTCAGCGACTACGCCACGCTGCGCGGCGAGGACATGCCGAGCTCGTCCGCCAAGGCCGAGGAGGCGTTCGCGATCGCCAGGAACAGCCCGGCCGCCGAGGACAGGCGCTACCTGGCCCTGCCCGTGGCCGCCCAGCACCCCGGCTACCGCAACATCCTGGCGGTCACCGACATCGCCCGGTTCCTGCACCCGGACGCCTTCGCGCAATGACCACCCAGGACGTGGCGCCCACCATGGCGGTGAGCGCCGGACCGGCCCGCCGGCGCGGCCGCCGCTTCGTACCGCTCGTCGTCGCCCTCGCCGTGGCCGCGCTCGCCTCGACCTGGCTGGCGGTGAGCATCGGCGCGGTGCACGTCGCGCTGCCCGAGGCGTGGGGCATCGTCGCCGACCGTCTCGTCCCCGGCCTGGTGCCGCGCACGTGGACGCCGGTGCAGGAGCAGATCGTGTGGGAGTTCCGGCTGCCGCGGGCGCTGCTGGCGCTGCTCGTCGGGGCCGGGCTGGCGGTGGTCGGAGCGGTGCTGCAGGCACTGGTACGCAACCCGCTGGCCGACCCGTTCCTGCTCGGGATCTCCTCCGGCGCCTCGTTCGGCGCGGTGTGCGTGTTCATCCTGGGCGCCTCGGCGCTGGGCGGGCTGTCGCTGTCGGCCGCCGCCTTCGCCGGCTCGCTGCTCGCCCTCGGCCTGGTGTACGCGCTGGCGCAGCGGTCCGGCCGGCTCACTCCGTCCCGGCTGGTGCTGGCCGGGGTGGCGCTGGCCTACCTGTTCCAGGCCGGCTACAGCTTCGTCCTGCAACTGGCCCAGAGCGGGCGGGCCGCCCAGCAGGTGCTGTTCTGGCTGATGGGCAGCCTCGGCGGGGCCCGGTGGCACATGCTGCCGCTGCCGGCCGTCGTCCTGGCCGCCGGGGTGACGTACCTGCTGCTGCAGCACCGCCCGCTGAACGCGATCGCCGCCGGGGAGGAGACGGCCGTCTCGCTCGGGGTGAACGTCAACCGCTTCCGGCTGATCCTGTTCGTGCTGACCTCGCTGCTGGTCGGCGTGCTGGTGGCCACCAGCGGGGCGATCGCGTTCGTCGGCCTGATCGTGCCGCACGCCGCCCGGCTGCTCGTCGGCGCCGACCACCGCCGGGTGCTGCCCGTCACCGCCCTGCTCGGCGCCGTCTTCCTGCAACTGGTGGACATCGCCGCCCGCACCGTCAACGCCCCGCAGGAGCTGGCGCTGAGCATCGTCACCGCGCTGTTCGGGGTGCCGTTCTTCCTGTGGCTGCTGCGCCGGCGCTCCGTGGACCGGGCGGTGAGTGTCACGTGAGGCTCGACCTGCGAGGGGTGTCCGTCGGCGTCGACGGCTACCCCATCGTGCACGAGGCCGACCTGCTGGTGGACGACGGCGAGTTCGTGGCCCTCGTCGGGCCGAACGGCTGCGGCAAGTCGACGCTGCTGCGCACGATCTACCGGGCGCTGCGCCCCGGCGCCGGGCTCATCTCCGTGGACGGCGACGACGTGCACCGGCTGCCCGCCCGCCAGGCCGCCCAGCGCACCGCCGTCGTCGCCCAGGAGATCCCGGCTGACCTCGACTTCACCGTGACCGAGATCGTCTCCATGGGCCGCACCCCGTACAGGCCCGATGCCGCCGCCGACGAGGAGCGGTACGCGCGGGCGCTGGACCGCGTCGGCCTGGCGGGCGCCGCCGACCGCGTCTTCGCCACCCTGTCCGGCGGCGAGAAGCAGCGGGTCCTGCTCGCCCGCGCGCTGGTCCAGGAGACCCGCCTGCTCCTGCTGGACGAGCCCACGTCCCACCTCGACATCCGCCACCAGCTCGAGATCCTGCACCTGGTGCGCGAGCTGGGTGCCGAGCTGGGTATCGCCACGCTGGCCGTGCTGCACGACCTCAACCAGGCCGCCGCCTTCTGCGACCGGCTCTACGTGATGAACGCCGGCCGCATCGTGGCCGGCGGCCCGCCCGACGACGTCCTCACCCCCGAGCTCATCTCCCGGGTGTACGGGGTGCGCGCCGTCCAGCGCACCCAGCTCGTCTTCGAACGGCTCAAGGAAGAGGGGTGACGGTCGCTACCGTGTGAAGATCACCACTCGCGGTACGACGAGGAGAACGCCCCTGTGACCTGGGACCCCTTCGGCACGCTGAGCCGCACGCTGTGGATCGGCGGCGGGCAGTGGGCCGGCAAGTCCACCGTGGCGCGGCTGCTGGCGCTGCGCCACGGGCTGACCGCCTACCACTACGACTACCACGACGCCCGCGGCCACGACGACCGCCGCGTGGCCCGCCGCGTCAGGCTCGGCGAGCCTCCCGGCGGTCCGGACGCCGACACCATGTGGGTGCGCGGCACGCCGGCGGACCTGGCCGCCGAAACGCTGGCCGGCTTCCCGGTCCGGTTCGAGTGGGCCCTGGACGACCTGAGGGGGCTCGTCTCGTGGCGGCCGATCATCGCCGAGGGCTGGGGGCTGCGGCCCGAGCTGGTCGCGCCGATCGTCGACTCGCCCCGGCGGATGGTCGTCATGGTGCCCACCGCGGCGTTCCGCGACCGGCAGGCGCGCGAGCTGAGCCGGGCCGCCGCCGTCGGGGCCGGGGTGAGCGACCCGGAGCGGGCCCAGCGCAACCGGCTCGAACGCGACCGCCTCGTCGCCGACGACGCCGTCCGCTCCGCGCGCCGCCTGGGCATCCGCGTGCTCGAGATCGACGGGACGCTCGACGCCGGCGCCGTCGCGGGCCTCGTGGCCGACCACTTCCGCCCGTACCTGCCGCCCGCCGAGGAAGGCCCTTGAACGGGCGCTCGCGGGCGCGCTCCCTCGGCGTCGTCGTCGGCCCGCTGCCGACCGGGCCGCTGAACGCGATCACCGACGTCGAGGGTGTCCTGGTGGGGCACACCACGATCGACGACGGGGCCGCCCTCCGCACCGGGGTCACCGCGATCGTTCCCCGGCCCGTGCGGCCACTGCCCGCGGCCGTATTCACCGGCAACGGGTACGGCAAGCTGGTCGGCTCGACCCAGGTGGACGAGCTGGGCGTGCTGGAGTCGCCGATCGTGCTGACCGGCACGCTGTCGGTGTTCAGGGCGGCCGACGCGGTGCTGACGTACCTGATGGGGCTGCACCCCGGCGGGCTGTCCTTCAACCCGCTCGTCGGGGAGACCAACGACGGTTTCCTGTCCGACATCCGGCGCCGCCCGATCACCGAGCGCCACGTCCTCGACGCGCTGGAGGGCGCCTCGGGCGGCCTGCCCGCGGAGGGATGCGTGGGCGCGGGCACGGGGACGACGGCCCTGGGGTTCAAGGCCGGGATCGGCACCTCGTCCAGGCGGCAGGTGGTGGACGGCGTCCCTGTCACGGTGGGGGCGCTGGTGCAGGCCAACTTCGGCGGGGTGCTGACCGTCCGGGGCGTCCCGATGCCGGTCGAGGAGCTCGTCCCGGGGGCGGGCCGCCCGGAGCCGCCGGGCAACTCGTGCATGATCGTGGTGGCCACGGACGCGCCGCTCGACGCCCGGCAGCTCGGCCGGCTCGCCCGGCGGGCGATCTTCGCGATGGGGCGGGTGGGGGCGTCGTACTCGCACGGGAGCGGTGACTACGCGATCGCGTTCAGCACGGCCTCCCGGTCGCCGGTCCTGCCCGATGCCGCGCTGGACCCGGTGTTCGCGGCCGTCCTGGACGCGGTGGAGGAGGCGCTGCTCAACTCCCTGTTCATGGCGACGACCACGACGGGGATCCACGGGCACACGAGCCACGCGGTGCCCTACGACGCCGTGACGCGCTCGGCACCGCCAGGGCCACGGGCATGACCGTGGCCCTGGCCCGCCGGCTGCTCCGGGCCGCGCATGCTCGACCGGGGCGAGTTCTTCAGGGGCGGCAGCGCCCGGCTCACAGGAAGCGCCCGGCGAACGCGGCCCGGTTCGCCGAGTCCGGGTCGCGATCGCGCACGGCGAACGCCACCCGTTCGAACGTCCCCGCGAAGTCGCCGGTCAGGTGGGTGTGGAAGGCGCCGGCGACCTCGCGCGGATCGTTGCGGAACACGCCGCACCCCCACGCGCCCAGCACCAGCGTGCGGGCGCCGTGATGCGCGGCGACGGCCAGGACGCGCCCCGCCCGCTCGGCCAGCGCCCGCCGGATCCGCTCGCCCGCGCCGGGGTCGCGGCGCAGCACCTGCCCGGCGTTGGGCGCCGGCGAGGTGAGGAACGAGACGAGGTACGGCTCGGCCAGCAGCCGGCCGTCCTCGCCGCGGTGCACCGGCACGCCGGGCGACCAGATGACGCGGTGGCTGTAGAGCAGGTCGGCCGAGGCCCGGTGGGCGGCGTAGTAGTCGGGCGCCCGCAGGAGGCAGGAGTACAGCAGGGAGTGCCTGCACAGGTCCTCCTCCTGCGCCTTCGCGCCGCCGAGGTAGCCGCCTCCCGGGTTGCGGGCGGAGGCGAAGTTCAGCACCGCGATCCCTGCCGCGCCGTCCAGGTGCAGCCGCCGCGCCGCGCCCAGGCTGCCCTCGCCGGTGACCTCGAAGGCCGTCGCGTACGTGCCGGCGCCCTCCCAGGCGATGGGGCCGTCCGGCGGGTGGCTCACGGTGCCGGCGACGGCGTCCCGCAGCGCGGGACCGACCTCCACGGTCGTGCCGCCGGCTGCCGGATAGCGGCCGCCGGCGGCGATCCGCTCGTTGTCCGCCGCGATCTGGCGCAACCTTCCGCTCACGCGTCCTGATCGTAAGCGGTGATCGCCGGGTGAAAGAAGCGATTTTCCCTTCACCCGGCCCCGCCCGCACCTGACCCGGCCTTCAGGGCACCCTCCGGCGCGACCACGTGACACGACCTGTTATACAAGACATGGATTTGTCATACAGGTTATGGAGGACAACACGTGATCGCCCAGGCCGGACGGGCCGACTACGACGTGGTGCTGGTGGGTGGCGGCATCATGAGCGCCACCCTCGGCGCGCTGCTGCGCCGCGTGCGGCCGGACTGGTCGGTCCTGGTGCTCGAACGGCTGGACGGCCTCGGCCTGGAGAGCTCGTCGGCCTGGAACAACGCGGGCACCGGCCACGCCGGGCTCTGCGAGTTCAACTACACGCCGCTGACCGGCGCCGGCTCGATCGACGTGAGCGGCGCCATCACGGTCAACGAGCAGTTCCAGCTCTCCCGGCAGCTCTGGGCGCGCCTGGTCGAGGAGGGCACGCTCGGCGACCCAGCGGGCTTCATCCGGCCGGTCCCCCACTACGCCTTCGCGCACGGCGCCGCCGGGGTGGAGCACCTGCGGCTGCGCCACGCGGCGTTGCGCGCGCATCCGCTGTTCGAGGGGATGGAGCTCACCACCGACCGGGACGTCATGGCGCGGTGGCTCCCGCTGATGTTCGCCGGCCGCCCCGGGCGCGGGCCGATGGCGGTCTGCCGCACCCGTGGCGGCACGGACGTGGACTACGGGGTGCTCACCCGGCGACTGTTCGCCGCCCTGGCGGGTGACGGCGCCGACGTGCGGACCGGTCACGAGGTGCGGTCGCTGCGGCGGGACGGGCGGTCCTGGCGGCTGCGGGTGCGCGACCTGCACGGCGCCCGCGACTACCTCGTACGCGCCCCGTTCGTGTTCCTCGGCGCCGGCGGCGGGACGTTGCCGCTGCTCCAGAGCGCCGGCGTGCCGGAGACGCGGGGGTACGGCGGCTTCCCCATCAGCGGCCGGTTCCTCCGCTCGGCCGACCCCGGGCTGCTGGCCCGCCACCACGCCAAGGTCTACAGCCACGCCGAGCCGGGCGCGCCGTCGCTGTCGGTGCCGCACCTCGACACCCGCGTCGTGGACGGCCGCGCGTACCTCATGTTCGGGCCCTTCGCCGCGTTCTCGCCGCGTTTCCTCAGACGCGGCCGCCTGTCCGACCTGCCGCGGTCGGTGACCCCGCGCAACGCCGGCACGCTGCTGGGCGCGGCCCGCGACAACCGCGACCTCCTGCGCTACCTCGTCGGGCAGCTCGCGCAGACCCGCGGCGGCCGGTTGCGGGCGCTGCGCCGGTTCGTCCCCGACGCGCGGCCGCAGGACTGGGAGCTCGTCACGGCCGGCCAGCGGGTGCAGGTGGTCAAGCGGGTGAACGGCCGGGGCTCGATCGCCGGCTTCGGCACCGAGGTCGTGACGTCGTCCCATGGCGGCCTCGCCGCCCTGCTCGGCGCCTCCCCCGGCGCCTCCGCCTCCGTGGCGATCATGCTCGACGTGCTCGAACGCGCCTTCCCCGGCCACCTGCGTGACTGGCG
The DNA here is from genome assembly GCF_041950525.1 of Nonomuraea sp. GTA35. Classification (NCBI taxonomy): domain Bacteria; kingdom Bacillati; phylum Actinomycetota; class Actinomycetes; order Streptosporangiales; family Streptosporangiaceae; genus Nonomuraea; species Nonomuraea sp. GTA35. The sequence continues at coordinate 354,442 of NZ_JBGNUV010000001.1, read as the reverse complement.
CCCCGTGCTGCGCGACCTCCTCCCCTCCTACGGCGTCTCCCTCTCCGAGGAGCCTGACCTGCTCCGGGAGCTCACCGTGCGCACCGCCGGAGCCCTGGGCCTGGACCATGGCTGACGAGCACGGCGCGAGCCTCGCCGACCGGGTGGAGGGCGAGCTGCGGCGCGGCATCGGGAGCGGGGAATGGCAGCCCGGCGCGCTGCTGCCGTCGGAGGGCGAGCTCGCCGTCCGGTTCGACGTCAGCCGCACCGTCGTACGCGAGGCCATCTCGCGGCTGCGCGCGGCGGGGCTGGTGGAGACGCGGCGCGGGCGCGGCTCGTCCGTCCTGGCCAGACCGGCGGCGCAGGACTTCACCCACTCGCTCGGCACGGTGCGCACCCCGCAGGACCGGCTGTACCTCCTGGAGCTGCGGCGCGGCATCGAGGTGGAGGCCGCCGCGCTCGCCGCCGTCCGCCGCACGCCGGCCACGCTGGCCGCCGTGGACGCCGCGCTGCGCCGCACGGCCACGGTCCGGGGCGGCGCCAGCGACGCGGTCGAGGCCGACTTCGCCTTCCACCGCGCCATCGCCGCCGCCACCGCCAACCGCTTCTACCTCGACCTGCTCGACACGCTGGGCGCCGGCGCGATCACCCGCCCGTACGCCGGTCCCGAGCCCGACCCCGGCCATCTCGACCAGGTGCTCGGCGAGCACCGCCGGATCCGCGACGCGATCGCGTCGGGGGACGCCGTGGGGGCCGCCGCCGCCATGCGCACCCACCTCGACGCCTCCATGGCGCGGCTCACGGGCTGAGCGCACGGCCTTCCCCTACGGACGCTGGCCGGCCGGCACGCCGGCGATGGGATGCTCCTCCCCCGCTTCCCCGGCCGAGGTCTCCGACGGCGCCCGCCTGTGCAGCAGGAGTGCCGTCAGACCGCCCGCGACCAGGCCCCAGAACGCCGCTCCGATGCTCAGGATCGTCATCCCCGACGCGGTGACCACGAAGGTGACCACCGCGGCCTCCCGTCCCTCCGGCTCGGTCACCGCGCCGGCCAGCGAGGAGCCGAGCGCCGACAGCAACGCGAGGCCGGCCACCGCGGTGACCAGCACGGGCGGGGACAGCAGCACCAGGGCCATGGCCAGGCCCGCGCCGAGGCCGAGCGCCAACTGCCCGGCGCCGAGGGCCACCGTCGCGATCCACCGGCGGCCGGGGTCGGGGTGGGTGTCCGGGCCGGCGGTCAGCGCGGCGGTGATCGCGGCCAGGTTGACGGCGTGACCGCCGAACGGCGCCGCCGCCGCGCTCGCCAGCCCGGTCGCGACGAGGACCGGGCGCAGGGGCGGCGCGTACCCGTAGGTCGCCATGACCGCCATGCCGGGGACGTTCTGCGCGGCCATGGTGACGAGGAACAGCGGGAGGGCGATGCTCACCACCGCGGGCAGGCTCAGCGCCGGGGCGGTCAGCTCGACCGCGGGCCGCAGCGCCGCGCCGGACAGGCCGTCGCCGGGCCCGTGCACCGCGATGGCGATGACCGCCACGGCGAGCGCGCCGGGAACGGCCCACCGCCGCAGGTAGCGCTGCAACACCGCCCAGGTCAGGACGACGGGCACGGCCAGCAGCGGGACGTCCACGACGGCGCGGACCGGTGCGGTGCACAGGCTGAGGATGACGCCCGCCAGCATGGCGCCGGCGATCGGGCGCGGGATGGCGGCGATCGCCCGGGCAGGCCAGGGCGACAGCCCGGCGAGGACGAGCAGCCCGGCGCAGACGATGAACGCGCCGACCGCGGCCGGGAACCCGCCGGGCACGGGGCCGGTGGCCACCAGCAGTGCCGCGCCGGGGGTGGACCAGGCGATGCTGATCGGCATGCGGTACCGCAGCCCGAGGAAGATCGCCGCCGCCCCGATGCCGCAGCAGAGGGCGAGCAGCCCGGACGCGGCCTGCCCCGGTGTCGCCCCGACGGCACGCAGCCCGGCGAGCACGACGGTGAACGAACTGGCGTAGCCGACCACCGCGCTGACCAGCCCCGCCATGACCGCCTGAACGCGCACGCCCACTCCCCCGATGCCGCCGGACTCCCCGTCGTTCCACATACGGAACGAACCCTAGCCACGCGGGCACCACGGGACAAGCCCGGCGGGGGTCGGGCCCATGGGGCGTCGGAGGAGGGGATGACATGCTGAGGCCCCATGAACGTCCAGATTCGACCCGTTCGGGAAGAGGACCGCGACGCCGTCATGGAGCTCGCCTCCCAGCTCACCGAGGGAGTGGCCGAATGGCGCGACCCCGGCGCCGTTGCGGAAGCGGCCCGGCAGTGGCTCGCCGGCTTCTTCGCCCCCTCGCCGGAGCAGCGTGGGGCCGTGTTCGTGGCCACGGCCGACGGCGAGGTCGTCGGCATGGTCTCCGTCAACACCCACCGGCACTTCACCGGGCCGGTGGAGGCTTACATCGGCGAGCTGGCCGTCGCGCCGCACGCCGTCCGCATGGGGGTGGGCCGGCGGCTCCTGAGCACGGCGGAGGACTGGGCACGCCGGCAGGGACTGCGCCACCTGACGCTGGAGACGGCGGCGGGCAACACGACCGCCCGGCGCTTCTACGCTGCCGTGGGCTATCGGGAAGAGGCGATCCGGTTCACCCGCGTGCTCGATTAGGCGCCTTCACGAGGAGCCGGCCACCGTGGCGCATGGCGCACGGCCGGCGCCTGACCGCGGGGGCCGCTGCCAGGCGCGGGCCGGCGTCAGAGGTCCGCGCCGAGACCGAGCTCGTCGACGGCGACGGGCCCGCCGGTGAGGAGCGACTGGTTGGCGGCGATGCCGACGGCGACCGCCCGCAGGCCGTCGCGGTAGTCGGCGGCCCGCGCGAGGGGGTCGGGGCCGATGCGCAGGTCGCGGCGGAAGACGTCCTTGAGGAGGATGGCGTCGCCGCCGCCGTGGCCGCCGATGCCGGCGGGGATCGGGACCTCCTCGGGCCGCTGCCAGTGCCGCTGGACGATGAGGCGCTCGCCCTCGGCGCGCAGGGGGTCGTGCGCCCCGAGCGGGGTGGCCGACGGGTCGAGGACGGCGTTGCCGTCGGCGTCGAGCTCGATGAAGCCGCGCTCGACGACCTCCAGCTCGGCGCGGCCTGCGGTGCCGTTGACCGTGACGCGGTAGCCCTCCCACGGGCTGTGCGCGTTGAGCGAGTAGCTCAGCCGCGCGCCCCGGCGGTAGTCGACGAGGACCGCCATGTTGTCCTCGATCGTGATGCCCGGCGCGAACGGGTCCTGGTCGCGGCGGTAGCCGTCGTGCTGCTCGGCCTGCAGGTAGAGGGCGTCCAGGCGGGGGTCGGCGCGCAGGTCGAGGGAGAACGGGTCGCCGTGGGCGCCGGTGCCGCGTTCGGGCCGCTCGCCCATGCCGCGCTCGGCGGCGTTCTTGTCGCCGTAGAAGCGCAGCGCCCCGGAGGCGTAGACCCTGGCGGGGGTGTCGCCGAGCCACCAGTTGACCAGGTCGAAGTGGTGGCTGGCCTTGTGGATCAGGAGGCCGCCCGAGTTGGCCTTGTCGCGGTGCCAGCGGCGGAAGTAGTCGGCGCCGTGCACGGTGTCCAGCGCCCACTCGAAGTGCACGCTGGTCACCTCGCCGATCGTGCCGGAGGCGATGACCTGGCGCAGCGTGGAGTTGCGGGGCGCGTAGCGGTAGTTGAACGTCATCACGACGTCGCGGCCGGTGTCGGCGACGGCACTGGTGATGCGCCGGCAGCCGTCCGCGTCGATCGTCAGGGGCTTCTCCACCACGACGTCCGCGCCGGCCCGCAGCGCCCGGTCGACCAGCTCGGCGTGGGTGCGGTCCAGGCTGGTGACGATCACGACGTCCACGCGCTGCTCGGCGACCATCCGCTCCAGGCCGTCGGGGGCGTGACGGGGCAGGCCGGCGGGGCCGCCGAGGCCCAGCTCGGCGCCCACCTGGGCGTCGTAGTAGTCGATGCGGGCCGGGTTCGGGTCCAGCCAGGCGACGAGCTCGCCCACGTCGGCGTGCTCGCCGGTCAGCGCGGCGACGTACATGCCGGCCCGGTGCCCGGTGCCGGCCACCGCGTAGCGGCGGCGGGCGCGCGACGGGGGCGGGGCGGCGAACTGCGGCACCACACCGGCGCCCGGCTCGGTGCTGATGTGGGACGCGGGGGCGGGGGCGGTGGGGTTCTGATCCACGGGGTGGGTCACGAAGGTCCTTCTCGCTGGGGACGGGCGTCGCTCGTCACGGGTGAGCGGGGTGAAAGTGAACGTTCATCCCAGCACGCTAGTGAACGAACACGCTGAGGGTCAAGAAGGGCGGCCTCCCCCACCGGTCTGGAGCCGGGCAGTGAAAGTGAACGTTCATGACAGGTGCCGGGTGAACGAACACTTCCCGGACCGCCGGTACGCTGAACCCGCGTACCGGCCGAGCGAGGAGCACCACGTGAGCAAGGCAGCGGCGGCGAAGCGGCCGACCATCATGGAGGTCGCGAGGCTCGCCGGCGTCTCCCACCAGACGGTGTCGCGCTTCCTCAAGTTCAACGGCGACGGCATGAAGCCGGCGACCAGCGAGCGCATCCGGACGGCGATCGAGCAGCTCGACTACCGTCCCAACCTCGTCGCCCGCGCCATGCGCAACCGCCGCACCGGCCGGCTGGCGATGCTCCTGCCCGCGGGCACCGCCGTCAGCGCCCTGGAGCTGCTGGCCGGCGCCACCGCGGCGGCCCACGAGGCGGGCTACGTGGTCGAGGTCGTCACGCTCGGCGGAGCCCCGCAGACGTGGTCGCAGCGCGCCCTCGAACTGTCCGACTCCGGGCTGTTCGAGGGCATCCTGTCGCTGACCCGGATGTCGCTCCCCACCCAGCGCCCGGGGAGCGTGCCGATCGTCGTCTCCCCCGACTACGACGACCGCATGCGCGGGGTCGGGGAGCTCGCGGACGCCTCGCACATGGCCGAGATCGTCGAGGGCCTGGCCGCGTACGGGCACCGGCGGTTCCTGCACGTGGCGGGCGACTACGCGCACGCTTCGGCGCGCCAGCGCAGGCAGGTCTATCTCGACACGCTCGGCCGATTGGGGCTGGAGTCCCACGGGGTCGCCGACTGCGCCTGGTCGGCGGAGGCGGCGCGGCAGGCGGTGCTGGGCCTGCCGCCCGGCAGCGGCGTCACCGCGGTCATCGGCGCCAACGACCTGGTGGCCGCGGGGGCGATGCGGGGGGCTTGGGAGCGCGGCTGGAAGGTGCCGGAGGACCTGAGCGTCACGGGGTGGGACAACAACCCCGTGACCGCGTTCCTCCCGCCGTCGCTCACGACCGTCGACGTCGATCACGAGAGGCTGGGGCGTCGCGTGCTGGCCCGGCTGCTGGCCGCGCTCCGCGGCGAGCCCGCGCCCGAGGAGGACGAGCCGATCACCCAGGTGATCTGGCGCGAGTCGACCGGGCCGGCTCCCGAGCGGGCGCGCTGAGCGAGGCCGCCGCGCTCAGACGGGCACAGTCGCGGCCAGCGGTGCGCCGATCTGGATGTCGAGGTACGCCACGAGATCGTCTCCTTCGGCGGCGCCCCGCCTCGCGTCGATGATCACGATCGTCCCGGCCACGATGCCGGCGAAGCTGGTTCCCGACCGGCGGGCCTGCTCGATGCGCTCGGTGACCGGACGGCGTACCGCCTCGGCCAGGAAGGTCAGCCCGTGCGGGAACTCCTCGGACAGTGGATGCCGCTGCCGCCCCGACTCGATCAGGCTCCCGATGCCGAACCGCGCCGACACGATCTGGTCGTCGCGGAGCGTCACGTCGAAGTAGCCGTTCGACCGCACGCGGGTGCACGACCTCTGAGGCGGGTAGAAGCAGTCGTATCCGCCGGCCCGGAGGTCGTCCACGGCGGAACTCATCGTGGTCGCGTAGTGCTCGGCGCCGAGCGGCCAGCGCCGCACGGAGACGTCCCTGGCGGTCACGAGCAGGCCGTGGAGGTCGGAGAAGCGGTAGTCCGCGTGCTCGTCACGCCACGCGGTCGCGGGGATCTCGTCGCTGCGTCTCACCATCGGGTCGCCGAGGTCGCGGGCGAAGTCGTCGATCTCCCGCCGTACGCGGTCACCGGCGCCGGGCCACACGGCGGCGAGCGCGGGTGCCGCGGCGTCCGCGACCTGAGGATCTTCCCCCTGCTGGTACGTGCCCTGCCCGGCGGGCGGGAACCACGCCCAGGCGAGCCGATCGTCGTGGTCCAGCAGGAACTGCGCGACCTGGGGGTGCACGGTGTCCGTGTCGTCGAGGTGAGCGATCCGGCACCACAGGACGCGGCCGTCCGCGTTGCTCCGGGCCTGCGCGCAGAACCATCCTGCGTCCGTCAACGGCCGGGTGAGGGCTGCGGCCGTGCCGCCGACCGGGATGGGCACGGCCGCCGAGTTCTCGGCCGCTTCGGCGTGCTCGTACACCGTGGCCGGGGGCAGCGAGGCCGGCTCCGCGAACTGAGCGCAGCCGGTCAGCACCCACGAGCCGAGGATCGCGGCCAAGGAGGCGGTCCCGATCGCGCCTTTGATGTCGAACACGGAGGAGAAGTCTACGAGGGACCGCCCGTCGGCACGGCCGTGGACGTCGCGGGCGCCGCCCGCTCCCCCTCGGTGAAGAACGGCGTCCCGCGCCAGGTGACCACGTTGTGCAGCCGCTCGTCGGTCTCCCCCTGCTTCCTCGCCGCGTGGATCGCCCTGCGCGAGGACGGCACCCCGCTGTCGGTCCTGGCCTTCACCGTCGCCGGCGGCCGGATCGCCCGCATCATGGCCGTGGTCGATCCTGCCAGGCTCGCGTCGATGGACCTGCCGGACGCGGACCTGCCGGACGCGGGGTGAGGCGCCGGCCGGGAGTGCCGCGGAAACGGCGGACGGCCGCCGAGGTCGGGCCCCGTCGGCCGTCCGCGTCCTGTCCCGTTCACGCCATCCGGTCCCGGGCCGGGACCAGGCGGGCGCCGAGGGCGCGGGCGCCGATCACCATGGCCGCCGCCGCCAGGACGATGTCCTTGAAGATGTACTGCGCCTCGAGCGTCGGCGCGCCCGGGAACAGGTTCGTGAAGAAGAACACGTACGGCGCGAAGAAGCCCGCCAGCGCGCCCGTCATCACCACCAGCCCGGTCTTCAGCAGCTTGCCGGTCACCAGGGTGAGGCCGATGAAGACCTCCATCGCGGCGATCACGGCCTGCGCCGCGTAACCCGACAGCAGGCCCAGGGACAGCTTCTCCAGCGTGGCCACCGACAGCGCCTCCGCCGGGCTCACCCCCGGGAAGAACTTGAGCGTGCCGAAGGCCACGAAGACCAGCCCGAGGCTGACCCGGAGGACGTCGATGCTGTGCCGGGCCAGCCAGCCGGACAGTCTGGAGATCATGGTCTCGATGGTGGCGGTCATGTCGTGCTCCCTCGTCGAGGATGTCGTTTCCGTCTGCGTTCAGACTCGCGAACTCGGCGGCCGGGAGCGTCGGGCCGGGGGAGACACCTGGGGTACGTCGTAGCACGTACACCGGGGTCCGCACGTACTGCCGGAGGCCTCAGGGGTTCGCCCTAGGGGGAGGCGATCTCCAGGTCGGTGCGTACGCCGGCGGTGGTATCACGGTCGTTCAGGGGATGATCAGCGGTTCGCCGTTCGCCAGGACGTTCTCGAGGACGAGGTTCTCGACGTGCTCGACGACGCTCGGCGTCGCGATGGCGCCGAAGTCCACGTCGGTCAGCCTGACGCCGTGGATCGGCGCGTCGGCGTATCCGCGCAGGTTGAGCGCCCGGTTTGCGGTCCGTACGGTCATGTCGCGCACGTCGATCCCGCCCACCACGGGGTTGAAGCCGTGCCCCGGCCCCTCCTCGTAGTTGAAGTTGATGTCGATGACCGAGCCGCCGACCTGGCCGATCTCCAGGTTCCTGGCGTGGAGGCCCTCGACGAAGCCGCCCCGCACGGAGTTGGTCTTGAAGCGCAGCGCGATGTCGAGGTTCGGGCTGGACATCGTGCAGTCCCTGATGAAGACCTCGCGCACGCCGCCCGACATCTCGCTGCCGACCGTCATGCCGCCGTGCCCCTCGCGGAACGTGCAGCCCTCGACCAGGATGTGCTCGCTAGGCACGTTGACGCGGCGGCCGTCGGCGTTGCGGCCCGACTTGATCGCGATGCAGTCGTCGCCGGTGTCGAACGTGCAGTCCCGGATCACCACCATCCGGCTGGACTCGGGGTTGCAGCCGTCGTTGTTCGGGCCGTGGGTGCGGACGGTGACGCCGCGCACGAGCACGTTCTCCGACAGCGTGGGGTGGATCTCCCACATCGGCGAGTTGACGATGGTGACGCCCTCGATGAGCACGTTCCGGCAGCGGTAGGGCTGGACGAAGGACGGGCGCAGGTAGCCACCCTCGCCGTACACCCGGCGCTCGACCGGCACGCCCTGCTCGGCCTGGGCGAACAGGGCCGCCTTGGCCTCGGCCTGGCGCGGCTCCCCCGGCTCCCAGCCGTGGTCTCCTGAGCCCTTCCACGGCCACCAGTGGTCGTCGCCGGCCTGCCCGTCGAGCACGCCCGCCCCGGTCACCGCGATGTCGCGCTGCCCGTAGGCGTAGATCAGCGGCGAGTAGTTGAGCAGCTCGACGCCCTCGAACCTGGTCAGCACCAGCGGCAGGTACGCCTTGGGGTCGGTGCTGAACAGCAGCGTGGCGCCCTCGGCCACGTGCAGGTCCACGTTGCTCAGCAGGTGCACGGCACCGGTCAGGAACCGCCCTTCGGGCACGTCCACATGCCCGCCGCCCGCCGCGTGACAGGCCCTGATCGCGGTACGGATGGCGGCCGTGCAGTCCGTCACCCCATCCCCTACGGCACCATATTTCCGGATATCGAAGCGCCGGTGCGGGAACCTCGGCCCGCGCACCTTCGCCGCGATGCGGTTGGCCCGCGCCCACGGATCGGATAACGCCTGCGCGGCCGGCGCGTCGAGGCCCATCGGCACGGCGAAGGCCGACACGGCGGCGGACGCGGCCATGGCGCGCATGGCGTCACGGCGGCTCCAGGAATGATCTCGGGAACGCTTCGGCATGGACTGGCCCTCCCTCGCCGGTACCTGCGCCGGACACCCCGGATGCTATGTCAACCCCTTGCACTGATCCAGACGAAAGGAGCACATCACCCCAGGATCCAGGGTGCAACCGCTTGCAGGATCCGGTCAGCGCGAGGATCACCTGCCCCCTCGGGGTGCCGATGACGGCGCGCAACGCCGGCTCCGGCCCGTCGGCGACGTCGAGCCGGACGCCGAGCGCGGCCAGGTCGCGCCGGAGCGCGCCGGGGCGGGGGTGCTTCACCTCTCCTCCCGCGTGGGCTCGCCGAGCGAGAGCATCAGCCGGTTCGCCCAGCCGAAGAACGCGCCGGCGTGCACGGCGTCGCTGATCGCCAGGTCGTCGAGCCCCGCCGCGCGCAGCGCCGCGATGTGCTCCGCGCCGAGCCGGGACGGGGTGTCGGCCAGCGCCACGGCGGCGTCGATGATCGCCCGCCACCGGTCGTCCTGCCGCGCGCGCACCCCCTCCTCCAGCAGGCGGCGCACGTCGGCGGGCCGCTTGGAGTAGTGATCGGCGAAGCGCGCGTGCACCGAGGCGCAGAAGACGCACCCGTTGTGGCGGGAGGTGGCGGTGGCGGCCAGCTCGCGTTCGGCGCGCGGCAGGCCGCCGTCGGGGTTGTAGAAGATGTCCTGATCGGTCTTGGTGCGGGCGTGCAGGATGTCGGGGTCGCGCGCGAGCAGCAGGAAGTACGGGGAGGCGGCGCGGGCCCTGTCCACCAGCGCCTCGTGGTGCGCGTCGGTCAGCTCCTCCTCCGTCAGGGGCGCGAGCCACGGCCGCCAGCCGAGCCGCTCCGTGGTGAAGCCGGTCATGCCGGTCATGCCGTGACCCCTTCCTGGTTGAGCAGCCGCAGGCCGGTGATCACCCGTACCTGGAAGCTGAGGAACGCGACGAGCTGCGACAGCGTGACGATCCCCGTCTCGCTCCAGCCCGCGCGGCCCAGCGCCGCCAGCGCGTCCCTGCCCGCCTCGCGCGGCCGGAACACGAGCAGGTGGGCGTGCTCGAACGCGGCGGCGAGCCGGACCCCGAGCGCGGCCGGGTCGCTCACCCGGTAACGCGGCCCCTCCTGGCTCTCCGCCGCCAGGGCGCCCGCGTACACGCCGTAGGGCCCGGTGGCGCGGCCGGCCTCGATCTCGGCCTCGACGGCCTTGAGCAGGCCGGGCGAGAGCTCGGCGAGGCGGCCGGCGTAGAAGCCGGCGACCGTGAGGTCCTGGTGCAGGCCGGTGACGAAGGCCGCGACCGCGTCGCGCTCGACGAGCGTGACCTCGCCCTCGTCGTCGGGGGCGAAGAGCGCGTCGTAGCTGCGCTGGGCGTGCTCGCGGGCGTCGGGGCGCCGGTCGCGCAGCCGGTCGAGGGAGGAGCCGGGGGCGATCCCGGCCAGGTGGTCGATGACGTCAGTGATCATTTCTTGCTCGATTCCGTGATGGGACGCCGGCCGAACGCGGGCGCGACCTCGGTCGCCAGCAACTCGATGGAGCGCAGGACGAGGGGGTGCGGCGGGTCGACCGAGTGCACCTGGAAGACCAGGTCGGTCGCCCACTGCAGGGTGGGGTCGGCACACAGGCTCTCGATGACGTCCTGCGGCGTGCCCAGGTGCACGTCGTAGGCGGTGATCCGGCTGTCGAGGTCGCTGCCGGGCAGCTCGAAGGGCAGGGTGCGCCGGCCGAGGCCGATCTCGGCGTACCGCAGCGCCTCGGCGCGGCTGTCGGCCACGAACGCGGTCCGCGACGCCATGATCCGCGGCGCGGCACCGGGCGGCAGGCTCTCGTGGTAGGCCTCGACGATGGGGAGCTGCAGGTCCGCCAGCGTGGCCTGCGGGCGCTCGGCGGGCCGCGGCTGGGTGCGCGACAACATCAGCCCGTGGCCCGCCCGCCCGGCCCTGGCCCCGCCGGCGACCGAGAACGTGGCCTCCCACACGGCGTCGAGCAGCCGGGGCGCGGGCGGGTAGAGCCGGCTGCCGCCGCCGAGGTCCTCGCCCGCCCAGGCGCGCCGCAGCACCCACAGGTGCTCGGCGTACAGGGCCGCGCGGTCGGCGGGGTCGTGCCCGAAGGGCGCGAACGCCGACGGCGTGCCGCCGCCGCCCACGCCCACCTCCAGCCGGCCGCCGGTCAGCAGGTCGAGCACGGCGGTGTCCTCCGCCACCCGCAGCGGCTGCTCCAGCGGCAGCGTGATGATGCCGGTGCCGAGCCTGATGCGCTCGGTGCGGGCCGCGACGTGGGCGAGGAACACCAGGGGCGCGGGCAGCCCGCCCTCCTCGCCGTCGAAGTGGTGCTGCGCCACCCACGCGGTGTCGAACCCGTACGCCTCGGCGTGCCGGATCTGCTCGGCGGCCAGCCGGTAACGCTCGCCCGGAGGGACGTCGTCGAGCAGGCGGGTGAAGAAGCCCAGCCTGATGGGATGCCTCATCGCACCCGCTCCGGGATCGCGGCCAGCAGCTCGCGGGTGTAGTCGTGCCGGGAGTCGCTGAAGACCTGGCGGGTGGTTCCGGTTTCCACGATGCGTCCTTTGCTCATGACGGAGACGGTGTGGGAGATCTGGCGCACCACGGCCAGATCGTGCGAGATGAACAGGTAGGTCAGGCCCAGCTCGCGCTGGAGCCGTTCGAGCAGGTCGAGGATCTGCGCCTGCACGGTGACGTCGAGTGCCGAGACCGCCTCGTCGAGCACGAGCACCTCGGGCTCGACGGCCAGCGCGCGGGCGATGGCCACCCGCTGCCGCTGCCCGCCGGACAGCTCGCGGGGGCGGCGTCCGCGTACCTCGCCCGGCAGCGACACTCGCTCCAGCAGGTCGGCGACGCGGGCCCGGCGCGCCTGGCGGTCGCCGAGCCCGAAGTTGCGCAGCGGCTCCTCGATGATCTCTCCGATGGACTGGCGAGGGTCGAGCGACCCGTACGGGTTCTGGTAGACGAGCTGCACGTGACGGCGGAAGCGGCGGCCGTCCGGCGCCCCCGCGATGCTGACCGTTCCCGACGTGGGGGTGGCGAACCGCGCGACCATCCTGGCCGTGGTGGTCTTGCCCGAGCCGGACTCGCCGACGAGCGCGTGCGTGGTGCCACGGGTCACCTCGAAGCGGACGCCGTCCACGGCGCGGAACGGGCGGCGCCGCACGCGGAACTCCTTGACCAGGTCGCGCACCACGATGGCGGGCTCCCCGGCGGGAGGGTCGCGGAAGGGCCGCTCCGACAGCGCGGGGGCGTCGCTCAGCAGCCGCTCGGTGTAGCCCTCCTGGGGCGCGGCCAGCACCGCGGGCGTCGGGCCCTGCTCCACGACGCGGCCGTCCCTCATCACGACCAGGCGGTCCGAGCGGCCGGCGGCGACGCCCAGGTCGTGGGTCACCAGCAGGACGGCGGTGCCGTACTCGGCCCGCAGGTCGTCGATGAGGTCGAGGACGCGCCGCTGCACGGTGACGTCCAGGGCGCTGGTGGGCTCGTCGGCGATGATCAGGCGCGGTCGCAGGGCGATCGCGGCGGCGATGAGCACGCGCTGGCGCATGCCGCCCGACAGCTCGTGCGGGTACTGGCGGGCCCGCGTCTGCGGGTCGGGCAGGCCGACGCGGGCCAGCAGGTCGAGGACCCGGGCGCGGATCGTGCGGCGGTCGCGCTCGCCGTGGATCCGCAGCACCTCGCCGAGCTGAGCGCCGATGGTTTTGACCGGGTCCAGGGAGTTCGCCGGGTCCTGCGGGATGAGGCCGATCCGGCTGCCGCGTACGGAACGCAGGCGGCGCTGCGACCACCCGGCCAGGTCGGCCTCACCGAACAGGATCCGGCCCGCGTCCAGGGTGGCGTTGCCCGGCAGCAGGCCGATGAGGGCGTGGGCCGTGGTGGACTTGCCCGACCCGGACTCGCCGACGACGGCCACGACCTCGCCCGGCTCGACCGAGAAGGACACGCCGTGCAGCGCGCGGCGGCCGTCGTACGAGACCGCGAGGTCGCGCACCTCCAGCAGGCTCATGCGCGTTCCCTTCCGATCGAGCGGCTGATGCGTCCGGCGGCCAGCACCACGGCGACCACGACGGCGCCGGGCAGCGTGGTCAGCCACCACGAGGTGGCCAGGTAGTTGCGTCCCTCGGCGATGAGCAGCCCCCACTCGGGGGTGGGGGGTTCGGCGCCGTAGCCGAGGAAGCCGAGCGTCGAGATGGCCAGGATGGCCGCGCCGAACTGCAGGGCGGCCAGCGCGATGACGGGGCCGAGGGAGTTGGGCAGCACGTGGCGCCACAACACGGCGGGGTACCGGCCGCCGCTGCCGAACGCGGCCTCCACGTAGTCGGTGCGGCGCACCCGCACGACCTCGGCGCGGGCCAGCCGGGCGAAGGCCGCCACCGAGCCGACGCCGACCGCGATCGCCACGTTCACCGTGCCGGGGCCGAGCAGGATGATCACTGTCAGGGCCAGCAGCAGTCCGGGGACCGACAGCAGCACGTCCACGACCCGCATGACCGCCGCGTCCGCCACCCCGCCCGCGGCGCCGGCCAGCAGCCCGAGCAGCGTGCCGAGCAGCAGGCCGACCCCGACGGCGACGAGCGCCCCGGACAGCGAGTGCACCGAGCCGTGCACCACCCGGGCGAAGACGTCCCGCCCGACCGCGTCGGTGCCGAACAGGTGCTCCGCCCCCGGCGGCCGGAGCTTCTCGGCGGGCACGCCGGCGATCGGGTCGTAGGCGGTGAACGCGCCCGGCACGGCCGCCCAGAGCAGCACGAGCCCGACGACCGCCCAGGCCAGGACCGGCCCGATCGGCACGCGGCCGGGCACCACCCTGGCCAGAGCCGGCCCGAGCCGCGCCCGGGCCTGGCCTCCTCCGGCCGGAGCCGGGGCGCCGCTCATGCCGCCGCTCCCTTCAGCCGCGGGTCGAGGATCGGGAACAGCACGTCCACCACCAGGTTGACCAGCACGAACACGGCTGCCGCGAGCACCACGACGGCGAGCATGACCGGCGTGTCCTGCGCGTTGACGGCCTGCTCGGTGAGCCGGCCGATCCCGGCCCGGCCGAAGACGGTCTCGGTCACGACCGAGCCCGCGATCAGCTCGCCGAACGTCAGCCCGGCCACGGTGAGCGTCGGCAGCACGGCGTTGCGGGCCACGTGCCGCCACAGGATCCACCAGCGGGTGGCGCCCCTGGCCGCGATCACCGGCACGAACGGCTGCGCGTACACCTGGTCGATGGCGCGCGCGAGCACCTGCGCGATCGGCGCCGAGATCGGCACGGCCAGCGTCAGCACGGGCAGGACGAGCTGCTGCAGCTCGCTCCCGCCGATCACCGGCACCAGCCCCAGCCGGAACGAGAAGACCTGGATCAGCAGGATGCCCAGCCAGAACGCGGGCACCGAGACGAACAGCGACGGCACCGACAGCAGCGCCCCGCGCAGCCAGGAGGTCGTGCTGTAACTCGCCGCGAACGCGATCACCACAGCGATCAGCACCGCCAGCAGGAACGCGGCCGACGCCAGCCGGGCGGTCTCGGGCAGCGCCTCCGCCAGCCGTTCGGCCACGGGGGCGCCGGTGTCGATGGAGTAGCCGAGGCTGCCGGTCAGGAAGCCGAGCAGGGTCTGGACGTAGTCGGCGACGGGCGAGCCGCCGGCGTAGTAGGCGCGGATCTCGGCGATCTGCTGGGGTGACAGGCCGAGCTCCGGGTTCTGGAACTTGATCAGGATCGAGTCGCCGGGCAGCAGTTGCAGGAGCACGTAGCTCGCCGTGAAGGCGGCCCAGAGCACGAGCGCCGCCTGCCCGGCCCGCGACAGCAGGTACCTGGTCACGGCTGCGACTTCCACACCGAGTAGAACCACGGCCGGGCGACCGCCTCGAAGGCCACGCCGTGCACGTGCGGCGCGGCGCCGTACACCTGGGGCTCCTCGAACAGCGGGATCGCGTAGCCCTGCTCGATCACGTACCGCTGGATCTCGGCGACCTTGGCGTTGCGCGCGGCCGTGTCGGGCTCGGCGGACTCCTCCTCCAGCAGCCGGTCCAGCTTCTCGTCGTCGGAGAGGATGACGTCGCGGTTCTCGCTGTGGAAGTGGCTCTTGATCACGTCCTGGTCGGCGCGGCCGACCATGCCGTGCTGGATGGCGGTCTTCTCGGCGTCCTTGATGTCCACGGCCTGGGTGCCGGCGTCGGCGGGGCGGATCTCCAGCTTGACGCCGATCTTCGTCCACTGCTGGGCGACGAGTTCGAGGGTCTGCTTCGACAGCGGCTGGGGGCCGGAGACGAACACGCCCAGTTCGAGCCGCCTGCCGTCCTTGGCGCGGATGCCGTCGGCGCCGCGCGTCCAGCCTGCCGCGTCGAGCAGCGCGTCGGCCCTGGCCGGATCGTAGGTGAGCTCCTTGGACAGGTCCACGTACCCCTGGGCGAGGTGGCTGAGCACGGAGGTGGCGACCGGGTAGCTCTCGGTGAACAGGGTGTCGACGACCTCCTTGGCGTTCGTGCCGAGCCGCAGCGCGGTGCGTACGTCGGGGTCCTTGAGCAGGCTGTTGCCCGGCCGCAGGTACAGGCCGTTGTTCACGCCGCGGGTGGGCTCGGCGTGGATCCGGAAGCCGGCGTCCTTGACGGTCTGCTCGTCGTAGGCCTGCACGTAACGCACCATGTCGGCCTGGCCCGAGGTGAGCGCGCCGACGCGCACGTTGTCCTCCGGCGTGACGATGATCTTTATTTCGTCGAGGTACGCACGGCCCTGGTGCTGCGACGACGGCGGCGCCCAGTCGTAGTCCTTGCGGGCGACGAGGTCGACCTCCTTGTCGAGGATCTGCTTCTTGAGCGTGAAGGGGCCGGAGCCGATGATGTTCTTCAGCTGGCACTGCTGCTCGTACGGCAGGGAGATCGTCTTCTTCGACACCAGGCCGGCGCCGATCACCGAGGTGCCCTGCAGGAAGCCGGGCGACGGCCGGTCGAAGTGGAAGCGCACGGTGAGCGGGTCGATCACCTCGCTGCGCTCGTAGTTGTTGACGAACTCGGCGACGGGCAGCTTGAGCTTCTCGTCGCCGAGGCCGTACACGTCGAAGTTGGCCGCGACGGCGTCGGCGTCCAGCGGGCTGCCGTCGCTGAACGTCACGCCGTCGCGCAGGTGGAAGGTGTACTCGGTGGCGTCCTCGTTGATCTCCCACTTGGTGGCGATCCACGGCTCGATCTCGAGCGTCTGCGGGTTCTGCCAGGTCAGCTTGTCGGTGATCTGGTTGAGGATGCCGCCGTTGGGATAGAAGCCGGCGGCGGGCAGGTAGAGGCAGGTCGGCGGCTGATGCTCCAGGTAGGTCAGCGTGCCGCCCAGCACGGGCTTGCCGTCGCCGGGCGCCGGCCCGGCAGCGCCCCCGCCGCCACAGGCGCCGAGGAGGCTCACGAGAGTGAGCGTGACGACGGTGCGCAGCGGTCTGGATGGAGACATGGGGGTACTGCCTTTCATGAACACGTGGAAGCTAAACCAGCATAACCTACCTAAATAGTAGAAAATCAAGTCGCGGGAGCGGAGTGGCGGCTGCAGGCGGGACCTAGGCGCTCAGCACCTTGCGGAGCAGCTCGCCGAACTCGGCGGGGTGCGTGGTGAGGCCCACGTGCCCGCCCGGGAAGTGCACGAGCTCCGTGCCGAACCGCTCGGCCAGGAACGCGGCGGGGCGATAGGGCAGCTCGCCGCGCGACTCCTCGCCCGCCGCGAGCACGAGCCGGTCCGACAGGGCCCGCAGCCGAGCCACGTCGGGGGTGTAGGCCATGAAGCTCGGGACGATCCGCCCGAGGAAGTACGACATGTCCGCCATGGTGCGCTCGGCCCGGGCCGCTGCCTGCGGCGGCAGCTCGGTGGCGGCGGGGGCGCCGACGGTGTCGGTGACACCGCGCGCCTTGCCCGCGTCAGGGGCTTCGGCGCCGTCGCGAAGCTTGGCCGCATCGGGGGCTTCGGCACCGGGCCGCTCGAGGCCCGCCGCGAACACGGCCGCAGCGGGCATCAGCCCCTCCCTGCGGAAGGTGTCCTCGACGCGGGCGAGCAGCGCGCGGTGCTCGGCGGCGTCCGGCAGCACCTCGACCACCGGCGGCTCGTGCGCCACGACGCGCTCGACCCGCCCCGGGTGGGTGACGAGCAGGTGCAGCGCCACGATGGCGCCCGAGCTGCACCCGGCCACGCGGGCGGGCGCGCCCGGCGACAGCAGTTCCAGCAGCCGGAACGCGTCGTCGGCGTGCTGCTCGACCGACTGCCGGGCCTCGGGGTCGTCCAGCGGGCTGCGGGACAGGCCGCGCGGGTCGTAGGAGACGACCGTGTACTCGTCTGCCATGCCGGCCGCGACGCCGTCGAACGCGGCGGCGCCGCCCGTGCCGCCGGGGATCAGCAGCA
Source organism: Nonomuraea sp. GTA35 (assembly GCF_041950525.1). Classification (NCBI taxonomy): domain Bacteria; kingdom Bacillati; phylum Actinomycetota; class Actinomycetes; order Streptosporangiales; family Streptosporangiaceae; genus Nonomuraea; species Nonomuraea sp. GTA35. The sequence continues at coordinate 337,137 of NZ_JBGNUV010000001.1, read as the reverse complement.
GGAACGGGCCGCTGCCGCGCACCTCGTAGCGCAGTTTCGCGCCGGCCACGCGCAGGTGGCCGATGGTGGGGGTGGTCATGCCGGATCTCCTTCGTGTTCGTGTTCTGGCCAGTGCTCCAGGAGGGTGTGCAGGGCGTCGAGGCAGCGCAGCCAGGTGGCCTGCGCCGGGCGCGAGTGCGCGAAACCGCCCGCGGCCTCGAGGCTGACGAAGCCGTGCAGCGTGCTGCGCATCAGCCGGACCGCGTCGGTCAGGTCGGGCTCGTCCAGCCGGTAGGCGCGCAGCATGCTGTACGTCAGCTCGATCGCGCGCCGCGGTCCCGCCGCCCGGGCCGCGAGCTCGGGATCGATCTCCATCGGGGTCTGCGTGGCGGTGTAGCGGCCCGGGTGGTCGTGGGCGTAGCCGCGCCACGCGTTCGCGTACGCCACCAGCGCCTCCCTGCCCGACCGGCCGGCGGTGGCCTCCGCGATGCGGATGGTCTTCTCGTCCGCCGCCAGCAGCGCGATCCGTCCTCGCAGGTCGTCGAGGTTGCGGACGTGCGCGTACAGGCTGGCGTCCTTCACCCCGAGCCGGCGGGCCACCGCCGACATGGTCACGTGCTCCAGCCCGACCTCGTCCGCCAGCTCAGCCCCGACGAGCGTCACCCGCTCCGCCGTCAGCCCCATCCGTGCCATGCACACCACCCTCCCTAGGGTTATTAGGCTATACCTAATGCCCCTAGTTTTCACAATGAGCCAGTAAGGCCGTCTGCTGGGACGACAAGTTTCGAAATGTAGCTGAAATTTTCAAACGAATCGGTCAGGAGTTCACGGGCACACTGACCAGGCCAGTTTGTGCATCCCGCCCTTTTCCGGCAGGGGCGCACCCTCACAGTCTGACCGGAGTCATTGACAACTCCGCACAACGCGGCCGATACTTTCGCCACCGTTCCGATAGTTTCGTTGATGCCCGCCTTCACGAGAAGGAAGCATGCAGATGAACGACGCACCCCACCCCCCGCACAGCCGCAGACGCGGCCGCATCCTGCGGTTCGCAGGCCGGGCCTGCGCCGTGGTCGCGGCGCTGGCCGTGGCGATGCTGCCCAGCGTCGCGCACGCCGCCATCACCACCAACCAGACCGGCACCAACAACGGCTACTTCTACTCGTTCTGGACCGACAGCCAGGGCACGGTCTCCATGGAGCTGGGATCCGGCGGCAATTACAGCACCTCGTGGCGCAACACCGGGAACTTCGTGGCCGGCAAGGGCTGGAACCCCGGCGGGCGCAGGACGGTGACCTACTCGGGCAGCTTCAACCCCTCGGGCAACGCCTACCTGACCCTGTACGGGTGGACCAGGAACCCGCTCGTCGAGTACTACATCGTCGACAACTGGGGCACCTACCGGCCGACCGGCACGTACAAGGGCACGGTGACCAGCGACGGCGGCACGTACGACATCTACCAGACGACGCGCTACAACGCCCCGTCCATCGAGGGCACCCGGACCTTCAACCAGTACTGGAGCGTGCGCCAGTCGAAGAAGACCGGCGGCACCATCACGGCCGGCAACCACTTCGACGCCTGGGCCCGCAACGGCATGAGCCTGGGCAGCCATGACTACCAGATCCTCGCCACCGAGGGTTACCAGAGCAGCGGCAGCTCCAACATCACGGTCGGCGGCTCCTCCGGCGGAGGCGGCGGCGGGGGTGGCGGCGGGGGTGGCGGTGGCGGCGGCGGGGGTTGCACCGCCACGCTCTCCGCGGGCCAGCAGTGGAGCGACCGCTACAACCTCAACGTGTCGGTCAGCGGCTCCAGCAACTGGACCGTCACGATGAACGTGCCCTCCCCCGCGCAGATCATCGCCACCTGGAACGTCACCGCCAGCTATCCCAGCGCCCAGGTGCTGACCGCCAGACCCAACGGCAACGGCAACAACTGGGGCGTGACAGTCCAGCACAACGGCAACTACACCTGGCCGACGGTCTCCTGCAGCGCGAGCTGACCTTCGGGCACCCTGGCGCGGCGGCACCTCCCCTGCCGCCGCGCCACACCGCGTGAGCGATCAGAATGGCAGGCGCGGTCCGGCCGTGGCCGAGCGGGTGGTCGAAGGGTGATGAGCATGATCCGGTGGCGACGGTTACGGGCTCTGCCCGTGCTCCTCGGCCTGGCGGTGCAGATCGCCGCGTGCGGCGTGCCGCTGGGCGATCCTGCCCCCAGGCCGGTGGGGATCGGCCGGACAGCCGATGGGCAGGTCCGGTTCGTCGTCCCGCTCTGCGACGGGGAGACCGTCTCCGCCTTCGAGGTTCTCGAGCATCAGACGCTGCGTCCCGTGTGGAGGGTGTCCCAGCCGACGCGGCCGGAGACGCGGCCCCGGCAGCAGGCGACCGGCGAACACTGCTGAACCTTACGAGGCGGGCTTCCGCCAGACCGAGACGTGGCTCCTGCTCTCGCCGGTGAACGGCTCGCGCCCCAGCCCGCCCAGCGCTCGTGCAACGCCATCCCGGCCAGGCGCGCCATGAGGTCCAGCTCGGCCGGCCACACGTAACGGTGGGTCGAGGAGTAGATCTCGACCTGCCCGCCCGCCGTCCAGTAGTGGTGGGAGACGGCGAGCTGCGCGGCGACGTCGTACTCCTCGAACCCCAGGTGCGCCGGTGTCACCGCGAACGGGTGGACGGTCTGGCCGGGCGGCAGCCGCCGCAGCTCCGGGACGTACACCTCGATGACGAAGCAGCCGCCCGGGCCGAGGTGCGCCGCCGCGTTGCGGAAGCACTCGACCTGCTCGTCCTGCGTGGTCAGGTTGGTGATCGTGTTGCGTACCAGGTAGGCGAGGGCGAACGTGCCGTCCACCCGCGTGGTGGCGAAGTCGCCGACGGTCACGCCGACGCGCTCCGCGCCGGGCTTGGCCCGGAGCTGCGCGATCATGGCGGTGGACAGGTCGATGCCGTGCACGCGTACGCCCCGCCGGCTGAGCGGCAGAGCGAGGCGGCCGGTGCCGACGCCGAACTCCAGCGCGGCGCCCGAGCCCGACGACGCTGGCCCCGGGCCCGACGGCGCTGGCCCCGGGCCCGACGACGCTGCGTCCGAGCCCGAAGGCCCGGCGTCCGAGCCCGCCAGCCCGGCGAGGAAGTCGACCGCCGGGTCGACGACCGCGGGCTCGAACAGCTCGGGCCATTTCTCCTCGTAGGTCTCGGCGATTCGCGCGTCGAAGGTGTTCTGCGCCATACCGCCACTGTGGGCACGCGCACGCCGGGACCGCCACCCCTTTATCGGACTCCCGAGCGCACGCCGTCAAGAGATTGCGCACGCTACTCCACTATGCGTACAGTGTTCTCCACATCAGAACGCCGTGCACCTCATGGAGGCCACTCGACATGGTCGAAACCCACCGGCCGCTGGCAGAGCTCCCCCTCACCCGCACCCCCGGCTGCCCCTTCGACCCGCCGCCGGAGCTGGCCGGGGTGCGGGAGCAGGCGCCGATCAGGCGGCTGACCTTCCCCGACGGGCACGCGGGATGGCTGGTCACCGGTCACGCCCTGGCCCGCGCGGTGCTGGGAGACCCCCGCTTCAGCTCCCGGCCCGAGCTCATGCACTACCCACTGCCGGGGGTGATCTTCGGCGAGACGCCTCCGGCCCCGATCGGCGACCTCACCGGGCTCGACGCTCCCGAGCACACCCGCTACCGCAAGCTGCTGATCGGCAAGTTCACCGTGCGCCGCATGAGCCTGCTCACCGAGCGCGTCCAGGAGATCACCGCCACACAGCTCGACGTCATGGCCGAGCACGGCCCGCCCGCGGACCTGGTGCGGCTCTTCGCCCAGCCGGTGCCCGCGCTGATGATCTGCGAGCTGCTCGGGGTCCCGTACGCCGACCGCGAGACGTTCCAGCGGCACGCCGCGGTGCTGGCCGGCGGCGACCACAGCCCGGAGGAGCAGTACGCGGCCTTCGGCGAGCTGGGCGAGTACCTGCACGGGCTGGTGCGGGCCAAGCGCGCGCACCCCACCGACGACCTGCTCAGCGACCTGACCGGCACCGACCTCGACGACGAGGAGCTGGCGGGCATCGGCGCCTTCCTGCTCGGCGCCGGGCTCGACACCACCGCGAACATGATCGCGCTGGGCACGTTCGCCCTGCTGAGCCACCCCGGCCAGCTCGCGGCCCTGCGCGACGAGCCGGAGCTCGCCGACCGGGCCGTCGAGGAGCTGCTGCGTTACCTGAGCATCGCCCACACCGGCCAGCGGGCCGCGCTGGAGGACGTCGAGCTGGGCGGCCGGCTCGTCAGGGCCGGGGAGACGGTCGTCGTCTCGGTCCAGGCGGCCAACCGCGACCCGGCCAGGTTCGCCGACCCGGACAGGCTCGACCTGCGCCGGGAGGCCGTGGGGCACCTGTCCTTCGGACACGGCGCGCACCAGTGCCTGGGCCAGCAGCTCGCCCGGGTCGAGCTGCGCGTCGCGCTGCCCGCGCTGATCGGCCGCTTCCCGGCGCTGCGCCTGGCCGTGCCCGCCGTCGAGGTGCCGCTGCGCGGCGGCCTGGACATCTACGGCGCGCTGCGGCTCCCGGTCACCTGGTGAGCCTGGTCCCGGCTCGACCTGAGATAGGCGATGCCCAGGTCGAGGGCGGACTCCAGGTGGGTGGTCTGCCCGGTGGACATCTGGATCAGCACGCCGCCCTGGATTCCGGCGAGGATGGCGGCGGCCGCCCGTTCCGGGTCGAGGCCGGGGTCGATCTCGCCGGCGGCCTGCATGTGCCGCACGCCGGCGGCGATCTCGGCCTGCCAGCGCCCCATCAGCTCGGTGACCACCGCCTGGGCCCCTGGCGTGCGGTCGCCCAGGTGCGAGGTGACGGCGTTGAGCGGGCACAGGCGGCCCTGCCGCCGGTAGCGGTCGACGACCTTGTCGCGCCAGGCGTCCCAGGCCGGCCAGGAGGTGAGCTCGTCGAGCTGCGGCCGCTGGTCCTCCAGCACCCTGCCGGCCTCGAACCGGGCCACGGCCAGCAGCAGCTCCTCCCGCCCGCCGGGGAAGTAGTGGAAGAGCTGGCTCTTGCTGGCCGAGGTCGCCGACAGCACGTCGTCGAGGGTCGTGGCGGCCACGCCGTGCTCGCGGATGAGCTCGGCCGCGCCTTCGAGGATGCGCTGCCGCGTGGCGGCTCCCTTGCGGGTCAGCGTCCGCATGATCGACCTCCACCCGATCGGACTACGTCATCCACCCTACCAATTCTGGACTTGCGGGTCCATTTTCTCCGGCGCAAGCTGGCCGCATGTCCATGGATCAGTACTTCCTGCTCGGCCGCTCCGGCCTGCGCGTCAGCCGCCTCGCCCTCGGCACGATGAACTTCGGCATCGGCGGCTTCCACGCCGCGTACGGCAAGACCGAGGACGAGGCCCGCCCCATCTTCCGCCGCTACCTCGAAGCCGGCGGCAACTTCATCGACACCGCCGACTTCTACACCGCCGGGGAGAGCGAGACCATCCTCGGCAACCTCGTCGCCGAGGCCGGGGTGCGCGACCGGGTGGTGCTCACCACCAAGTTCACCAACAGCGTGGACCCCGGCGACCCGAACGCCGGCGGCAACGGCCGCAAGCACATGATCAGGGCGCTCGAGGCGTCCCTCCGCCGCCTGCGCACCGACCACGTCGACCTGTTCCTGCTGCACACCTGGGACCGGATCACCCCGGTCGAGGAGGTCATGCGCACGTTCGACGACCTCACCAGGGCCGGCAAGATCCGGTACGCGGGCCTGTCGGACGTGCCGAGCTGGTACGCGGCCCGCGCCCAGACGCTGGCCGAGGCGCACGCGCTCGCCCCGCTGGTCAGCCTGCAACTCCCCTACTCCCTGGTGGACCGGGCGATCGAGCGCGAGCACGTCCCCATGGGGCAGACCCTGGGCCTCGGCATCACCGCGTGGAGCCCGCTCGGCAGCGGCTTCCTCACCGGCAAGTACCGCCAGGCCGACCAGGGCCTGACCGGCGAGGGCCGGCTGAGCGGCGCGGGCGGCGCGGGACGCACGTGGACGGACAGGGAATGGCGGCTCCTGGCGACCCTGGAGAACGTCGCCGCCGAGGTCGGCAGGCCGATGGCCCAGGTCGCGCTCAACTGGGTCGCCACCCGGCCCGGCGTGGCCTCGGCGATCATCGGGGCGAGCAGCGTCGGGCAGCTCGACGCCAACCTGTCCGCCCTCGACTTCGAGCTGCCCGCCGAGCTGCGCGCCCGGCTCGACGAGGCGAGCGACGTGCCCGCGGAGTCGGTGTACCGGATGTTCACCCCGGGCTACCAGGGCTGGCTGGTCAATCCGGGAGCCAAGGTCGCCGACAAGCCCGCCGGGTACGTCCCCGCCGTGCGGAACTGGGCGGCCTGACCCGCGCCCTGCGTCATTACTGGAGTGCTCTTTGTGACGTTCTGAGCTATGGTCGCCCGTATGACGGGACCGTGGAGAACACCACGAGGGTCCATCGCGTTCACCGGCGTGATGGGCCTGGTCCTGCTGTCCCTGCTGCTCGTCGGCGCCTCATGGGGCTCCGGCAGCGGGGGCTCCGGCCTGCGGGCCGGCGTGCCGTACGGGCCGGCGTGGATCCTGGGCGACCCGGGCGCCGAGCTCTCCAGCCTGCCGCCACAGGCCACCAGTGTGCGCGAGCACCACGTGCTGTCGCTGTGGCCGCCGCTGCGGGGCGAGCGGCAGGCCGAAGCCGGCCATCTGGCGCTGCTGCCGTCGCCCGGCCACGACGAGGCCGCGATCCGCGATCCGCAGCAGTTCGCCCACCTCGCCACGGGGTCACGCAGCCCGCCGCTGATCTAGCCGCCGCCTTTCACCACCTCCGGAGCTCTACGGCCGTTCGTGTGCCGTAGGGCCTCGCCGCGCGTGTCCGCCTCCTCGGCGAGGCGGCCGCGCGCGCTCCCGGGCGGCCAGCCATGACGACCGGTCCGGTGTGTGCCGGTCGTCCCGTCAGCGTGCGCATCCCCGAAAAGGACATTTCTCATCATGACCGACACCCACGGAGCCTCACACCTCAGCACCGTCCAGCTCCAGACCCTCCGCCAGGACCTGCAGGAGCAGCTCGAACGGCGCAGCCGCCACCTGCTCGGCCTGCAGGACGAGGCGCGGCAGAGCACCGGCGCGGACGACACGTGGCAGGAGCTGCTCGTCTCCCTGTCCACCGCCGACCGCGCGATCGCCGAGCTCAGCCAGGCCCTCGACCGGCTGGACACCGGCGCCTACGGCCGCTGCGGGCACTGCGAGGCCGGCATCCCGTTCGAACGGCTCAAGATCCGCCCGCTGGCCCGCTACTGCATCGGCTGCCAGCGCCGGTTCGAGGCGGCCTAGCCGTCAGATCACGCATCCGTCCTCGCGCAGGTCCCGCAGGGCGGCGGCGCCCTCGATGATGCGCCGGTAGGACGGGCACTGCGTGAAGTCCTCGGCGGTGCACTCCATGAGGTGCTCGATCAGCCGCTTGGACGCCGCGATCTCCTCGAGCCGCCGCTCGAGGTCCGCGTGATGGTGTTCGAGGAGTGCTCGGCGCTCGGCCCGGCCGGCCGCGCCGAGCACCTCCCTGATCTGCTCGAGGCTCATCCCGCCGCCCTTGGCCCGGATGATCGTCATGACCCGTACGACGTGGTCGCGGGTGTAGCGGCGGCGGCCGTTCACCCGGGCGGCGGGGGTCAGCAGGCCCATGGCCTCCCAGTGGCGCAGCACGTGCGGCGCCAGGTCGAACCGTTCGGCCAGCTCGCCGATGCGCATCGAGTCGGTTGACTTCATGTTGACATTAACTTGCAGCCACATCCCGGCCGTCAAGGCGGCGCGACCGGGCAGCGGCTACGTCGTCACCGCGTACACGCGGGTGGTGCCGAACACGCCGGTGTCCCTGCGCCGCCAGGGCGTCACCGTGCGCAGGTGGCGGAAGCGGCCGGTGCGCAGCAGGTGCGCCTCCTCGACGGGGTTGAAGTAGATCAGGGTGATGGGGCGCGGGTTCCTGTCGGCCGAGCCGAGCAGCCGGTCCATGGCGGCGGCGAACGTCCGGCCCCTGAACGGGTTGTTGAGGAACACCACGCTGACGTCGTCGGGGATGTCGTAGTCGAGCACGTCCGACTGCACGAACTCCACCGCACGCGCGCGCAGCCGCAGCCTCGTGGCGGCCAGGTTGGCCCTGGCCACCTCGGTCAGCTCGGGAGACAGCTCGACGCCGATCGCCTGCTTGAACGGGTACCGGCCCGCCGCCTCCAGCACCATTCTGCCCTTGCCCGCGCCCAGGTCGAGGAAGACGTCCTGGTGTCCGACGTCCCTGACGGGCAGGGCCCGGCGCAGCGTGCCCCAGTGGGCGGGCGAGTAGTAGACGCGTTCGGGGTGGTCGAGGCCGAACTCCGCGAGGTCGGCGAAGTCCGCGGTGCTCACGCCGTACCGCTGGTCGTAGAGCAGCCTGGCCAGCCGGCGGCGCACGGAGCGCAGCCGTACGGGCAGGCCGCCCATCATGAGGACCTCTTCCGCCTGCAGCACCGCCTCGCAGCCCAGGGCGATCGGCGTGCCCGTCAGGAGGGCGCCGAGCAGCAGCGGCATCCTCTCCCGTACGGCCGCGAGCGGGCTGCCGGGCGGCGGGGCGGCCAGGTCGTCGATGACAGTCACAGGCGTCTCCTCGAAGGTGGCCGGCGCTGACGGTGGCCGGCTACGGCCCGAGTGTGACAAGTCACGGCGGGGCAGGACACCCCTTGACAAGCCGCCCTGCTGTCAAAGATGGGCAGTGGGCCGGGCGGGCCGGGCGCTCCTGGAGGAGCAGGGCGTGCAGCTGTGGAGCCGGTGCGCGGCGGGCCCGACCCGTCACGCTGCAGCTTCGAGGTCACCGTCGGCGAGAACGCGATGGACTTCACCCCCGAGGAGGTGGCCGCCCTCATCCGCGACGTGCTGACCCGCGCCGCGGAGCCCCGTGCCGCCGCCCGGGCGCACGGTGCCTAGGATGCCCGGAATGGAGCTGAGTTCTCGCCTGGAGCACGAGTGGGAGCTGCACCGGCCGGCCGTGTTCGGCGCGGCCTACCGGCTGCTCGGCAGCGTGGCCGAGGCCGAGGACGTGGTGCAGGAGGTCTGGCTGCGGGCGGCGGGCGCCGAGGACCTGTCGCAGGTGGTGGACCTGCGGGCGTGGCTGATCACGGTGGCGGCGCGCACGTCGTACAACGTGCTGAAGTCGGCCAGGGTGCGGCGCGAGGACTATGTCGGGCCGTGGCTGCCCGAGCCGCTGCTGACCGGGCCCGACGCGGCCGGGCCCGTCCTGGTGGACGAGTCGGTGGGCACGGCGATGATGGTGGTGATGCGGGAGCTGGCGCCGCCCGAGCGGGTGGCGTTCGTGCTGCACGACGTGTTCGGGCTGCCGTTCGAGCGGATCGCCGAGGTGCTCGGCAGGTCCGTGCCGGCCGCGCGCAAGCTGGCCTCCCGGGCGCGCGGGCGGGTGGCGGCCGCCCGCGACAGGGAGCCGGATGCCGCGCGCGGCGAGCGCGAGCGGGTGGTGGCCGCCTTCCGCGCCGCCTCGCAGGCGGGTGACCTGGCCCGGCTGGTGGAGGTGCTGGATCCGGACGTGGTGTACGTCGCCGACGGCGGCGGCAGGGCCAAGGCCGCCCGCGTGCCGGTCCGCGGCCGCGACCGGCTGGCGCCGATGCTGGCGTGGATCGAGGGGCGGCACCCGGCCGAGCGGATCGAGCACCTCGAGGTGGCCGGCCGGCCGGCGCTGATCACCTACCGGGACGGCGTGCCGGCGTGGGTGGACACGTTCGAGATCCGCGAGGGCCGGATCGTCACCATCTGGCGGGTGGTGAATCCGGAAAAGCTCCGGCATCTCGGTCACCTTTGAGCGGGCTGTGTTGTCTGCCTGGCGTACGGGAGCACGTCACAGACTGAGGAGACGCACATGCCGCACATCGTGATCGTCGGTGGGGGTTTCGCCGGGGTGTGGGCGGCGGCCGCGGCCGCGCGCGTGCGCGACGGCGCCGACCTGGACATCACGCTGATCGCGCCGGACGAGGACCTCGTGCTGCGCCCGCGGATGTACGAGGCCGAGCCGGAACGCGCGACCGTCCCGCTGCCCGGCCTGCTCGGGCCCATCGGCGTCCGCCACCTTCGCGCCTGGGCGGAGCACATCGACGTGGCCGCCCGCCGGGTGCACGCCGGCGGGGACGTGATCGGCTACGACCGGCTGGTGCTGGCGACGGGCAGCCGGCTGGTGCGGCCCGACCTGCCGGGTGCCGGCCTGCTGTTCGACGTGGACACCCTGGCGGGCGCGCGGCGGCTGGCCGACCACCTGCGGGGCAGGGAGGGTTTCACGGCCGTGGTGGTCGGGGCCGGGTTCACCGGCCTGGAGGTGGCCACCGAGCTGGCCGGGCGCGGGCGGGTGGTGCTCGTGGACCAGGCGGACGTCGTGGGGCCGGACCTCGGGCCCGCGCCGCGGCCGTACATCGAGGACGCCCTCGACCGGCTGGGCGTCGAGCTGCGCCTGGGCGCCGGCCTGCGCGCCGTCGAGCCCGGCGGGGCGGTGCTGTCCGGCGGGGAGCGTGTCGCCGCCGACGCGGTCGTCTGGACGGCCGGGGTCCGGGCCGACGCGCTCACCGAGCAGATCCCCGCGCGCCGCGACCGGCTCGGCCGGCTGGCCGTCGACCGGTGGATGCGGGTCGAGGAGCCGTCCGGAGCCGTGTTCGCCGCCGGGGACGTGGCGGCGGCCCGCTTCGACGACGACCACGACGTCATGCAGGCCTGCCAGCACGCGACCCCGATGGGCAAGACGGCCGGGCACAACGCCGCCGCCGACCTGCTCGGGCTGCCGCCGCTCGACTTCACGCCCGCGCCGTACGTGACCTGCCTGGACCTGGGGGCCGCCGGCGGGCTCTACACGAAGGGCTGGGAGCGGGAGGTCGCGCTCAGCGGGGAGCAGGGCAAGGAGGTCAAGCAGTGGATCATGCGACGGATCCAGCCGCCGGTCGACGACGCCGAGCAGCTCCTCACCCTGGCGGGGATGGTGCGCCTGCCGCTCCCCTTCTGACCTGACCGCGGGCAGGCAGTCCAGCCCGGGCTCGGGGTCCTGGTGGCGCCGGGGATCACGTTCGGCGCCCTTCGGCCGTCAGGCGACCGGGGCGACGTGGATGGAGGCGGGGCGGGTGGCGGCGTCGTAGGCGGCACGGGCTCCCGTGGCGCCCATGCCGCTGTCGCCCGCCGGCTCGTAGAGCCGTTCGGGCCCGCCGCCCTGCCACTGGTTCACCCACACGACGCCGACGGGGATGCGGCGCGCCGCGGCGACGTGGTCAGGGTCGGTGGTGTAGACGGTGGCGGCCAGGCCGTACCGGGAGGCGCCCGCCCGCTCCAGGCCCTCCTCGAAGGAGGAGACGACGGCGACGGGCGCGACCGGGCCGAACGTCTCCTCCGTCATGATCAGCATGGACTCGTCCACGCCGGTGAGCACGGTGGCGGGGTAGTAGAAGCCCTTGCCCTCGGGCACCACCCCGCCGGCGCGGACGGTCGCGCCGCGCTCGACGGCGTCGGTGACGTGCCGTACGACGACGTCCCGCTGCCGCCGGTCCACCAGCGGCCCGAGCACGTCACCGGCCGGATAGGCGCCGGCGGCCTCGACGAGCGCGTCGATGAACGGCTCGGCGACGTCCCGGTGCACGTAGATGCGCTCCATGGAGGTGCAGATCTGCCCGGTGTTGGCGAACGCGCCGAACGCGACAGCGGCGGCCGTCGCCACCGGGTCCACGCCCGCGTCCACGACGACGGGGTCCTTGCCGCCGAGTTCGAGGATCGAGCGGTGCAGCAGCCCTCCGCTCTGCGCGCCGACCTCGCGTCCCGCCTCGACGGAGCCGGTGAAGTGCACGAGGCCGATCCGCTCGTCGGCGGTCAGCGGCGCGCCTGCCCGCGAGTCGCCGAGGAGCAGGTTGACCACGCCGGGCGGCAGGTCCATGAGCTCCAGCAGCCGCACCGCCGACAGCGGCGAGCGCTCGGACGGCTTGAGCACGACGGTGTTCCCGGCGGCGAGCAGCGGGCCGAGCGCGCCGAGGGTCATGGGCACGGGGAAGTTCCACGGCACGATGACGGCGGTGGCGCCGAGCGGGTTGCGCACGATCGTGGTGCTGCCGCCGTCCGGGCTCGCGATCGTCTCCTCGAACGCGTAGTCCAGGGCCTCGGCCACCGCGACCTTGAACGCCTGCGCGGCGCCGCCGATGAACGCGGTGCCGAGGGCGACCGGCTTGCCCATCTCGCGGCACTCGGTCTCGGCCAGCTCCCCGGCGTGCGCGGCGACCGTGTCCGCCCAGCGGGTCAGGCGGGCCACGCGGTCGGCGACGGGGAGCGCGGCCCAGGCCGGCTGCGCCGCCACGGCGGCGTCCACGGCCAGGCGCGCGTCCTCGGGCGAACCGCTGGGGCAGCGGGCGACGACCTCCTCGGTCGCCGGGTTCACCACGTCGTGGAAGCCGGCGCCGCGGGCGTCCTGCCACACGCCGCCGATCAGGTTCTGCAGGGTCTTCATGTGAGGGTGCTCCCTAGAGGCGGTCGGCCATGAGCTCGCCGGCCATGATCGCTGTCAGGTTCGTGTTGGCCCGCGGCACGGACGGGAAGATCGAGGCGTCCACCACGCGCAGCCCGTCGAGCCCCAGGACACGGCACGACGGGTCGACCACGGTGGCGGCGTCGCCGGGGTCGCCCATGCGGCAGGTGCTGGTGCCGTGCTGGGCGTCCATGGCGGTGGCCAGGATGTGCTGGTCGAGCGCGGCGTCGTCGTCCAGCACCTCGAACAGCCGCGCGTTCGCGGCCTCGGCGGAGGCGGCCAGGATGGGCGCGACCTCGGGCATGCGGGCGAGCTCGGCCAGGGCGCGGACGCCCTGGCGCATGCGCTCCAGGTCGCGCGCGTCCGACAGCATGCGCTCGCGCACCTCGGGCTGTGCCTCGGGGTCGGCGGAGGTCAGCGTCAGCACGCCGCGCGAGTGGTTCTGGTTGAGCCACACGCCCACGCCGCCGGCGGGGAGCCGCTTGTCGGCGGCCTCCATGGACAGCACGTTCTGGTTCAGCGAGACGACCATCATGTCCAGCGGCAGGCCGCCGGGGCCGCTGGTGTAGCGGACGCAGACGTTGGTGTGGCGGTCGTCCGCGGTGCGGATGGCGGCGTGTTCCGCCAGGAGCAGGCTGATGACGATCATCGGGTGGTCCTGCATGCCGCGGCCGACGGGGAGATCCTGCCGGACCTCGATGCCGAGCCTTTCGAGGTCGGCCGCCGGGCCTACGCCGGAGCGCAGCAGGATGGCCGGGGAGTGGATGACGCCGGCGCTGATCACGATCTCGCCGGCGTACTCGGTCGTGACCGTGCCTTCCTGGACGACCCGTACGCCGACGGCCCGGTTCCCGGCGAACAGCACCCGGTCGACCAGGGCTCCGCCGCGTACGGTGAGGCCGGGCAGGGACCGGGCGGGCTCCAGGTAGCCGTCGTTGACCGACACCCTGCGCCCGGCGCGGGAGTTGATCGGGTACGGCGAGACCCCGATCGCGCCCGGCGCGTTGACGTCGGGCGCCCAGGGGTGCCCGGCGGCCAGCGCGGCGTCGCACAGGGCGGAGTCCACCGAGCCCCATCGCTCGCGCGGCATGCGGAAGATCGGGGCGGGGCCGCCGCGCCCGTGGTACGGCTCGTCGCCGAACTCCTCGTCGTCCTCCAGCTTGGCGAAGTACGGCAGCACGTCCTGCCATGACCAGCCGGCACAGCCCGCCGCGGCCCAGTCCTCGAAGTCCTCGACCGGCGGGCGGATCGCGATCTGCCCGTTGATCGAGGAGCTGCCGCCCACTCCCCGCCCGCGCCAGTACGGGGCCTGCGGCTGCTGGTCGGTGCGCGAGGAGTTGACCCCCGCCCAGACCATGCCCTCGACGGCGGTGGGGTCGAGCAGGGCGCGGACCGGGTTCGGCGACCGCCACGCCTCGTGCATCCGCGCCGATCGGTAGTCGGGCCCCGCCTCCAGGAGGAGGACGCGCCTGCCTCGTCCGGCGGCGCGGGCGGCGAGCGCCGCGCCGGCGGAGCCCGCGCCCACGACGATGATGTCCCAGCCCGTGTCTGTCACGGCGAACCTCCTGCTCAGGGCGGCCGGAAAAGTCCGGACCGCGGCTAGCCGGTAGACTGCCGTGAGCAAAAAGTTCAGTCAAGAGTGAAAGTTCATTTTTTTCTGACCGTTGGGAGACGGGTGGTGTCCAGCCTGGCGGGCGACCTGAGCCCCTTGATCGACGACTTCGGCCTGCGCATCGGCCGCGCCATGGGCTGGCCGCCCATGGCGGGGCGCGCCGCCGGCGTGCTGATGCTCAGCCCCGAGCCCATGACGACGGCGGAGCTGCAGAGCGCGCTCGACGCGAGCAAGGGCTCGGTCTCCGAGATCACCCGCCTCCTGGTCGACAGCGGCACCGTGCGACGATTCAAGCAGCCCGGCTCGCGCCAGTACGGCTACGAGTGGCGCGCCGACGCCTGGATCGGCTGCCTGCAGCACGTGCTGGAGCAGACGAAGGAGCTGCTGGTCCTCGCCGAGCACGCGCGGGCACGCGGCGACGAGCTCCCCGAGCCGCAGCGCGGGCGGCTGCACGAGATGCACGAGTACTACACGTTCATGGTCCGGCACATCGAGGTGATCTTCGAGGAGTACAGGACCCTCAAGTCCTAGCCCGGCGCCCCCCACTGCGCGCCGCTGCCGCGCGCCTCGTCGAACACCAGCCACGTGCGCGTGGACAGCACGCCCGGCACGTCCTGGATGCGCTCCAGCACCACGTGCCGCAGCGTCTCGTTGTCCGGCGTCCTGACCAGGACCAGGATGTCGTAGTCGCCGCCGACCATGGCGAAGTGATCGACGAACGGGATCTCCTTGAGCTGGGCCAGCACCGCGCGCCAGGAGTTCTGCTCGATGGTCACCGACACGTACGCACTGGTGCCCAGGCCGGCCTTGTGCGGCGCGAGCTCGACCGTGAAGCCCGTGATCACGCCGTCGTCCACCAGCCGGGTCAGGCGGGCGTAGGCGTTGGCGCGCGAGATGTGCACCCGCTCGGCGAGCGTGCGTACCGACATCCGGCCGTCACGCAGGAGCTCAGCGATGATCGCCCGGTCCACCGCGTCCAGCCCGGTGGCCGAACGTCCCGGCCAGCCGTTCCCCTGGGTCACTTCAGACGACATTTGGCCCCCCAAGAGCCGGTTCCGAACCATTTGTCGCTCATTATCCGTCCTCTCTTGAACGGATGGCCAGCTGGACGGACGCTTTCTGTGACAAATGTCCGCAGGGAGGATCGCCGATGGTGCACGTCCGTTCGTCGCTGGCCGGGCTCCGGTCGTATGTGCCGGGCAGGAAGGTGCCCGGGGCCGCGATCCTGGCCAGCAACGAGTCCCCGTACGGGCTGCTGCCCGGCGTGGCCGACCGGCTGGCCGAGCTCGCCGGCGGTCTGGCCCGCTACCCGGACATGGGCGCCGGCCGGCTCGTGGACGCGCTCGCCGCCCACCACGGCGTGGCCGCCGAACGGATCGCGGTGGGCGCGGGCTCCTCGGAGGTCTGCGCGCAGCTCCTGCACACGGTGGTCGATCCGGGGTCGGAGGTGGTCTTCGGGTGGCGCTCGTTCGAGGCGTACCCGATCCTCACCGCCGTCGCGGGCGGCGTCGCCGTACGGGTGCCGCTGCGCGACCACGCGCAGGACCTGCCCGCGATGGCGGCGGCGGTCACCGGCAGGACCCGCCTGATCTTCGTCTGCAACCCCAGCAACCCGACCTCGACGGCCGTCGGGGCGGGCGCCCTGCGCGACTTCGTCGACCGGGTGCCCGAGAACGTGCTGATCGTCATCGACGAGGCCTACCGCGAGTACGCCGACCCGGCCGCGGACGCGCTGGACCTGTTCGGCGACCGGCCCAACGTGGCGGTCGTGCGGACGTTCTCCAAGGCGTACGCGCTGGCCGGGCTGCGCGTCGGCTACTGCGTCGGCCCCGCGGACGTCATCGCCCAGGCCCGCAAGACGCAGATCCCGTTCAGCGTCACCGCCCTCGCCCAGGAGGCCGCCGTCGCCGCGCTCCTGGACCAGCCCGAGGTGGCCAGGCGCTGCGCCCTCACCGTCGCCGAGCGCGAGCGGGTGACCCGCGAGCTGCGCGCGCTCGGCTACGGCCTGCCCGACTCGCAGGCCAACTTCGTCTGGCTCCCCCTCGGCCAGGACAGCGCCGCCTTCGCCGCCCACTGCCTCGACAAGGGCGTGGTGGTGCGCGCGTTCCCCGGCGAGGGCGTGCGCGTGACCATCGGCCTGCCGGAGGAGAACTCCGCCTTCCTCGCCCTGGCCGAAGCCTGGGCGAGCGCTCCGACCAGCAGAAAGTGAGTGTCTTCATGTCCACGAAGACGTCGGCGAAAGCCGTGCGGGAGCTGCTGCCCTCGCAGGCGCCCATCCGGTTCGTCGATGAGAGCGGCTCCGCCGTGAAGGCGCCCGCGGGGTACGACGTGCCGCCGGACGACCTGCTGCGCGCGGCGTACCGGTGGATGGTCGTGGGACGGCGCTTCGACACCCAGGCGACGGCGCTGACCAAGCAGGGCCGGCTCGCCGTCTACCCGTCCAGCCGCGGCCAGGAGGCCTGCCAGGTCGCGGGCGTGCTGGCGCTGCGCGAGCGGGACTGGCTGTTCCCCACCTACCGCGACTCGGTGGCGCTCGTGGCGCGCGGCCTCGACCCGGTCGAGGTGCTGACGCTGCTGCGCGGCGACTGGCACTGCGGCTACGACCCGGTCGCGACCCGGGTGGCGCCCCAGTGCACGCCGCTGGCCACTCAGGTGCTGCACGCCACCGGCATGGCGGAGGCGCTGCGCCGCAAGGGCGAGGACGGCGTGGTGATGGCCTTCATCGGGGACGGCGGGACGAGCGAGGGCGACTTCCACGAGGCGCTCAACTTCGCCGCCGTGCTCAAGGCGCCGGTCGTCTTCTTCGTGCAGAACAACAAGTACGCCATCTCCGTGCCGCTGGCCAAGCAGAGCGCGGCGCCGGCGCTGGCGTACAAGGGCGTCGGGTACGGCGTGCCCGCCGAGCAGGTGGACGGCAACGACCTCGTGGCGGTGCTGTCCGTGCTGAGCGCGGCCGTCGAGCACGCGCGCTCCGGGCGGGGCCCCTTCCTCGTCGAGGCGCACACGTACCGGATGGACGCGCACACCAACGCCGACGACGCCACCCGCTACCGGGACGACGACGAGGTGCGGCGCTGGCGCGCGGCCGACCCGCTGCCGCGGCTGGAGACGTACCTGCGTGGGCGCGGCCTGCTCACCGACGAGGACGCCGAGTCCGCCCGTACGCAGGGCGAGTCGTTCGCCGCGGACCTGCGGGCGCGGATGAACGCCGACACCGAGCCCGACCTCCTCGAGATCTTCGACCACGTCTACGCCGAGCCCACCCCCCAGCTCCTCGAACAGCGCGAGCAGCTGCGGGCCGAGCTGAACGCACAGGAGAGCTGACATGCCCACCGTCTCGATGGCGCAGGCCCTGAACACGGCCCTGCGCGACGCGCTGCGCGACGACGAGCGCGTGCTGGTCTTCGGCGAGGACGTCGGGCCGCTCGGCGGCGTCTTCCGCATCACCGACGGGCTGACCAGGGACTTCGGCGAGGAACGGTGCTTCGACACGCCGCTGGCCGAGTCGGGCATCGTCGGCCTCGCGGTCGGCATGGCGATGGGCGGTTTCCGGCCGGTGGTGGAGATGCAGTTCGACGCCTTCGCCTACCCGGCGTTCGAGCAGATCGCCTCGCACGTCGCCAAGCTGCGCAACCGCACCCGGGGACGGCTGTCGCTGCCGATGGTGATCCGGGTCCCGTACGCGGGCGGCATCGGCGGCGTCGAGCACCACTGCGACTCCAGCGAGGCGTACTACGCCCACACGCCCGGGCTGAAGGTCGTCACCCCGGCCACCGTCGAGGACGCCTACTGGCTGCTGCGGGACGCCGTCGCCGATCCCGATCCGGTGGTGTTCCTGGAGCCGAAGAAGCTGTACTGGGCCAAGGCGGAGGCCGCGCTGGAGCGGCGCGCGGCGGCGCCGTTCGGGCGGGCGGCGATCCGGCGGCCCGGGCGTGACGCCACCCTGGTCGCCTACGGGCCCTCGGTGCCCGTCGCGCTGGAGGCAGCCTCCGCCGCCGCCGAGGACGGTCTGGACCTGGAGGTCGTGGACCTGCGGACGATCGTGCCGTTCGACGACGAGACCGTGGTCGAGTCGGTGCGGCGTACCGGGCGGTGCGTGGTCGTGCAGGAGGCGCAGGGGTTCGCGGGGGTGGGGGCCGAGATCGCGGCGCGGGTGCAGGAGCGGTGCTTCCACTCGCTGGCCGCGCCCGTGCTGCGGGTGGCCGGGTTCGACATCCCCTACCCGCCGCCGATGCTGGAGCACGCGCATCTGCCCGGGGTGGACCGGGTGCTGGACGCCGTGGACCGGCTGCAGTTCGACGACCGGCCCGACGTTCGGCATCTGACCAGGGGGGCGGCGTGAACACTCTTGAGGCACAGCTCTTCCGGCTGCCCGACCTCGGCGAGGGGCTGACCGAGGCGGAGGTGGTGGTCTGGAAGGTCGCCGTCGGGGACACCGTGGAGATCGACCAGATCGTGGTGGAGGTGGAGACGGCCAAGGCGGCCGTGGAGGTGCCCGTCCCCTACGCGGGCACCGTGCTGGAGCTGCACGCCGAGGCGGGGACGACCCTCTCGGTGGGCGATCCGCTCATCTCGGTCGGCGCGCCCGCCCCCGCCCCCGGCACGGGTGTCGGCTCGGAAGCGGGGGCCGGCGCGGCGGCGGAGCGCTACCGGGAGGAGGAGCGGGCCGGGTCCGGCAACGTGCTGATCGGCTACGGCACCGGCCACCTTCCGGGGCAGCGACGCCGGCGCAGAGGCCGCACCGGCTCGGCCCCGTCGCCCGCCGCCACCCGCGCAGAGGCGGCCCCAGCCGCGAGCCGGCCCGCCGGGACCGCCCGCCTCGGCGTGGCCGTTCCGCCCGGCGCCGTGCCACCCACCACCGCGCCGCCCACCACCGGGTCGCCCGGCGCCGTTCCGCGCACCGCCACGCCGGCCGCTGCCCCATCTGCCGGGACAGGCCGCGGGGAGGCGCCTCGCGTGATCTCTCCGCTGGTCCGCAGGCTGGCGCAGGAGAACGGCATCGACCTGGCCGGGATCACACCCAGCGGCCCCAACCGGGTCATCCTGCGCCGGGACGTCGAGCGTGCCATCGCGCAGGCCCGCGAGCCGGCCGCGGTGTCGCGCCACGGCCTGCCCGCCGCCGTCGCCCTCTCCGCGCCGCAGCAGGCCGCGCGGCCGGGCACCACCACCGCCCACGCGCCGCAGCACGACGCGCCCGCCACACCGCGGCACGACGCGCCCGCCGCCCTCTCCGCCCCGCGGTCCGACACGCTCGCCGCCGCCTCCTCCTCGGCTCAGGAACCGGAGCGGATCCCGCTGCGCGGCCTGCGCCGGGCGGTGGCCGAGAAGCTGTCCCGGAGCAGGAGCGAGATCCCCGACGCCACGACCTGGGTGGACGTGGACGCCACCGGCCTGCTGGAGACCAAGGACGCGCTGCGCGCCGCCGTCCCCGACCGGCGCATCGGCCTGCTGGCGCTGCTGGCCCGCATCTGCGTCGCCGGCCTGCGCCGCTACCCGGAGCTGAACTCCACGGTCGACCTCGAACGGGCCGAGATCGTCCGCTACCCGCAGATCCACCTGGGCTTCGCCGCCCAGACGGAGCGCGGCCTGGTCGTCCCGGTCATCCGCGACGCCCACCGCATGACGCTGACGGAGCTGGCGGCCGAGCTGGCCCGCCTGACCACCCTGGCCCGCGAGGGCACCCTGCCCCCGCAGGCGCTGACAGGAGGCACGTTCACGCTCAACAACTACGGCGTGTTCGGCGTGGACGGCTCCACCCCGATCATCAACCACCCCGAGGCCGCCCTCCTGGGCATCGGCCGCATCATCGACAGGCCATGGGCGGTGGACGGCACCCTCGCCGTCCGCAAGGTCGCCCAGCTCTCGTTCACGTTCGACCACCGCGTCTGCGACGGCGGCGTCGCCGGAGGCTTCCTCCGTTACGTCGCCGACTGCGTGGAACGCCCGGCGACCCTGCTGGCCGACCTCTGAGAGACGGCCGGTCAGCCGAGTGGCGACCCGACGCGGTGCAGGGTCCCGTCGGGGTCGACGTAGGCGAACTCGCGCAGCCCGTACTCGGTGTCCTGGGGTCGCCCGAGCCGCCCCGGGACGCCGGCGGCCGCCCACTCGGCGTGCACCGCGCCCGCGTCGGAGACGTACAGGTAGACGACCGCGCCGGTGCGGCCGGGATCGTGCTCGGCCCACTCGTTCAGGTGCAGCGACACGCCGCCGCGTGCGACGAAGGCGTAACGCGCGCCGCCTTCGTAGGCGCGGACGTCGAAGCCGAGCCGGCGATACCGCTCCATCGCCGCGTCCAGGTCCAGCACCGGCACCACCGGCGCCACGCTCTCGAACACCACTCCGTCCGCCACCGCGAACCTCCTCATCCGGCCCTGCCCCCATCATGCCCCCGGTAGGCCCGGTTTCCGGATAAACTGGGCCCGTGCATCTGTACTTCCTGTGAGGACGACCGCCTCGCCCGCCCGTCAGGGGCGCGGCCGGGCACGTTCGCCGTCGTCTCTCACCCTCAGGTTCCCCGCCCCCACGCCCGGGGCGCGCGTGAGCCTGTCTTCGACAGGAAGTACATGTCTGCCATCGTCATGCCATCCGCTCGTTCGCGAGCGCATCTCAACGCCACCGACCTGCGCCTGTCGCGCGGTGGCCGGCCGGTCCTGACCGGCGTGGACCTCACCGTCTCCCCCGGCGACCGCCTCGGCGTGGTCGGCGAGAACGGCCGCGGGAAGACCACCCTGCTGCAGGTGCTCGCCGGCACGCTGACCCCCGACTCGGGAACCGTGCACCGGGCCGGCACGCTGGGCGTCGCCGACCAGGAGATGCCGGTCGCCGGTGACGGCACGGTCGGCGATCTCATCGACGTCGAACTGGCGCAGGTGCGCGCGGTGTTGCGCGCGTTCGAGTCGGCCGCTCTCGACCTGGTCGAGGAGCGTCCCGGCGCCGAGGAGGCGTACGCCGAGGCGCTCGCGGCCGCCGACTCCATCGGCGCCTGGGAAGCCGA
Source organism: Nonomuraea sp. GTA35 (assembly GCF_041950525.1). Lineage (NCBI taxonomy): Bacteria > Bacillati > Actinomycetota > Actinomycetes > Streptosporangiales > Streptosporangiaceae > Nonomuraea > Nonomuraea sp. GTA35. The sequence continues at coordinate 316,053 of NZ_JBGNUV010000001.1, read as the reverse complement.
CCACCGGGTCGACGTCTCGCTCGCCGCGCTCAGCGCGGTCAGCGACCGTTCCGTGCCGCTGGCGGAGCTGTCCGTCGGGCAGCGGTACCGGATCCGGCTGGCCTGCCTGCTGGGCGCCGGGCACGACCTGCTGCTGCTCGACGAGCCGACCAACCATCTCGACTCCGGCGGCCTGGACCACCTGACCGCCGCGCTGCGCGCGCATCCCGGCGGCGTGGTGCTGGTCAGCCACGACCGGGCGCTGCTGTCGGACGTGGTCACCGTGGTGCTGGACCTCGACCCGACCAGCGACGGGCGTCCCCGCACGTACGGGGGCGGGTACGCGGGCTACCACGAGGGCCGGCGGGCCGAGCGCGAGCGCTGGGAGACCGCCTACCGGGACCAGCAGCTCGAACACCGGCGCCTCGCCCAGGACCTCTCCGCGGCCCAGAACCGGCTGTCCACCGGCTGGCGGCCGGACAAGGGCACCGGCAAGCACACCCGCGCCACCCGCGCGCCGGCCCTGGTGCGGGCGGTGCACCGGCGGCAGGAGGAGCTGGAGGCGCACCTCGTGGACGTGCCGGAGCCGCCGCTGCGGTTCCAGCCGCCGCACCTGGACGCGCCCGCCGGGGTCACGCTGCTGCGCGCCGACGGCGTGACCGTCCGGGGCCGCTTGGACGCGCCGCAGTCGGTGCTGCTGCGCGCGGGCGACCGCCTGGTGGTGACCGGCCCGAACGGCTCGGGCAAGTCGAGCCTCCTGCACGTGCTCGCGGGCCGGCTCGCCCCGGACTCGGGCGCCGTGCAGGGCAGGCGGGGCGCGCGCGTCGGCCTGCTCGCCCAGGAGTCGCCGCCGCCGTCGCGGCGCCGGGCCTTCGAGGTGTACGAGGCCGCCGTGGGCAGGCTCGTCGGCTCGGGCGAGCTCGACGAGGGGGCCACGATCGGGCTCGGCCGGCTCGGCCTGCTCCCGTCGGAGGCCCTGCACCGGCCGGTCGCCGAGCTGTCGGTGGGGCAGCGGCGCCGGCTAGACCTGGCGCTCCTGCTGGCCTCCCGGCCGCAGGTGGTGCTGCTCGACGAGCCGACCAACCACCTGTCCATGGTGCTGATGGAGGAGCTGACCGAGGCGCTGGCCACGATGGGCGCCGCGGTGGTGCTGGCCAGCCACGACCGCCGGCTCCTGCGCGACACGGAGTCATGGCCCCGGCTTCGGCTCTGAGACCGGACAGCCGCACCGCCCGCACGGTGCGGCCCTGAGGCCGCCCGGACAATCGCAAAGGCTGGGGCGTGCACCGCACGGCACACTAGGGGATTCCCTAAGCCCGTCCCTGAGGCAGTGTGTTGGGCGCGCGGTTACGATCCTGACGATTCGAGGCGCTGCGGCCGTTCGCGCTCACGCGTCCGAGGAGCTCGTGGTCACCACCGCAAAGGGACGAGGCCGCCGTGGCAGACAGCAGCCGGGCGCGTCTGTCTGAGGACGAGTCCCAGCAGATGCGGGCCGGGATCCGCGCGCGGATCGCCAGGGACGCCCGGTGGTTGCGGCGCCTGACGCCGACCGCCTTCGTGGCGGTTCTCTCGGCGTCGGCCTTGGCCCCCGTAGCCGGTGCGGCGGCCGGCGGTATGGCGGCGGAAGGCCTGTCAGTCCTCGGCTCGGTCGGTGCGAACGTCCTGACCGAAGTGGTCATGGGCGCGATCGCCCGCCTGCGCGGCGGCGACGGCGCCCCTCCGGACACGGCGCCGCCCGCGCCGGAGCTGATCGAGCGAGAGCTGGCCGAGCGGCTGATGAACGCACTGACGGACGAGGGCGTGCGGGCTCAGGCCCTGCGCGCCGAGCTCGCCGTCATCCTGGAGGAGATCGGCGCGGTCAGGACCGCCATGGAAGCAGCGGTGGCGACCGGCGACCCGGAGTACCAGGCGCGCGTGGCCGATCTGCTCGCCGATCTCAGCGGCGGCTTCGACGAGTTCGCCTTCGTGCTGTCGGCCCTGCTCGGCAGCGCGGCATCGATCCAGCAGATGTTGCGCCGTCAGGACGCGGAACATCGCGCGGACCGTGACTGGTTGCGCAACCAGTCGATCAGCCTGCGGCTGATCGAGGAGAAGATCTCCCTCGTCGAGCGGCGCACTCGCATCGGTCTCCCCCGCGGCGCAGAGGACGGCGACTGGGCCGGTGCATGCCCCTACCGGGGGCTGTGGCCCTTCGAGCCCGAGCACGCCGACGTCTTCCACGGCCGCGAGCGCATGACTGCGGATCTCGTCGGCAAGGTGGCCGAAACGCTGGAGATCGGCGGCATGGTGGTGGTCACCGGAGCTTCCGGCGCGGGCAAGTCCTCGCTCCTGCGCGCAGGCCTCGTCCCCGCCCTGGCCAGAGGGGCGTTGCTGCCTGGCTCGCAAAACTGGCCGCGGGTGCTGATCACTCCAGGGCGCACGCCTCTGGACGAGCTGGCCGCCCACGTGGCCGCGCTGGGCCGGATGGACACCATATCCGTGCGAGACGGGTTGAGCCGCAGGCCCGAGCTTGCGCACCTGCTCGTCCGGCAGGCGTTGCTCTCCCACGAGGAGGCCGCCTTCCCCAGCTTGTCCAGCCAGCGGCTGATCCTGATGATCGACCAGTTCGAGGAGGTCTTCACGGCTGGTGACGGCACGCAGACGGAGGCGTTCATCGGGTCGCTGGCGGCGATGAGCGGCCTGCCCGAGCCGGCCGCGCTGGTCATCCTGGGCGTGCGAGGTGACTACTGGGCTCGTTGCGCCGCCCATCCTCAGCTCGCCCCTGCGCTGCGGGAGGGGCAGTTCCTGGTCGGCCCGATGTCGCGATCCGAACTGCGCCGCGCCATCTCGGGCCCCGCCGAACACGCCGGTCTCGTACTTGAACCGGGGCTCGCCGACGCCGTGCTCGGTGACCTGCGCCCGGACGGCGACGGCACCCTGGACGAGACAGGCGTTCTGCCCCTGCTGTCCCAGGCCATGCTGATCACCTGGGAGAACCGGGATGGTCACCGCCTGACCAGCCGGGGATACGGACGCTCTGGCGGTGTCGCCCGGGCGGTGCAGCACAGCGCGGAGTCCGCCTTCCGCTCGCTCGCCCCGCAGGCACGCGAGCTCGCCCAGCACGTGATCCTTCATCTGACGGCCGTGACCGCCGGCGGACGGACGGTTCGCCGCCGGGTCAGGCGGGCGGATTTACCGGCCGCTGTGGCGGGCGCCGCCGAGGACGTGGCCGCCGTGCTCGACGTGTTCGCCGCCGCGCGACTGGTCGTCCTGAGTGAGAATGCGGCGGAGCTGGCCCATGACGTGCTGTTCGACACCTGGCCCCGGTTGCGCGGCTGGCTGCGCGAGGAGGAAGGCGAACGCCTCCTGTACAGCCAGCTGCTCGACGACGCCGGTGAGTGGCGCAGGAACGGAGACGATCCTTCGTTCCTCTACCGGGGGACCCAGCTTGCGAGCGTGCTGGCCGCCGCATCGCGGTGGACCGCCGACTCTCGACGGTACCCCGCCATGAGCGGCGGGCTCGTCCAGGAGTTCCTCGGCGCGGCCAGCACGGCGGAGGACGGCCGCAGGCGGGGCCGGCGCCGCTCCCGCGGTGTGCTGGCCACGCTCCTGGCCACCGCCCTGGCCGCGAGCGGGTTCGCCACCGAGCGGGCGATGTCGGCCGGCCGGCAGAGCGAGCTGCGCCTCGCCCGAGAGACCGCGGACCGCGCCGACTCTCTGCGTACGTCGTCGCCGGCCGAGGCCCTGCTGCTGAGTGTGGCCGCCTGGCGGATGGCCCCTGACGACCTGGACGCCGCGGTGGCACTCTACGGTGCGCTGGCGCAGCGCGAGCTGCACGTGCTGCGGCCGTCAGCCGGTGCCGGCGCCACTCGCGCCGCCCTCAGCCACGACGGCGCCACCCTGGCCGAGGTCCGCGACGGCAAGCTGTCGCTCCGGGACGTGGCCGGCGGGCAGGCGCCGGCCCGCGCCGGCCTCGACCTCGGCGGCGAGGTCACCGCCATCGCGCTGAGCCCCGACGATGCCGTCCTCGCGGTCGGCTCGTCCAGCGCCGTCCAGCTCTGGGACCTACGGACGGGGAAACCGGACGGCGCCCCGTTCGGGCTGGCCGGCGCGGACGAGCTTGCCTTCAACGGTGACGGCAGCGTTCTCACCATGCTCAAGATCGGCGGCGGTGGTCAGGCCTGGGCCGTGACCCGTCTGCGCGAGCGCGTGTGGCACAGCGCCGCCTCCGATCTGGAGGGTATCGAGGTGTCCGCCGATGGCAGCACGGTGCTCACGATCTCCGACGGCAAGGGCTACGAGCTGTTCGACCGGCGGCACCGGCCGATCCCGGCGCCCGGTCCGGTCGATCCTAGCAGCGGAGGGGCCGCCGGCTTCGCGCCGGACGGCCGGACACTGGCCGTGACCACCGAGGCCGGTGTCCGGTTCTGGGACCTGGCGGCGCGCCGCTGGGCCGACGGCCTCCTGCGGGACGCCGTCCCCTACGATCTCGCCTTCGATGCCAACGGCACCCATGTGGCCACCTACGACGCCTCCGGCATTGCTCTGTGGCAGCGTGACGGAACCAGAGTGCTGTCCAGATCAGCGGATGAGATCACCGGCAAACCACGGCTGGACGCCACGGCCGCGACCCTCTCCTACCTGCGAACCGACGGGCAGGTCACCCGCTTCGACGTGGCCACGCTCACCTCCCGCACCGAGCTCGTCCCGCACGCCACCTACGCGGCGATCGACCCGCAGGCGCGGGCCGTGGCCGTGCAGGGCGACACGATGGTGCTCGCGGGGCCAGGCAGGACGCCGCTGGCCATCGGTGCGTCCACCGAGCAACCCGTCCGCGCCGCGTTCAGCCCCGATGGCCACATCCTGGCGACGAGCAGCGGCGCCGCCCCCGAGGTGACGCTCTGGGACGCCGCCACGGGGAACGTACGAGGCGTCATCAAGGTGGACGACACCGACTGGGTCAGCGGCCTGGCGTTCACCCCCGACGGGCAGGAGCTGGCCGTCGCCCCGCGCCGCGACAACGCCTGGCAGGACGTGCGGCTGGTGAACACGGAACGCCCGGACGCGCCCGCGCGGACGATCGGCTCGCCGGGTGGCCCCCGGATGGCCTTCAGCGCGGACGGCCGGCTGCTGGCCGTCAACGGCGCCGAGGCCAACGGCGTCGTGGAGCTGGCTACGGGCCGGCCGCATCCGCAGCTGTTCGGCAGCGGAGGCAGCGGCGGGCGTCCGCTGGCCATCGACCCGGCCGGTACGCTCATCGCCGCCGGCGGGACAGGCATGGACGTCGATCTCTGGGATGCCGTCACGCTCCGCAAGACCAGGACCTTGCGCGGGCCGGCGGACGAGCTCCGGCAACTGTCCGTGACCGCGTTCTCCCCGGACGGCCTGCTGCTGGCCGCCGGCGACACCTCGGGCGGGATCTGGTTGTGGAACGTCCGCGACAACAGGTTGCTCGGCAGCCCGGTGGCCCAGCACGCGGGTGGTGTGCTCGCGCTCGCCTTCACCGCGGACGGGGCCGCCCTCACCAGCGTGGGCGCCGACGGAGCGCTGCGCGACCTGCCGATCGCCCCCGCCCGCGCCGCGGCCGAGGTGTGCCGCCGGGCGCACGCCGCCCTGGACGAGGCCGCCTGGAGGCGGCTCACCAGTCAACAGGAGTACCGACAGGTCTGCTGACCTGCGAAGAGGAGACCGCGATGATCGAGCCCACTGACATCACCTTCGAGATCGAGGACATCGACGTCCCCGACACACTGGTCCTGACCGCCACTCCCCAGGTCGTCACCTTCGCCGTGCAGATCAGGCAGAAGGGACCGACCGTGACGGGACATCTCACGGCTCCCGACGGCTCCCCGGCCGGACCGGAGCTCGCCTTCGGAAGCGACGACGGCAGGAAATGGACGGCGAAGCGCACGTTCTCATCCCAGGATCCGCCCGGGGCATGGGCACTTCACCTGCGCATCGAGGAGTTCGAGGACGCCGAGGAATTCGACGTCATCCTGGACGAGTTCGACGGGGCGGTCAGCATCCAGGCGGCCGTGTCGGACAACGACCTCGGTCCCACCGGGAAGACCAAGATGACGGGGGCCGTGCATGTCGAAGGCAGGAGTGTCCACGGTCAGCTCATCTCCGTCGTCTTCGAGACGCCGAACAAGGTGACACGTTACGAGATCGCCCGCACCGTCACGGACGGCGAGGGCAGGTTCCGCACGGATATCGTCCTTGACCAAAGTGGCTCAGTGTGGGCCGAACTACGTATCGCGGCAGAACCTCCGGCGGGGGCCACCAGCGATCTGATCCCCATCACCGTCCAGCCGGGCCCGCCGGCGCCTGCGACCGTCGTGTACAACAATCCCGCCACCAACAGCTACGGCAAACTCGTACACACTGCGAGGATCACCATCGGTGACAGGAATGCCGCCGACGACATCTCGATCAGGCGTCACAAATCCACCAAATCACCCGGCAACACCGTCGAAGGAACGCCGACCGGCCCACAGGGGGGCTCGCCGAGCGGCGGCGACGGCGACGGCATCTACGTCGTGTGGACCAGCCGCAAGAAGGGTTACTGGTGGCGGGTCAAGTACCACGGCACGCCGAAAGGCAAGAGCGCGTGGAGACAAGGGCCCACAAGCTGAGGAAAACGAGATGACTACATCAGGGCCGCATTCTTGCCCTTCGCACGGCGACGACATTCCGGTCGGCACCGTCAACGAGGCCGTTCTCCTGGACGGCAGGCCGCTGCGGCACACCGAGACGGAGCTCCCCGCCTGCGCACGGTCCCATCAGGAGGCCGGGAAGAAGGTCACCGGCGATGACTCCCCGCGCCCGTCCGGCTCGCCGCCCGAGAAGCATCCGGGCCAGAAGACGCATCCCCTCCTGCAGCGCTGGCTCGCCGAACGGGATCCGGAGGACCGGGTCGTCCTGGTCATCACCTTCAGGGACGGCCTGGGGGTCCCCCGCTTCCCCGACCCCGCCCCAGGCGGGCGGGACAGTGAGGAGAACCGCCACCGGCTCGCCGCGGCCGACGAGTTGGCCCGCTTCACGCAGGCTGCCAGGGCCGACGACTATGAGGAACTGGGCGACCGGATGAGCAGACAGCACGGGGCCGAGGTACTGGAGAGGTTCTGGCTGGTCCGCGCGCTGCGAGTGCTGATGCCGCTTAAGGAGGTCCGGCGCCTGATCGAGGACGCCGAGGTGCTGTACGTCCAGCCGGACGAGGGCGGCGAGCAGCCCCCGCAGAGCCCTCCGGAGGCCAGGGTCTCCGACGGCAGGAAACTCATCGGCTCCGGCTCCCTCGCCGGTACCCACCACGCCTCCGGGTTCATCGGCCTGCTCGACACCGGCGTCCGGAGCACGCACGTGCTGTTCAACGAGCCATCACACCTCGGCGACCTGTGCGACTGCGTCAACGGCGGCCAGGATTGCCGATCCGGTCCCGGCATCGACCCGGACGACTGCCAGAACCACGGCACGGCCAGCGCGGCGATCATCACAGGGAACCATCGCCTGGGCGACGACTATCTCGGCGTCACCGGCCTCACGCTGGACAGCTGGAAGGTCTACTCCTCCGAACGGGCTCCCGACGGGAGCTGCATCGGCGGTCTCGTGGCCGGCGCCACGATCCGGGCCTTCGAGAACGCGCTCCGCCGCCTCGACCGTGTCATCGTGGCCGAGACGCAGGGTGACGGCACCGCCTGGAGTGGCATCTCCATGGCGGCCGACAACGCGTTCGACGCCGGGGCCGTCGTCATCGCGGCGAACGGCAACTACGGCCCCTGGGAACGGTCCGTCAAGGAGCCCGCCGTGGCGCACAAGGTGATCGGCGTGGGCTGCTTCGACGCGTTGACGGGCGACGACATCGACGAGCAGAGCCGCGGGCCCACCGAGGACGGCAGGTACAAACCCGACATCCAGGCGCCGACGAACACGGTGACGGCCAGCGCCACCGCAGACAGCGCCACCGCGAGGTTCGATGGCACGAGCGGCGCGACCCCCTACGCCGCCGGGGCCGCCGCGATCCTGCGCGAGTGGCTGTCCCTGAGCCCAGGAACGGTCGACCCCGGCCAGGTGTATGCGTTCCTGATCCTGTCCGGGCAGAACCCGCACGCGCTCGACAACGCCCACGGCGCAGGACGCATCCGCCTCCCGGCGGCCGGCCGTCTCTGGTGGGGCAGGCTGGACATGTCACAAGGCCAGCACGTTGACATCCCCATCTCTGTGTCCCAGGGCATGGCGCTCGACGCCGCACTGTGGTGGCCGGAGGGCGGAGCCAAGGTCTTCGGTTACGTCGACGAATGGCACAACGACTTCGACCTGCACATCGTGGGCCCGGGCGGCGTCAAGGGCGCGTCCAGCGTCTCGACCTTGAGCGTGTTCGAGCGCGCCCAGGCCACCGGCCCGCTCCACCCTGGTGAGTGGAAGGTGGGCGTTCACGCTCACAGCGTCCAGATGACTCCTGCGGTCGTCTACTGGGCGGTCCACCTGCGGGAGTGACGTCCCTGCCGGTGGCGACCGGAGTAACCATGCCGCCGATGGCGCTGACGCCGGTGATCACCTCGCCGCTGCGATCGCCGCCACTCAACCGGGACGGGCGGCTTGTCCGAGTACGCGACAATACCGGGTGTGATTGTGGATCAGGCGATTTACTGCGGCGGCGTGCGTGAGACCATCACGGGAGACATCAGCGACGCGTTCAACGCGGCGCGGGCCAGGGGCGACTGCTTCCTGTGGATCGGCCTGCACGACCCCTCGCAGGAGGAGTTCGACCTGATCACCCGCGAGGTGGAGCTGCATCCGCTGGCGGTCGAGGACGCCATCCACGCCCACCAGCGGGCCAAGCTCGAACGTTACGACGACACCCTGTTCGTGGTGCTCAAGCCGCTGCTGTACGCGGAGGACACCTCCGACATCGAGGTCGGCGAGATCAACCTGTTCCTCAGCCCGGACTTCGTCATCAGCGTCCGGCACGGCCAGGCGGCGCCGCTCGGCGCGGTGCGCCGCCGCCTCGAGTCCGATCCCGGGCTGCTCGCCGCGGGCCCGTCGGGGGTGCTGTACGCGATCTGCGACCAGGTCGTGGACGACTACGGCCGCATCACGCACGAGATCGAGAGCGACCTCATCGCGCTGGAGCGCCGGGTGTTCAGCGGCGAGTACGCCGACGCCACCGAGGACATCTACTCGCTCAAGCGCGAGGTCCTGGAGTTCCGCACCGCCCAGGACCCGCTGATCCCGGTGCTGGAGGAGATCGTGAAGGGCCGGGTCGAGCTGTGCTCGGCCACCCGGGAGCAGTTCCGCGACGTGCTCGACCACCTGCTGCGCGTGGACGCGGCGGTCGACGAGCACAACGAGCTGCTCACCAGCGCCCTGACCGCCCACCTGGCGCTGACGGGGCGGGAGCAGAACAAGGCGGCCATGCAGCAGAACGCCGACATGCGCAAGATCTCGTCGTGGGCGGCGCTCATCGCCGTCCCGACCATGATCGCCGGCATCTACGGCATGAACTTCGACTACATGCCCGAGCTGCACTGGGCGTTCGGCTATCCCCTCACCCTGGGCGTCATGGTCGTCGCCGTGATCATCGTCTTCCGGCTGCTGCGCAGGAGCGGATGGCTCTGACGAGCCGCGCTCACCAGGTCCGCGGCAGCGGGAAACGGGCGCGCACCGCGAAGCCGCCGTCCGGCTCCGGGCCGGTCTGCAGGCTGCCCTGCACCATCGCCAGCCGCTCGCGCATGCCGACCAGCCCGTGGCCGGGCCGCCTGCCAGCCTCGGCCGCGCCTGCCACGGCCACGCCGGTCGTGGCGGGCGGCCTGCCGGCCGTCGCGGGCGCGTTGCGCACCTCCAGCGTGAGCGCCTGCTCGGTGTAGCCGATGGCGACCGCCGTCGGGGCGGCGCCGGCGTGCCGCAGCACGTTCGTCAGGGCCTCCTGCAACACCCGGTACGCGGTGACGTCCAGCACGGGCGGCAGCGGGGGCAGGACGGCGGGGGCGTCCAGCGTCACGGCCAGGCCGGCCGCGCGCACGTCCGCGATCAGCTCGTCCAGCCGCACCAGCGACGACATCGGCGCCACCTGCTCGCCCTCGACGGGCTCGCGCAGGAGGCTGACCAGGCCGCGCATCTCCTCCACGGTCTGGCGCCCCAGCCGCTCCAGCCCGGCCACGACCTCCCGCTCGGCCGGACGGTCACCGAGCATCCGGCGCAGCGCGCCCAGTTGCAGCGTCATCACGCTGACCGAGTGCGCCACCGCGTCGTGCACCTCCCTGGCGATGCGCGTGCGCTCCTGCGCGACCGCCGCCTGGGCGCCGGCCTCACGCTCGGCGTCGAGGGCGGCGGCCAGCTCCGCGTACTGTGTCGCCCGCTCCTCGCTGCGCCGCGCCAGCAGGCCCATGGACCAGCACGGCAGCAGGACCGCCGGGACGAACAGCAGCTCCCACGCGGGCGCCCCGGACGGCGCCGTGGCGGCGAACGACACGGCGGCCAGGCCCAGCGCCAGGGCGGAGCGGCGGGGTGGCTCGCGCCAGCCGGCCCAGCTGACCGCTCCGATCATGCCGATCACCGCCGCGCCGGAGATCCCGGGCGCGCCGGAGAGCAGCATGCCCGCGGGCAGGCAGAGCGCCGCGATCAGGGTGCCGGCGAGCGGGTGCCGGGCCGCCAGCATCAGGCCGGCGCCCATCACGACCCCCGACACCCAGGTGGCCGTGGCGGCGGCGCCGAAGAAGTCGTCGAGCCGCGTCTCGGCCACGGCCAGCACGGCGACCAGAGGTCCGAACACCATGGGTATGAGGCGTACGTCCCTCAGCCGCGTCCACGTCATGGCCACCGATCGTAGGCGTGGCCCACGCTCGCGCGACTCCGCCCGACGGGGGATCCTGACAGCTCACCGTCTCCCCCTGACAGCGGACCCGGTGCGCGCGCGTCCAGGGCGGTGAACCGTTCGGCGGCCAGGACGCGGGCAGGCTCGACCTGCTCCGCGTCAGGGGCGGCCGGACCGCCGCCGTACCGGGCTGACCCCGGGGCGGGTCAGCTCGTGACGGTCACGTCCCGCAGCAGGAAGTAGCTCATGGCGTCGGCCTGCAGGTACAGGTGGAACTTGTCCGCCCTGGGCCTGGCCGTCTTGTCGGCGGTGACGATCGTGGCGATCACGTAGTTCTTGGCGACGTTGGCGCGGATCTGCCCGTACGCGAACGTGTCCAGGGTCATGTCGCTGCGGATGTTCACGGCGTTCGAGCCGAGCTTGGCCAGGCGCGTGGCGGCGGCCTTGGCCGCCTTGTCCGTCGGGAACGCCATCGCCACCTGCACCGCCCTGAGGTGACCCCGGTACGCCGAGTAGGCGACCTGGATGGCGCGTTCGCACTTGTTCGTGGCCAGCACGCCCTCGCCGTCCACCGGGGCGCACGTGTCGTACGACCAGCCGCCGACCTTGTTCGCCGAGAACTTGACCGCCTCGAAGCGGAAGTTCCAGTCGCCGAACTCGCTGTGCGCGATCGGCGAGCCCGGGGCGGCCCGCGACGAGCCGGGGGTGGTGTCCGAGGGCTCGCCGGCCGATCCCGTCGGCTCCTCCGCCGGCTCTTCCGCCGGTTCCTGCGATGGCTCGTCCGACGGGGAGTCGGATTCCAAGGGTGCCGTGGTGGGGCCGGACGTGCCGGTGCCGGACACGCCGGCGGCGGGTTCGGTGCGGGAGGCGTTGAAGTAGGCGACCGTGCCGGCCGTGCCGCCCAGGAGCAGGATGACGCCCAGGCCGGCGGACAGGCCGATGATCAGGGTGTTGTGGCGTTTGGGGGGCAGGCCGCCGTAGTCGTACTGGTTCTGAGGGAGGGCGTAGGGGTCGCCCTGGTTCGCGTAGGTGGTCTGGAGCTCCGGGCGGGACGCGTAGGGGCCTGAGGACAGGCCGTAGTCGGGCCGGCGCCCCTGGTCGGGTGTCGGGTCGTGCTCAGGCCAGCGCCCCTGGGCGGGGGGCGGGCCGTACTCGGGGTGGCGGCCGTGGTCGGGGGGCGGGCCTCCCTGGCGGGGCTGCGGGCCGGGATCCGGGCGGCCGGAGCCCTGGTCGTGGCCGGCGCCGCCCCACGCGCCGTACCCAGGAGGCGGGGTGGCCGGGCCGTAGCCGGGCCGGCCGTTGGCGTGCGGTGCCTGCCGGCCCCATGGATCATCGGGGTGGGGCTGGGAAGGGTAGGTCATTGGCCCATTGTGGGGCGGCTCGTGCCGCTCGCCCGGGGCACACCGCCAAGGGGCATGAGAGTGAACCGGGGCCGCGCGCCCGTACGTACAAGACGAAGGCCGCCGGTTCGATCGGGATCATCAAGGGCGTCGAGCCGCGCGGCACGAGGTGCTCAGGCGAACTCTTCGACGTACTCCTCCGCCGGTCCGAGCTCCGGCCGGTCGCGCAGCTCCAGGACGTCGCCGAGCCGTTCCAGCTCCAGTACGGTCACGGTGTTCCCGCCCGCGCGCAGCAGCGGCGCCGGGCAGTACAGCGTGACCTGGGGGCCGATCTCCCAGTGGCGGCCGAGCAGGAACCCGTTGACCCAGACGAGGCCGCGGCCGGATCCGGGCAGGGCGAGGAAGGTGTCCGCGGGCGTCTCGACATGCAGGGTCGCGACAGCGAAGCCAGCAGGTGAGGGAGCCGACGCGGAGCCGGGAACTGGGGTTGGGGCGAGGGCGGGGGCGGTCGCGAGGGTCAGTTCGGTCGCCGTCCACTCCTGCAGCGCGATCGGCGTGCTCTCCCAGCCCTGCACCATGCGCCGATCGACCAGGACGGGACCGAGCAGGCCCTTGTGCCCGCCCACGCCGGGCCCGTAGTTGACCCGGCCGAGGCTCTCGACCAGGACCTCCAGGCGGACGACCGCGCCGGTCCCGCGCACCGTGAGCTCCGGGTGGCCGGGGCCGGCGACGCCGAGGAACGTGCCGTCGGCGAAGACGAGCGCCCGGTCGCGTACGTCGGTGAGGACGAGCCGGTGCTCGCCCGCCGGGACGCGCGGGTGCGCGGTGTGCAGCACCATGCCCGCGTCGAGCCCGAGCCGCTCGAACGAGGCCGGGCGCGGCCCCGTCGAGGTGGGCGCGGGCACGGCGCGGAGGCCGGCGAGCAGGCCCGCGCGGGGGACGAGCGGCACGCGCGCGGGCGGCAGCACCGGCGGACGTTCCGGCACCCGTACGGGCCCGCGCGCCCCGAGCACCTTGCGCATGGCGTGGAACTTGGCGGTCAGCGTGCCGTCCTCGGCGACGGGCGCGTCGGAGTCGTAGCTGGTCACGGTGGGCTGCAGACGCCCGTCCGCCTCGTTGGCGCCCGCCCAGAGGCCGAAGTTGGTGCCGCCGTGCGCCATGTAGAGGCTGACGCTGCCGCCGTCGGCGATGATCCCCTCCAGGGTGCGCACCGCGCTGTCCACCCCGCGGACGTGGTGCCGCTCGCCCCAGTGGTCGAACCAGCCGTTCCAGAACTCGGCGACCACGAACGGCTCGTCCGGCCGGCGCGAGGCGAGCAGCCGCCGGGCGGCGCCGGGCTTGGAGCCGAGGGTGACGGCCGTCAGGGTGCCGGGCACGGTGCCGCCGTCCAGCATCAGCTCGGTGGGGCCGTCGGCGGTGAACAGCAGCTCGGTGATGCCGCGGGCGGTCAGCGCGTCGCGGTTCCAGCGCAGGTAGGCGTGGTCGTCGCCGAAGCTGCCGAACTCGTTCTCCACCTGCGCCGCGACGATCGGCCCGCCGCGGGCGGCCTGGAGCGCGGCCAGGCGGGGGACGAGCTCGTCGAACCAGCGGCCGACCGGGCCGGTGAAGGCGGGATCGGAGCTGCGGACGGCGACGTCACGGCCGGTGAGCCAGCTCGGCAGGCCGCCGTTCGACCATTCGGCGCAGATGTACGGCCCCGGCCTGACGATGACGTCGAGGCCCTCCTCGCCCACCATGCGGATGAACCGCTCGACGTCACGCCAGCCGTCGAAGCGGGGCGCCTCGTCCTCGCGGGGCTGGTGGAAGTTCCAGGCGATGTAGGTGTCGATCGTGTTGAGCCCGAGGTCGGCGAGCCTGCGGATCCGGTCCCGCCACAGGTCGGGGTGGACGCGGAAGTAGTGCAGCGCGCCGGACAGGATCTGGTGGGGGACGCCGCGCCGGTACAGGCGGCGGCCACCCCACGTGAGCGCGGGGGACTCGCTGGGCTGTGCCGGGGACGCGTCCGGCGCGGGGAGCTCGATCACGGGGCGAGAGCCTATGTTATCGATGCCATGTGTAACAAGCGCGCTATGATCCAGCTCAGAACGAGAGGAGCGCCATGACCAAAGCCACCGAGCGGCCCGCGAGGCAGCCCAGCATGGCTGACGTGGCCAGGACCGCCGGGGTCTCGGCGCAGACCGTCTCGCGCGCGCTGCGCGACTCGCCCAACGTCAACCCTGAGACGAAAAAGCGCGTGCTCGCCGCGGTGGAGCAGCTCGGCTACCGCTTCAACGCCGCCGCCAAGATGCTCTCCTCGGGCCGCAGCCACACCATCGGCCTCGTGCTGCTGCAGTCGGGCGGCTACTACTCGCGCTCGGCGGTGACCGCCGGCGTCGAGGCGGCCGCCGGCGAGGCCGGGTACGCGGTGAGCATCGCGACCATCGCCGGGCTCGACACGGGCCTGATGGAGCGGTCCCTGTCCAAGCTCGCCGACCAGGGCGTGGACGGCATCGTCATCGCGGTGCCGCTGATCTCCGTCACCCAGAAGATGGAGGACATCACCAGGGACATCCCCACCGTCACGCTCGACGGCTCGCGCACCGCCAGCGCCCGCGTGCTGGGGATCGACCAGAAGGAGGCCGGCCGGATCGCCACGCAGCACCTGCTCGACCTCGGTCACCGCCAGGTGTGGCACGTCTCGGGCCCCGACGAGTGGATCGAGGCCCGCCAGCGCCGCCAGGGCTGGCAGGAGTGCCTGGCCGCGGCCGGCGTCCAGGCGCCGCCGCCGCTGGAGGGCGACTGGTCGCCCGACTCCGGGTACCGGCAGGGTCAGGTCCTCGCGATGATCCCCGACGTCACCGCGGTCTTCGCCGCCAGCGACGAGATGGCCTTCGGGGTGATCCGGGCGCTGCGCGAGCGCGGCAGGTCGGTGCCCGACGACGTGTCCATCGTGAGCGTCGACGACATCGCGCTGGCCGCCTACTGCAGCCCGCCGCTGACCACCGTCCGCCAGGACTTCTACCGCTCCGGCGCGGCGGCGGTCGCGCTGCTGCTCGACGGGGCCGGCGACGGGGAGTCCCTGGTCACGGCGTCGCTGTCGGTGCGCGCCTCCACCGCGCCGCCGCGCGCCTCCTGAGCCCTGATGAGACGGCTGTTCGTGAAGTGCCACTTGCGCCGCTCATGTTATCGATGCCATCGTAACAACGCCCGCATCCAGGTGGGCAGTCGTCGGAAGGACCCATAACCATGAGGAGATCGCTCATCCTCGCGAGCGCCGTCACGGCGCTCGGACTGCTCACCGCCTGTGGGGCCGACGGGGGCGGCTCGGACGCCGGCTCCGGCAAGACGACCCTGAGCGTCGCCGCCCTCGAAGGCGGCTACGGCCGGGACATGTACACGCAGGTCATCCAGGCGTACGAGGCCAAGCACCCGGACGTCGACGTGCAGCTGCAGATCTCCAAGAGCATCGAGGACGAGATCACGCCGAACATGAAGGCCGGGCGCTTCCCGGACGTCGTGGTGCTCGGCCAGGGCCGCAAGGCCGCGCTCACCGAGACGCTGATCAAGGACAAGGCCCTCGAGGACCTCACGCCGGTGCTGCAGGCGAAGGTGCCGGGCGAGGACAAGACCGTGGGCGACAAGCTCATCGACGGCATCGTGGGCAACCTCAACACCAACCCGTACGGCGACGGCAAGACGTACACGATGCCGATGTACTACGCGCCGACCGGGCTGTTCTACAACAAGGGCCTGTTCGACCAGAAGGGCTGGAAGGTCCCGGCGACCTGGGACGAGCTGTTCGAGCTGGGCGAGACGGCCAAGAAGGACGGGATCTCGCTGTTCACGTACCCGACGGCCGGGTACCTCGACTCGTACTTCTTCGCGCTGCTGGCCGACGTCGGCGGCGAGCAGTTCTACACCGACGTCATGACGTACAAGCAGGGCGTGTGGCAGACGCCGCAGGCGCGGCAGGCGCTCGACCTCACCACCAAGCTGCTCAAGTACGCCGCGCCGACCACGGTCGGCTACGCCAACGAGCAGGACTTCACCAAGAACCAGCAGTCGATCCTCGACAACAAGACGCTGTTCATGCCGAACGGCACCTGGATCGTCGGCGAGATGAAGGACGCCCCGCGCGCCGACGGCTTCACGTGGGGCCTGACGCCGCTGCCGGCGGTCACGGCGGGCGGCAAGCGTTACATCACGACGTCGGTGGAGTCGGTCTGGGTGCCGAGCGGCGCCAAGAACAAGGACGCCGCCAAGGAGTTCGTCGCCTACCTGTACTCCGACGAGGCGGCGAAGATCTTCGCCAAGGCCAACGCGATCCAGCCGATCCAGGGCATCGCGAGCAGCCTGTCCGAGGAGAACGCCGAGTTCTACCAGGTCTACGAGGACCCGTCGGTGACCGCGCTGGTCGGCGGGTTCGCCAGCACCGCACCGGTCGAGGGCGTGGACATCAAGGCCGCGCTCTTCGACACCGCCAACAGCATCATCAGCGGCGACAAGACCGAGGACCAGTGGCAGGCCGCGCTCAACGACGCCAGCGAGAAGCTGCGCCAGGCGGGGAGCTGAGCCGTGGCAAGACCCGCGGAGCGGGGCAGGCGCGGCAACGGCCTGTTCGTGCTCGCCTGCCTCCTGCCCGCGCTCGTGCTGTTCGTCGTGTTCATGATCGTCCCGACCGTGAACGTGTTCCGGATGTCGTTCTACACCTGGAGCGGGTTCTCCCCGGACATGCGGTTCGTGGGGCTGGACAACTTCACCCGGCTCCTCGACGACGAGCAGTTCGTGCGCGCGTTCCAGAACACGGTGGCGCTCCTCGTCGTCGTGACGGTCGTGACGATGGGCATGGCCCTGTTCCTGGCCGCGATCATGACGCGGCAGAAGCTGCGGGGCCGGCCGCTGTACCGGTTCATCCTGTACGTGCCGAGCGTGCTGTCCGTGGTCGTGATCGCGGCGGTCTTCTCAGCCCTCTACGACCAGGAGAACGGCCTGATCAACGGCACGCTGCAGGCGCTGTCGCTGGACGGCCTGCGGCAGGTCTGGCTGGGCGACCAGCAGCTCGTGCTCTGGTCCGTCGCGATCGCGATGGTCTGGCAGTCGCTCGGCTACTACATGGTCCTCTACATGTCCGGCATGTCGAGCATCCCGGAGTCGCTCTACGAGGCCTCCGCGCTCGACGGCGCCTCCGCCGGGCGGCAGTTCTTCGCCATCACGCTGCCGCTCATCTGGCAGAACCTGCGCACGACGCTGACGTTCTTCGTGATGAGCGCGGTCAACCTCAGTTTCGTCCTCGTCCGCGCGATGACCGGCGGCGGTCCCGACGGCTCCTCCGAGGTGCTGCTGAGCTACATGTACAAGCAGGCGTACACGAACTCGTCGTACGGCTACGGCATGGCCATCGGCGTCGTCATCTTCGCGTTCTCGTTCCTCGTGTCGCTGCTGGTCAGCCGCGCGACGCGGCGCGAGCCACTCCAGTTCTGAAGGCACTGCCATGACCAAGACACTGCGCGCCGGCCGGGCGCTGACCTACGTCCTCGTCACCGCGATCGCGCTGGCCATCGCGGTGCCGGTCGGCTGGGTGCTGCTGGCCTCGCTGAAGCGGAAGGGCGAGTTCTACGGCAGCCCGTGGACGCTGCCCGAGGGCCTGCACCTGCAGAACTACGTGGACGCCTTCGTCACCGCGCGCATGGGGCAGTACTTCTTCACCTCGGTGCTGGTGACCGTGCTCGGGCTGGTGTTCGTCATCGCGGTGTCCGTGCCCGCGGCGTACGTCATCGCCCGGTACGAGTTCCGCGGGCGCGGCCTGGTGGAGGTCGCGCTGCTGGCGGGGCTGTTCGTCAACGTCAACTACATCGTCGTGCCGATCTTCCTCATGCTGGTGGACTGGGACCGCGCGCTCGTGGACGTCTTCCCCGGCGGGTTCTTCATCGACAACCCCGGCGTGCTGTCGCTGGTGTACGCGGCCACGTCGATCCCGTTCACGATCTACCTGCTGGCCGCGTACTTCCGGTCGATCCCCGCCGACTACGAGGAGGCGGCGGCGCTGGACGGCGCGTCCCGCTTCCAGGTGATGACCAGGGTCATGCTGCCGATGGCGCGGCCCGCGCTGACCACCGTGATCCTGTTCAACTTCCTGGCCTACTGGAACGACTTCATCATCGCGCTCACCCTGCTCCCCGGGGAGGGCAAGACGCTGCAGGTGGGCCTGCTCAACCTGATGACCGCGCAGAAGGCTGCGGCCGACTACGGGCGGCTGTACGCAGGCATGGTCATCGTCATCGTTCCCGTCCTCATCTTCTACGCGTTCATCCAGCGCCGGCTCATCGAAGGCATGGCGTCCGGCGGCGTGAAGGGCTGATGCACAGTGAAGGATTCGACACGCGGTGCGCTGGTCGTCACCGCCCGGACGCTGGTCGCGGCCGGCTGCGTGGCCGTCGTCGTGGCCGCCCGCACCCCGGTCGGGTGGGGGAACCTCGCGCTCATGCTCGCCGGCCTGGCCGGGCTGCTGGCCGTGCTGGCCTCCTACAACCGGAGGTGGCGATGAACGGGAAGGCTCTGGCGAGGGTCCGGCCGAGCGGGCGGCAGCTCGCGTGGCAGGCGATGGAGTTCTACGGGTTCATCCACTTCGGCATGAACACGATGACCGACAGGGAGTGGGGCGAGGGGCACGACGACCCCGCCCTGTTCGATCCGGCCGCGCTGGACGCCGACCAGTGGGTGCGGGCGCTGAAGTCGGCCGGGATGACCGGGGTCATCCTCACCTGCAAGCATCACGACGGGTTCTGCCTGTGGCCGAGCGAGGTGACCTCGTACACGGTGGCGGCCTCGCCGTGGCGCGGCGGCCGGGGTGACGTGGTGGCGGAGGTCGCGCAGGCGGCGCGGCGGCACGGGCTGAAGTTCGGCGTCTACCTGTCGCCGTGGGACCGCACCGAGGCGTCGTACGGCGGCGGCGCCACGTACGACGACTTCTACGTCGCGCAGCTCACCGAGCTGCTCACCAGGTACGGGCCGGTGTTCTCCGTCTGGCTGGACGGCGCGAACGGCGAGGGCCCGAACGGCAGGCGGCAGACCTACGACTGGGAGCGGTACTACGCGGTGGTCCGCGAGCTGCAGCCGGACGCGGTCATCAGCGTGTGCGGGCCCGACGTGCGGTGGTGCGGCAACGAGGCCGGCGACACGCGGCCCGACGAGTGGAGCGTGGTGCCGCGGGCGCTGCAGGACGCCGAGCGGATCGCGGACCGGTCGCAGCAGGCGGACGACGGCGCCTTCGCGCGGCAGGCGATCCGCAGCGACGAGCGCGACCTCGGCAGCCGGGCCGCGCTGGCCGGGCACGAGGACGACCTGGTCTGGTATCCGGCCGAGGTGAACACCTCGATCCGGCCCGGCTGGTTCCACCATCCCGCCGAGGACGGGGCGGTGCGGCCGGTGGAGGAGCTGTTCACCATCTACCTGCGTTCCGTCGGCGGCAACTCGTGTTTCCTGCTCAACGTGCCGCCGGCCCGTGACGGGCGGCTGCGGGAGGCGGACGTGGCGGTGCTGGAGGGGCTGGGGCGGCGGATCGCGGACTTCCGGGCGCGGCGGGTGAAGGCGGTCGTGACGGTGTCGTCGGGGTTCGCCGGCGACGTCGCCGCCGCCTGGCCGGGCGAGGCCGGCGAGGGAGCGGTGGCGCCCGCCCTGCCGGATGCGGCCCGGCGGCCGTGGCGGCCGGACGCGGCAGACCCCCTGCCCCGGGCGACGCTCGAGTTCGACCGGCCGCGCCGGATCGAGGCGGTCTGCGTCGGCGAGGACATCACGCAGGGGCAGCGCATCGAGCACGTCGTCGTGCGCGGGCGCCTCGGGGACGGCCGGTGGACGGCGCTCGGCGAGGCGAACGCGGTGGGTTACCGGCGCATCCTGACGTTCGCGCCGGTGGAGGTGGACGCCGTGCGGGTCGAGGTGCCCGGGACCCGGGACACGCCGGTCATCGCCCGCGTGGCGGCGATCGAGGCGGCCTCGTGAAGGGCACCGCGGGCACCGCGCCGAAGAGCCCCGCGCGCAAGCGCGTTGAGCGAAGCGACGCCAGGCGCGGCGACGCTCGACACAACGGCGCTCGACACAACGGCGCTCGGCGAAACGGAACGGGACGGAACGGCTCTCGGCGAAACGGAACGGGACGGAACGGCTCTCGGCGAAACGGAGCGGGACGGAACGGAGCGGGGCGCAGGCCGGTGCGGCGGGCCGTCGTCCTGATCGCCGGCGTCGTGACCGCCCTGGCCGCCGTCCTGGTGGGCACCGGTGTGGTGCTCAGCCGGCACCCCGACCGGGTCGCCGCCATCGACGGCCACCCCGTCACCCGCGACGAGCTGCTCTTCCACCTGCACCGGCTCGCCCCCGCCGTCCAGAACGAGTTACGCAACCGGTACCACCTCCAGGGCGCGATCGACTGGACCGCGAAGGCCGGCGACCGGACCGCGTTCCAGCGGCTCACCCAGCGCGCCCTCGACGAGATCCACCGGGACAAGGCCACCCTCCTCCTCGCCCAGGAGCACGGCCTGATCGGCTCCCCCGACCATGAGGACTTCCTCGCGGACCTGGACGCCGAGAACGCCCGCCGCGCCGACGCCATCGCCAGGGGCGAGGTCGTCTACGGCCTGGCCGAGTTCTCCCCCGAGGAGTACTACTCGCACCGCCTCACCGAGATCACCACGGCGCTGAAGCAACGCCTCGAACCCC
Organism: Nonomuraea sp. GTA35; assembly: GCF_041950525.1. Taxonomy (NCBI): domain Bacteria; kingdom Bacillati; phylum Actinomycetota; class Actinomycetes; order Streptosporangiales; family Streptosporangiaceae; genus Nonomuraea; species Nonomuraea sp. GTA35. Next base: position 295,254 of record NZ_JBGNUV010000001.1, on the reverse strand, counting down.
AGCTCGACGTCACCGGCGCCGAGGTGCGGCAGGCGTTCGACGCCGACAGGGAGGCGTGGAGCGCGAACGCCACCACGTACACGTACTCGAAGCTCGTCGTGCCGGTCCCCGACGGCGCGCCGGCCGCCTACGCCGAGGGCCTGCAACGGCGGGTGGCCGAGGCGGACGGGCTGGCGGAGGTCGCCGAGCGCGAGCCGGGCGCCACGCTCACGACCGCCACCCACCAGGGCGGCGGCCCGGCCGCCCACGACCGGGACCTGGCGGCGGTGCTCGGCGGGCTCGGCCGGGGCCAGATCTCCGCCCCGGTGCCGGGCACAGGACAGATCACCTACTACGAGCTCGACGGCAAGACCGTCGACGAGGAGGCCGCGTTCGCCGGGTACGCGCGGCGGATCCGGCAGTCGCTCATCGAGGAGAAGTTCACCCAGTTCCTCCAGCGCCGCGTGGACAGCAGCCACATCGAGGTCGACGCGGCGGCGGTGGAGACCATCAACGCAGAGGATGCACGACTTTGACACGTTCCGCACCCCCCGTCGCGCGGGCGCTGCGGCTGGGCCTGACGGCCCTGCTCGCCGCGCTGCTCGCGGGATCGCTCGCGCCGGCCGCCACGGCCGAAGCGCACTCCCCCGCCGTCGTGAAGAAGGACCTGCCGGGCAACTCGCCGAACAGGACGGGCGGCAAGGACTACTACATCGACGCCACGAACGGCCGCGACGACGCGGCGGGCACCTCTCCGAGGACGGCCTGGCGCACCCTGGCCAAGGCGAACGCGACCACGTTCGCGCCGGGCGACCGCATCCTGCTCAAGGCCGGCGAGCAGTGGCACGACGAGCAGCTCTGGCCGAAGGGCTCGGGCAGCGCGGGCCGGCCGATCACGATCTCGGCGTACGGCGACGCGCGCGCCCGCCGCCCGTACATCGCGACGAACGGCAAGGTGCCGAGCCCGTTCAAGGCGGACGGCACGAAGAACCCCGACACGGTGGGCCTGACCGGCGCGATCGTGCTGCGCAACCAGCAGTACTTCGAGATCGACAACGTCGAGCTGTCCAACGACGACGACTTCGCCACGGACATCACCACGGGCTCGTACGTCCGCGACGGCATCGCGGTCTCGATCAACGCCGACCTGCTGGAGCCCGGCGCGGACAGCGTCATGGACCACTTCCGCATCACCGACGTGCACGTGCACGACCTCGACGGCCCGAGCACCTGGCAGAAGATCCACTACGGCGGCGTCAACTTCCAGGTCTTCGGCAGCAAGAGCTACAAGGAGTACGGCACCGGCGGCCACCACTTCCAGGACGTCAGGATCGAGGACAACACGTTCGTGAACGTCGAGCTGCACGCCGTGCAGTTCGCGTTCAACTGGTTCGCCGCCGACGGCCGGGACGCCGGCGAGTACGACGAGAGCGGCAAGTTCCACGAGGGCTGGGAGCAGCTCTGGGTGCGCACCCGCGACCTGTACAGCCGGGACGTCTACATCGGCCACAACTACGCCGAGAGCATCGGCCAGGGCGCGTTCCAGTTCGCCAACAGCAGGCACATGACGGCCGAGTACAACGAGGTCAACGGCTTCCTGGAGCGGTACGACGCGGTGTCGTGCGGGCTCTACCTGTGGGCCGGCGCCGACTCGGTCATGCAGTACAACGAGGTGTACGGCGGCCCTGACAACGAGTACGACGGCACCCCGTGGGACCTGGAGTACACCAACTTCAACGTCACCTACCAGTTCAACTACTCGCACGACAACGCGGCGGGCTGGATGGCCTACATGGGCAACAGCTCCAACTCCGTCGCCCGCTACAACCTGAGCGTCAACGACAACGGCGTGCTGGTGAAGAACATGTTGTCGACGAACTACTCGCCGACGTACTTCGTGAACAACACGTTCGTCTACGACGGCGCGGACCTCGACTACGTGCACGACGAGACGTTCCTGAGCCGGGTCTACTTCCTGAACAACATCTTCTACAACACCTCGAAGACCGAGCCGACGCCGTGGTACCGCCGGACCGGGGCGCTGCGGCAGGCGGTCTTCTCCAACAACGACTACTTCGAGGCGGGCGGCACCCACTCGGGCCAGGAGCCGGCCGACAAGGCGGGGCTGCGCGTGGACCCGCGGTTCGCCGGCGACCCGGCGCAGTACGTCACCGGCGCGGGCGTGGACCGGATCAGGAAGTCGGCGGCGCACTTCGCCCTGCGCGAGGACTCGCCGCTGATCGACGCCGGCCGCTACAACCCGCACCTGGGCACCGAGGACTTCCTCGGCACCCACATCTACCACGGCAAGGCGCCGGACATCGGCATGGCGGAGAGCCGGGCCGGCAAGAAGGTCAGGAACCCGGTGGACACCGATCCCATCGAGGAGGAGGGCGAGGGGCGGGTCAACCTGGCCCTCGGCAAGCCGGCCACGGCGAGCTCGACCCACCCGGGCGCGAACGGCACGCTCGGCGCGGTGAACCTGACCGACGGCGACCCGGCGACCCGCTGGGCGGCGGCGGACGACGCGGCGTACCCGATCACGCTGGACGTCGACTTCGGCGCGGACACCACGTTCGACGAGGTGTACCTGGACGAGTACACGGACTCGGGCACCAACCCGCGGGTGAGGACGTTCGAGCTGCAGCGGTGGGACGCCGGGACCGGGGCGTGGGTGACGTTCGCCGGCGGCGGCGACGGCATCGGGCATGACCTGTCGGTGACCGGCTTCGGCACCGTGACGACCGCCAAGCTCCGGGTGGCTCTCACGAGCCAGCAGCCGGCGGAGGTGTACACGCCGACGCTGACCGAGGTCGCCGTCTACCGCGGCGACGCGTGACGACCGGCTGCGCGTACGACTGACGCTGTGACGAGCGGCGACGCGTACGTCTCGTTGAGGGGCGGGTGGGCGCCTGGGCGCCCGCCCGCCCTTCCGGCTTCCCCGCACGCGGTTCAGCAGGGCGGTGGGCCAGGACGTGCCGGCGGACCGGTTCGCCCCGCAGGCCGAGGTCAGGCGGACAAGCCGGTGTCCTCGCGGTAGAGGGCCACGAGCAGCGGGCGGGTCAGGGCGGCCATCTCGGCGGGCGGGCAGGGGCAGCCGCGCCGGAGCCAGTCGGTGGCGACGCTGAGCAGGGCGCCCGCCGTGAAGGCGGCCGGGACGTCGTGCGGGGTGTCCGCGGCGCGGTCGAGGAGGCCGGCGCCGGTGCGGTTGGCGTACACGGTCACGGTGGCGCGGTGGCGGAGGTGGTCCATGACGCGGGCGCTGCCCTGCGGGCCCAGCACGCTGCGGTAGAGGCCGGCGTGCTCGGCGAGGTGCGCGAAGAAGGTCAGCAGCGTGTCGGGCCGCGCCTCGGCCGAGCCCGTCCCGTCATGGCCGGGGATGGCGTCGATGAGCTCGTCGATCATGGCCGTGCAGGCGGCCGCGGCCAGCTCGTGCACGTCGCGGTAGTGGTCGTAGAACGTGGAGCGGCTCACCCCGGCCCGCTCGGCGACGTCGGCCACGCTGATCCTCGACAGGTCCCGGTGCTGGACGAGCTCGATCAGGGTGGCCCGCAGCGCCGCCTTGGTGCGACGCACCCTCGGATCGGCGTGATCCTCGCCGCGGTCTCTGGTGCTCGTCGTCACGCACGTCAGTGTAGTCTCCCGGACAATTGAAGGTTAGGCTACAGGTGTAGGGAAGTTGTGCTGTAGGACACCATGGTGATGGGAGAGCCTTGACCACCGACTCCACCACGACGCTCCAGACCGCCCGCAGTTGCCCGTTCGCCCCGCCGGAGCAGCACCTGCGGTTCCTGCGCGAGCAGCCCGTCGCCAAGGTCGCGCTGGCCACGGGGCAGGAGGCCTGGGCGGCCACGCGCTACGAGGACATCAGGAAGATCCTGAGCGACCCGCGTTTCAGCGCCGACCGCCGCCACCCCAACGCGCCGCGGCTGAGCAGCGCCGACGGGCAGATGGCAGAATCGCCGCTGCCGAAGATGTTGCTGGAGATGGACCCGCCCGAGCACACCCAGGCCCGCCGCATGGTGATCGGCGAGTTCACCGTCCGCCGCATGGCCGCGCTGCGGCCGCGCATCCAGCAGATCGTGGACGAGCACCTCGACGCCATGCTCGACGGCCCGCGCCCCGCCGACCTGGTGACGGCGCTGGCGCTGCCGGTGCCGTCGCTGGTGATCTGCGAGCTGCTCGGCGTGCCGTACGCCGACCACGACTTTTTCCAGGTCCACTCGGCGCAGCTGCTCAACCGCGCGGCCACCGAGCAGGAGCGGCAGCACGCCGTGCTGGAGCTGGTCGTCTACCTCGACAAGCTGATCACGGCCAAGGAGCAGGAGCCCACCGACGATCTGCTCGGGCGCCAGATCGTCAAGCAGCGCGAGAACGGCGAGGCCGACCACCTGGCACTGCTCAGCCTGGCGTTCCTGCTGCTGATCGCCGGGCACGAGACCACGGCGAACATGATCTCGCTGGGCACGTACATGCTGCTGCAGCACCCCGAGTCGCTCGACGCGCTGCGCGCCGACCCCGGCAAGGTCGGGAACGCGGTGGAGGAGCTGCTGCGGTACTTCACCATCGCCGAGCTGGCGATGGCGCGGGTGGCGCTGGAGGACGTCGAGCTCGGCGGCACCGTGATCCCCGCCGGGTCCGGCGTGCTCATGCTGGCCAACGCCGGCGACCGCGACCCCGAGGCGTTCGAGGACCCCGAGCGGTTCGACATCGACCGTGACGCCCGCAGCCACCTCGCCTTCGGCTTCGGCCCGCACCAGTGCCTGGGGCAGAGCCTGGCCCGGGTGGAGCTGGAGATCGTCTTCACCACGCTGTTCCGGCGCGTGCCCGGGCTGCGGCTGGCGGTGCCCGCCGAGGAGCTCTCGTTCAAGGACGACTCCACCGTGTACGGCATGCACGAGCTGCCCGTCACCTGGTAGCGGCCGTCTCCCCCGAGCCCGCCCGCCGTGCCTGACGGCGGGCGGGCTCCGGCCTTTCCGGGGCCGGTGGGCGAAGCGGCGTGAAGAAGGATGCGGGGGTCGGGCAATCAGTGCCGATGACCCCCATGGAAAGGCTGCCGGTGCATGCCCCTGATCCCTGTCCCTCCGTACGCACGGCGGAGGAGACGACCGACGCGTCGATCATCGAGCGGTCCCGCCACGAGCCCGAGTGGTTCTCGGTGATCTTCGACCGATACTTCACGGCGATCCACCGGTACGTGGCCGCCCGGCTGGGCGCGGGCGCCGCCGACGACGTCGCCTCCGAGACGTTCCTGGCCGCGTTCGACCAGCGGGACCACTACGACCTGGCGTATCCGAGCGCGCGGGCCTGGCTCTACGGCATCGCGACGAACCTGATCGGCCGGCACCGCCGCGCCGAGATCCGCCTCTACCGCGCCCTCGGCCGGGCCGCCGGACCCGGCGACGTGGAGAACCACGCCGACCGGGTGGCCGACCGGGTGAGCGCGCAACAGCTCAACCCGGCGCTGGCCAAGGGCCTGGCCGGGCTGTCCGAGGGAGACCGCGACGCGCTGCTGCTCGTCGCCTGCGCCGAGCTCAGCTACACGGAGGTGGCGCGGGCCCTGGCCATCCCGACCGGCACGGTCGGCTCCCGCGTCACCCGGGCCCGGCGCAGGCTCCGCTCGGCACTCGGCCTGCCGTCACAGGAGGTGGACGACCGTGGATGAACTGCGGCAGCTCAAGGACCGCCATGACGCGCTGCCCGGCGCGGACGATCAGGTCGTCGCGCAGGCGCGGGCCCGCCTGCTCGCCCACATGAGCACGCCCCGGCACCGCCCTCGTTTCGCGTGGGCGCTGGGGCTGGGCGCGGCGGCGGTCGCGGCGGTGCTGGTCGCGGCGATCGTGATCGCGACCCCGGCCCGCGAGGGCTCCGGCCCCGTCCAGGCGCACCCGCCGTCCGGCTCCCGCCCGCCGGCCACCCCGCTGCGGCTGGGCCCGGTGGCCAGCGCCGAGGACCTGGCAGGCAACGCGGCAGCGCTGGCCGCCGCCGCCCCGGACCCCGTGCCCGAGCCCGGCCAGTGGGCGTACGTCAAGAGCCGGAACCTCCTCCGGCAGCCCAAGAACGGGACGAAGAACCGGACGAGGACGCACGAGCTGTGGCGGCGCGCGGACGAGAAGCAGTTCGCCTACCTGGAGGACGGCGAGCTGAAGGTGGTGGACGGCTCCGAGTTCGAGGTGACCTACCCGTACCTGCTCTCGCTGCCGACCGACCCGGCCGCCCTGCTCGCCCGCACGTACGCGGAGGTGGACGCCGAGCACGCCAGGCACCAGGCGGCACGGCGCGGCGGCCGCGCCACGGTGCCGCCGCTGACGCAGGAGCAGCGTCACACGTACGCCTTCCAGCACATCGTGCAGGGCATGCGGGACGCCGTGCTGCCGCGCGCGCTCCGGGCGGCCATGTACGGGGCCCTGGCCGGGATCCCCGGCGTCCGGTACGAGGCCCGGGCCACGGACCTGGCCGGACGGCCGGGGGTGACGCTGTACCGGGTGCACGAGGGCTACCTGCGGGACGAGATCTTCGTGGATCCGGAGACGTACGAGTACCTGGGATACCGCACGATCGCGGTCCGGGACTTCGAGCAGCCCCGCGCGTACCACTCGGTCGAGAAGGGCCAGCTCCTCGGCTGGGGCAGCGTCATCGCGAGCGGCGTCGTGGAACGTCCGGGCCTGCGCCCGTGACAACCTCGCCACCGTGACCACCTCGCCACCGTGGCGGCCGCCACGGTGGCGAGGCCGGCCGGCAGGACGGCGGCGCGCAGGGTCAGCAGGTCAGGGCCGGTGAGGGGCTGGGCGCGGCAGGCCTGCCAGGTGACCGGGTGATCACACGTTGCCCAGGACGCGGGTCACCTGGATCTCGATGACCACGCGGGCGGGGTTCGCGCGGGGCGGCTTGTACCGGGCCGTGTAGCGGCGCTCGGCGTCGGCCACCTCGTCCGGCGAGGCGCGCACGACGGCCCGCCCCTCCAGCGTGGACCAGCGCCGGCCGTCCACCTGGCAGAGCGCGACGAGGGCGCCGCCGGACGCGGCGATGAGCCTGGCCTTCGCCGAGGTCCCGGACGTGATCACCCGGGCGATGCCGGTCTCCAGATCCAGCGTCGCGCCCACCGGCACCACGTGCGGCGGGCCGCCGGGGCGCGCGGTGGACAGCGTGCACAGGTGCCGCTCCTGCCAGAAGGCGGCGAAGGCGCTGCCCTGCTCGACCAGGTTCACGATCCTCCTCGGGTGATTCGCCAGGTAATCGTATATCGCGCCCCTTTCCTGCGGCGGGGCGCGGTGGCGCGGCGGCCGTCCCCCCGGTGGGCAGGTGACCCGCCGCACGCCCCGCCGGGTGGTTGCGCCGCCGGCCGCGAGCTGATCTCCTGGAGTGACGCCATGACCGCCGAACCGATCTTCCGCAGCGCCGCTCGCCCGCCCGACGCGGCTCCGAACGTCCTGGCCATCGTCCTGGACGACACCGGCTTCGCCCAGCTCGGCTGTTTCGGCTCCGACATCGCCACGCCCGGCATCGACCGGCTGGCCGCCGGCGGGCTGCGTTACAACCGCTTCCACGTCACCGCCCTGTGCTCCCCGTCGCGGGCGTCGTTCCTCACCGGCCGCAACCACCACGCCGTCGGCATGGGCTTCCTCGCCGACATCCCCCTCGACCACCACGGGTACACCGCCCGCATCCCGCGCTCGGCCGCCACCCTGCCGCGGATCCTGCGCGACCACGGCTACTCCACCCTGGCCGTGGGCAAGTGGCACCTCACACCGCGCTTCGAACGCTCGGCGGCGGGCCCGTTCAGCCACTGGCCACTCGGCCTCGGCTTCGAGCGCTTCTACGGCTTCCTCCAGGGCGACGCCAACCACTACGCGCCCAACCTCGTCGAGGACAACCACTACGTCGACCCGCCCGCCACCCCGGAGGAGGGCTACCACCTCACCGAGGACCTGACCGACCGCGCCATCCGCTACCTGGACGACCAGCGTCACGCCGCTCCGGGCAAGCCCTTCTTCCTGTACGTCGGCCTCGGCGCCACGCACTCGCCGCACCACGTGACACCCGAGTGGGCCGAGCCCTACCGCGGCCACTTCGACCACGGCTGGGACGCCTGGCGGGAGGAGATCTTCCAGCGCCAGCTCGACGCCGGCGTCGTCCCGCCCGGCACCACCCTCACGCCGCGCCCCGGCTGGGTGCGCGCCTGGGACGGCCTCACCGCCGGCGAGCGCCGCCTGTACGCCCGCCAGCAGGAGGTCTTCGCCGGCTTCCTCACCCACGCCGACGCCCAGATCGGCCGCCTGCTCGACCACCTGGAGGAGACGGGCCGGCTCGACGACACGATCGTCGTGCTGTTCTCCGACAACGGGGCCAGCGCCGAGGGCGGCGTGCACGGCAGCGTCAACGAGCACCGCTTCTCCTCAGCCATCCCCGAGTCCCTGGAGGACAACCTCGCCCGCTACGACGACTGGGGCGGCCCCGCCACCTACAACCACTACGCGTGGGGCTGGGCGTGGGCCGGCAACACGCCGTTCCGCCTGTGGAAGCGCTACACGTGGCTCGGCGGCACGCGTACCCCGCTGATCGTGCACTGGCCCGCCGGGATCCGCGCGCGCGGTGCGGTCCGCGACCCCGTCCTGCACGTCAACGACCTGTTCCCCACGCTGCTGGACACGATCGGCATCGACGCGCCGGACGTCGTGGACGGGATCCAGCAGCAGCGGATCGACGGGGCCAGCTTCCGCGCCACCTTCGACGACGCCGGGGCGCCCGCACCGCGCGAGACCCAGTACTTCGAGATGCTGGGCTCCCGCTCCCTCGTCCACGGGCGCTGGAAGACCACCACCGATCACGTCTCCACCGGCATCCTCGACGAGCAGGAGCTCCTCACCGGGAGCCGCGGCTTCGACGACGACCACTGGGCGCTGTTCGACCTGTCCGCCGACTTCTCCGAGGCCACCGACGTGGCGGCCGAGCATCCGGAGGTCGTCGCGGAGCTGCGGCGGCTGTGGGACGGGGAGGCCGAGCGCAACCACGTCCTGCCGCTCTACGACAACCTGGTGGACCGCATCGGCGCTCTCATCGGGCCGGCCTGGCCGCCGGGCGACGACCGCACCTACCGGCCCGGAGCCTCGCCGATCTGCGACGAGTCCCTGCCCATGCTCTTCGGCGGTTTCCGGATCACGGCCGAGGTGGAGGCCGGCGACGCGCCGGACGGGGTGCTGCTCGCCCTGGGCGACCTGCACGGCGGCCTGGCGCTCCACGTCTCGGCGGGCCGGCTGGTCTTCACCTTCTCGCGTGCCGGGGAGATCCTGGAGGTGGTGGCGGACCGCCCGGTCCCGCCCGGCCGCCAGGCCCTGGGTGTCGCCCACCTCACCGGGCCGGACGGCTCCGCCTTCCAGCTCCTGCACGGCGGCACCGTGGTGGGCTCCCTGACCTTCGACGGCATCCTGCCCGTCGCCCTCCAGCACGGCGGCGCCGGCCTGCGGCTGGGTCACGACGCCGGGCTGCCCGTGTCGGACCGCTACCGCGTCCCTGCCGCCTGGAACGGCCGGCTGATCTGCGTCCGCGTCCGGACGCCGGGCCCGGCCAGGCCCGACCCGCTCGCCGACCTCAGGATCGCCCTGCACGCCGATTGACCGGACGGCCGTCAACGGCCTGGTCACGCAGCCGTCACCGGCCAGACCAGCCAGACCGCCCAGCCGTAAGCGGCCTGGCCGCGCGGCCGTCAGCGGCAGAAGGGGGCCATGCCGAGCACGGACTTGACGCCTCCCAGCAGGTGCTGGACGAAGTACTGGTCGCCTTCCACGGGCTCGTCGGTCCAGGCCCTGACGTCGTGGCCGAGGGTGGTCAGCCAGGCCTTGCCGCCGTCGTAGTACTGGCACCAGCTCACCGGGTGGTGCTCGCCGTGGCCGGGGTGACCGAGGCTGCCGCGCACGCCCTGGGGCAGGGTGCTCTCGTCCACCTCGGCCAGCACGCGGACGCGGGTGGGCGCGGGGATGAGGTTGTACCACTCGTCGGAGAAGGCCCAGGTCCTGGGCAGGCCCTGGGTGGAGGCGTCGCGGCGGTTGACGGTGACGACGGTGCCGGGCTGGTTGGCGCCGTGGTCGTAGAAGTTGGCGTTGCCGAGCAGTCCTTCGTACCAGGGCCAGTTGTACTCGGTGCCGAAGGCGTTGTGCACGCCGATGAAGCCGCCGCCGGCGCGGACGTACTGGCGCAGCGCGGTCTGCGCGGCGTCGTCGAGGGTGTCGCGGGTGGTGCTGAGGAACATCACGGCGTTGTAGTTCAGCAGCCGGCCCGCCGAGGAGAGCTGGGTGACGTCCTCGGTGTAGTCGACCGTGAAGCCGTTCTCCTGGCCCAGCTTGAGCACCGCCTTGACGGCGACGTTGTTGTCGTTGAGCGGCGGGTTGAGCCCGGGGCCGAGCGGGGTGCCGAGGTGGGCGTGGCGGGGGCCGGCGGTGCGGCTGTAGACGAGCAGCTTGTAGCCCTCGGCGGGGTCGAAGTTGCCCCAGTCGTGGTAGCAGCGGGGGTCGGTGCCCCGGCAGACGCCGTAGTCGGGATCGCCGAGGTTCCTGGCCGGTTCCGGGGAGGCGGCCGAGCCGGGTGCGGTGGCGGTGAGCAACAGGATGGCTGCTCCGGTGGCGGCGGCGATGGAGAGTTTGCTGCGCATGGGCACCTCGCAAGCGGATCCACTAGGTGGATCAATCGGTCCACTCAGGGGCTTGAGCGTAACTGCGGATCTTGGCGGCGACAAGCTCCTGCCTTCACTCGCCGTCCGCCGGGAGCGGAGCCCCGCCGTCCGGCGGGGCTCCGCTCACAGCCAGGTCGGCAGGATGGACGGCGGGATCGGGCCCTTGTTGCGCCGGCCCTGCCCGCTCTCCTCCCAGGCGTGGGCCAGGATGCCGACGGACCGGCTGAGCACGAACAGCCCTCGCGCGAGCGGCGCGGGGAAGCCCAGCTCGGCGTAGACCACGGCGGTCGCCCCGTCGATGTTCATGGGCACCGGGGCGATCAGCCGCTCGACCTCGAGCGCGGCCCGCAGGTGCGCGCCCGCCACCACCCCCTCGTCCGCCGCCCGCGCCACGAGGGCGAGCAGCGGGTCGCGGCGCGGATCGCGGGTGTGGAAGCGGTGCCCGAAGCCGGGCAGGTACTTGTCGCGGGCGCGCCAGCGGGCCACCACGGCCGGGGCGTCCCCGTCGCCGGCCACCTCCTCCAGCAGCCTGACGCACTGCTCGCCCGCGCCCCCGTGCACGTCGCCGAGCAGGTTGACCCCGGTGGCCACGGCGTTGTTGAGGCCGACGCCGCAGGTGACGGCCATGCGGGCGACGGCGATGGACGGCGCGTGCGGCCCGTGATCGACGGAGGAGACCAGCGCCGCCTCCAGCAGCGCGGCCCGGCGCGGGTCGGGGCGCTCGCCGCGGAGCATCAGCCAGATCATCTCGGCGAAGCCGATCCGCCCGATGAGCTCCTGGACCGGCTGCCCGCGCAGCTCGATGACGTCGGGCTCGATCCTCGAGACGGCCGTGGCCCACCAGTCGGCCGCGGCCTCGCGCTCGCTCATGACGCCGCCTCGAACTTGGTGTTGTGCTCCCCGAGCAGCGGTGCGGGCCCGCGCGGGCGCAGCGCGACGCCGTCCACCAGCACGCCGTTCCCTGTCACGGCGATCTGCCGCTCTCCCGCTCCCGGGAGCGGCACCTCGGTCAGGAAGCCGCGATGGCGTACCTGGTCGAGGGCGAGCGCCTGCGGGACGGTGAGGATGCGGGCGGCGGGCACGCCTCCGGCGGAGAGGATCTCCTCCCACTCCAGCGCGGTCTTGGCCCGCAGCGCCTGGTTGAGCTCCTGGTTGAGCTGCCGCCGGTGGGCCTTGCGCGACTCGCGCTCGGCGAAGCGTGGGTCGGCGGGCAGGTCGGGCCGCCCGACGAGCCGGCACAGCGTCTCGAACTGGGCCTGCTGGTTGGCGGCGATGTTGAGCGGCCCGTCGGCGGTCTCGAAGGTGCCGGACGGGGCGGCGGTGGCGTTCTGGTCCCCCATCGGCTCCGGCTCGACCCCGCTGACCAGGTAGTTGGAGACGGTCCAGCCCATCGCGGAGATCGACGCCTCCAGCATGGACAGGTCCAGGAAGCAGCCGCGGCCGGTGCGGTGCCGTCCGGCCAGCGCGGCGGCGATCGCCAGGGCGGCCATCAGCCCGCCGACGGTGTCGCAGATGGGGAAGCCGACCCGCAGCGGGGCGGTGTCGGGGGTGCCGGTGACGCTCATCATGCCGGACAGCCCCTGGATGATCTGGTCGTAGGCGGGCGCGCCGCTCATCGGGCCGCTCTGCCCGAAGCCGGAGATGGCGCAGTAGACGAGGCCGGGGTTGAGCTCGCGCAGGCGGTCCCAGCCGTAGCCGAGCCTGGCCAGCACCCCGGCCCTGAAGTTCTCCAGCAGGACGTCGGCGCCGGCGAGCATCGACTCGAACGCGGCCCGCCCTTCCGGGCTCTTCAGGTCGAGCTCGACCGACTTCTTGCCGGCGTTCTGGGCCAGGAAGGAGGCGCCCATCCGGGCCCGGTTGAGCTCGGGGTCGGGGCCGAGCCGCCGGGCGAGATCCCCGGTGCCGGGCAGCTCCACCTTGACCACCTCCGCGCCGAACAACATCAGCTGGTAACTGCAGTACGGCCCGGCCAGCACGTTGGTCAGGTCCACGACCTTGACGCCGTCCAGTGGCAACTGCTGCATGCACGCTCCATTGAGTCAAGTCAGAGGATGGTCGAACCCGCGCTCCGACATCCGCTCGGCCGCCTCGCGCAGATCCGCGGCGAACTTCCGGACCCGGTCCTCGGTGAACCGGACGGTGGGGCCGCTCAGCGTCAGCGCCGCCGCGCTCGCCCGCGTGCCGCCGTTGACGGGGACGGCCACGGCGGACAGGCCGGGCTCGCGCTCGCCGTGGCTGGCCGCGTAACCGTCGCGCGCCGCCTGGCCGATCCAGGCCCGCAGCGTCGCCACGTGGGCCTCGCCGTACGGGGAGGAGCGGGCCACCCTGACGAGCAGCCGCTCCGGCGCCTGGATCAGCAGGACCTTCGAGGAGGCGCCGGCCCACAGGGGCAGCTCGTCACCGACGCGCACCACGTGGCGCAGCGGCTGCGGGCTCTCCTGCTGGGCGATGCAGATGCGGCGCACGTCGCGCGGCACGTAGAGGTTGACGGTCTCCCGGTGCCGCGCCCCCAGCTCGCGCATGAGCTGGACGGTCTCCGGCGGCAGCTCCCACGCCGAGCGGGCCAGGTGCGCCCAGCGCCACAGCGCCGGACCGGCCGTGAACCCCGTGGGCGTGGCCCACAGCAGCCCCATGCGCTCCAGGGTCTGCAGCAGGCGCAGCGCCGTGGTCTTGGCCAGGCCGGTCTCGTCGACGACCTCGCGGATCGTCAGCGTCCGACGGTCCTCGGTGAGCAGCGAGAGGATGCCGAACGCGCGCTGGACGCTGCGTACGCCCCCGCCCTCCCCCGACGCCGCGGGAATGTTCGAAGGCATGGCCGTACGCTAACACCGAGTCCGCTAAGCGGTCCATACGCTCCACCAAGCGGATTGGCTGGCACTCTTGCCATAACCTTCGCCGGGCTCATACCGTGAGGCAATCCACACTGCGGATTATCAGAACCGCTGAGCGGATCCAGTGGGAGTCATCATGAACACCATCCACGAAGCCGGATGCCTGGTCGCCGGGCAGTGGCTGACCGGAGGCCCGCATGCCGACCGCATCGGCCCCTACCTGCGCGAGCCCGTCAGCCGGGCCCGCACCGCCCAGGACGAGGACGTCACCGCCGCGCTGGCCTACGCCCGGCGGTCCGCCAGGCGGATCGCCCGCCTGGCGCCGGCCACCAGGGCCGACGTCCTGGAGCGGGCCGCCGCCGCGGTGACCGCGCAGGGCGAGCGGCTGGCCCGGCTGCTGGCGCTGGAGCTGGGCAAGCCGCTCAAGGACGGGCGCGGTGAGGTGTTACGGGTCGCCGACACCCTGGCCGTCGCCGCCGCCGAGGCGCGGATGATCGGCGGCGAGGTGCTGCCGGTGGCGGGCTGGGGCCGCGGGGTCGGCAACACCGCGATCACGCAGCGGGCCCCGGCCGGTCCGGTGCTGGCGATCACGCCGTTCAACGCCCCGGCGAACCTGCTCGCCCACAAGCTCGCCGCCTCCTTCGCGGCCGGCAACACCACGATCGTCAAGCCGCCGCCGCAGGCGCCCGCGGTCTCCACCGCGCTGGTGGAGCTGCTGCTGGAGGCCGGGATGCCGGTGGAGGCGGTGCAGGTCCTGCACGGGGGCGGCGACGTGGGCGCGCGGCTGTGCGCCGCGCCGGAGATCGCCGTCGTCAGCTTCACCGGCGGCGTCCCGGCCGGACGCGCCGTCGCCCACGCCGCCGGGCCGAAGCGGGTCATGCTGGAGCTCGGCGGCAACGCCGCGACCATCGTCTGCGAGGACGCCGACATCGCGCAGGCGGCACTGGCGTGCGCCCGCACCGGCTACAGCAACTCCGGGCAGAGCTGCATCTCCGTCCAGCGGGTCTACGTGCACCGCAGCCTCTTCGAGGAGTTCGCGCAGGAGCTGACCGCGCAGGTGAAGGGCCTGGTCGTGGGCGACCCCCTGGATCCGGCGACGGACGTGGGCTCCATGGTGGACGACGACGCGGCCGAGCGGGTGGTCCGCTGGACGGCCGAGGCCGCCGGCCAGGGCGCCCGGGTGACGGCGGGCGGCACCCGGCAGGGCGCGGTGATGGCGCCGACCGTGGTCGTCGCGCCGCCGGCCGAGGCCAGGGTCGTGCGCGAGGAGGTGTTCGGCGCGCTGGTGGCCGTGCTGCCCTACGACGGCTTCGACGAGGTGCTGGAGGAGTGCAACCGCAGCTCGTACGGCCTGCAGGCCGGGCTGTTCACCCACGACGTGCGCCGCATCGTCACCGCCTGGCGCGAGCTGGAGGTCGGCGGCCTGATCGTGAACGGCTCGTCCAACTTCCGCCTCGACCACGTGCCGTTCGGCGGCGTGAAGGACTCCGGCATCGGCCGCGAGTCGCCGCGCTGGATGATCGAGGACTTCACCGTGACCAAGACCCTCATGCTCAAGGGCCTGACCATCTGGGGAGACGAGTGACCAGGACAGCCGCCCACGCCCTTGTCGAGCAGCTCGAGCAGCTCGGCGTCGAGTACGTCTTCGGCACCTGCGGCCACACCAACATCGCCGTCCTGGACGCGCTGGCCGACAGCCGCATCCGCTTCGTCATCGCCCGTCACGAGCAGGCCGCCGCGCACGCCGCCGACGGCTACGCCCGCGCCTCCGGCAAGCCGGGCGTGCTGCTCGTGCACGTGGGCCCCGGCCTGACCAACGCCGCGACCGGCGTCATGACGGCCGCGCTGGACTCGGTGCCGCTGGTGGTGATCTCCGGCGACATCCCGTCCTACTACCACGGGCGGCACCCGCACCAGGAGATCAACCTGCACGCCGACGCCGACCAGGCGAGCGTGTTCCGGCCGTTCGTCAAGCGGGCCTGGAACGTGCACCGGGCCCAGGATCTGGGCCGCTTCGTCGAGCGCGCGTTCTGGACCGCGACCTCGGGCCGTCCCGGCGCTGTGCTGGTCAACGTGCCGATGGACGTCTTCTCGCGGCCGGCAGCGCCGTTCCCGCCGGTCAGCCACGCGGCCCCGCCGGGGCTGCCGCGGTCCACCGCCGAGCTGATCGCCGCCCGGCTGGCCGGCGCCGAGCGCCCGCTGATCTACGTGGGCGGCGGCCTGCGCGAGGACGCCGGGCCGCTGATCCGCCTGGCCGAGCACCTCGACATCCCGATCGCGCACTCGCTGATGGCCAAGGGCACCGTTCCCGACGCGCACCCGCTGGTCATCGGGATGCCGGGCTTTTGGGGGCTGGAGCTCACCAACGCCTGCGCCCGCGAGGCGGACGTGGTGCTGGCGCTGGCCACCCGGTTCGCCGAGACCGACGCCAGCTCCTGGGACCCCCGCTTCACCTGGGACTTCTCCGGCGGCACGCTGATCCAGATCGACATCGACCCGGCCGAGCTCGGCCGCAACTACCCGGCGGAGATCGGCGCCGTCGCCGACGTGCGGCTCGCGGTCGAGGCGATCGCCGACGCGGCCGCGGCCCACCCCGCCCGCGACAGGACCGAGCTGCGCAAGCAGATCCTGGAGGCGCGGACGGAGCTGTTCGCGGCCAGCCGGGAGCGCGGCCGGAGCGAGGACTTCCCGCTGCGTCCCGAGCGCATACTGAAGGACCTGCGCGACGCGCTGCCGCCTGACACGATCCTGGTGACCGACGTGGGCTGGAACAAGAACGGCGTCGCCCAGTGCTACGAGCTCCCCGCCGGGGGCCGCTTCGTCACCCCGGGCGGGGCCTCCACCATGGGGTTCGGGCCGGCCGCCGCCGTCGGCGTGCAGCTCGCGCAGCCCGGCAGGACCGTGGTGGCGCTGATCGGCGACGGCGGGATGAGCGCGCAGCTGCCCGCCGTGCCGCTCGCGGTCGAGCAGGGCGCCGCGGTGATCTTCGTGGTGATGAACAACCGCGCCCACGGCACGATCTCCGACCTGCAGTCGGCGCACTTCGGCCGCAGCCACGGCTGCGACTTCACCGACCCCGCGGGGCGGCCCTACAGCCCTGACTTCGCCGCGCTCGCCAGGGCGTGCGGCGCCGACGGCCACACCGTCGCCGCGCCCGCGGAGCTCGGCACGGCGCTGCGCGAGGCCGTCGCGAACCGGCGCCCCGCCGTGATCGACGTGCCGATGGTCAACGAGCCGGTGCCGACCCCCGGTCACTGGAACATCAAGGACATCTACCAGGGTCTGTTCACCGACTGATCCCGGGCGGAAACCGTTGCACGTTCGAGATTCCCTCAGCCTGTCCCGTCGCTTATAACGAACGTACTAGTCCGTGAATTAACCTCACCCACCCCCCTAGAGGTGAACCCGTGCACTTCACGAGATTCTCCATCGCGGCCGCCGCCCTGATAGCGCTCACCGCCTGCGCCCCTCCCGGCCAGCAGGCCGAGTCCGGCGCCACCGCCACCGGCCCCATCAAGATCGCGAACGTCAACGCGCAGAGCGGCCAGCTCAGCTCGCTCGGCCAGTGGGAGCACAAGGGCGTCAAGCTCGCCATCGAGGAGGCCAACAAGGCCGGCGGCGTCAACGGCCGGCAGATCCAGCTCGACCTCTTCGACAGCCAGGGCGACCCGACCGTCGGCACCAACGTGGCCAGGAAGATCGCCGCCGAAGGCTACATCGCGATGCTGGGCACCGCCGAGAGCGCGGTCACCCTCGCCATGGCGCCCATCCTGAAGGACGCCAAGATCCCGAACATCACCTCCGGCCAGTCGCCCAAGCTCGCCGAGCTGAAGAGCCCGTTCCTCTTCCTGAACGCGCCGACCAGCGTCACCTTCGACGAGACGCTCGCCAAGTACCTCGTCGACGACAAGGGCATGAAGAAGATCGCGCTGATCAGCAACAACGGCGCGTACGGGTCCGGCGAGCACGACGCGTTCCTCAACTCCCTCAAGACCAGGAACGTCACCCCGTCCGCCGACGAGATCGTCACCCCCGACCAGAAGGACTTCAACTCCAACCTCGCCAAGATCCGCGAGCAGGACCCGGAGGTGCTGTTCATCGGCGCCGAGGAGGTCCAGTCCGGGCTGATCGCCAAGCAGGCGCGCGAGCTCGGCATCAAGGCCGTCTTCGCCGGCGGCGCCCCCGTGGGCACCGACGTGTACGCCACCACCGCCGGCCTGAAGAACGCCGAGGGCACCATCGTCAGCTCCCCCTACCTGAGCAACGAGGCCACCCCCGAGATCAAGGAGTTCGCCGCCAAGTACAAGGCCGCCTACAACGAGGAGGCCCGCATGCACGTCGCCAAGGCCTACGACGGGGCGTCGATCCTCATCGAGGCGCTCAAGCAGACCAAGGGCGAGGGCGGCCAGAAGCTGGCCGACGCCATCCGCGGGGTCAAGCGCGCCGGCCTGCTCGGCACCTACACCTACGACGCCAACGGCGTCGGCATCCACGAGACCAAGATCGGCCTGGTCAAGGACGGCAAGGTCGTGCCCGAGGCCGCGAGCTGACGTGCAGGTCTTCCTTCAGACCCTGATCGGCGGGGTCACGTTCGGAGCGGTGTACGCGCTGGTGGCGATGGGTTTCTCGATCGTCTACCGCACCATGGGCCTGGTCAACTTCGCCCACGGCAGCGTCGTGATGATCGGCGCGTACGCCGCGTCCACCTTCTACATGGCCAGCAAGCTGCCCTTCGCGGTGGCCGTCGTGGTCGCGATCGCGGTCACCGCGCTGATCGGCCTGGTCATCGAGCGGTTCCTGCGCCCGCTGGAGAACAAGGACTTCACGCTGATGCTGATCGGCACCATCGGCTTCGGCGCGGTGCTGGAGGCGGGCGCGGTCCTGGTCTGGGGCGCGACCGGGCACGCCGTGCCGTCCCCGGTCGCGACGGGGCCGATCGACGTGGCCGGGATCCGCATCCCCACCTACAGCCTGCTGGTGATCGCCGTGGCCGCCGCCGCGACCGGGCTGCTGGCGCTGTTCCTGCAGCGCACGAAGCGGGGCGCGGCCATGCAGGCGGTCGCCATGGACCACCAGGCCGCCACCGCGGTCGGCATCCACGTCGGCCGCAGCAACGCCATGGCCTTCGCCATCGGCGCCGGCCTGGCCGCGCTGGCCGGCAGCCTCATCGGCCCCATGCTGTACGTGAACCCGACCATGGGCGGCACCCTGGGCATCAAGGGCTTCGCCGCGGCCATGCTCGGCGGCTTCGGCAGCATGCCCGGCGCGATCGTCGGCGGCCTGGCCTTCGGCCTGCTCGACTCCTTCGCCGCGGGCAACTTCCAGGAGTACTCCGAGCTGGTCACGTTCCTGGTCTTCGCCGTCATCGTCATGATCCGCCCCACCGGCATCTTCGGAGAGGCAACGGTGAACCGCGCATGAAACGACTGGCGCTCATCGCCATCGCCGCGATCGCGGCCTGGCTGCTGCCCTACGGCCTGGGCGGGTACGCCATCCACGCCGCCGACGTCGCGATCATCTTCGCGATCCTGGCCATCGGGCTCGGCCTGACCATGGGCGTGGCCGGGCAGATCAACCTGGCCCAGGTCGCCTTCTTCGGCGTCGGCGCGTACACGGTGGCCATCCTCACCACGGAGGCGGGCTTCGGCTTCTGGACCGCCTCCGTGCTGGCCGTCCTCACCGCCGTGGTGTTCGGCGTGCTGGTCGGCATCCCGGCGCTGCGCATGCAGTCGCACTACCTCGGCATCGTCACGCTCGGGCTGGCGCTGGCGTTCACGAACTGGGTGACCAACGCGCACATCGCCGGGCGCGCCGAGGGCATCAGCGACATCCCGGTGCCGCCGATGTTCGGCATCGACCTGTCCAGCGGTTACCTGTTCTACTACGTCGAGCTGATCGTCTTCGCGATCGCGCTGGCGTTCGCGCTGCTGGTCACCCGCTCGCCGCTGGGCCGCCGCCTGCGCGCGATGCGGGACGACGACCTGGCGGCGGGGGCGCTGGGCGCGGAGATCCCGCTGCTGCGGATGACCGCGTTCGTGCTGTCCGGCCTGTACGGCGGCCTGGCCGGCGTCCTGTACGCGGGGCTGATCCGCTTCGTCGCCCCGGAGTCCTTCAACATCGCCAACATGTTCCTGCTGCTCGCCATGGTGATCATCGGCGGGCGCAGCAGCATCCTGGGCTGCGTCGTCGGCGCCGTCGGGCTCTCCCTGGTCAGGGAGGCGCTGCTGGACGCGTCCGGCTACGCCCAGCTCGGCTACGGGCTCGTGGTGGTGCTCGTGGTGGTGTTCGCGCCCAAGGGGCTGGCGGGCCTGCCCGGCCAGGTCCGGGCGCTGCTGCGCAAGCGGACCGGCGGCTCGCGGGCCCAGCTGGGCGCCTTCCGGCCCTACGACCCCGTACCCGCCTCCGCCGAGGACGTCGCGCTGGAGGTCCGGGAGGTGACCAAGCGGTTCAAGGGCCTGGTGGCGCTGGACAAGGTGTCGCTCACCGTGCCCACCGGCCAGATCCGCGGCATCGTCGGGCCGAACGGCTCCGGCAAGACGACGCTGTTCAACGTGATCAGCGGCTTCTACGACCCCACCGAGGGATCGGTGGTCCTGGGCGGGCGGGAGGCGACCGGGATGGCGCCGTACCGGCTCTCGCTGCTCGGCGTGGCCCGCACGTTCCAGAACCTGCGCCTGTTCGAGGATCTCAGCGTGCGCGAGAACCTCCTGCTCGCGCTGGACCGCACCCGCACCACCTGGATCTGGCGCTATCCGATCCTGCCGTGGAAGGTGCTGGGCTACGAGCGGAGGCTGCACCGGCGGACCGCGGAGCTGCTCGAACGCTTCGGGCTCACCGAGGTCGCCGACGCCGAGCCGCGCTCGCTGCCCTACGGCATCCAGCGCCGCATCGAGCTGGCGCGCGCCATGGCCATGTCCCCGGCCCTGCTGCTGCTCGACGAGCCCGCCGCCGGGCTCAACGGGGAAGAGGTGCGCCAGCTCGCCGACATCGTCCGCTCGATCAGGGACTCGGGCGTCACCGTGATCATCATCGAGCACAACATGGGCCTGGTCATGTCCCTGTGCGACCGGATCACCGTGCTGTCCAGCGGCAAGGTGATCGCCGACGGCCCGCCGGCCGAGGTCGCGGTGCACCCGGACGTCGTCGCCGCCTACCTCGGCGACTCGATGGCCGCACCCACCGAGGAGACCGCCGAGGCCGCTGTCGAGGAGGCGACCCGATGACCACCCTGACCGTCGAGGGGCTGTCGGTGCACTACGGCGGCGTCCGCGCCGCCCACGACGTGTCCTTCACCGTCGAGCCGGGCCAGTCGCTGGGCATCATCGGCGCGAACGGGGCCGGCAAGTCCTCCACCCTCAAGGCCATCATGGGGCTGGCGCCCCGGCAGGCCAGGACGATCCGGTTCGGCGAGCACGACCTGCTGCGCGCGCCCGCGCACACGCTGGTCCGGCACGGCATCGGCTACGTGCCCGAGGGCAGGCACGTCTTCCCCGGGCTCACGGTGGAGAAGAACCTGCTGCTCGGCGCGTACACCAGCAGCTGGAAGCGCACGCCGATCGACGAGGTGTTCGAGCTGTTCCCGGTGCTGGGCGAGATGCGCGGCCGGCTGGCCGGCGCGCTGTCCGGCGGGCAGCAGCAGATGCTGGCCGTCGGCCGCGCCATGATGTGCCGGCCCAAGGTCATGCTGCTGGACGAGCCGTCGATGGGGCTGTCGCCGAAGCTGGTGAACGACATCGCCGGCGTGCTGAAGGAGCTGAACGCGGGCGGCCTGGCCATCCTGCTCGTCGAGCAGAACGCCAAGCTCACCTTCGACGTCACCACCACCTGCCTGGTCATGGAGAACGGCGAGATCGCCGCCAGCGGCGCCTCGGCGGAGCTGAGCGACGACCCGCAGGTCCGGCGCATCTATCTCGGTCTTTAACGGAAAGGATGGTCCATGGTCCGTCGCAGAGAGTTACTCGCGGGCGCCGTCGCGGCAGTCGCGCTCGCCGGAGCAGGTCAGAGCCCCGCCGCCGCGGTCACCCGGCGTGCCGATCGCGACTTCCCCAAGGTGGGTGGAAACCTGGCGAACCAGAACTACACGGCGCTGCGCGGCCTGCACCGCGGCAACGTCAGGCGGCTGCGGGCGGCGTGGGTGAACCACATCGAGGGCGGGCTGATGGCGGGCAACAGCCAGAGCACCGCCGTGGCCGTGGACGGCGTCCTGTTCATCGAGTCGGCCCTGGGCAACGTGGTCGCGGTGGACGGCCGTACCGGGGCGACGATCTGGAAGTACGAGCAGACGCGCGGCGCGGTCACGCGCCGCGGCGTCGGGGTCGGCGGCGGCCGGGTCTACACCTGCGCCAACGACAACTGGCTGATCGCCCTGGACCAGCGCACTGGGCAGGTGGTCTGGGAGCGGCAGCACAACGGGTACGGCAACCTGGAGAAGGTCGCGGTCACCTACCACGACGGCATGCTCTACTGCGGCACCAACGACGGCCCGCGCGGCGCCGCGCTCGCCTTCGACGCCGCGACGGGCGACCTGGCGTGGCACTTCTGGGGCACGGCCGCCCCCGGCGAGATCGGCGGCGGCACGTGGGAGGGCGACTCCTGGCAGGTCGGCGGGGCCACGCCGTGGATGCACTGCGCGATCGACGCGGAGCTGGGGCTGGTCTACTGGACGTTCGGCAACGCCAGGGGCAGCAAGTCCTCGCAGGACGGTTCCGAGCGCGGCGGCCAGAACCTGTTCGCCAACTCGATCGTGGCCATGGACCTGAAGACCGGCGCCTACCGGTGGCACTTCCAGTCCATCCACCACGACATCTGGGACATGGACAACGTCATGGCGCCCGTGCTGGTGGACGCCCGCGTGCGCGGCCGGCTGCGCAAGCTGGTCGTGTACGGCAGCAAGACCGGCATGTACTACATCCTCGACCGCGCCGACGGCTCGGCCCCGCTGGGCATCGACGAGCTGCCCGTGCCGCAGGAGCCCCGGCAGAAGACGTGGCCGACGCAGCCGTTCCCGCGCCAGGGCGGCTGGACCGAGCAGCGGCCGGTGGCGCAGCCGCTGGGCACCGAGGTGCCCGGCCTGCCGCACCGGGCCGTGCCGAACTACACGATCGGCTCGCTCTACACGCCGCACTGGGACGAGCCGATCCTCACCATCCCCGGCCACGGCGGCGGCGCCGACTGGAACCACCAGTCCTACAGCCACAGCACCCGCCTGGTCTACACGGGCTTCGGCTACGTGGCCGCCGCCCACTCCCTGACCGAGTCGTCGAACGGGCTGCGCCCGCCCGGCGAGTACATGACCGGCGGCGTGGTGGCCGTGGATCCCTCGACGAACCGGGTGCGGTGGAAGCGGAACCTGCCGTACTCGCTGGCCCACGGCAACGGGATCCTGACCACCGCCTCCGACCTGCTGTTCATCGGCCAGCCCGACGGCAACCTGCTCTGCCTGGACGCGCGCGACGGGCGCGAGCTGTGGCGCTGGCAGACGGGGGCCGGCGTCAGCAGCAGCCCCATCGCCTACGAGATCGACGGCGAGCAGTACGTCGCGGTCTACGCGGGCGGCACCGGCATCCCGTACGGCAACTCGGCGCCGCGCGGCGACCACCTGTGGGCCTTCAAGCTCGGCGGCACCGCGTCCCCCGCGCCCACCCCGCCCCCGCCGATGGTCCGCCGCCCGGTCTCCGGCCAGCCGGTGGACGGCGCCACGGTGAACAACACGGTCGTGCTCGCCCGCGTGTACGACAACGGGCAGGTCGGCACGGTGGAGTCCACGGCGGTCAACGCCATGGCCCCCACCCACCTGCGGGTGCCGGTGGGCACCACGGTCACCTTCGTCAACCCGCCCGGCAACGTGCACGTGCACGGCGCCACCCAGTTCTTCGAGGGCCTGTTCGACGTCAGGCTGAAGCCGGGCGAGTCCTTCCAGTACACGTTCACGAAGCCGGGCGAGTACTTCTTCAACGACTCCTACAGCCCGCGGCCCACGGGCAAGATCGAGGTCACGGGCTGATCACCGCGACGTCGGGGGTGCGGAGCGGGAAACGTTCGAGCACCAGCGGGTCATGGCCGGCGACCACGAGCCCAGGGCCGCCGGCCAGCTCCTTGATGCGGTCGAAGGCGCCGTACATGCCGGTCATGCTGTGCAGGATCGGGAAGGGGCGGTCGCTCTCGATGTTCTCGTAGAAGTGGCTGGCGTCGGAGGCGAGCACCACGGGCCCGCGGGCCGTCTCGACGCGCACCACCTGCATGCCGGCCGTGTGCCCGCCGACCAGGTGCACGCTCAGGCCGGGCAGCAGGGACGCGTCGCCGTCCAGCACGAGCGCCCGCCCGTCTTTTCTGGCGGCGGTCAGGTGGGCGAGGTCGCCGTCGTCGAGCAGCCAGCGCTCGCGGGAGATCCGCTCCGCCCAGGGGCCGGTCCAGTAGTCCAGCTCGGCCCGCTGCACCACGTAGCGGGCGCGGGGGAAGTCGCGGGCGGTGCCGGTGTGGTCGTAGTGCAGGTGGGTCAGCACCACGTGGCCGACCGACTCGGCGGCGATGCCCAGCTCGGCCAGGGCCTCGACGGGTGAGCAGCGGTAGTCGAGGCCCTGGACGCGGGCCGCCCGCTCCGGCGCGATGCCGGTGTCGACGACGACCGTGTGCTCGCCGGAGACGGCCGCCCAGACGTAGTAGGAGGTGGGGTGGGAGCTCTCCCCGCCGGGCTCGTAGCCGTGGAAGTGCTCGCCGCGCCGGGCGTCGCGCTGCGCGTAGCGCACGGCGTAGACGGTGTAACGGGGGTACGTGCTCACACCCGCACCCCGCCGGGAAGCGGCTTGAGCCCGAGCTGGTCGGTCGGCACCCGGTACGTCTCCCTGGCGGTCGCGACGGCGGCCACGTTGATCAGGCAGACCACCGCGGTGATGACCGAGACGCCGAGCCAGCTCTCGGGGCCGGTGCCGGCCACGGCGGTGGCCACGGTGGGCGCGAACCCGGCGATGGCGAAGCCGATCTGGGTGCCGATCGCCATGCCGGACAGGCGGACCCGGGTGGTGAACATCTCGCCGTAGAAGGAGGGCCACACGGCGCTGGTGGCGCTGTGCACGACGCCGAACATCAGGATGCCGGCCAGGAAGATGAGGAAGTAGTCGCCGGCGGAGATCGACCACAGGTAGGCGAACATGAGGACCGCGCAGCCGAGCGAGCCGCCGATGAAGACGGGCTTGCGGCCGACCCGGTCCGACAGCTTGCCCCACAGCGGGATCGTGATCACGGCGGCGACGTTGGCCAGCACGCCGACCCACAACATCGGGCTGCGCTCCAGGCCCATCGTGTTGACCGCGTACGACAGGGCGTGCACGGTGAAGATCGTGCTGACCGAGGCGATGATCGCGGCGACGACGACGCGCAGCACGTCCCGCCACTGCTCGCGGAAGAGCACGGCGAGCGGCATCTTCGCCACGGTGTTGGTGGCGACCTCCTGCTCGAACGCGGGGGTCTCCTCCAGCGTGCGGCGGATGACGACGCCGACCACGGCCACGAAGACGCTCAGCCAGAACGGCACCCGCCAGCCCCAGCTCAGCAGCTGCTCCTCGGGCAGGGCCGCGATCGGCAGGAAGATCGCGGTGGCGATGATCTGGCCGGCCTGGGTGCCGTTGAGGGTGAAGCTGGTGTAGTAGGCGCGCCGGCCCTCGGGGGCGTGCTCCAGCGTCATGGAGTTGGCGCCGGCCTGCTCGCCCGAGACGGAGAAGCCCTGCATCAGGCGGAGCACCACGAGCAGGATCGGCGCCAGCAGGCCGACCTGGTCGTAGGTGGGCAGGCAGCCGACCAGGAACGTGGAGCCGCCCATCATCAGCAGCGTGGTGACCAGGACCCGCTTGCGGCCGAACCTGTCACCGATGTGCCCGAGGACGAACGCGCCCACGGGCCTGGCGAGGTAGCCGACGCCGAACGTGGCCAGCGCGAGCAGCGTGCCCGTGGCGGGCGAGGAGGACGGGAAGAAAATCTTGTTGAACACCAGCGCGGCGGCCGTGCCGTAGATGAAGAAGTCGTAATACTCCAAGGCACTGCCGATCCAGGCAGCAACGGCCGCTTTACGCGGTTTGCCCTGCACCGTCACAATTTGCTCCTCACGGTGACGTCGGGGGGTAGTGCGGTGACAGGAAAACTAACTCACCGGTTCGTACATTACAAGGGTGTTGCCGCAGGATCAGGCACCCGCGTGCTGCACGGCGAGCCGGATGGGGGCGTTGCCGGCGCCGTAACCCTGGTACCCGCCGATCCGCTGGACGAGCTCGAAGAACACCCGGCCCGCGGTGACCGTGTAGAGGTGCAGGAACTCGCCGCCGTGCCCGTCGCGGTCGTAGAGCACGCCGAGGTGGCGCAGCTCGGGATCGACCTCGTAGCGGGCCTCCAGGTCGTCGTAGTAGTTGTCCGGGATGGGCAGCAGCAGGTCGGGGTGCTCGGCCCGGAGCCTGCGGGCCACCGCCACGACGTCGTCGCAGGCCAGCGCGAGGTGCTGCCAGGGGTGCTGGCCGGCGCCGACCTGGGCGATGTTCACCACCATGCGGACCGCGCCGTCGGGGGCCGACATGGCCTTGCTGCGCAGCAGGCCGTACGGGTCCGGCAGCTCCAGGCTCTCCTGCGGGCGCAGGCCGAGCACGCTGCGGTAGAACAGGGCGGCCTCGTCGAAGTAGTGCAGCGGCTGGGTGAGCGCCACGTGGTCGATGTGGGTGATGCTGCCTTCGGCGGGCGCGCCGGGGCCGAAGTCGGCGAGCCAGGCGGTGTCGCAGAAGAAGATCTCGGTGCCGTCGGGGGCGGCGATCGCGTCCAGCGGGGCGTCCTCGGGGGCGCGCTCGCGGGGCAGGACGGGGGACAGCAGCGAGCCGGCGTGCTTGACGGCGCCGCCGGGGTCGGGGCTGTCCAGGCCGATCGCGACCAGGGCCGGGTCCGTCACCCGATCGCGGGCGTTGAGCAGGAGCCTGGCCTGTCCCTGCGACCACAGCTCGACCGGCTTGTTCGCGTGCACGCCCGTCCGGGTGAAGCCGAGCGCGGTCAGCAGCCCGCCGAGGGTGCCGGCGTCGGCCAGCTCGGCGAAGGCGAAGCCGGCGGGCACGGCCGGATGGCTCACGCCGCCCAGGCTCTGCTCCAGCGCGATGAGCGAGCGCATGCCGTCCAGCGCGGTGCGCTCCGCGGACGCCTGGCGGAAGACGTCGTTGAACACCTCCAGCGACAGCGGCCCCGCGTACCCCGTGCGCAGCACGCTGGCGGTCAGCCCGGCCAGGTCGAAGTTGCCCTGCCCGGGGAAGCAGCGGTAGTGGCGGCTCCACTGCAGCACGTCCATGGCCAGCAGCGGCGCGTCGGCGAGCTGCAGGAAGAAGATCTTCTCGCCCGGGATGGCCTCGATGCCGATCGGGTCGGAGCCGCGCGACAGGATGTGGAAGCTGTCCAGGCAGGTGCCCAGGTTCGGGTGGTCGGCCATGCGCACGATGCGCCAGGCGTGCAGGTACTCGTTGACGTGCCGGCCCCAGGCCAGCGCCTCGTAGGCGATGCGGACGCCGTGCTCGGCGGCCCGCTCGGCCAGCAGCCGGAGCTGCTCGGCGGCCAGCTCGTCGTCGCCGATCGCGCCCGGCGAGACGTTCGAGCAGACCAGCAGCAGGCCCGCGCCGAGCCGCTCCATCACCCGGAACTTGCGCTCGGCCCGGCGCAGGTTGCCCGCCAGCACGTCGGCCGGCACCGCCTCGAAGTCGCGGAAGGGCTGGTAGAGGTCGATGCCGAGGCCGAGGTCGGCGGCCCTGGCCCGGACCTCCTCGGGCGACAGCGGGCAGGCCAGCAGGTCGTTCTCGAAGATCTCCACCCCGTCGAACCCGGCGGCGGCGATCGCCTCCAGCTTCTCCGTGAGAGTGCCGCTCACCGACACGGTGGCGATGGACTTGCGCACGGTTCCTCCTTCAGACGGCGATGAGATCGGTCAGGTGGGCGAACATCCGCTCGGCGTCCGGCTCGCGGCCGGTGAACAGCCTGAACGCGTGCACGGCCTGGAAGACGACCATGCCGCCGCCGTCCAGCGTCCGGCAGCCGATCGCCCGCGCCTGCTTGAGCAGCTCGGTCTCCAGCGGCCGGTAGACGATGTCGGCCACCCACAGGCCGGGGTGGAGCAGCTCGGCGGGCAGCGGCAGGCCCGGATGGTGGGCCATGCCGGTCGGGGTCGCGTGCACCAGCCCCTCGGCCCCGGCCAGCAGCTCGGGCAGCTCGGCCGCGCTCGCGGGGCGGGCCCGTCCCGCGCCGAAGCGGGCGGCCAGCTCGCCGGCGAGCGCGGCGGCCCGCGCCGGGTCGGCGTCGACCAGGGTGATCCGGTCGGCGCCCATCGTGAGCAGCGCGTGCGCGACCGCGGCTCCCGCGCCTCCGGCGCCGAGCTGCACGATCCTGCGGGTGGGCACGTCCGGCAGGCCCCGCGCGAACGACTCGGCGAAGCCCGTCCAGTCCGTGTTGTGGCCGATGGCCCGCTCGCCGTCGAACACCACGGTGTTGACCGCGCCGAGCATGCGGGCGTCCGGTGACAGTTCGTCCAGGTGCGGGATGACGGCCTGCTTGCAGGGGTGGGTGATGTTGAGCCCGTCGTAGCCGAACCTGCGCGCCGTGCGGACCAGCTCGCCCACCTCGCCGCCCACCCGGTCGGTGTCCAGCAGCCGGTAGACGTAGTGCAGTCCGTGGTGCACGGCCTCCTGCTCGTGCAACGGCGGGCTCCAGGAGGGCCCGATGCCCGAGCCGATCAGCCCGACCAGGAATGAGTCCATCACATCGTCCTTTCAAGCAGGTGCCGCGGTTTTCTTAATGTACGTACTAGTGAGTTAGCTGGCTAGACATGACCCTTGACTTCACGACGCCGCCCGTGGAGCCTTGTGGACTATCTAGTCCGTACTCTAGGACGGAGCACGGTTGTCACTGCTGCGTGAGGGCGGGCCGGCCGTCGGCCGTCCCCTGGCCCTGGGCCCCGTACGGCTGCGCAACCGGTTCGTCGCGGCCCCCATGGAGCGCAACTACTGCGAGCCCGACGGGACCGTCACCGACCGCTACACCGCGTACCTGGCCCGGCGGGCCGTGGGCGGCGCGGCGCTGGTGTTCGCCGAGGCCGCCTACGTCCGCGCGGACGGCAAGGGACGGCTGCGGCAGCTCGGCGTGGACACGGACGCGCGCGTCCCCGGGCTCGCCCGGCTGGCGGCGGCCGTGCACGACGGCGGCGCCCTGCTCGGCGTCGAGCTCAACCACGGCGGCCGCACCGCCCAGAGCGCGGTCAGCGGCTGCCGGCCGGTCGCCCCCTCCCCCGTCCCGTGCCTGCCTGCCGGTGGCGAGGTGCCGCGGGAGGCGTCGACCGCGGAGGTGTACGAGCTGGCCGACGCCTACGGGCACGGCGCACGCCGCTGCCGCGAGGCGGGTGTGGACGTGATCTCGATCCACGGGGCGCACGGGTACCTCGTGCACCAGTTCCTCTCCCCCGTGTTCAACCTGCGTACGGACGAGTTCGCCGACCCGCTCCGCTTCCTCGGCCTGGTCGTCGAGGCGGTCCGCGAGCAGGCCGGTCCCGACGTGGCCGTCGGCCTGCGGCTGTCCGCGCACGAGGGGTTCGAGGGCGGGCTGACCGCGCGGCGCACGTTCGAGCTGATCTCGTGCGCCCGCCTGGACCTGCTGGACTTCCTCGACGTCTCGGCCGGCTCGTACGAGGCGGGGCAGTGGAGCATCCAGCCCGCCGAGTGGGAGCCCGGCCTGCTCGCCCCGTACGCCGCGCGTTACCGGGCACTCGGGCTGCCGGTGGGCGTCGCCGGCCGGATCAACACGCCCGAGAGCGCCGAGGCCGTCGTGGCGGGCGGGCAGGCCGACTTCGTCTCCCTGGCCCGCACCCTCCACGCCGACGCCGACTTCCCCCGCCACGCCCTCACCGGCGGGCCCTACCGGCCGTGCATCGCCTGCAACCACTGCATCGACCGGCTCGGCACCGGGGAGCCGATCCCGTGCACGGTCAACCCGCGGGCGGGCCGCGAGCACCTGAGCCCACCGGCCGCACCCGCGACGCCGGGCACGGTGCCGGTCGCGCCCGTGAGGCCGGGTGCTCCCGCCGCACCCGGGAGGCCGGGCGCGGTGCTGGTGATCGGGGCGGGCCCGGCCGGTCTCGAAGCGGCGCGGCTGCTGGCCGAGCAGGGGCGGCGCGTTCAGGTGCTGGAGCGCGAGGAGCACGTCGGCGGGCGGGTCGCGCTCGCCGGGCGGCTGCGCGCGTACCCGGAACATCACCGCCTGCTGCGGTGGTGGGCCGCCGAGCTGGACCGGCTCGGGGTGGCGGTGCGCACCGGCACCCCGGCCACCCGCGAGGAGCCGGCGCGGCACGAGGCGGACGCCATCGTGCTGGCCACCGGCGGCACCGGCCACCTGCCCGACGTCCCCGGCGTGCGCCTGCCGCACGTCCTCGACGTGCGCGACTGGCTCGCCCTCGGCCAGGACGTCCCGCGCTCCTGCGTCGTGTGGGGCGCCGACCGCGAGGGCGTCGCCGTGGCCGACCACCTGGCCGCCGGAGGGGCGGAGGTGCTGCTCATCGGCTCGCAGCCGAGCCTCGCCCCGGACGTCGGCCGCCGCGCGAAGATCCTCATGGTGCCGCGGCTCACGGAGAACCCGAAGGTCCGCGTCCTGCTGGAGTCCACGGTCTCGGCCATCGAGCCCGATCGCCTGCTCGTACGCTCCGGAGGCCGCTCGGAATGGCTGCCCGTGTCGGGCCCGCTGCTGGTCTCCCACGGCGTCGTCCCGCGTACCGGCCGGTCCGCCGGCCAGTCCGCCGGGCAGTTCGACGGCCTGCTCGCGGCCTGCGAGGACCGGCGGCCCCGCCTCGGGGTGCACGTGATCGGGGACGCGGGAGACAGCGGCGGCTCACTCCATCGGTGCTTCGTCGCGGCGGAGGAGGTGGCCGAGGCCATCGCGCGGGCAGGCGATCAGCACCGGTGACCTCCGTTCGCTGGGTCGCGGCCTCAGGCCGGGCGGGTCGCGGCCCGCGCGCGGCGGCCCACGTCGGCGAGCAGTTCCGTGAACCCCTTCCGCGTGGTCTCCGCGAACCCCACGAACAGCCGGTTGGCCAGCGGCACCGCCCACCGCATCCACTGCGCCACGTTGAACACCCGGTGCACGAGCAGCGCTCCCTGGGGGTGCGGCTCGACGCTCCACTCTCCGCGGTACCACCATCCGCCCTGGATGGAGATGGTGTGACCGGCCACCTCCACGGTGGAGGTGTGCCCGGGGGCGTCCTCGACGGTGAAGCGGCCGGAGCGGCGGCCGCCGGGCAGCAGTTCCTCGGCCAGGGCGTCCCACACCCGGGAGGCGGGCGCCTCGACGATCCCGGCCACCTCGGTGATCAGCTTCCTCATGACGCCACCCGGGTGTTCTGGAAGGAGGCGAAGCGCCAGCCCCCGGGTGTGCGGACGGCGGTGAGGGAGACGGTGGAGGCGCGGTGCCGGCCGTCCGCCGTGGTGCCGCCGGCGGCGATGACCAGGACCGCGCCGTCGGCCAGCGGTTTGACCGTGTGGCCGCCGCCGGTGGACATGGTGGAGCCCTTCAGCGGGCCCTCGAAGAGCCACCGGTGCGTGGACTCGATGGCCTCCCGTCCCCGGGTGTGGGTGCCGTCGAAGGTGATGTAGTCGGCGTCCTCGGTGAAGACGGCGGCGTAGGCGGTGGCGTCGCCGCGGTTCCAGGCCTCGGCGAGGCCGGCCAGCAGCTCGGCGATCTCGGACATGGCGCAACTCCTCGTGGTCGGGGCGCCTATCCTGAGGTGTGCGACTCCAGGCAGGGCAGGCGCCTTGTTCTCGGATGTCCGGCTGCCAGGGTGTTGGCGCACCCTGGCGGCCGCTTTCACGTCACGGCTCGCCGAGCACCTCGTCCAGGAGCTCCCGTCTGACGGTGCTCGGCCAGTCGAGCTCGCCCGACTCCAGCCGGGCGACGAGTTTCCCGAGCCAGGCCAGCTCGCTCTCGCTCAGGGCCCGCTCGTAGTCGAGCTCGATCATCAGGACGTCGGGCAGGCCGCTGTCCTTCAGCGCCTTCAGGTGGGCGTTCATCGAAACCAGTGATCCTTCGATGGACGCCGCCCTGCTGCGCAGCGCCCGCAGCACGTCAGGCACCGGCAGGACGCCCATCAGCGAGACGGCGGCGGTGAACGTGCGGCGCTCGGCCCCGGGGTTCTCCAGCAGCGCGCGGAGCCTGGTCGCCAGCTCCCGGCGGCCCTCGTCGGTGATCTCGTAGACCGTGCGCTCCGGGCGGCGGCCCTCCCTGCTGGTCTCGACCGGCACGATCAGCTCCTCGCCCGCCAGCCTCTCCACCGCGTGGTAGAGGCTTCTGGGCAGCCCCGTCACGTAGTCCTTGTGCGTGTCGACGATGAAGCGGTGCAGCTCGTACGGGTGGCTGGCACGTACCGACAGCATGGCCAGCACGGTCAGGCCGACCAGGTCTGGACGCCGCGCCATGATTCTCCCTCCCATAGTGCAATTCGCACTATAGCCGAGAACAGTGCGCCGAAGCATCCCGCTATAGTGCAGACTGCAATAGCACCAGGGCGACGCCTGCGACCCGGCCGCCGTCCGCGCGGCGGTGCGCGGCCAGGACGCCGTCATCGCCGCGGTCGGCGGCAGCCGGATCGCCCGCACCCTCATCGACGCGATGCGCGAGAGCGGCGTGCGGCGGCTGGTGATGACGAGCAGCCGCTCGGTCCCCGCCACCCGCCCGCGCCTGCCGGTCACCCTGGCCTGGCTGTTCTTCCGCGCGGCCTACGCCGACCTGGCCAGGGCCGAGGGCATGCTGCAGGTCAGCGGTCTCGACTGGAGCATCGCCCGCGGCACGATGCTGACCGGCAAGCCGGGGACGGGGCGGGTGCACATCGACTTCGAGGCCAACGCGACGGGCGGGGCCATGCAGCTGTCACGCGCCGACTACGCGATGGCCCTGCTCGACACCGCCGAGGACCCGTCGCTGATCGGCAAGGCCCTGGGCATCTGCGGCCCGAAGTGACGCTTTGCGCCTTCCGGCCGCGCCGCGCCGGGTGCCCGCCTGCCGAGGGCCGGTGCCGAAGGCGAGGTCCCGCAGCGTCCGGAACGGTGCAGGTTTCACCGTTCGGCGCGCGCGAGATCGCGGATGGCCGGGACGGCGAGCAGCAGCCCGGCGACGACCAGGACCATGCCCGAGGCCGCGAACAGCAGCGGCACCGTGCCCAGCACCACGGCGAGGGGGCCCGCCAGCGCCTGGCCGACGGGTTTCATGACGAGCGAGCCGGCGGCGTCGTAGGCGTGCACCCGGCCGAGGAACTCCTGGGGGACGTGGGTCTGCACGCTCGTGTGGAACATGACCACCCAGAAGGTCATGCCCATGCCGCCGATCGCGTAGCAGACGGCCAGCGCGGCGGGGGGCCAGCCGAGCGCCACGCCGAGCGGCATGAGGGTGCCGCACGTCAGGGCGACGGCGCCGGCCCGGAGCGGGTGTCCCGGCGTGATCCGCATCGCGGCGAGCCCGCCGAGCAGGTTCCCCACGCCCAGGGCGGACATGATGAGGCCGAGCGCGGAGGCGCCGTGCTGGGTGATGATCGTGCTGTGGCCCAGGGTCAGCGTCGGGCCCGACGAGGTGACCTGCCAGACGAACCAGATCACGATCACGCCCCACAGCCACGTCCTCGACCTGAACTCCCGCCACCCCACCACCAGGTCCAGCCGGAAGGTCGAGCCCTGCGCCCGCGCCCCGCCCGCCGCCGGGAGGCGGAGGAGGAACAGGCAGGCGCCGCTGGCCGCGAACGTCGCCGCGTCGATCGCGAAGACCGTCCACGGCGCGGAGACGGCCAGGAGCACCCCCGCCAGGGAGGGCGCGACCACACTCATGATCGACTCGGAGACGCGCAGCGTGGCGTTGGCCCGCTGCACGTCCCGGGCGATCTGCGGGGTGATGCTGGCGACCCCGGGCTGGAAGGTGGCGCCACCGGCGCCGACCAGCGCCAGGAGCACGAGCACCTGCCACAGCTCGGGCGTGCCCAGGGCGAAGAGCAGGGCGAGCAGCGACTGGAAGACCAGGCGCACGATGTCGGAGAAGATCATCATGCGTCGTGCGCCGAACCGGTCCGACAGGACGCCGCCGAAGACCATGAGGACGGCGAAGGGCGCCACGTGGGCGGCCAGCGCGTAGCCGACCCCGCTGAGGCCGTACCCGCCGTGGATCATCGCTGCCGAGATGACGACGGGCAGCATGTGGTCACCCAGCAGGGACGTGCTGCGCGCCGCGAAGAACAGGCTGAATCCGCGGGTCCAGAGCCGCTCCTGGCCGTGCGCCTCTAACACGGCGAGCCGCCCGGCGGGCGCTCGCGCGACCGGCGGGCCACCGCCGTCCCCGTCTCCCCCACCCGTCCAAATGATCACAGCGGCCGGACGGTGTCAAACCCCGCCCGCCGGCCCGATGGGGCACACGCCTCGCCCGCAACCCTGGCGGTTGTAACCTTTTCGTGACCAAGAACAGGTGAATACCCGAAATTTACGGGCATTTTTGATCTCGAAGTCCAGCAGAGGGCTTCGTCTCACGCGAACCACCTGAGCGTGCCTCTGCCTGGGCTTTTTGTCATGGGCAGGGCCGCTGGCACCTTTGGAGCAGCAACATGCCTGTCCTGAACCTCGCATTCGAGCAGCGCACCGCCGAGGAACTGCTGGCCGAGCTCGCCGACCCGCAGATCCCGCAGATGCATGCCGTCCGCATTCGCGAGCGCCTGGTGGAGATGCACGAAGGGCTGGTGACCGAGGTCACCCGCCGCTACCGGTACCGAGGCGAACCCATGGAGGACCTGCGCCAGGCCGCGTACGTCGGCTTGATGAAGGCCGTCAACGGCTACGACCCCGAGCTCGGGCACGAGTTCAGGGGATACGCCATGATCACCATGATGGGCGAGGTCAAGCGGCACTTCCGCGACCGCACCTGGGCCATCCGGGTGCCGCGCGTCTACCAGGAGCGGCGCATCGAGCTCAACAAGGCCACCGCCGAGCTCACCCAGAAGCTGGGGCACTCCCCGACCGTGGCCGAGCTGGCCGAGAAGATGGGCATCTCCGAGGAGGACGTCCTGCTCGCCCTGGAAGCCTCCACCGCCTACAGCACGCTGTCGCTGGACGCCCCCGTCAGCAGCGGCGACGACGACGCCGCCGAGCTGAGCGACTTCGTGGCCGACCAGGACGCCTCGCTCGACACGCTGGTCGACAGGCACGCGGTCAAGCCCCTCATCGACGCCCTGCCGCCGCGTGAGAAGAACATCCTGCTGATGCGGTTCTACGGGAACATGACCCAGTCGGAGATCGCCCAGGAGTTCGGCATCTCGCAGATGCACGTCTCCCGCATCCTGCGCGCGGTCCTCACCAAGCTGCGCACCGCCCTGTCGGAGTGACCTCGCCGCCGTCGCCCCGCACCGGCACACGTTCACAAGTGAAACACCTGGCTCCCCGCCGGCACCGGCGCCGATGGCCTTGACCGCCTCCGCGCCGCCGGCGGGCGGGCGCGTCGCTGGTCCTGGGCGCGGAGGGCGGCGAGCCGCGCCTGCCACTTCTCCAGCAGGACCGGGATCTCCTCGCGCATGAGCTGCAGGAACTCCCACGTCTCCCGCAGCCGGGCCGCGGCCCGGCTGTCCTCGCCGACGGCTTCGAGCCCCTCGCGCAGCGTCCGCTCCCACTGCGTGATCAGCGCGTCCTGCTGGAGGATCGCCTGATGCCACTGGTCCTCGGTGACCCGGTAGTGGTCGCGGCGCGCGCCGGGCTCGCGGGTGACCAGCGCCACCTGCGTCAGATACCGTACGGCGCCCGACACGGCGGCCGGGCTCACCTGCACGAACTCCGCCAGCTCGGCCGCGGTCCCGCGACCCCCGTCCGCGACCAGGAGGGCCGCGTTCTACAGCCTCTCGGCGGCCGCCGGCGTGCTGACGGCCGTCTGGCTGTGCCGCTCCGCCCACGACCTCGCCGGCCCGCGCACCCAGCCGGTCGCGTCCGTGCCGCTGCCCACGGGGCCGGGAACGCCGTGACGCGTCACGCGCACCGCCGGTCCGCCCCCAGGAACGTGCCGGTGCGCCGCGCGCTGCCGTAACCGGCGGCGAAGGCGCCCCGCTCGAAGACCGGCTCGCCCGCCACGCACACCGCCCTGACGGCGGCGTCGCTGCGGTTCACCATGCGCCGCACGCCGCCGAAGTCCGGCATGGGCGCCTCGTGGTAGGCG
Organism: Nonomuraea sp. GTA35; assembly: GCF_041950525.1. Classification (NCBI taxonomy): domain Bacteria; kingdom Bacillati; phylum Actinomycetota; class Actinomycetes; order Streptosporangiales; family Streptosporangiaceae; genus Nonomuraea; species Nonomuraea sp. GTA35. The sequence continues at coordinate 259,566 of NZ_JBGNUV010000001.1, read as the reverse complement.
GCCAGCCGGTCGTCGAGCCCCGCCGGGTCCACCACGACCAGGTCCGCCCGGTCACCCGCGCGCAGCGTGCCCGCCCGCAGCCCGAACCAGCCGGCCAGCTCGCCGGTCAGCCGGTGCACCGCCTGCTCCGCCGTCATGAACGGCCGGCCGGCCGCCTGCGCGGCCACCACCCGCTGCAGCAGCCGCAACGGCACGTTGTAGTGGGCCATGTTGCGCAGGTGCGCCCCCGACTCGGCGAACCCCAGGTGCACCGCCGGATCGCAGGCCAGCCGGTCCAGCACGTGCGGCCGGTGGTTGGCGATCGTCGTGCGCCAGCGCAGCCGCGACCCGTGCGCGACCACGAGGTCGAGGAACGTCTCGGCCGGGTGCCGCCCCCGCGCGTGCGCCACCTCGCCGAACGACCGGCCCACCATCCCCTCGTCGGGGCAGGAGACGATCTCGGCGTCGTACAGGTGCCGGAACCGGCTGTCGTAGTCGCGGCGGAACCACCGCCGGTACGCCCGCCGCGACAGCAGCCGCGCCCGCTCGGCCTCCTGCCGCAGGTGCAGCGCGGCCGCCGTGGCGCCGAACTCCTCGAAGATCGCAAGATCGATGCCGTCGGCGTACAGCTCGTACGGCACCGGCAGGTGCTGCCAGCGCACCTCCGCCCCCAGCAGCCGGTTGGCCGGCGCGGTCGCGCGCGCCAGCGCGGCCGGCAGCGCGGGCGCGGTCTTGGGGTCGAGCGCCGCCAGCAGCGACGTCTTCAGCCGCGGGCGCACCCGCAGCCCGGCGCTGGCCAGGAAGAACAGCAGGCTGTCCCACGGCCCGGCGGTGCCGGGGGCGCTCTGCAGGACCCGGCCGCGGGCGCGCAGCACCCGGTGCAGCGCGCGGTACTCGCGCCAGCCCGCGAACGTGGACGGCAGCCGCGCCGACCGGAACCGCTCGCCGCCGAGGCGGCAGTGCGTGCTGGTCACCGTGGACAGGCCGAGGAAGCCGGCGTCCAGGGCGCGGTCGAGCAGCGCCGTCATCCGGTCGAGGTCCTGCCCCGACGCCGGGCCGGCGCCGACCGCGCGGCCCAGCCCCATGACGTACGCCCGCAGGTCGGAATGGCCCAGGAAGGCGGCCACGTTCGGGCCGAGCGGACGGGCCAGCAGCGCCCGCACGTACTCGTCGGCGCCCGACCAGCTCCGATGCCGCTTCAGGGCGTCGAGCACGGCGGCGTGCGGCAGCGCCTCGACCCGGCTGAACAGGTCGGCCGCGTCGTCGGCGGCGCAGTAGACGGCCGACAGCGAGCAGTTGCCGAGCACGACCGTGGTGACGCCGTGCCGTACGGACTCCGGCAGCCCCGGGGACAGCAGCACCTCGATGTCGTAGTGGGTGTGCACGTCCAGGAAGCCCGGCAGCACCCAGCAGCCGCCCGCGTCGAGCACCCGCCGGCACCCCGCCTGCGGCAGCGGCTCGGCCGAGACGGCCGCCACCCGCCCGGCCCGCACCCCCAGGTCGCGCAGCGCGGACGGGCTTCCCGCGCCGTCGAACCAGCGGCCCCCCTTGATGATCAAGTCGAACATCGCGTCCTTCGGCTGTCGCGTACGGTGAGCGATCGCTCGAACACCCTACGGCATGGGAGGCGGCCGGAACGCGTCCCCCGCGCGTGTCCGGCCGCCCCCTCTCAGTCGACCTCCGCGGCCGCCTGGGCGAACTGGGCCGAGTACAGCCGGGCGTAGGCGCCGCCCGCGGCCAGCAGCGACTCGTGCGTGCCCTGCTCGACGATCCGCCCGTCCTCCATCACCAGGATCAGGCCGGCGTCGCGGATCGTGGACAGCCGGTGGGCGATCACGAAGCTCGTCCGCCCCTCGCGCAACGAGCTCATCGCCCGCTGGATGAGCACCTCTGTCCGGGTGTCGACCGAGCTGGTCGCCTCGTCCAGGATCAGGATCGCCGGCTCCGACAGGAACGCCCGCGCGATCGTGATGAGCTGCTTCTCCCCCGCGCTGACCGCCGCGCCCTCCTCGTCGATCACCGTGTCGTAACCGTCGGGCAGCGTGTGCGCGATGCGATCCACGTGGGCGGCCCGCGCGGCCGCCTCGATCCGCTCGCGCGTGGCGCCTTCCGCGCCGTAGCCGATGTTCTCCGCGATCGTGCCGCCGAACAGCCAGGTGTCCTGCAGCACCATGCCGATGTCGGCGCGCAGCTCCTCGCGCGACATCCGCGCGATGTCGACCCCGTCGAGCGTGATACGGCCGCCCGTCACCTCGTAGAACCGCATGATGAGGTTGACCAGCGTCGTCTTGCCGGCTCCCGTGGGGCCCACGATGGCCACCGTCTGGCCGGGCTCCACGGTCAGCGACAGGTTCTCGATCAGCGGCCGGTCCTCGGCGTACCTGAAGGACACGTTCTCGAACGCCACCCGCCCCCTGACCTCCGCCGGCCGTGCGGGGTCGGCCGGCTCGGCCGACTGCTCGGGCGCCTCCAGCAGCTCGAAGACCCGCTCGGCCGAGGCGGCGCCCGACTGCACGAGGCCCGCCATGCCGGCCAGCTGGGTCAGCGGCTGGCTGAACTGCCGCGAGTACTGCACGAACGCCTGCACGTCGCCCAGCGAGATCGAGCCCGAGGCCACCTTGAGCCCGCCCACCACGGCGACCAGCACGTAGTTGAGGTTGCCGATGAACATCATGGCCGGCTGGATGACGCCGGAGATGAACTGGGCGCGGAAGCCGGAGGCGAACAGGGCCTCGTTGTGCTCCTCGAAGGTCCCGGCCGCCTCCTTCTGCCTGCCGAACACCCTGACCAGCGTGTGCCCGCCGTACATCTCCTCGATGTGGCCGTTGAGCTTGCCCGTCGAGGACCACTGCTCGATGAACTGCGGCTGCGCCCGCTTGCCGACGACCGCGGTCACCCACACCGACACCGGCACCGTCACCAGCGCGATCAGCGCCAGCACCGGCGAGATCCAGAACATCACCACCAGCACTCCCACGACCGTCAGCACCGACGAGATGAGCTGGCTCATCGTCTGCTGCAACGTCTGCGCGATGTTGTCGGTGTCGTTCGTGGCGCGGCTGAGGATCTCACCGCGCGGCTGGCCGTCGAAGTAGCTCAGCGGCAGCCGCGCCAGCTTGCCCTCGATCCGCTCGCGCAGCCGCGCCGCCGCCCGCTGCACCACCACGGTCGTCAGCCGGAACTGCACGATCCCCAGCAGCGCCGCCACCAGGTACAGCGCCAGCACCCAGCCCAGCACGTGCGCCAGGGCGGTGAAGTCGATGCCGCGGCCCGGCACGACGCTCATCGACGCCACCATGTCGGCGAACGTGTCCTGCCCGCCGGCCCGCAGCCCCGCCACGGCCTGCTCCTTGCTGACCCCGGCGGGCAGCTGCGCCCCGATGATGCCCGTGAAGATCACGTCCGTCGCCTGGCCGAGGATCTTGGGGCCCGCCACGGTCAGCGCCACGCCGGCCGCGCCGACCACCAGGACGACGACCAGCATCGCCCGCTCGGGACGCAGCAGCCGCATCAGCTTGCGCAGCGTGCCGCCGAAGTCGAGCGCCTTCTCGGCCGGGCCCGCCATCATCCGCCCGGGGCCGAAGCCGGGCTGCGGGCGCCGCGCCGGCGCCTGTGTCGTCACGCTGCCGCCTCCTGTTCCGTGAGCTGCGACAGCACGATCTCCCGGTACGTCGGGCAGCCGTCCATCAGCTCGGCATGGGTGCCGCTGCCGGCCACCCGCCCGTCCTCCAGGACGATGATGCGGTCGGCGTCGCGGATCGTGCTCACCCGCTGGGCCACGATCACGATCGTGGCCTCGGCGATCTCCGCGGCCAGCGCGGCACGCAGCCGCGCGTCGGTGGCGTAGTCGAGCGCCGAGAACGAGTCGTCGAACAGGTAGATCTCCGGCCGGTGCACCAGCGTCCGCGCGATGGCCAGGCGCTGGCGCTGGCCGCCCGACACGTTCGTGCCGCCCTGGGAGATCGGCTCGTCCAGCCCGCCCGGCATCGCCTCCACGAACTCGCGCGCCTGCGCCACCTCCAGCGCCCGCCACAGCTCCTCGTCGGTCGCGTCCGGCCTGCCGTAGCGCAGGTTGGAGGCGACCGTGCCGGTGAACAGGTACGGCGACTGCGGCACCAGGCCGACCGCCCGCGACAGCGCGTCCTGGTCGAGGTCGCGCACGTCCACGCCGTCCACCAGCACCTGGCCCGCGGTCGCGTCGAACAGCCGCGGGATCAGGTTGAGCAGCGTGGTCTTGCCGCTGCCGGTGCTCCCGATGATCGCGGTGGTACGGCCGGGCCGCGCCGCGAAGCTCACGCCGCAGAGCACCGGCTCCTCCGCGCCCGGGTAGCGGAAGTCCACCGACCGCAGCTCCAGCTCGCCGTCGTGGCGCTCCGGCACGACGGGGACCGCCGGCGGGTGCACGGTCGGCTCGGTCGCCAGCACCTCCTCGATGCGCTCGGCGCACACCTCGGCCCGCGGGATCATCATGAACATGAACATCGCCATCATCACCGACATGAGGATCTGCATGAGGTAGGAGATGACAGCGGTGAGCGCGCCCACCTCCATGGCCCCGTCGGCGATGCGGTGGCCGCCGAACCACACCACGGCGACGCTGGAGACGTTCACCACCATCATCACCAGGGGGAACATCAGCGCCATCAGCCGCCCCACCTGCAGCGACACCTCGGTCAGCCGGTCGTTGTCCACGGCGAACCGCTCGCGCTCGTACCGGTCTCGGACGAACGCCCTGATGACCCGGATGCCGGTGATCTGCTCGCGCAGCACCTGGTTGATCCGGTCGATGCGCTCCTGCATCGTGCGGAAGAGCGGGCGCATCCGCACCACGATCAGCGCCACCACGACGATCATCACCGGCAGCGCGACGAGCAGCAGCGACGACAGCGTCACGTCCTGCCGCAGCGCCAGCACGATGCCGCCGACGCACATGATCGGCGCGGCCACCATCATGGTGAACGCCATCAGCACCAGCAACTGGATCTGCTGCACGTCGTTCGTGGTCCGGGTGATCAGCGACGGCGCGCCGAACCTGCCGACCTCCTGCGCGGAGAAGTCCTGCACCCGGTGGAAGATCGCGGCCCGCAGGTCCCTGCCCAGGGCCATCGAGGTGCGGGCGCCGTAGTAGACCGCCACGGTCGCGCAGACGATCTGGATGAGCGTCACACCGAGCATCACCAGCCCGACGCGCATGATGTAACCGGTGTCGCCCTTGACGACGCCGTCGTCGATGATGTCGGCGTTGAGCGTGGGGAGATAGAGCGTGGCCAGCGTCTGCACGAACTGGAAGAGCACGACGAGCGCGATCTCTTTCCGGTACGGCCTGAGCTGGGCCCGCAACAGACGGAACAACATCAGCAGGGGCTCTCTCGGTCGGGGTCGGGTAAGGGCCTGACGAGCAGCCCGTCGAGCAGCACGGAGACGATCTCCGCGTCCTCCATGTCCGCGAAGCCGCCGGCGTGGTCGAAGCCGCGATGCACGGACACCGCGGTCAGCATGAGCAGCAGCTGCGCCGCGGCCTCGGGCGAGCGCCGCAACCGGTCGCGATCGGGCTCCATCAGGGCGGCCAGCGCGGCCTCGATCCGGCGCCGGCCCTCCATCATGCGCTGCCCGAACCCGGCGTCCTCGGCCATCAGCTCCCGGGGCACGGACAGGAGGTTGGCGTTGGCCTTCATCCCCGCCCTGATCGTCGCGACCGCCTCGCGCAGCCGCTCGCGCAGCCCGTCCCGCGTGCCGATGGCCTGCAGCGCGTCCACGGCGTGCCGCGGGTCGAAGGCGCTCATCAGCGCCGCCCGCAGCAGCGTCGCCTTGTCGGGGAAGACGCCGAAGATGGTGCCCTCGGCCACGCCCGCGGCCTCGGCGATCTGGCGGGTGCTCACCGCGGCACCGTACTCCCGCAGCAGCGGGATGGTGGCGGCGATGAGCGCGGCCCGGCGGTCCTCCGGCGCCATCGCCGGCACCCTCCGCCTCTTGTTCATGCCCGGGAGCGTAATGAGCGAGTACTCACTCATTCAAGTGGTTTTATGGCGAGGACAGCGGGCGGGAATGTGGCCCTTTAGGCACGCACAGTAGTCATATGCGTTGCGAACTCGAGGTCGAGCAGCCGCCGACGATCACCTGGGGCCGCGCCGCCCCGTACTCGCCGGGCGGGGACGAGACGTGCGGGCTGCCCATGCCCGGCGTGATCCTCGCCCGGGCCGGCGAGCAGATCGAGCGGATCCGCACGGCCTGGCGCGCCACCCGCTACGAACGCTTCCTCCCCGAGGCGAACCACGCCCTCCTGCACCGCTTCGCCGGCGCCCTCACCGGCGTGCTCCCCACCGCGACCACCACCCCGTTCACCGTGGACGACCTCATCGCCGCCGGCCTCCTCCCCCGCCACCGCCGCCTCGTCACGACCCTCCTCCGCCTGCTGCGCGAACACGACCTGGCACACCCGAGGCCCGAGGACGCGTGCTCGTGGCCGGAGGGCAGGTGGCTTCTCACCAGCCCGGCCGACCCCGACGAGCTCACCCGCGCCCTCCTCCAGCGGCACCCCGCCTTCCTCGCCGAAGTGGCGCTCAGCACCCACGCGGGACGCCACCTCCCCGCCGTGCTCCGCGGCGAGCGCAACCCCCTCGACCTGCTCGATGACGGCCTCCTCCAGCACCTGTACGACGTCGCGCCGGTGTGCCGCTTCACCAACCGGGTGGCACGGGCCCTGCTCGGCCAGATCATCGCCGCCTGGCCGGGCGAGCGCACGTTGCGGGTGCTGGAGGTGGGCGCGGGCACCGGCGGAACCACCGCCGCCCTGCTCCCGCTCCTGCCGCCCCACCTCACCCGCTACACCCTCACCGACCCCAGCCCGCTCGCCTGCGCCGCCGCCCGGCACCGCTTCTCCGGCCACGGCTTCCTCGACCACCACCCGCTCGACCTCAACACCGACCCCACCTCCCAGGGCTTCGCCTCCGGCGGCCACGACGTCGTGATCGCGGCCAACGCCCTGCACACCGCCCGGGACCTGCCCGCCGCGCTGGACCGCGTACGCAGCCTGCTCGCCCCCGGCGGGCACCTGCTGGCCATCGAGACCCACGACCCCGGCCCGCTGCTCGGCGCCTTCGGCACGCTGGAGCACGCCTGGCCCGCCGAGGACGACCTCCTGCGGCCGCGCACCGTGCTGCTGCGCCGCGAGCAGTGGCCGCCGCTGCTGCGCGAATGCGGCTTCACCCACATCGCCCGGGCCGGCGACGACACCCGCTCCGGCCAGGACACCTTCTCCATCCTCCTGGCCGCCCGACCCCGCGCCCGCACCCGCCCCCGCCCGTTCCCGCCCGCCGCCACGAAGACCCGCTGGATCATCGCCGCGGAATCCGAGAACGAGCTCCCCCTGGCCGACGCGGTCGCCCGCCTCCTGACCACACCGGACGGGAACACCACCCCATCCGAACCCGCTCGAAACCCCACAACCAGCACCCCCGAAAGCGGCACCACCGAAGACGGCACCACCAAAGGCAACGCGACCGGACGCGACGCGGGCACGGCAACGGGAGGCGGCGGGGGCGGCGCGGGCACGGCGACGCGAGGCGGCGCGAGCGGCGTGACCGGAGACGGAGCGGGCTACGCGACCGGAGGCGCCGCGGGCAGCGTGGGGCGAGCGGTCGCGGTGCTCGCCGGGCAGGAACCCGAGCGGTGGCGGGACCTGGTGTCCGGCCGACCGGCCGACGAGAGAGTGGCCGTCACGTTCGTGCCCGCCGAACGCGCCCCCCACCCCGACAACGAGCCACCGCACGCGGGCACAGGCTCTGACACAAGCGCAAGCTCAGGCTCTGACGCGAGCGCGAGCGCGGGCGGTCTCGCGGGCGCAGGCGTTGACACAAGCGCGGGGTCGGGCGCTGGCACAAGCGCGAGGGCGGGGGCGGGGGCGGGGGTGCTGCGGGCCATCGCACGGGCCTTCGACGCGCTCCCCGCATCCGTCAGGCGATCACTGTACGTCGTGACCCGCCCCTCCGCCCCCGGACAACCACCCGCCCCCGCCGACGCGGCCATCCGGGAGGCCGCCAGGTCCATCGCCCGCGAGCACCCCGCCCTGCACCTCCCCCGCATCACCCTGCACCCCGGCGAGACCCTGGCCGCCGACGCCCGCAGGCTGGCCCGCGAGCTGCTGTCCACCCCGGGCGAGCACGAGATCGTCCTGACACCGAGAGGCCGCTTCGTCATCCGCGAGCTGCCCCACACCCCTCCCGCCCCCTACGTCCTCGACCTCGGAGACCCCGACGCCCTTGAACCCGCATGGATCCGCACCACCCCACCCCCACCCCCCGGCCCCGGCCTGGTCACCGTCGAGGTACGCGCCGCCACCTTGCCGCCCGGCCCGGGAAAGAGGCCGGGCACCCGGCGGACCGGATGGTGGTCCTGCGCCGGCCTGGTCACCGCCGTGGGCGACGGCGTTTCCGGCATCAGACCGGGCAACCGCGTGGCCGGACTCGCCCCCGGCGCGCCCGCCTCCCACGTCCTCACCTCGGCCCGCCTCCTCACCACCACCGCCGCGGGCACGACCGACGCCGAGGCCGCCACCGCACCGCTGCCGAACCTGCACGCCCACCTCGCCCTGACCGTCCAGGCCAAGCTGTCACCGGACGAAACCCTGCTCCTGCACGACGACGCCACCGGCTTCGGCCTGGCCGCGCTGCGGCACGCCCGCCACTGCGGCGCCCGCGTCGTCGCCGCCGCCCGGACCCCCGCCCAGCGCGACCTCCTGCTCACCTTCGGCGCCTGGCGGGTGCTCGACGCCCTCGCCCCGGACGCGCCCCGCCGGGTGCTGGAGCTGACGGACGGCCGGGGCGCCGAGGTGCTGGCGGGGCCCGCCCCGTCCGGCTGGGACCGGGCGCTGGCCACCGACGGGCGGTACGTGGAGCTCGGCGCCGCGGACCCGTCGGATCCGGACGTGTTCGCCGAGGTCATGGCCGGAGCGGCGCAGGACTGGTGCCTGCCGCTGCCGTACGGCGCCTATCCCGCGGCCCGCGTACGGGATGCCCTGGCGTCGATGCGGGAGGGCGCGACCCTCGGTGAGATCGTGCTCTGCTTCGACCCGGCAGACGGCCCGACCCTTTACAAAGTAGATCATGAAGCGCCACCGCCTGATCAAGGGCCCGGCCTTGTCTAGCATGGGACAGGGTTCGTGTGTGGAGGGAGGCCTGTGGAAGAGAGCGCGGCGCTGGCCCAGCTCGCCCGGCGGCTCGAAGAGGTGGTGAACGATCTGCGGGGACTCCCCGTGGACGTCGAACGGCTGGAGGACAGCCCGCTCGTCCGGCAGCGGATCTCCGAGGCCGCGCTCTCCGCCGACGAGTTACGCGCCATGCAGCCGGTGGGGCTGGCCGACACGGCACGGGACGAGCGCACGACCCGGCGCGAGAACCTCGACGCCCTGGAGCGCGGCATGCGGATGCGGACGATCGTGCACGCCGGCGTGCTGGACAAACCGCTCCACGCGGCGCGGATCAGGCAGTTGCACGCCGCCGGCGATCTGCATCGGGTGGTCGACGAGCCGATCCAGCAGCTGGTCATCTTCGACCGCACGGTGGCCTTCCTCCGGCCCACCCCCGTCGCCTACGCTCCCGGCGCGCTGGTGATCAGGCAGCAGAGCTTGATCACCGCCCTGATCGACCTGTTCGAGCGGACGTGGGCCAGGGCCAGGGACGTCACCGAGCCGACGCACCGGCTGACCGCGAGGGAGCGCGAGGTGCTCGCGCTGATCGCCGAAGGGCGCTCCAACAGCGCCGTCGCCCGGGCGCTGTCCATCACGGAGGCGGCCGTGGGGAAGCACGTGGCCAGCCTGTTCGCCAAGCTGGAGATCCCGGCCACGGCCGACGACAACCGGCGGGTGCTGGCGGTGCTGGCCTACCTGCGGGGCACGGCCAGGTAGGGCCCGGCCGGCCCTCGCCCATCTGCGGGGGACGGCCAGGTAGGGCCAGGCCGACCTCGGACTCGCCCCAGGGCCCGTGCGGGCGCGACCCGGGGTGCCGTTCAATGATCGTCATGCAACGCATGACCGGACTGCTCATCGGCGCGATGTTCGGCGCCGTCTTCGTCTTCGTGAACACGCACGACCCGCTCAGCGGCACCGCCGTGCTCCTCCTCCGGGTGGCCGCCGGCCTGGCCGCGGCGGGCGTGCTCGCCCTGTGGTTCACCGCCGCCCGCGGGCAGCGCGACACCGGCGGCGCCCCTCGGGGAGCCATGTTCGGCCGGGGGTATCTCGCCGTCGTGGCCGCCGAGGCGGTCCTGCTGTTCGGCGGCCTGCGGGTGCTCGCGGCGCTGGGAGCTCCCGAGCAGGCCAACGTGGCGTGGGTCGCGCTGGTGGTCGGGGTGCACTTCGTCGCGCTGGCACCGATCTGGAAGAGCTGGGACATCGCCGTCCCCGGCGCGGTTCTCACGCTGCTCGGCGTCGCGGGGCTCGTCCTCGCGCCGACGTCCGGGGCGGCCTGGGTGCCGTTCCTCAGCGGCGTGCTGTCGGGGATCGTGCTGCTGGCGGGCACCGTGACCGTGAGCTGGCGTACCGTGGCGGCCGGCACGCGCTGAAGCCCTGGCACCCGTCCGGCCGCGGCCCGCAGCCGGACGCCGGTGGCCGGCCGGACGGCCGCTCGGCCCGGGATCCGGACGTCAGCAGGCCGCTGCCGCGTGGCGCATCAGGGGCTCGGCGGCGGTGCGCAGCTCGTCGCTGAACGGTGTGGGCCGCAGCGTGGCCGGGTCGAGGTTGACGTTCACCCGATAGCCGTCGGCGTGCACCACCTCCCGGTCCGGCGACAGCACGCGGAAGCCGTACACGCCGCTGGTGCGGCCCAGCCGTTCGATCCAGAAGTGCACCACGGGCTCGCCCGCCCCCACGATCGGCGCGTGGTAGGTCACCTTGAACTCCCGCACCGCCAGGAACACGTCCTTGAACACCGATCGCGCCGCGTCGGGCGACCAGCCGAGGCGCTGCCAGTACGCCCCGATGGCCCGCTCGACCAGCAACGCGTACCGGGAGTTGTGCAACAGGCCCATGGCGTCGAGATCGTCGAAATGCACCTGGACAGGCTCGTGCACGCCGTCTTCCATCATCATGATCAATCCTCCGGGAGAAGTGCGGGCTCGGGGCAGAGCGCGCGCAGCCGCTGCAGGACGGCGCGGCGGGCGTGGGCGAGGGCGGCGGGCCCGTCGTGCAGGCGGGAGTGGATGATCACCATCTCCCCGAGCGCGTCGATCTCGTACGCGAGCTGCGCCGGGTCCGCGCCCTCCACCAGCTCACCCAGCTCCTTGGCCTGCGCCACCAGCCGCTGGATGAACTCCTGCCACTCGCCCATGGCGCGCGCGATGCGGTCGTGCACGGCTCCTGGCCGGTCGTCGAACTCGGCCTGCACGGTGAAGAAGAAGCATCCGCCCGGCAACACGCCGTCGCCGTAGAACCGTAGCCGCGCCTCGTGCAGCGCGAACAGCCGCCGCACCCCGGCCGGAGCGCTCATGGCGGGCGCCACGACGTGCTCCTTCCACTGGCGGGCGGCCCATTCGACGGCGTCGAGCTGCAGCTGCTCCTTGTCGCGCCAATGAGCGAAAAATCCGGACTTGCTGGTGCCGGTGGCCGCCGCCAACCGGCCCAGCGAGAGCCCGTCCAGCCCTTCGACGGAGGCCAGGCCCACCGCCTGCTCGAGAATCACCTCCCGGCTGCGCAACCCACGCAGCCGCCGGCCGTCCTGCGTCATGCCGCCAAACTATACGAACGATCGGTCGTTTGTATAGTTGGGCTCCCGACCGCGGGCCTGCGGCGCGCGCGTCACCCCCCGCCCTTGATCTGCCTGAGGATGCTCTCGTCCGTGATCTCCGTGTCCCTGGCCAGGAGAAGAGCCTTGCTGAGGATGAGCGCCAGCCGGTCGTCCTCCTCGAACGGGAGGAACAGCCGCTCGTCGCGGCGCTGCTCGGGCACGATGCACAGGTAGACGTCGCCCGGGTCCATGAGGATGTTGCCGCTGCCCACGTGGATCTTGTAGGTGCGCAGGTCGCCGCGGACGACCAGGAACCGGTCCGTGAGGGTGCAGCGCCCGCCGATGGCCGTGCGCGGCAGGATGCGGGCCAGGGCGTCGCGGCGCACCTCGCCCGAGGGCTGCAGCGGGCCGGTGGAGGTGTCGCGCCAGTAGGTCAGGTGGCGGTCGTGCCCGCGATCGGCCCAGCGGGGGTCGGCCGCGATCGAGGTCACCGCCACGAACAGGTCGACGTCGCGCATGGCCTCGCTGAACACCAGCGGCGGCACCTCGGCCAGCGGCGCCTCCCGCCAGGCGCCCTCGTCGCCGCGCCGGTGGAAGCGGACCTGGTCGGTGGTGGCGTACTCGCCCGGCTCGTCGTAGAGGTAGTCGTGGTGGAACGACACCCGCCAGCGGCCCTCCGCCAGCACCCGGGTGGCCGCGTCCGTGTCACCGCCGTCCCACGGGCCGAGCATCCTGGACTCCCAGTTCCTGGCCCGGAACATCGCGTACAGCCGCCGGTAGTCGACGACGTGCGCGGCGAACCGGTTGGAGTAGGCGGCCGTCTCCTCCTCGGCCGGCGTCAGCGGGTAGACCTCGCGGAAGGCCTGCTTGAACGGCTGCCTGACCCGCCCCTCCGTCACGGCCTCCCGCCACCGGGCCACCTCCTCGGCGCCCGCCCGCGCCGGATGCCACAACCGCACCCGCCGCCCGTCCACCTCGCCGTGCACCGTGCCGCCAATCGCGCCGTCCACCGCACCGGCCGCCTCCGGCCCGCCCGCCGCGTCCGGTCCGTCCTCCGCGGCGAGCCCGCCGGGCGCGGCAAGCCCGGGTCCCGGCGCGAACGCGGGCGGCAGGGCCCGCCACTCGCCGGGAGCGGCCTCCACCTCCCAGATCAGCCGGGCCGCCACCGTGCCCGCGATCGGGTGCCCGGCGACCCGCTCGCGCCACGTCCCGTACGGCCACGACATCTCCCCCGCGAACCCGGCCTCCAGCGCCCGGCACAGCGTCGTCACCTGCCGCCGCACCTGCTTGACCAGCTCGCGCAGCCGCTTGACCTCCTCGGGATGTTCCCTGCGCACCGCCGCCGGCACGCTCTTGAGCGCCTTGCCGCCCTGCCACCAGCCCAGCTCGAACTCCCCGCCCGCGCCCGGCGAGACCACCGCGGTGTGCTCCCCCAGCGGCACCTCCAGCCGCCCTCCGGGGCCGAACCCCAGGTCCGGCATGCGGAAGGCCACCTCGACCCGATCGGCCAGCCCCGGCTCGGCCTTCTTGATCATGCGGTCGAGCTGCTTGACCACACCGGCGTGCCGGGTCGCCGCGCGGGCCGCGCGCAGCGCCGTGACGGCCTCGGGCGTCGGGAACCGCCCGACCGCCCTGCCGATCTCGAACAGCAGCGCCTGCGACGGCAGCGTCTTGGCCTTCGTCGGCGCGACGGCCACCCGGGTCAGCAGGCTGCCGAGCAGCTCGGGCAGCCACGGCGCGTCGCAGTGGAGCGCCAGCCTCGCTGCCCGGCCGAGCGCCGGCACCTCGGCCGCGCTGAACGCCTTGTCTGCACGGTACGGCAGCTCGCCCGCGTGGATCGCGGCCACCCGCGCCTCGGCCGCCTCCAGCGCGGAACGGGCGAAGTCCGCGTACGGCGTCAGCGCCGCCAGCCGCTCCCAGACGCCGGGCAGCTCGGGCGGCGACCCGTACGAGCGGGGCCCCACCTCGGCCACCAGCGCCCTGCCCGCGGGATCGAGCCCCAGCACCACATCACGCTCGGCCACCGCCAGCGACCCCTGCGGCTCGTCCATCGGTTTCCCTTCCACGTCCATCCCGGCGACCCCGGCCACGGCCAGCAGCGCGTACGGCTCCTCGAACCGCGAGTGCGCCACCATGAACTCCGTCAGCACCCGCGCGATCCCGGACAGCCCGGCCCGCGGCGCCCCGCCGGGGCACCGCAGCAGCGCGCCCGCCGCCAGGCACACGTCGGCCCACTTGCGCCTGTCCAGCCCGTCGGCCAGCGCCTCGTAGAGCGCGAGGCAGGACTCGGGGGTGAACTCCGGCTGCCGCTGCCTGACCTCGCCCTCGACGACACACCGCATCGAGAAGGCGGGGCCCGTGCCTCGGGTCCGGTAGGCGAGCGGCAGCAGGTGGCCCAGATCGGCCGCCGTCAGCCGGGACGCGTCGGGCCACGGGTCGGGGTAGCCGAGGCCGGGCTCGGTCAGGTGACGGTGGAGGTACTGGGCTTCCGGCGAGAGCAGGTGGATCACGTTCACGGGTCAGCAGATTGCCGCACCCGACCGACAAAAGCACGCCGCCGCAGGCCGAGCACGGTCTCGCGCTCCGCGCGACCCTCGTCCGCCATGACCCTGGCCGCCGTGATCCAGCCCCCCGCCATGACCCGGGCCACCGCCATGACCCGGGCCCCGTCAGGACGCGGGCCGGCAGGCGGTGCCCGGCGGCGGGAGCCTGAGGGTCGTCAGGTACCGGTTGACGTGGGCGGTGACGCAGCCGCTCGGGCCCTGGAGGTAGAGGGTGTGGCCGTGCCCCTCGTACCGGAGGGTCGCCGAGCCGGGCAGGTGACGGACGATGGTCTCGACCTCGGTGTGGTCGATCCAGCTCCCGACCCCCAGGAACGGCGGCAGCCCGGCGGCGGGCAGCGGGGCCGGCGGGTTCGTGACGGGCGCGGGCCAGCCGGCGCAGGCCAGCGGCCACCAGGAGCGCTGCCCCGCGAAGTTCGGCGAGAGCTCGCGCGCCCTCCGCAGTGCCTTCCGGTACGCCTCGTAGCCGCCGTACCCCTTGCCGTCGAGGCAGTGCGTCATGTTCTGGCCGACGAGCGAGGGCACCTTGGGGCTGCCCGACGCCTGCCGCACGTAGTCGGCGAACCCGGCGGCGTCACCGGCCGCGGCCTGCTCGATCGCGTCGGCGAGCTGGACCCAGCGCGGGACGTCCGGCTCGGTGCCCGGTGCGGTGAAGCTGGGGGCGGCGGCCACCTTCAGGTCGAACCCGCTGTACGCGGCCCTGGCCGGATCGTTCTTCACCGGCACCGGCGACCGGTCCGCGGCGGCCACCAGCCGGCGCCACACCTCCCCTGCGTCCCGGCCGTGCAGCGCGCAGGCCGTGGCCGACCGGCACCAGGCGGCGAACCGCTCCACCTGCTGCTCCGCGACCGCGTAACGGCGGGGCTCGCCGGCCGCGGTGTCCTCGGCGTGGGCGACGGTGCCGTCCAGGACCATGGCGCGGACCCGGGAGGGGAACAGGCGGGCGTACGCGGTCGCGGGCGTCCCGCCGTAGGAGTTGGCCAGGAAACTCAGCCGCTCCTCGCCCAGCGCGGCACGGACGGCCTCGATGTCCCGGGCGACGGAGGCCGAGTCCATGTGGTCGAAGAGCTCGGGGTCGGCGGCGCGGCAGCGTTGCGCGTGCTCGCGGTTGACCCGCTCCAGCGCCGCGTACTGGGCGCGATCCTGCGGCAGGGTGATCCAGGGTCCGGTGGCGAGGCACTCGTACGGCAGCGCCCCGCCGGGCTTGACGGTGTTGCGCGGCGCGAAGCTCACCACGTCGAACCGGTCGCGCACCTCCGCGAACCGCCCGTGGAACTGCTTCAGGTCGTCGATCCCCGACGCCCCGGGGCCGCCCGGGATCGAGAAGAGCGTGCCGATGCGGCGTTCCGCGCCTGAGGTCGGGAGCAGGGCGACCGGAATGTTGAGCTTCCGTCCTTCCGGGCGCTTCCAGTCCACCGGCACCTGTACGGTGGCGCAGCGCATGTCCCTGGGCGCGTCCTTGTCCGCGCACGGCCGCCAGGCAGGCGCGTCACCCGCGCCACGCGCCACTGCCCCGCTCCCGGCGGACGGCTCCGATGACCCGCTCTCGGCGGACTGCTCCGACCCCGACGAGCCGCTCTCGACGGACGGCTCCGACCCCGACGAGCCGCTCACGGTGGGCAGAGCCACCAATCCTGGCGAGTCGCCCGGAGCCATCAGCCCGTTCGCGGGCCGCTCGGCGAGTGCCGGCGAGCCGGCGGCGGCGGGCACCGCCACCAGCCCCGTCACCAGCGTCGCGACCACCCCCACGGCCGGCGCCCGCACCTTGCGCCCCCTGGGCGCGATCCCCGCCGCCCCCGCCGCCAGTGCCGCGGCGACGTGGGCGGCCAGCAGCCCGGCCGCCGCCTGCGGGGCGAGCACGCCGCCGCCCACCCCGGCGATCTGCTGCGGCAGGCTCTCGAACAGGTACGACCCGGCCTGCGCCCGCACCTGCGACGGCAGGACCCGGACGGCGAACGGCACCACCAGGAAGATCATGACGAGCGCGACCAGGGCACCTGGGGTGGAGCGGATGGCCGCTCCCACGCCCAGCCCGATCAGCGCCGCCGCCGTCATGGACAGTCCGGAGACGACGACCGAGGTGAGCACGCCCGGCTCGGAGAGCCCGGTGCCCAGGGTCCGTCCGTCGAGCAGGATCTGACCGGCGCGGTCGCCGAGCACGGCCTGCGCGGACAGGTGCATGGCGAACGCCAGGACCTGCCCGCCGGCCAGGGTGACGGCGGCCAGCCCCGGCGCCTTGGCGAACAGGAGGAGCTGCCGCCGCGGCACCGCCACCAGGCTCGTGCGGATCATGCCGGTGGCGTACTCGGAGGTGACGGTGAGCGCGCCCAGCGTGCCGAACACGAAGTACGCGACCGGCAGCCCGGTGCCCAGCCCGTCGCCGTTGGTGGTGAAGCGCAGCCGCTCCGCCGGCGTCTGGGCGTCGTACCCGCGGATCATCAGGTACGCCACCCCCGCGCAGACCAGCACGGCGAGGAGGGAGGCGGCCAGCAGGTAGCCGTTCGAGCGGAGCGAGCGGAGCTTGTGCCATTCGGAGGCGATCACGTCGATCATCGGGCCGCCTCCGTGACCGGACGGCGGGCGCCGTACTCGACGCTGTCCTCGGTGAGCTCCATGAACGCCTCCTCCAGGGAGGCGCTGCGCGGCGTGAGCTCCCGGAGCGCGATCCCCGCCCGCAGCGCGAGGTCACCGATGGCGGCCGCGTCCGCGCCCCGCACGAGCAGAACCCCTCCCGCGCCGGCATCCGCCCGCCCCGGCTCCTCCGTGGTCACCGGCCGGCCCGGGTCCTCCGTGGTCACCGGCCGGGCCGGCTCCTCGGTGGTGGTCACCGTGGCGCCGCGGGCGCGCAGGAGCTGCGCGAGCCGGTCCGGGTCCGCGGCGCGTACCAGCACGTCGCGGCGGAAGCGGCCGGCGAGCGCGTCCGTGGTCGTGTCGGCGATCAGGCGGCCGCGGCCGATGACGACGACGTGGTCGGCGGTCAGCGCCAGCTCGTTCATCAGGTGGCTGGACAGCAGGACGGTACGGCCCTCGGCCGCGAGCGAGCGCAGCAGGTCGCGGATCCAGCGGATGCCCTCCGGGTCCAGCCCGTTCAGCGGCTCGTCGAACATCAGCACCGCCGGATCCCCGAGCAGCGCCGCCGCGATGCCCAGCCGCTGCTTCATCCCCAGGGAGAACCCGCCGATGCGCCTGTCCGCGACCTCCGCCAGCCCGGCCTGGCCGAGCACGGCGGCGACCCGGCGGGGGCCGATGCCGTTGCTGCGCGCCAGGCAGCCGAGGTGGGCGCGGGCGGTCCGGCCGCCGTGCACCGCCCCGGCGTCGAGCAGCGCGCCCATCGTGAGCATGGGGCGGCGCAGCGACGCGTACGGGCGGCCGTCCACCAGCGTCTCGCCGGCGTCGGGGATCTCCAGCCCGAGCACGGCCCGCATGGTCGTGGACTTGCCCGCCCCGTTCGGGCCCAGGAAACCGGTCACCAAGCCCGGTTTCACGGTGAAGGTCAAGTCGTCCACGGCGACCGTGCGGCCGTACCGCATGGTCAGGCCCCTCACTTCGATCACGTCTCTCCCTCGTCGTCCGCGTCGGCCCGCCCGGTGCCGGGAGGGCGGCGTGACCAGAGTGGCGGCCGGGAAGCCCTGTCTCCATGGGCGTCCGCCTACCGGCCCGGGTGGAAAATCGCCACCTCGGGGGTGGGGCCAGCCCCACCGCCTTCCGCTCGCGGGCAGGGCAGACTGCATGGGTGATCCGGACACGACCCGCGACCGGCGGCGACACGACGCCGAGAACCGCCAAGGCGCCGTCGACTCATGGACGCAGGCTGGCGAGGGGCCTGGCCGGGCGGGCGGCCGGAGCCGTCGCCGGCCTGGCGGAGCTGGTGCTGAACGCCGTCACCGGGCTGGTCGCGCTCGCGTTGCTGGTGCTGCTGGGGTTGAGCGCCGCCCTGGCGCCGGTGGCCGGTGCCGTGCCGCTCTCCCGTACGCTCGCCCTGGCCCGCCGCCTGGCCACGTCCCACCGCCGCCGGGCGGACCGGCCCCCGCGCGAGCCGTCACCACCGGCTCCCACCATCCGCCGCACCCTGCTCTGGCTGGCCGTGCACGGCGTGGCGGGCCCCGCTCCCCTGGCGGCGACGTGGGCGATGCTCACCGCCCTGGACTACGTCTTCTTCAGGCTGCACCCGCTGGAGCAGAGCTCGCTGAACACGTTCGCGATGAGCCTGTCCATCGCGGCCATCGCCGTGGTCATCCTCATGTCCGTGTCCCTGTTCCGCACCGGCCAGGCCCGGCTCGCCCGGCTCCTGCTCGACCCGCCGCAGACCCCGGACGCCCGCATCCGGGAGCTGACCGAGTCGCGGGCCGCGGTGGTGGACGCGCGCGCCGCCGAGCTGCGCCGCATCGAGCGCGACCTGCACGACGGCGCCCAGGCCAAGCTGATCGCCATCCGCATGCACCTGGGCCTGGCGCGCGGCTGCCGCGACCCCGACGAGCTGCGGCGGGTGATCGACGAGGCGCGGCAGGTCGCCGGCGAGGCCCTGGCGGACCTGCGCGACCTGGTACGCGGCATCCATCCCCCGGTGCTGGCCGATCGCGGCCTGGCGGGCGCCATCGAGGCGTCCGCGCTGCTCTGCCCCGTGCCGGTCACGCTCGACCTCGACCTGCGCGACCGGCTGCAGCCGCCCGTCGAGTCCGCCGTGTACTTCGCCGCCGCCGAGGCCCTGACGAACGTGACCAAGCACAGCGGCGCCTCCCACGCCTGGGTACGCCTGCGGCACAACGCCGGTGTGCTCAGCCTGACCGTGGGCGACGACGGCCACGGCGGCGCCCGCCGCGACGCCGGCACCGGCCTGCTCGGCATCGAGAACCGCCTGTCCGCCTTCGACGGCTCGCTCACCGTGAGCAGCCCTCCCGGCGGCCCCACCGAACTGATCATGGAGCTTCCGTGCGCGTTGTCATCGCCGAAGACCTCGCACTCCTGAGGGACGGCCTGGTCCGCCTGCTGTCGGCGAACGGCTTGGAGGTGGTGCAGGCCGTCGACAACGCCCCCATGCTGCTGCGGGCCCTGGTCGAGCACCGCCCGGACGTGGCCGTGATCGACGTGCGGCTGCCGCCCGGCTTCACCGACGAGGGGTTGCGCACCGCGCTGGAGGCCCGCCGCCGCGTTCCGGGGCTGCCCGTGCTGATCCTGTCGCAGTACGTGGAGCAGCTCTACGCCAGGGAGCTGCTGTCCGACCGCTCCGGCGGCGTCGGCTACCTGCTGAAGGACCGGATCGGGGACGTCGACCGGTTCGTGGACGCCGTCCGCCAGGTCGCCGCCGGCGGCACCGCGATGGACCCGGAGGTCGTCACCCAGCTCCTGACCCGCCGGGGCCGGGACGAGCCGCTGGCCACGCTCACCCCGCGCGAGCGCGAGGTGCTGGAGCTGATGGCCGAGGGCATGTCCAACCTGGCCATCGCCGCCCGCTTCCAGGTCACCGACAAGGCGATCGCCAAGCACACGAACAACATCTTCACCAAGCTCGGCCTGCCCCCGTCCGACGACCACCACCGGCGTGTCATGGCGGTCCTGGCCTACCTGCAGTCCGCCCCGTCCGCGGGCCGTCGCACGTAGCGGGTGCCGTTCACCCGGCGCCGGCGCGCGGGGCCTGGAAGCGCTCGTGGTTGGCGACGGTCGACAACGAGCGCGGCTCGGCCCGGTCGAGGTACAGGACGCCGTTCAGGTGGTCGGTCTCGTGCTGGGCGATGCGCGCCGGCCAGCCGGACAGCTCCATCTCGTACGGGCGCCCGCTGCCGTCGGCGGCCGACAGCCGGACCAGCGCGTGCCGCGGGACGACGGCGGTCAGCCCCTCGACGCTCAGGCAACCCTCGTAGAAGGCGTGGTAGCGGGACCCGAGAGGGGTCACGACGGGGTTGACGAGCTCCAGCGGCGGCTGCGGCGCGCGTTCCCGCTCGGCGGCGACCCCCGCCGGCACCTCGGCGGGATCCTCGATGACCGCCAGCGCCAGGGGGATGCCGACCTGCGGAGCGGCCAGCCCCACGCCGACGCCCGGCAGGTGCCGGAACATCGCGTCGAGCAACTCGCGCAGCAGGGCGTCGGGGAGCTGGCCGTCGTACGGCTCGGCCCGGCGGCGCAGCACCGGGTCGCCGACCTGCGTGACGGACCAGGGCCTGGGCGCCGCCAGCAGGGCCTGCACCTGCTCGACCAGCTTCGCACCGCCGCTCATCGCGCGCCTCCCGCCGCACCCGGGCGCCGCCCGCCGCCGGAGGTGTACTCGTGTTCCATGCGAGGGGGTCCTTCCGTGCGGTGGCCGTTCGTGGTCGCTGAGCAGACGGTAGAGCATGGTGCGCCGTGGCGCACCACCCCCCGGCCCCTTCGCCCCCGCTGAAGGGGCCGGCTCAGCGGCTTGGCAGCTCCGCCGGAGCCTCGTTCTCCGAAGGCGTCGCCGCGGCCTCGGGCGGCGCGCCCGTCAGCGGCGTGGTGTCGTGGTACCTGACCTCGTACACCCGCTCCGTGAACCTCCACCCGTCGCCGGTCCGCCGGTACCGGTCGTGGTAGATCGCGAAGTTGGACTCCGCCCGCCCATCACGCAACCGCCCGAGCTCCTGCATGTACGCGCGGCCGGTCGCGGTGTCCCCCTCGACCCGGATCACGCCCGGATGCGTCGTCTGCACCAGGAACTCCACGAAGCCCGGCACCCGCCGCCCCCACGTGCGGATCTCCTCGGGGCCGGCGAGCTCGGCCGGGATGTTGGGCATCCGCAGCACGCCGTCCGGCGTGAACAGCGACGCCAGGCGGTCGTAGTCACGCATCATCGCGGCGTCGGTGAACTCGCCGCGCAGCGCCTCGATCTCGACGCGGTCGGCGATGGCCTGAAAATCGTTCATCGGTTTTCCTGCTCGCTGGATGGTGTGTCCTTCTCAGCAGTACGACGCCGCGACGCCGCGGAATGTGAGGTGGCCGCCGGCCGGCGCGCGATCGGCTGACGGCGTGGCGCCGGTTGTGCAAGCCTTTGCCCATGCTGCCGAACGAGGTGGAACGTGCGGTCTCCCGCTACCTGTCCGTGGCCGACCGGCTGGTCCCGGGGCGGATCCGCGGGTTCTACGTCGTCGGCTCGGTCGCGCTGGGCGCCTGGCAGGCCGGCCGCAGCGACATCGACTTCGTCGCCGCGCTGGACGGTGACCTCGGCGAGCGCGACCTGCGCCGGCTGTCCCTGCTGCACAAGGCCGGCAACGTGCCGGCGGCCTGGCAGGCGCTCGTCCGGGCCCGCCCGGCCATCCCGGGCACGCTGAACGGCGTCTTCGTCGCGGCGGGCGACCTGGGCGAGCCGGTCACGCGCATCCGCCCCGTCGCCTCGCACAGCGGGTCGTCCTTCAAGCGGGGGCGAGGGTTCGAGGCGAACCCGGTGGTGTGGAAGGTGCTCCTGGAGAAGGGCGTCACGGTACGCGGCCCCGCCCCGGAGGAGCTGGGCCTCGACCCCGAGCCGGGCAAGCTTCGCGAGTGGAATCTGCGGCAGCTGCACGGCCACTTCACCACCTGGGCCGACAGGGCGCTGTCGAGCAGGCCCCCGCGCAAGCCGCTGCAGCCTGCCCACCGGGTGGCGCTGGCCACGGTGCTGTCGCCTCCCCGGCTGCACCACACGATCGTGACGGGGGAGGTGATCTCGAAGGAGGCCGCGGCGGAGTACGCGCTGGACACCTTCGAGGCGCGCTGGCACCCGCTGATCCGTCTCGCGCTGGCCCGGCGGCTCGGGCGGCCGGCGCCCGCCGGCGGCGACGCGTCCCTGGCCGATCGGCGCGCGCTGCCCCGGCTGGTGGGCGAGTTCATGCGCGAGGTGATCGCGAGCGCGGGATCCGTAGTGTGATCGTCTTCGCCGGGCCCGGCTCACGGCTCCTGGCCGCGTTCGTCAATGTCGCGGGCCAGGGCGAGGAACGGCTGAAGGGCTCCTTTGAAATGGCTTCCCGGCGGCTTCGCGCTTTATCCCGGCGTATGCGGCCCCCTAAAGTCCGCCTGGCGCGGGCATGAGGAAAGGCCCCCTATTGAAGGGGGCCTTTCCCGGGCCAATCTAGTGCGCGGCCTCGTACTTCTGGATCACAGAAGAGGCGATGCGGCCGCGCTCGCTGACCGGCAGGCCGTGCGCCTTGGCCCACTGCCGGATCTCCTGGCTCTTCTCCTTGCTCATGGCCCGCGTCGCGCCGCCGGTGGTGCGGCGGACGCGAGGCCGCGACGTGTGGGTCGTCTCGTCGCGGCGCGCCTTGGCGATGAAGGGCGCCAGGGCCGCGCGTAGCCTGTCCTCGTTCTCGGGCTTCAGATCCATGACGAACCGGTCACCCTTGATGCTGAAGGAGACGGGGTTCTCGTCCTCCATGGGGGAGCCGTCGAAGTCGTCCGTGATCGTTTCAATCAACCTCTTGGCCATGCTGGCACTCCAATTCAGCCCCAGGTTGTGCGGTACTGTAGCGCTCTGCGCGATGCCGTCAAGCCGTATCGAGATTTACCGGAAATTTTCTGTGCACGGATGGGCGGACCAGCATGAGTTCGCCTTGGTCATTCTACCTAAATAAATCTCCGTACCGGAAGATTCAGCCTTCAACCGTGCCGCTTTGAGCAGCCGGTCGTTTCATTGGAACCCGGCTGCCCGCACCCCGGCAGGCCTCCCCGCACCGCTTTTCGGGTATGTCGTTTTGGACTTTTCGACCGCTCGCCCGCTGTGATGAATGCGGCAGGCGAAGTAATTTGCAGCCATGCACAGGTCATGGGGCGCAAGTGCCCTGCCGCGGAAGACCGCTCGCTCATCCGTTGCCGCCGCCGTCCTCACCGCCGTCCTCACCGGCGTCCTGGCTGCCGTGCCTGCCGCCGGCTGGGCCGGCTCGCCTGCCGCGCACGCGTCCGACGGCGCGTCCCCGGCTCCCGACCCGGTCGTCGTCTGGGACAGGAACGCCCAGACGGCCATCTACGAGGTCGCCGGCCAGCCGCCGCAGGTCACCGCGCGCAGCTTCGCGATGGTGCACGGGGCCGTCTACGACGCGGTGAACGCGATCGCGGGCAGCCCGTACCAGCCTTACCTGCTCGCGCCGCGCGCCACCGGGCGCGAGTCGGCGAGCGCGGCCGTCGCCACCGCGAGTCACCTCGTGCTGGACGCCCTCTTCCCCGCCCAGCACGACCGGCTGCGGGCCCAGTACGACGAGGCCCTGGCGGAGATCCCCGACGGCAGCGCCAAGCAGCAGGGCATCGCCATCGGCACCCGCACGGCCACCGCGATGATCGCCGCGCGGAAGGACGACGGGGCGTTCGGCGATCAGACCTGGCCCGTGGGCACCCGGCCGGGCCAGTGGCGGCCCGCGCCTCCCGCCTTCGCCTCGGACGGCGCCTGGTTCGGGCACGTCAAACCGTTCGTCATCCCCAGCGCGTCCATGTTCCGCACCTCGGGGCCGCCCGCGCTCACCAGCCGCCGCTACGCCCGCGACCTGAACGAGGTCAAGTCGATCGGCTCGGCCACCAGCACCGTCCGCACGGCCGACCAGACGCAGGCCGCCGTCTGGTGGCACGACCGGCGGCTGACCGAATGGGAGATCAAGCGGCAGCTCGCGACGTCGCAGCGGCTGGACACGCTGCGGACGGCGCGCATGTTCGCGATGACGAACCTGGCCGAGGCCGACGCCACCATCGCCTGCTTCAACGAGAAGGCGGCGTGGAACTCCTGGCGGCCCGTCACCGCGATCCGGCTGGCCGGCGACGACGGCAACCCGGCGACGTCCCCCGATCCCGGGTGGACGCCGCTGCTCGGCACGCCGCCGCACCCGGACTACACCTCCGGGCACACCTGCTACACGGGGGCGAGCATGTCGGCGCTGACCCACTTCTTCGGGCGCGACGACCTGCCGTTCAGCGGCTACAGCGCCGACTCGGGGACCACGCGGCACTTCCGGAGCTTCTCGCAGGCGCTGGCCGAGGTGATCGAGGCCCGGGTGTGGGGCGGCATCCACACGCGGTCGGCGGACGTGGCGGGGGCCAGGATCGGGAAGAATGTCACGGCCTACGTGGTCGCCCACGAGTTCCGGCCGAGGCCCTGACGCCGCCGCGCCGCGCACCGGCACCGGTGCGCGGCACCGCAGGCCGCCTTCCGGCCGGCGCGCTGACGCCGCCGCGCCCGGTCATCCGGCGAAGTCGACGTCCTTCGTCTCGACCGTCCCGCCCGTGCGCCCCGGCGCCGTCTGGTACCTCCAGTAGAGGTTGGTGTGCGCGATCACCTTGTCGGGCGTGGGCGCGCCCCACTTCGACATGTCCTCGGTCGTGTGGGCGTCGCTGACGAGGATCGCGTCGTATCCCCTGACGAGCGCGCCGTGCAGCGTCGAGCGGATGCAGACGTCGGTCTGCGCGCCGGCGACCACCAGCCGCCCGGCCCCGAGCCCCGCCAGCACGCTCTCCAGCGTGGTGTCCTCGAAGGCGTCGGGATAGCTCTTCTCGACCAGCGGCTCGTCGTCGCCCCTGCTCAGCTCGGGCACGATCCGCCACTCCTCGCTCTGCCTCGGGAGCTCCTCGTCGTTGTGCTGCACCCAGACGACGGGGACCTGCTCGACCCGCGCCCTGTCGACCAGGCTCGCCACGTTGGCCACCACCGCGTCGCGCTCGTGGGCCGCCGCCACGACGCCGTTCTGCACGTCGATGACGAGGAGCGCGGTCTTCGGCCGGTTCTCCAGTGTGGTCATGTTGCCCCCTTGGACGGTGTTTGTCGTGCACGACCGTACAACTGCGGCTCCGCGTACGGAAGTTGACGGCTCCGGCTCGCCCAGGTGGAGGAAGAGCCCGCCCGGCATACCTGCGACATACCGGAAGGTCGTAGCGTGGCGTACCGCACACCCACCGGCTGCGGGCGTGGGTGCACAACGGGGCCCCGGCGTACCGGCTCCTACGATCCGCTCCAGTCGAGCGGCCCGTAGACGGCCGCTGGGGCACCCGTCGTGAGCGCCCAGTACCTGTCGCCGTAAGACCAGTGCCACCACTCGGTCGGGTAGTTGGTGAAACCTGCCGCGCTCATGGCCTGAGCGAGCAGGCGCCTGTTGGCTCGCGGCCGGGAGGGGAGCGCCGGATGGTGCGTGTAGCAGGCGCCACCGCTCTCCTCCGGTCCGGCGTTCACGGGGGTGCCCATGTCGAGCTCGGCGCCGCTGGCGTCGATCAGCGTGAGGTCGACGGCGGCCCCGCACACGTGGGGCGCCACCTCGGGCGGCGCGAGCGAGCGGCTGGCCTGGGTGTGGACCTGCTCCTCGCGCCACGAGGGGTTAGCGTCGCGGAGCTCGGCGGCGTACCGGTCGAAGTAGTGCCGCTGAAGCGCCAGGGGCCGGTAGCCCTCGACGACCAGCAGGCGGTGTTCCCCGGGCAGGAGCTCCTGCGCCGACAGCAGGCGATCGACGAGGCCGATGCGTAGCCGGGCGTACGCGCCGGCGTCGTCGGCCTGGCGGCCGTCGAGCGCCAGCTCCGGCACCTTGCGCAGGTCGAACAGCGGTTCGCCGCACTCGATCACCGGGATGGCCAGCAGCCGGCGATCCGACATCAGCACGATCGATTCATCTGTCATGTCTTACGGTCCTTCGCTCGCTCTTCCGATCGAGCATGAGGGCGCCCGCTGTAAGTTCGCTGCAATTCCACGGATGCGAGGTATCGATGGAATTTCGCCTGCTCGGGCCCGTCGAGGTGTGGGACGGAGGGCAACGGGTGCCGCTGGGCGGGCCCAAACCGCGGGCGCTCCTCGCGTCGCTGCTCCTCAACCCCGGGCGGGTGGTGTCGGTCGATCGCCTGGTGGACTTGATCTGGAGCGATCGTGCTCCCGACACCGCCAGGGAACTCGTCCAGACGTACGTCTCGGCGCTGCGGCGCAGGCTGCGGGCGGAGGTGATCGTGACCCGCCCTCCGGGTTACCTGCTGCACCTGAACGGCGCGCGGTCGGACCTCCAGGTGTTCGAGCGGTTCGTCGCGGACGGGCGGCTGGCCGCGGAGAAGGGCAGGCACGAGGAGGCCGAGCAGGCGCTGCGTGCCGCCGAGGCGTTGTGGCGCGGCCCCGCGCTCGGCGGGATCGGGGAGACGCTTCAGGCGGAGGCGGCCCGCCTGGAGGAGCTCCGCCTGGCCGTCGTCGAGGAGCGCATCGCCGCCGAGTTGCTCCTGGACCGCCACGGCGACCTGGTGGCGGAGCTCACCGCGCTGGTCGCCGCCCATCCGATGCGGGAGCGGATCCGCGCCCAGCTGATGACGACGCTGTACCGGCTGGGCCGCTCGGCCGAGGCGCTGGCGGTCTTCGACGACGGGCGGGCGAAGCTGGCCGAGGAGCTGGGCCTCGATCCCGGCCCGGAGTTACGCGCGGTGCAGGAGGCCGTCCTGCGTGGTGATCCGTCCCTGTCCGGCGCGGCGCCGCCGTATCTCAGGCGGCAGTTCATGCCCGAGCAGCTGCCGCCGGACGTGCCCGACTTCACGGGCCGGGCAGACGTCGTCGGTGAGCTGACGCCGGTGCTGGCCGGCAGCCGTACGGCGCCACCCGTGTTGATCATCTCGGGGAAGGGCGGGGTGGGGAAGAGCGCCGTGGCGGTCCACCTGGCGCACCGGGTCGCCGAGCGTTACCCGGACGGCCAGCTCTTCGCCGATCTCCGCGGCACGAGCGACACCCCGGCCACCGATCAGGAGGTGCTCGGCCGTTTCCTGCGCGCGCTCGGCGTCGAGCACGAGGCCCAGCCCGAGTCCCCGGCGGAGCGGGCCGCCCTGTACCGCAGCCTGCTGGCGCAGCGCCAGGTGCTGGTGGTGCTGGACGACGCCCGCAGCGAGCAGCAGATCCGGCCGCTGCTGCCCGGCGGGGCCGGCTGCGCGGTGCTGGTCACCTCGCGCGGACGGCTCGCCGGCCTGGCGGGCGCGCAGCTGACCGACCTCGACATGCTCGACGGCGAGGCCGCGCTCGCGCTCCTCGGCGCCGTCGCCGGGGCCGAGCGCGTCGCCGCCGAGCCGGAGGCCGCCCGTGAGATCGTCCGGCTGTGCGGCCTGCTGCCCCTCGCGGTGCGGACCGTGGGCGCGCGGCTGGCCACGCGGCGGCACTGGCCGCTGGCCACCATGGCCGCCAGGCTCACCGACGAGCGCCGCAGGCTGGACGAGCTCACCGCCGGGGACGTGGAGGTCCGGGCCAGTGTCAGCCTCAGCTACCGGCTGCTGGACGAGCAGGGCAGGACGGCCTTTCGCCGCCTCGGCCTCCTGAGGGTGCCCGACTTCGCGCCGTGGATCATCGCCCCGCTGCTCGACGTGCCGGTGAAGGACGCCGAGGACATCGCCGAGCGCCTGGTGGACGCCCAGCTCGTGGACTTCGCCGCGATCGACGCCACCGGGCAGCCCCGCTACCGGCTGCACGATCTCCTGCGGGTCTTCGCCGCCGAACGCGCCGAGACGGACGACACCGCGGACGAGCGGGCGGCGGCCGTCACGCGCACCCTCGGCAGCTGGCTCTGGCTGATCGACAGGATCGGCTCCCGCATGCCGTCCGGAGAGGTCGTCCTGCGCGGCGACTACGCCTCGGCCCGCCCGGTCGACGGCCTCGTCACCGACCGGGCGGCGGCGGATCCCGCGGCCTGGCTGGACGCCGAGGCGCCCTGTCTCATCGTGGCCGTGTCCCGCGCCGCGGCGCTGAACCTGGACGCCGCCGCCTGCGACCTGGCCGCGGCGCTGTCCTTCTCGCACGTCTTCAACGCCAACCGGCTGAGCGAGTGGCACGCCAGCCACCAGGCCGCGCTGGCGGCCGCCCGGCGCGCCCGGAACCGCGCCGGCGAAGCGGCCCTGCTCACCGGTCTGGGCCACATCCACTACAGGCTGGACCGCTTCGACCAGGTGCAGGAGTACCTGTCGGCGGCCCTGCCGCTGTTCGCGGAGACCGGGGACGTCAGGGGCGAGGCCGTCGCTCTGGCGGGCATGGGCACCGCCTGCCGCGAGCAGTGCCGGCTGCGTGACGGGCTCGGGTACCTGACCAGCTCAGCGGCGATCTTCCGGCGGCTGGGCGACCACGCCGCGATCGGCGCGACCTCGCGGATGGCCGCCGCCATCCATCTCGAGCTCGGCGCGTACGAGGCCACGTGGCCGCTGCTCGATCAGGCGCTGGACGCCTACCGCAGGGCGGGCAGCCGGCGCGGGGAGGCGCTCACGCTGCGCACCACGAGCCTCGTCCATCGTGCCCTGGGCGACTACGCCGAGGCCGCCGAGCTGAGCACCCGGGCCCTGGAGATGTTCCGCGCCATCGGCGACCCGCTCATGGCGGCCTTCGCGGTGCAGTCCCTCGTCAAGGTGCGGATCCGGCAGGGTGACGGGGGCGGTCTGTCGCTCCTCGTGGACGCTCTGGAGGTGTGCAGAAGCCACTTCGACCGGTTCGGTCAGGCTCTCGTGCAGCGCACCATCGGCGAGCTCCATCTGGCGAACGGCAAGCTGGATCTCGCCGAGGCCCACCTCCTGCAGTCGATCGCCCTGTCGGAGGAGATCCGGACGCCGCTCCCCGTGGCTCGCGCCAAGCGCGATCTGGCGGCCGTGCTGGCCGCGCGCGGCGACACGGCGGCGGCGGAGCTGCTGATCGCCGAGGCGTCGGCCGTCTTCGCCCGCCACGACGCGCGGGAGGCTGACGAGCTCGGGGTCGTCTCGGCCGCCGGGCAGGCCGAAGGGCCGGACCCCGGGGATCCGGCCCTCCGCTCGCGGGGTCAGAAGTAGAGGCTCCAGCCGGGGCCGATGGGGATGGCGGGGCCGAACTCGTTGCCGCCCTCGCCGTTCCAGACATGCAGGGTGCCGTCGCTCATCGCGGCGATGTCGTCATGACCGTCACGGTTGACGTCACCGATCGACGTCAGCGTCCCGTCGAACCGGGCCCACCCGCCCCCGATCTCGACCGCCGGGCCGAACCTGTTACCGCCCTCACCGTTCCAGATGTGCAGCGTGCTGCCACCCTTGATCGCGGCCAGATCACCGATGCCGTCGTTGTTGAAGTCGCCGCCGACCGGCTTGCTGAAAGCCGACCAGCCACCACCGATCTCGACAGCCGGGCCGAACCTGTTGCCGCCCTCACCGTTCCAGACATGCAGCGTGCCGCCATCCTTGATCGCGGCGATGTCATCGTGACCGTCACGGTTGACGTCACCGATCGACGTCAGCGTCCCGTCGAACGGCGCCCACCCGCCCCCGATCTCGACAGCCGGGCCGAACCTGTTACCGCCCTCACCGTTCCAGATGTGCAGCGTGCTGCCACCCTTGATCGCGGCCAGATCACTGACGCCGTCGTCGTTGAAGTCACCCGCGACCGGCTTGCTGAAAGCCGACCAGCCACCACCGATCTCCTGCCGGGCGGCGAAGTTGTTGCTGCCCCTGCCGTTCCAGACATTCAGCGTGCCGGTCGCCGCCGAGAAGATGTCGCCGATACCGTCACCGTTGAAGTCCGCGCCGGCCTTGCCAGCCGGTGTCCAGAGGGCATCGACGATCTTCTGCGCGTCGCCGGCTTCGACCTGGTAGCGATCCGGGTAGGCGGAGACCTGTACGGCCTGGCAGACTTCGCCGACCTGCGCCGTCTTCCACGCGCCGCCCGGGTAGACCCTGATCATCTTGTCGAGGAAGGCGTTGGTGGCCCAGCCGGGGTTGAGCCGCTGTGCGACCGAGCCCCATGACGCGCGCTGCTGGAAGAGGCCGAGGCTGTCGTGGTCGACGGTCTCGGCGACGTTCTGGATGCCGGCCTCCACGATGGTGGTGGCGATCGCGATGACCGCGGCACGCGGGGCCAGGCCGCGATCGCGGACGGCCTTGACGACCATGCGGGCGCACGAGACGCGGTACGCGTTCATGTAGCCCCGCATCTTCGCCGTCAGGACTCCGTTCAGCCAGGTGGCGGTCGCGCTGTCCGCGCCGGTCGGGCCGTTCGGGTCGCAGGCGGCGGTCGCGTAGGAGGCCGTCACCGCGGCGGCGGCCGGCTCGTCGGGGGTGGCGGCGTGGGCCGGGGTCGTGGCGTGGGCCAGGGCGGCGGTTAACGTGAGGGTCGCGCAGGCGGCCAGGACGGCCTTCTTCATGGGAAGCATGTGCTTGCTCCGAATCTGGGGAAGGGGGTGTCCGGGTCAGAAGTAGAGGCTCCAGCCGGGGCCGATGGGGATGGCGGGGCCGAACTCGTTGCCGCCCTCGCCGTTCCAGACATGCAGGGTGCCGTCGCTCATCGCGGCGATGTCGTCATGACCGTCACGGTTGACGTCACCGATCGACGTCAGCGTCCCGTCGAACCGGGCCCACCCGCCCCCGATTTCGACCGCCGGGCCGAACCTGTTACCGCCCTCACCGTTCCAGATGTGCAGCGTGCTGCCACCCTTGATCGCGGCCAGATCACCGATGCCGTCGTTGTTGAAGTCGCCGCCGACCGGCTTGCTGAAAGCCGACCAGCCACCACCGATCTCGACAGCCGGGCCGAACCTGTTACCGCCCTCACCGTTCCAGACATGCAGCGTGCCGCCATCCTTGATCGCGGCGATGTCATCGTGACCGTCACGGTTGACGTCACCGATCGACGTCAGCGTCCCGTCGAACGGCGCCCACCCACCCCCGATCTCGACCGCCGGGCCGAACCTGTTACCGCCCTCACCGTTCCAGATGTGCAGCGTGCTGCCACCCTTGATCGCGGCCAGATCACTGACGCCGTCGTCGTTGAAGTCACCCGCGACCGGCTTGCTGAAAGCCGACCAGCCACCACCGATCTCCTGCCGGGCGGCGAAGTTGTTGCTGCCCCTGCCATTCCAGACATTCAGCGTGCCGGTCGCCGCCGAGAAGATGTCGCCGATACCGTCACCGTTGAAGTCCGCGCCGTGTCCGGGGACGTGGTCGTCGACGATGTTCTTGTACCGGATGGGCGTGTAGCTCTGCATGCTCGCCCACGACTCGTCCCCGCGCTCGCCGTGCGAGTTGACGGCCGGGCCCTTGGCCCAGTCGTCCTCCCAGCCGTCGCCGTCGGAGTCGCTGCCGCCGTTGAGCGAGTAGGTCCACGCGCCCTGCGAGTGGTCCTGCTCGTTCTTCCACCGGGCGAAGAGCTCCATGTGCCCGCTTCGGAGGATCGCGTCGCCGGGCTTGAGGTCGTGGAGGCTGCCCAGGGTGATCTTTCCGGAGTAGCCGGCGAAGTCGACCGTGCTGTTGCCGCCCTTGCCGGAGTTCGCGGTGATGTGCCAGGCCATGGAGACCAGGCCGGAGCAGTCCGGCCCGTACTTGTTGTCCCCCTCCGCGTCCGTGACCAGGGTGTTGGGCCGGCGTGTCAGGTTGTAGCGGACGTTGCGGTCGACCCAGTTCTGGGCGCGTGCCAGCACCTCCGAGCGGGTGATCTTCCCGTCAGGGGAGCTTGCGGCGTGCGCGGCCTGGGGCGTGGCCGCGACATCCAGGGCGGTGAAGGAGAACGTCGCGGCGATGAACGCGAGACCGGCCAGCAGGCGGACGGGGGTTGACGTGCTCGACATGGGATTCCTCCGGGCGATGGGGCCGGTTCTCGGCCCCGGCGACGCCAGAGTGTCGAGCGGTGCTGGAAATCCCCTGCAACGCTTTTTCAGCGCCTTTCATCCGGCGCGGGGGAACGCCGCGCTCGCGAGGTGACGCGGCCCGGCTGCCGCCTCCGGCCTGCTGCGGGGGCCCTGGCGTAGCGCGGGTCAGAGCCTTGAGGCGGTACGAACGCGTGCGGGCCGGGTGGAGGTCCACCCGGCCCGCACAGGGCTGGACATGGTTCGGGCCCGCACCCGGTAGGGGGTGCGGGCCCGAACTGAGGCCGCGTCAGGTCAGGCGGCCACGATGTTCTCGGCCTGCGGGCCCTTCTGGCCCTGGACGATGTCGAAGGACACCTTCTGGCCCTCGTGCAGCTCACGGTAGCCGCCGTTGGCGACGATGTTGGAGTAGTGCGCGAAGACGTCGGCGCCGCCGCCGTCCTGCTCGATGAAGCCGAAGCCCTTTTCCGAGTTGAACCACTTGACGGTTCCGGATGCCATGGCGATCTCCTTAAAGAGATACGGAGTGACGCGATCCGCACCGTGCGGATCGCGGTGTCGCCGTGATGAAAGCCCATCCGGAGATGACCGGAAACACAAAACGCACCTGGAAACACTTCTGCCAGGTGCGTACGAAGTCTTTTATGGGTACAACAACTGCAACACTCATCAGCCTAGCACAGGTTTCCCGAGCAGTGGACCACCCCCTCGCACACAGGCGAGATCCGGCCGCCGGCGGGCGCCCTGGAGGCCGCCCGCCGGGTGTTCCGCACGAGCACGAGCCCCGCTGTTGTCAGGCCTTCTCGTGCGCGAGGGCCCGTGCGGGCGTCAGCCGCGTGGACAGGGCGGTGGACAGGGCCCAGCGGCCGGGGCCGAAGACGGCGATGAGCAGGAAGCCCCAGCAGAAGAGGGCGGCCTTCTCGCCGCCGTTCTCGATCGGGAACAGCGCTTGGGGCTGATGGACGACGAAGTAGGCGTAGGCCATGGTGCCCGAGCAGACGACGGCGGCGGCGCGGGTGGCCACCCCGAGGACGACGAGGGTACCGGCGACCAGCTCGATGACCGCGGCCCACCACCCGGGCCACTGCCCGAAGCTCGGCGCCGGGCCCTGGGGGCCGCCCAATACGTTGAAAAGGGTCGCCGCGCCGTGACAGGCGAACAATAATCCGGTCACGAAACGGTAGCAGGCGAGGAAAAGCCCCTGCTGTTTGAGCAGCGTATCCACGACGACATCCTTTCCATCGAGGCGAATCCGGGAGCAACGTTTTGGGAGCGCTCCCACAAGCTTCGGGAGATGGGGCGTCCGGTGTCAAACATGAGCCATCCGCGAAACACCGCTCATAAACGCGTCGGACGTGCCCTACATGGTCGGACGCCCGCTTTTAAAACTTTCTTGACCATGAAATTTTCACCCCGTGGACGAGATCCGCCCGAGCAGCGGGCGCGGACCGGCGTCAACCGGATCACGGTGGAGAAGTCGGCAAGGCGCCGGCACCTGCCTCGCCGTCGAGGTCGGGAAGTATCCGCGCGCCTTCGTATGATCGTCGTCCAGATAGTTGCGCCCGATCGACGATTCCCGCGCCAGGCGTCTCCTCTTTCTTCGATGACGAGTTCGTCGCTACTGCTGATGCCGGTTCTGCGGTAGAAACTGCATGTCCCTTTCCGGAGTGGGAGGCGTGGGATGCGGCCTTGTGCACCGGTTGTTCGAGAGCTACCGCGACTCGGACCCGGACGGCTCACTGCTCGCCCGCGCCTATCAGGACGGGGTCGATGGGGCTTGAGATCCGAGAGGCGATGACGGAATACGGGGAACTCGGCCTGATCCGGACGGTGATCGGCGACCGTCCCCGGTATCCGCGGTCCGACGCGGCCTTCCCCGACGCGCTGCACGAGGACGTGGCCTACCTCGGCGAGCGGTACGCCGAACACGGGGAGTGGGACCTGCTCTGGCGGCTCACCCTGGACGCGCCGCTCGCCGACGCTGTCGCGCTGGCCCGGAGTTTCGGCGACTGGAGCAGAGCCCGCCGGACGACACGGGACGCGCCGCCGAAAAGGCTCGCCTTCGCGCTGGAGGTGCTGCCGGAGTGGGAGGTCGTCATCGTGGACGGAAAATGGTTCGCGGTGGAGACACTCCATCGGATCGAAGCGCCCTACGGCATGCACCCCGGATCCGGCACGACGGGCCGCGCGCGGTGGACGTCGCCGGACGGCACCTACCTCGCCGTCGGACGCACGAGTACGGTGCGGGATCGCGGAGGATCCCCGGCGGCGGCCTGGAGCTCCACGACCTGCGTTCGGCGGCCGACCTGCGCCTGCTTCGCGCGCCGCTGGGCGAGGCGACCCCCGCCGATCTCGACGCGCTCGACGGCGGCACGTCGGAGGTCATCGACCTCCTGCGCGCCTGCCTGCGGTATCGGTCGCACCGATGGCGGTGCGGCGCGCGCCACCGGGTCAGCCGGCGAGCGACCGCGCTCCTTCCCCGCTCGCTCCACGCCGAGCACGATGAGTTTCGCCGAAGTCTCCGGTCTGTACCGGCAGACCCGATCGACCGAACCCAAGGAGGGCCTCATGGCCGCCACCTACACCTTCGACGTCTTCTCCAGCCTCGACGGCTTCGGCGCCGCCGGCGGCAACTGGACCGGCTACTGGGGCAAGCAGGGCCCCGAGCTGCTCGACCACCGCCTCGCCGTGTACGAGCAGGAGCAGCGCATGGTCTTCGGGGCCAACACCTACCGGGCGTTCGCGCGGATGCTGGCCTCGAGCACCGAGGAGTCCGAGGTGCGCGACCCCTGGGTGACCCGGATGCGGAACCTGCCGGCGACGGTGGTGTCGAACACGCTGGAAGGATCCCTCGACTGGCCGGGCGCGACCATCGCGCGCGGCGACGCCGTCGACGTCGTCGCCCGGCTCAAGGAGGAGTCCGACGTGCCGTTGCGCTCGCACGGCAGCCTGTCGCTGAACCGGGCGCTGATGGCCGCCGGTCTGGTGGACCGCGTCCAGGTGACGCTCTTCCCCGTGATCACCGGCCAGACCGGGCTGGACCCGATCTTCCAGGGCGGGGCCGACTTCGACCTCGAGCTGATCGAGTGCCGGACGCTCGACGGCCGCGTCCAGGAGCTCGTCTACCGGCCCAGCCTGCATGTCTGAGCCGCCCTGTGGCGTCCGGCCCTGAACGGCTGAGGTTTTCCGCAGGACGGCCGGGCGGGGCACCGCATTCCGCCGGGAAGCCGATCTCCCTAGCGTTGATCACATGATGCAGACACTGATGAACGTGCTGGTGGCGGCGACCGTGGCGGCCGGCGGGCAGGACCTCGGGGTGGGCCAGGAGCTGGAGCGGATCGTGGCGGGCAAGGGCGCGACGGCCGCGCTGGCGCGCGTCTCCGACGGCAACCGGACCTGGACGGGCGCCGCCGGCGTGCGGGACGTCGAGCGCGGCGGGCGGCCTTCCCCCAACGGCTACTTCCGGATCGGCAGCGTGACCAAGACCTTTGTCGCGACCGTGGTGCTCCAGCTCGCGGACGAGGGCAAGGTACGGCTCGACGATCCCATCGACGAGTACCTGCCGGGCCTGGTGCCGGACGGCGAGCGCGTCACGGTCCGCCAGATCCTCAACCACACCAGCCACCTGTACGACTACATGAGCGAGCCGGGTTACTCGACCAACCGGTGGCGCGGCGAGGCCCGGTTCCGCTCCTACCAGCCTCGCGAGCTGCTGAAGGTGGCCTTCGCCAAGAAGCTGCCCGACGACGGCAGGTGGCACTACTCCAACACCAACTACGTGGTGCTCGGGCTGCTGGTCGAGAAGCTGACCGGCAGCCCGTACGGGCAGGAGGTCGAGCGCCGCATCCTGCGCCCGCTGAAGCTGCGCCACACGCTGGTGCCGGGCGACCGGGCGGGGCTGCCGTCGCCGCACGCCAAGGGGTACGAGCCGATGCCCGAGCTGGTGGACGCGACCCGGATGAACCCCTCTCTCGACTGGGCGGCCGGAGAGATGATCTCGACCACGGCCGACCTGGAACGCTTCATGTCCGCCCTGCTGAGCGGCAAGCTGACCAGCGCCGTGTCGCTGCGGGCCATGCGCACGACCGTCGAGACCGGGGCCGGGTTCTCCTACGGGCTCGGGTTGCAGGCGTACAAGCTGCCGTGCGGCACCGTGTGGGGGCACAGCGGCGAGCTGATCGGCTACCTGACGTTCGCGTTCCGCTCGGACTCCGGCAAGTCGCTCACCATGTCGTTCAACCCCTCGACGCGCAACCCGTCCACCGAGGAGGTCATGGGGATCGCCGTCAGGACCTTCTGCGGGTCCTGAGCGCGGCGTCGGCCCGGGGGGGCCGCGAACCGGCTAGCCGAGCTGCTCGGACAGCCCGACGATGATGCCCTCGGGGCCGCGGAGGTAGCAGAGCCGGTAGCTGTCCTCGTACCGCGCCAGCTCGCCGACCAGCTCGGCGCCGTGGGTGCGCAGGCGGGCGACGACGTCCTCGATGTCGTCGACGGCGAACATGATGCGGCGGATGCCCAGCGTGTTCGCCGGCGCCTGTTTGGGCGCCGGGCTGATCGCCTCCGGCGTGTGGAACCTCGCCAGCTCGATGCGACCGTGGCCGTCCGGGGTCCGCAGCATGGCCACGTCCTGCCGGACGCCGTCGATCGCGATGATCCGGTCCACCCAACGTCCCTCGACGGGGCCCCTGCCCTCCAGCTCCATGCCGAGTTCGACGAAGAACGCGATGACCGCGTCGAGGTCGTCGACGACGATGAGGACGTTGTCCATCCGCTGGATCGTCATGCTGTGCCTCCCTTGTCCGGTGCGGCCGCGGTGGCCGCATCCGACCCTGGGACGGAGCCGCCGGGCCGTTCTCGACATGGTGGCAGCGGCATGGGCCCTGCCGTCACCGTGCCGTGGTCGTCATCGCGGCCGCCAGCAGCGTGCGCAGTGTCGCCAGCGCTCTGTCCGGGTCGACGAGGTCGGGCGCCAGCAGCCACTGCTGGTGCACGCCGATCCCGGCCCCGATGATCACCGTGGCCAGCGCGTCGGCGGGCAGTTCCGGCGGCAGCGGCAGACGTTCGAGCGACCGCCTGCAGTGCTCGCGCAGGGTGTTGTGGATCTCCACGTACCGGCCCTGGATCGGCGAGCCCGGCTCCAGCGCCTCCACCAGCAGGGTCACGAACAGCTTGGTGGTGGGCTGCACGAACAGGGCGGCGGCGGCCTCCGCCATCCGGTCGAAGCCCGCTTCCCCGCTCTCGGCCGGTTCCTCGCCGAGGCGCGCGCGGATCAGGTCCATCGAGCGTTCGAGCACGGCCAGCAGCAGGCCCTCCTTGCTGCCGAAGTGCCACGGGATCGACCCTCGGCTGATGCCGGACCGCTCCGCCACGTCCGCGAACGTGGTCTGCCGGTACCCCTTGGCCGCGAAGAGCTCGGCCGCCGCGGTGAGGATCAGCTCGCGGCTCTCCTGGCTGGTCTGCTCTCGTCGTGTTGTCACGCCATCCCCTCCTGTGCTAGCAATCCTATTCTATGCTGGCCAACACAGGAGGCCGAAGAGATGAGACTTCCGAACACCGCGCACACCACCCGCCCCTGGCGGATCCACGCGCTGACTCCCGACTTCCGGGTCGAGGACGTGTGGGCGCTGCCCACCCCCGGCGGCCCCGGCGACCTGCCCCGCCTAGTGCGGCAGATGTCATCCGGCGAGGGCGGCTTCTCCGGCGCCGCCCGCGCGCTGTTCGCGCTGCGCTGGAAGCTCGGCCGGCTGTTCGGCTGGGACGGCCCGCGCACCGGCGTCGGCGCCCGGGTGCACAGCCTGCGCGAGCGGCTGCCCGCCGACCTGCGTGACGGCGAGCGCGGGCCGGACCTGCGCGCGGTCCCGCTGACCTCGGTGTTCCTGACCGGCGACGAGTGGGTGGCCGAGACGGCCAACCGGACCGTGCACACGCTCATGCACATCGGCTGGGTCCCGGACGGCTCCGGCGGCTTCAGCGCCCAGATGGCCGTGCTGGTGAAGCCGAACGGCCTGTTCGGCACCGCCTACATGGCCGCGATCAGGCCGTTCCGCCACCTGATCGTCGACCCGGCGCTGGTGCGGCTGATCGGGCGCGGCTGGGGGAGGCG
The DNA here is from genome assembly GCF_041950525.1 of Nonomuraea sp. GTA35. NCBI lineage: Bacteria > Bacillati > Actinomycetota > Actinomycetes > Streptosporangiales > Streptosporangiaceae > Nonomuraea > Nonomuraea sp. GTA35. The sequence goes on along the minus strand of NZ_JBGNUV010000001.1, from coordinate 221,729 downwards.
TCCTTGACTGCGGATCCACAGTTCCTTGATCAGGCGTGCACTCCCCCGCCTCCTCCGGGAATCGCATGTTAACGTCATGAGCATCAATTGTTATGGGCATTAACATCGGAGGAAACCGCGATGGCGTCATCAGCGGTGCTCGTCACCGGCCGCTCCTCGCTCCGGCTGAGCCCGGGCGGTGGCGTACGCTGACCCGCGAGCGAGCGAAGGGTGTGGGTCGTGGGGGTCAAGAAGCGCGGGTACCACCACGGCGACCTGCGCGTCGCTCTGATCGACGCCGCCGTCCAGCTGATCGGTGAGCATGGCGTGAAGGGCTTCACCCTGGCGGAGGCCAGCCGCCAGCTGGGGGTCAGCGTCGCGGCCCCCTACCGCCACTTCGCCGACCGCGACCGGCTCGTCGCCGCGGTCGCGGTACAGGCGTGCGGGATCATCGGGGAGGCCGTGAGCGCGGCGGGCGGGGAGACTCCCGCCGAACGGCTGGCCGAGGCGGCCCGCGCGTACGTCTCGGCGGCCGCCGCCAACCGGCCCCTGTTCGTGGCCCTGGTCGGCGTGGGCCTGGACAAGCGGCGCTACCCGGAGGTGGAGGAGGCGGCCCGCCCGGTGGCGCAGGCGTTCCTGGAGCCGGCACGGCTGATCACCGGTGCGGAGGAGGACGCGGTGCACCTCACCGAGACCGTCGTCGCCATCGCTCACGGGCACGCGGTGCTGCTCATGGACGCCTCGTTCGGCCCCGGCCCGCGAGCCGCCGCACCGGTCGCCGCCCGCGCGGCCCACGCCGTTCGCGCCGTCGTGGAGTGCCTCCGGTCCGCGGGCTCCCCGGCCTGAGCACCCCTGCCCCGCCAGGTGACGCCTCGGACGCGAGCCCCGATCCAAGGAGGGATGATGAGAGCGCAGACGTTGATCGGCTTCCGTGACCTGGAACGGCGGATCACGCTCGGCCCTGTCCAGGTGGTGATGAACCCCCGGCTTCCCCTGGAGGCCGATGGCGCCGGCGACGTCTACCGGATACTGGTGCCCCTGTCCGGAAGGGCGTGCGTGAACGAGGTCGTCGTCCACGACGCGGTCACGGAGCGCGGAGCGGCCGGCCTGCTGGAGGGGGCCGTCACCCGCGTGCCCAAGGCCCTGCTGCCGATTCCCCGGGAGCGGGTGGAGCGGCTGGCGGGCCGCCGCCTGCCGAACACCGGCGGCGTGGGCGCCCTGCTCCGCCGCTTCGTCGCCGACCTGGTGGACGAGGAGGAGACGTTCCGCCCGGCGGACGGGCCGCGGCTGGGCATGGTGCTGCTCGATCTGCTGACCGCGTTCCTGGCGGTGGCCACGGAGGCGCCAGGCGGGCCGGACGGCGGAACCGTCGTGCCGCTGAACCCCCGCGCCGAGCTGACCCTGCGGATCCGCGCCTACATCGAGGAGCACCTGCCCGACCACGGGCTCGGCCCGAGGTCGGTGGCCGCGGCGCACCACATCTCGGTCAGCTACCTGCACCGCCTGTTCCAGGACGCCGGGACGACGGTGGCGGCCTGGATCCGGGGCCTGCGGCTGGACCGCGCCAGGCAGGACCTGACCGACCCTGCGCTGCTCGACCTCCCGGTGTACGTCATCGCCGAGCGTTGGGGCTTCGCGAACCCCGCCGACTTCAGCCGTGCCTTCAGAGCGAGGTACGGCCTGCCGCCGAAGGAGTTCCGGCGGCAGGCGGTGAGCCGGCATCCGGCGGCGTGAAGGGGCTCCTCCTCCTCAGCAGCACCCACACCACGCCGGCCGCGCCGGCACCTCGCTGACGAAGCGGGCGTTCAGCGGGCCCGCCCACCGGATGCACCGCGTTTCGCGTGCATTCTCCGTCAAGTGGCCGTCGACTCCCCGTCATGGACATCGAGCGGACCGGCCGGGGATCATGGTGGGCGCCGCATGTCCGGGGGGAGAGGCATCGATGACGTCAGGGGATTCGTTCGACCTGTTCAACAGCCAGATGGGCGGCCTGGAAGTGGACTTCGACCACGAACGCGCATTCCAGGCCGGCGGGCGCGGGGCGGACCTCGGCGCGGTGCAGGTGGCGGTCAAGTCGGTCAGCCCGGTCACGCTGCGACGCCGGCGGACCGGCGCCGATCAGGTCTGGGACGACGAGCTGTACCAGATCGTCATGCCCACCCACGGCACGATCACGGCCGCCTGGGGAGCGCGGGAGGCCAAGGTGGCCGCCGGGGAGGTGTACCCGCACGACATGGCGCGGCTGGAGGGCTGCGAGATCACCGGCTCGGCGGAACGCGAGGAGTTCGAGATGTTGCTCCTCGCCTTCCCCAAGTCCCTGCTGCCGTTCGGCGCGGCGGACCTCGACCGGGTGCTCGGCCGGTCCGTGCGGGGCACGAGCGGGCTCGGCGCCGTCCTGCGGAACTTCACGGCCACCCTGACCGACAGGACGAGCGCGCTGGGGTCCGCCGATCGGTCGCGGATGGGCATGGCGCTCGTCGACCTCGCCACCGCCTTCCTCGCCGGAGAGATCGAGGAGTCGAGCGGCGTCGGCCCGGGCCGGCCCCGGCACGGGCTCACGCTCCGCATCCAGGCCTACATCCTCAGCCACCTGCGCGACCCCTGCCTGTCACCGCGCGACATCGCCGCCGCGCACCACATCTCGCTCAGCTACCTGCACCGGCTGTTCCTGGACCAGAGCGAGACGGTCGCCGCCTGGATCAAGGGCCGCCGCCTGGAGAGGGCCCGCCGCGACCTGGCCGACCCGGCGTTCTCCGCGCTGCCGATCCACGCCGTCGCCGGCCGCTGGGGGTTCGTCCACCCCGCCGACTTCAGCAGATCCTTCCGTACGGCGTACGGCATGGCTCCCAGGGACTTCCGCCACCACGCCCTCACCACGCAGGAACACCGGTCGTAGGGCTCGCCGGACCACCGCCCGGACCACCGCCCGGGCCTCCGGCGGGGCGGTGCCGGGAACGGGCTTCCCCCTGCCGGATCGCCTCTTCAGCCGCCGGGAGCCGCGGGCGCCGCCAGGCCCGGTGGCGGCTCACCCTGCCCGCTCCTGTTGGCCTCGGTGATGAGGGCCAGGGCGAAGTCGGCCGTCCGGGTGGCGATCTCCCCTGCCGGGCTCCGCCTGCCGGTCTCCAGCCACCAGGTGATGGCTTGCAGGAACATGCCGCCCAGCAGTGTCGGCACCAGGTCGCCCGGCTGCTGGGGCACGTGCTGGGCGGTCATGCCGGCGAGCGTGGCGTGCATCCTGCGCGCGAACCAGGGGCTGCCGTTGCCGCCCAGCAGCGCGCCGTAGAGGCGGTGGTACCGGTCGATGTGCTCGAAGAACGCGGTCCACCGGTCGAGCACGGGCGTGCCGGGACTGTCGGTCATGGTGCCGAGCAGTTCCGCCATGGCCTCGTCGAAGATCTGCTCCACGAGCTGGTACTTGTCGCGGTAGTTGCGGTAGAAGGCCGCCCTGCTCACCATCGCCCGCTCGGTGATCTGCCCGACCGTGAGCCGCTCGAAGCCGTGCTCCTCGATGAGCTCGACCAGTGCCTGCCGGAGCAGCGTGCGGGTGCGCCGGACCCGGACGTTCTCCCGCGACATTTCGGGCCTCCTGTCTCCCTCGAGACGTCACGCCGGTGTTGAGGCTGGCCAGTGTAGGCCGGTCCGGACAGCCTGTCTCCTGGAAGACAGCACCGTCACCGAGCTCGGCGACGTCGTACCGGCGTCCCCGATCAGGAGCCTGTCCCCCGTGCGAGCTACCCGCGAATGTCCTCTGGATGGTGACGATTCCGGAACCGCCGATTCCATAGCGTTACGACCTGGCCGCCGCGCATCCGCCGCCGGCCCTTACAGCCAGGTCAATCAGCTCCACCCCATTCTTTCCCTGGAGGACATCGTGCTCGGCAAGCACAAGGCATGCGTCGTGGCCGCACTGTGCAGCACCGTGATCGGCGCCGGAGTCACCGGCTGCGGCGCCGATTCGCTGGAGAACTGGGACCCCCTCGCCCCCGCGACGCGCACGGCCGACGCAGGCGCGATCTCCGGCACCGAGAAGATCGACGTCGAGGGCCGGTCGGTGAACGTGTCCTGTTCGGGTGAACCGGCGAAGGGCGAGCCGGTCATCATGCTGATGCACGGAGGTGGTGACGCGCTCGACAAGCTGGCCGCCCTCCAGAAGACGCTGAGCGAGCAGCACCGGGTCTGCTCCTACGACCGGCTCGGCGCGGGCGCGAGCGCCCAGCCGGAAGGCCCGCAGGACTTCGCCGGGGCGGGCAGGATCCTGACCGGGGTGCTCGACCGCGTCGCCGGTGACAGGCCGGTCGTGCTGGCGGGGCACTCGCTGGGCGGGCTGCTCGCCGCCCGGTACGCCCCCGACCACAAGGAAAGGGTCAAGGGGCTGGTCCTGATGGACGCCACCTCCCCCACCATGGCGGACGACATCACGAAGGCGATCCCCGAGTCCGCCACCGGCCCGGCGGCCGAGCTGCGCGCGCAGAATCTCGCGATGTTCCAGGGCCAGAACCCGGAGAAGCTCGTCATCGCCGACGGGAAGGTGCGCTCTGCCGGGGACATCCCGGTGGAGGTGATCCAGCACGGGAAGCCGTACCTCGCGGCCGTCCCCAAGTACGGCAAGCGCCTGGAGCAGGCGTGGGCCGCGGGCCAGCGCAAGTGGCTCGCGCTGTCCAGCGGCAGCAAGCTGAGCACGGCCGCGAACAGCGGCCACTACATCTACCTCGACCAGCCCGAGGTCGCCGTCAAGGCCATCGACCGCGTCGCCGCGCAGGCCGCGCGTCAGTCGCAGGACCAGTGACCGGTCCGCTCGGCGCCGGTCGCCGGCGTCCGCGGGGCGATGCTCGGTGAGGCGTTCCCCGTTGCGGCGGGCGAGGCCGGCCTTCTGATCATCGGTGCCGGGCGCGTCCTCCAGGAAGGAGCGGGCGGCGCCGTTGCAGACTCGGGGTCAGGCGGTCCGCCGCGCCGACGCTGGTTGCGATGAGTTCGCGGGGCGCGCGGAGTCTGTTCCTTCAAGGAGCCGGACCTGCCGGCCTCCGGCGGAGAGGAGATCCGACAGTGGCAGTGGGGATCTTCGCGGGCATCCCTGTCCGCGACTGCAAGAGCGCCGTGGAGTGGTACACCAGGCTTCTCGGCAAGGACCCGGCGTTCTGGCCCAACGACGTCGAAGCGGTGTGGCAACTGGCCGAGGACCGGTACGTGTACGTCATCGAGGACGCCGCTCGCGCCGGAGGCGGCGTGGGCATGATCTGGGTGGACGATCCGGCGTCCGAGGTGGACCGGATCGCGGGGCGCGGGCTGCGGCCGGTGGACAAGGAGCAGCACGGCAACGTCTGCAAGTGGGTCTTCCGTGACGCCGACGGCAACGAGACGGGCATCGGGGGCGAGATCGCTCCCGCGGCCTGAAGCGGCGGGCGCGCGGGAGGCTTGGCGCCGAGGCCTCCCGCGCCGCTGGAGCGGTTGCCTTCACGCGGGGCCGGTCCCTAGTCTGAAGGGAGCGTGCGAGGGCGCTGCCAGTCCGCGGGCAGGGATTTTCCCACCTCGAGCAGCACATCGACGCACTGGACGAGACCAACCTCTTTCCGGCCGGGCAAGCGGACCTCGGCGACGAAGGAGGTTGCGATGCGCGATCGACATTTCGAGCTGCCTGCCCGCCCGAACCTGGAGTACTACCGCAAGCAGGCCAAGCACCTGCGGCACGCGTACGCGGCGGGCGACCCGGCCGCCGGAGCCAGGGTCGCCGACGTGCTGGGCGATCGGGCCGCCGAGCGGTTCCTGCTCGGCGACGCCCAGTTCGTGCTCGCGCAGGAACACGGGTTCCGGACCTGGGCCGAGTTCCGCGCCCACGTCGAAGGCCACGTCGAAGGCCACGTCGAAGGCCATGGCGCCGGCGCGGAGCGGCCGGTCTCCCGCCTCATGGGGATCAGGCCGGACCTGTACGCCTCGATGGCCGGCGCGCTCCTCGTCGAGCTGCGCCGCGCCGACCCCGGCGCGCTGCGACGGCTGCGGGCGTACGTGCCCCGGCACGCCACCGCGACCTCGCCCGCGGCAGCCGAGCTTCGCGACGCGCGGCTGGTCATCGCGCGGGAGCTCGGCTTCCCGACGTGGCAGGAGCTCGTGTCGTTCACCGAGAAGTCCCGGCGCGACCTCGGCGAACGCCGGGAGCAGCGGCGGCGGCTGCACCGCGAGGCCGAAGCCCTGCTGGCCGGCGACACCGCCCGGCTGGCCGGTCTGACCCCCGAGCAGGCCGACACCCTGCTGCAGATGCTCGCGCGCCCCGAGACGATCCCCGGCGTCCGGCTCGGCAGGGAGCTCGGCGTGCCACGCGCCGCGGTCGAGGTCCTGCTCGGCAGGGCCGCCGACCTGGATCTCCCGCTCATCTGGGCGGCCCGCTCCAACCGGGTCGCGTACGTGCGGCTGCTGCTCGACGCCGGCGCCGACCCCGGCGTCCGGACCTGGGGCGTCACCCCGCTGGAGAACGCCATCCACCACGACGACACGGAGATCGTCGACCTGCTCGCCGAGCACGCGATCGTCCCGCGGGCGCTGTGGACGTACGCCGCGTGCGGCCGGCTGGATCTGGTGCGGGCCTGCTTCGACGCGGACGGGGGCCTGCGGCCGGACGCCGCGCGGGCGCGCCCCGACCTCGCCGACACCGGCTCGGGCTTCCCGTCCCGGCTGCCGCCGGCCGACGATCCGGAGGAGATCGTGGGCGAGGCGTTCGTGCACGCCTGCCAGCACGGCCGGATCGAGGTCGTGCGCTGGTTCCTCGATCGCGGCGTGCATCCCGACGTCGCGCCCTACCTGGGGCGGACCGGCCTGCATTGGGCCGTTCGGGGCGGCCGTCCGCACGTGGTGCGCCTGCTCCTGGAGCGCGGCGCCGACCCGTCCGTCCGCGACGATCTCCTCCGGTCCGACGCCGGCGGCTGGCTGCGCATCGCCTTCGCCGCCCGCCCGTACGATCCCGTGGCCCGGCAGCTCCACGCTCTGCTCGGGTCCCGGTCGCGCTGAACCGTCGCCGCGGGTCCGGGCCGGCCCGGTCCACGCGCTCTGCGACGCATCCTCTCCACGAGAAGGGACTCCGGATGAAGGTAGAGGTGTACGCCGATATCGCCTGCCCGTGGTGCCGCCTCGGCACGCACCGGTTCCACCGCGCGGTGGCCGCGGCCGGGGCGGGCACGGACGTCGAGCTCGTCCATCGTCCGTACCAGCTCATGCCCGACGCGCCCGAGGAGCCCCGGCCGCTGATGGACACGGTGGCCGAGTTGTTCGGGCCGGAACAGGCCGGGGCGATGGTCACGGAGATGGCCCGGATCGGTGCCGGTGAAGGGATCGTGTACCGGTTCGACCGCGCGGTGGCGGTCAACACCCTGACCGCCCACCGGCTGCTGTGGCTCGCACTGCGCGAGCAGGGCGCCGAGGTGCAGGCCAGGCTGGCGACCGCCCTCTTCGACGGGTACTTCCGCGACGGCGTGAACGTCGCCGACCACGCGCGGCTGGCCGAGCTGGCAGAGCGGGCCGGCTCGGACGGCGGCCGGGCGCGGGCCTTCCTCGCCGTCGGGGAGGGACACGCCGAAGTACGTGCGCTGGTGGCCGCAGCGCGACGGGAGGGCGTCACCACCGTGCCGAGGTTCGTCTTCGGGAACGGCGTGGTGATCGCCGGCGTGACCAGCGCCGAGGCGCTCGGCGACGCGCTCCGGCAGTGACTCGTGCGGCTCACCCCCGAGCGGCGGGCCGGCTCGACGCCGCACTGACCCGGTAGCCCCCGTGGGCGGGGAGCGCGGTGGGCGTCAGGGGGCGGCGGTCTGGCTGCGGTCGATGAGGTCCAGGATCGCGTCGCGGATCTCGCGGAAGAGCGCCAGGGTCTCCTCGGCCGCCGCCTCGACGGCCGCCTCGCCGGGCGTCTCCGCCGGTTCGACCAGCAGCGCCACGGTGTCGGCGAGCACCGCGTACGGATCGCCGACGCCGGCCGGGGCGCTCTCCGGCTGGTAGACGGCGGTGGAGAACCCGTCGAGCAGGGCGTGCAGGGCGTAGGCCTGGCTGGGCAGCGGGCGGTCGTCGCGGATCAGGCCGTGGCGGCGCAGGATCGGCATGACCGCGTTGCACATGGCGGCCGGCCGGGTGCGGGCGTACAGCTCGCGGTCGCGGGAGTCCTGCAGGAGCAGCCGCAGCAGGTCCGGGTCCCCGCTGCGCAGGCGGCGTCCCAGCGGCAGTATCAGCCCGGTACGGACGACGAGCGGCGCCAGGTGGCGCGGCCGGACCGTGGCAGGATCGGCGCTGATGCGGGCGATGCCCTCGTCGAGCAGGGCCAGCATGTCGCGGGCGAACAACCCGCGGATGAGATCTTCCTTGCTGGGCCAGTACAGGTAGACGGTGCCCTTGCCGACGCCGGCCGCCCGGCTGATCTCGGACACGGTGACCTTGCCCGCGCCGTGGTCGAGCACCAGCCCGCGCGCGCTGTCCAGGATGCGGGCGGCCTTGCGCGAGTGGAGTTCGACCAACTGGCTCACCGGAATCCGTCCTCTCCTGGGGTCAGGCAGCGGCGACGTCGACGTTCTTGGCCCGCATGTCCTTGGCCATTATCCTGCCCATCGCCTTTCCGATGCCCGGGGCCCGCATCAGGCGCAGCATGCCGGTACGCAGAAGCTGCTCCTTGCGGTCGTCGGGGGTGAAGAGCCGGCGCATCGCCAGGATGTTGTCCTGCTGGTAGCCGATGAACGGCCGCATCCGGGCCTCCCAGTCCCGCAGCGCGCCGGGCACGTCGTCGCCGTGGCGTCGCAGCATGGTGCCGAGCAGCTCGCCGCCGGCGATGCCGCTGGAGGCGCCCATGCCCGAGTAGAGCGTCAGGCACCAGGCGGCGTCCCCCATCAGGACGACCCGGCCGCGGTGCCAGCGCGGCATCCTGACCTGGTGAACCGAGTCGAACAGGAACTCCGGGGCCTGCTCGAAGCGCGCCAGCAGGCTCTCCAGCAGGGGGCCGGTGGGCTCGGGACCGTAGGCGGCCCGGACGGACTCGATCGGCGGGCGGCCGAACTCGGCGTCGATGTCGCCGGTGCGGTAGGAGAACAGCAGGCCCGGGGCGTGGTCGGCGAAGGGGAAGGTCCACACCGAGCGGCCCGGCTCGGCCAGCACCAGCCCTTCGTGCTGGGCGAAGCCCTCGACCGGCGCGTCCAGGACGGTCGCGCCGATCATGTAGTCCAGCGGATGCAGGAACTCCTCGGGGCCGAAGGCCAACCGGCGCACCGTCGAGCGCATGCCGTCGGCGCCGACCACCAGGTCGAAGCGCTCGGTGACGGTGGTGCCGGCCGCCGTGTCGTGCAGCGTCACCTCCGCTCCTGAGGCGTCCTGGACGATGTGGGCCGGCACGGTGGAGTAGCGGATCTCCACGTCGTCCGGCAGCGACGAGAACAGGCCACGCTCGACATCGCCGCGCAGCAGCTGGCGAGGGCCGCCGGCCAGGGCGGCCGGGCTCATGCCCGGACGGCGGCGCCCGGCCCGGTCCACCTCGTACATCGTGAGGTTCGCGTCGCCGCGGTCGCCGATCGCGTCGAGCACGCCCAGCCGCCGCGCGGAGGCGACACCGGTGCCGAACAGCATGACGAAGTACCCGCTCGACCGTCGCCCGGCCGACCGCTCCACCAGCACCGGCTCCCACCCGACCTGCCGCAGCCGCACCGCCGTGGCGATGCCCGCGATCCCCAGCCCGACCACCAGCGCCCGGCCACCCTTGCGCATGCCTGTCATGACGGCTCCATCCCTCGGCTCGCCACCAGAATACGGCACTTACTGACCAAATTGGTTCTGCTGGTCAGCTTGGGTGGACCTCCGCTGGACACCGCGGGTTCCGCGAGCCGGCCGCGTGCAGCGAGGCGGGAGCGGGCCCGAGGGGAGCGGGCCCGGGGGTGAAATGCCCTGCCGCTCGTGATGTCGCCGCAGGTGGTCAGGGGTGCGCGCGTACCGCGCCTTCCGCAGGGAAGGGGTTTCGTCGATGAACGAGCTGCCGAAGGGGACGATTGACGTGTTGCCTGGTTTCCGGCTGGCCTGGCCGATCTCGGACGATCTCGCCACGCTGCGGGCGGCCGTGCGGGCCTTCGGCACCGGGGCCGGGCTGGCCGACGGGCGCCTGATGGATCTGGTGATCACGGCGAGCGAGGCCGCCGCCAGGGTGCTGGAGCACGGCGGAGGCGGCACTCTGATCGCCTGGAGCGACCCGGACGGGGTGAGCCTGGAGCTCGTGGACGTGACCGGCGTGCTCTCCACGGTGTACTGGGCCGCCGACCGCGAGCCGGCCCCGGCCACCGGGCAGGACGCCGGCTGCCGCCTGATGCGCCGGCTGTGTGATGAGATCGCCCTCGACGACAGCGACGGCACCGCGCGGTTGTACCTGCGGTTCCACCATCAGGACCGGCGGCCCAGGACTCCTCTGACCCCGGCGTGAGCGATCACGCGAGGTCGGCGAGGTCCTCCTCGGTGAGGTCGATCGACCGGGCGGCCAGGTTCTGCTCCAGGTGGGCCACGGAGCCGGTGCCCGGGATGGCCAGCGTCGCGGGGGACACGGCCAGCAGCCAGGCCAGCGCGATCTGGTGGACGGTGGCGCCGTGCCGTTCGGCGACCTTGACCAGGGCGGGGTCGTCGATGTCGGCCCTGCCGCCGCCGAGGGGGAAGAAGGGCACGAACGCGATGCCGGCCTCCTCGCAGGCGTCGAGTACGGCCGTCTCGGCGCGGTTGGCGATGTGGAAGTGGTTCTGGACGGCGGCGACGGGAGCGATCGTGCGGGCCTCGGCGAGGTGGCCGGTGTCGACGTTGCTGAGGCCCAGGTGGCGGATCAGGCCCTCCTCGCGCAGCGCGGCGAGCACCTCGAAGCGCTCGGCGAGCGACTCGCCGTGCGGCGGGTCGGTCTTGCCGATGCGCAGGTAGACCAGGTCGAGGCGGTCCAGGCCCAGGCTCTGGAGATCGGCTTCGACCTGGGGACGGAGCTCGGCGGCGGTGGCCTGGCGAGGGCCGCCGGGGCCGAAGACCGGGCCGACCTTGGTGGCGATGACCAGGGTGCCCGGGTACGGGGCCAGGGCCTCGCGGATCAGGGCGTTGGCGCTCGCCGAGCCGTCCGGGGCGCGGTAGAAGCCGGCGGTGTCGATGTGGTTCACGCCGAGTTCGACGGCGCGGCGCAGGACGGCGCGCCCGGACTCGGCGTCCCGGGCGGGGCCGCCCGGGTGGCTCTGGCACAGGCGCATGGCGCCGAAGCCCAGCCGGTCGATCGTCAGGTCGTGGCCGAGGCGGAACTGGTCGGTCATGTCTCTCCCCGTGAGGTGATGTGGCGTCGGAGCAGCGCTCCGCTTGTTCAGCAGCGGGACGACGCCGACACGCCGATCGCGGAGGCGTCCCGCGGGGCGCCGGTCGCCGAGGTGTCCCGCCAGGTGCACGCGAGGCGGAGCCGCCCGCCGGGCCAGACCACGGTCCAGTGCGGCCCGCCGGCGCGGGGGTGCCGGCCGGCGATCCTGTCGAAGGGGCGGAACGACCGAGGCGGCGTGTGCGTGCGGTTCCTCCGCAGCGCCCGCCCGGTCGTGAGCCTGACCGCCACCGGGCGGCGGCAGCCGTTGCGGTGCGCGAACACCACCGGTGCGTCGCGCGCGTCCGCGGGACCGGCACCGGTGACGAACGTGACCGTCTCGTCGAGCGGCGCGCGCCCCGTGCGGCTGTAGTCCGCCTTGACGTCCTCGAACCCGATCGACATGCCGCAGAACAGCATGAGCCCTTCCGGCGGGTGCAGGACGTCCGCGACGGTCTCGCGGTACACCGACCAGGACATCTGCGGGCAGCTGTGCAGCCCCTCCTCGCGGAGCAGCAGCATGACGGTCTGCAGGTACATGCCGACGTCGGCCCACTGGGGCAGGCCCATGTCGCGGTCGATGTAGCAGAACAGGGCGGCGGGGGCGCCGAAGCACTCCCAGTTGCCCGCCGCGGCCCGCTGGCGCGCCTCCCAGTCCTCGCGTGCGATGCCGAGCGCGCCGTAGCGCTCCCGGCCGAAGGCGGACCGGCGCTCGCGGTACGGGGACTTCAGGTCGGCCGGGTACATCTCGTACTCGCGCTCGTCCCAGGGGTCGCCCGCGGCGAGCCGCTCGCCGGCGCGCCTCTTGATCTCGGCGAGCGGCTCGCCGGTCACCACGTAGACGTGCCACGGCTGAAGGTTCGACCCGGACGGGGCCCAGGCCGCGGCCGACAGCACGCGCTTCAGCACCTCCATGGGGACGGGCTGGTCGGTGAATCCGCGTACCGCCCGGCGGCTCGTGACTGCCTCGTAGACATTCATGATCGTAACCTCCTGCCTGCACTCCGTGTCTATCTGTTTACAGTTCGATCGTATCAGACGCAACCGTATCAATCAATACGATCTCAGGTCATGAAGGCGCCACGAGCCGGTAAAACGTGGGACTTCCGGCGCCCTGCGTGCCGCTGCCTACCGCCCGGCGGGCACGCTCACGCGTCGCCGCCGGCGGGGTAGGCGACCCGGGTCAGCAACTCCTTCAACTGCTCGGCCTCATCGGGGGCCAACCCGGCGGCCAGGCGCGCGGCCTGCGGCTCCGCCGCCACATGGGCCGCGTCGAAGAGCTCGGCCCCCCGCGGCGTGATCTCGACCACCCGGACACGCCGGTCGCCCGGCACCGTCCTGCGCACGGCCAGCCCCTTGCGCTCCAGGTCGTCCACGACCCGCATGACGCCCGCCTTGTCCGAGCCCGTCGCCGCCGCCAGGTCCCGCTGCACCGTGGGCCCGCGGTCCATCAGCACGATCAGCACGGCGAAGTGCCGCAACTCGATGCCGAGCGGCCGCAGCGCCTCCGTCATCACCGAGGCCGCGCGCCAGTGCGCCTGGCGCAGCAGCAGCCCGAGGGCGAAGGGCGAGGTGTCGCCGGGGCGGGCGGTCGCGCGCGAGGTGGCGGCACGGTCAGGGACGTCGGCGGTCATGACGTCATGCTACCGGCCGTCCTATCACCCGAAACAGTTTCATTCGCGATGAAATGGCCACGGCAGGCGCCGGCCGACGGCACCGGCCCGGCCAGGCGTTCGTGGCGGAGTCCTGTCACGATCCCGCGCGGCCGTCCGGTCTCAGGAGGGTGAGCGAAACCATGACGCCACACCACCGGCTGGGAAGACGGCCACGCGGCTACCGGAGGACGACCACATGATCGAACCGGATCGCACGCCGTGGCACGCGCTGCCGGCCGGCGAGGTCGCCGTCATGCTCCAGGCGGCCCCTGAGCAGGGCCTGTCGGCAGGCGAGGCGGCGCGGCGGCTCGACCGTCACGGCCCCAACCGCCTGCGGGAGGCGGCCCGCGAACCGCGCTGGCGGGCCTTCCTGCGCCAGTTCCAGGACCTGATGATCGTGATCCTGCTGGTCGCCGCGGCGGTCAGCCTGCTGATCTCGCGGGAGTGGGAGACCCCGCTCGCGATCACCGTGGTCGTGCTGCTGAACGCCACCATCGGCTTCGTCCAGGAGTCCCGGGCCGAGGCCTCGCTGGAGGCGCTGCGGAAGATGACCTCCACCGTGGCGACCGTCCGGCGGGACGGCCGGCTCGCCCGCCTGGACGCCACGGAGCTGGTCCCCGGTGACGTGGTGGTCGTCGAGGCCGGGGACCGGGTGCCGGCTGACGGGCGGCTGCTGTCCGCGGCCGCCCTGGAGGTGCGCGAGTCGGAGCTGACCGGGGAGGCGCAGCCGGTCGCCAAGTCCGCCACCGCCCGCGTCGAGGAGGGGGCGCCGCTGGCCGACCGTACGAACGCGTTGTTCATGAACACCTCGGTCACCCGCGGCCGGGGCGAGATGCTCGTCACGGCCACCGGCATGGCGACCGAGACGGGGCGGATCGCCGGCCTGCTCGCCTCGGCCAAGCCAGCCCCGACGCCGTTACAACGGCAGATCAGCACGCTCAGCAGGACCCTGGCGCTCATCTCCGCCGTGGTGGTGACCGTCGTGGTCGTGCTCGGGCTGGTACGCGGGCAGGAGTTCGGGGTGTTGTTCGTCACCGCGGTCTCGCTGGCCGTGGCCGCCATCCCGGAAGGGCTGCCGGCGGTGGTCGCGTTCACCCTGGCCATGGGCACCGACCGGCTGGCCCGCCGCGGGGCCATCGTCAAGCGGCTGTCCTCGGTGGAGACCCTCGGCAGCACCTCGCAGATCTGCACCGACAAGACCGGCACGCTGACCCTCAACCAGATGACCGCCCGGGAGATCTTCCTCGCGCAGCGGCGCTTCACCGTCTCCGGTCACGGTTACGCCCTCGACGGGCGCATCCGCTCCACCGACGGCCGCCCGCCCCCGGACACCCTGGACGAGGCGTTGATCGCGATGGCGCTGTGCAGCGACGCGGTGTTCCGCGACGACGAGGAGGTGGCGGTGGTCGGCGACCCCACCGAGGCCGCCCTGGTCGTGCTGGCCGAGAAGGGCGGCATCGACGTCACGGCACTGCGCCGGCGCCGCCCGCGCCTGGCGGAGGTCCCGTTCGACGCGGACCACAAGTTCATGGCCACCTTCCACCGCTGGACCGGCGACGACGGCCGGCCGGTCGTGCGCTGTTTCGTCAAGGGCGCGCCGGACGTGCTGGCCGCTCGGGCCACCCACTACCTGGGCCCGGACGGCGTCACCGAGCTCGGCCCGCAGGAGCGGCGGCACTACGACGAGGCGAACGCGACCCTGGCCGGGCAGGGCCGGCGGGTGCTGGCCGTGGCCCGCCAGGACTTCGCCGACGACGGCTTCGCCACCGGCGGCGGCGACGAGAAGGACTTGCTGGACCGGATCGTCCTGATCGCCCTGGTCGGCATCGTCGACCCGCCGAGGCCGGAGGCGCGGCAGGCCATCGAGCAGTGCCACGAGGCGGGCATCCGCGTCCGCATGATCACCGGCGATCACGCGGTGACGGCCGCGGCCATCGCCCGCGACCTCGGCATCCCCGGCCGGGCCGTCACCGGCGCCGAGCTCGACCGGTTCACCGACGACGCCGGCCTGGCCCGCGGCCTGGACGGCATCGGCGTCATCGCCCGGGTCTCACCCGAGCACAAGCTCCGCATCGTCGGCGCCCTGCAGGCCCGCGGCGACGTGGTGGCGATGACCGGCGACGGGGTCAACGACGCCCCCGCGCTGCGCAAGGCGGACATCGGCGTCGCCATGGGCCTGACCGGGACGGAGGTGACCAAGGAGGCGGCGACCATGGTGCTCACCGACGACAACTTCGCCACCATCGTGGGAGCCGTCCGCGAAGGGCGCGGCATCTACGACAACATCGTCAAGTTCACCCGCTTCCAGGTCTCCACCGCGCTCGGCTTCGTGCTGACGTTCCTGATCACCTCGCTGACCGGCCTCGCCGGCGGCGCCCCGTTCACCGCCCTGCAGATCCTCTTCGTCAACCTCGTCATGGACGGCCCGCCCGCGATGTCGCTCGGCGTCGACCCGGCCGGCCCGGACGCGATGAGCCGCCCGCCCCGCCCGGCACGCGAACCCATCCTCACCAGGGAACGCCTCGTGCGCATCCTGCTGACCAGCACGATCATGGCGACCGGCACCGCCGCCGTCCTCGCCTGGGCGCCGGGCCCCGCAGCCGCCGCAGGTCAGGCCAGCGTCGCGGGCACGATGGCGCTCGTCACGTTCGTCTTCTTCCAGGCGTTCAACCTGCTCACCGTCCGCCACCCCACCCGCAGCCTGTTCCACCGCGAGACCCTGCTCCACCCGAACCCGCTGGTCGCCACCCTCGCGGTCGTCGTCCTGCTGCTCCTCATCGTCGAGGTCGACGCCCTGCACGGCTTCTTCACCACCACCGATCTCGCCTTCGGCCAGTGGCTGGCCTGCCTGGCGGTCGGCTCGGCCATCCTGTGGGCGGGCGAGCTCGTCAAGGTCCTGCTCCGGGCCCGTGACCGCCGTCGAGGCGGGCACGGCGCGTGAACCGGCGGCGGGCCGTCAGGCCGGCTCGTCCGTGCCTTCGAGCAGCGTGGCGCGGATCTGCTTGCGGGAGACGATGCCGAGCTTGACGAAGATCTTGCGCAGGTGCCATTCGACGGTATGGGGGCTGATGAAGAGCTGGGCGCCGATCTCGGAGTTCGTCAGCCCGTCGCCGGCTAACTGCGCGATCTGCGCCTCCTGGGCGGTGAGCGTGGTGCGCACCTCGACGGGGCGCTTGCGTACCGCCTCGCCGGTGGCCTGCAGCTCGCGCCGGGCGCGTTCCGCGAACGCCTCGGCCCCCATCTGGCCGAGCAGCTCGTAGGCGGCGCCCAGCTGCTCCCGCGCGTCGGCGCGGCGGTTCTCCCTGCGCAGCCACTCGCCGTAGAGCAGCCGGCTGCGGGCGCGGGCCACGCCGACCTCGGTGCGGCCGAGCCGCTCGATCGCCTCGCGGTAGAGGGTGTCGGCGGCCGGCCCCTCGCTCACCTGGGCGCGCACCAGCGCGGAGGTGCCGAGGGCCCAGTCGGTGCCGGCGGCCTGGGCCATCTCGTCGAGGTGCCGGGCGGCGGCGACGGCGCGGGCCGCGCGTCCGCTCCGGGTGGCGGCCTCGACGAGCTCGACCATGGACGAGATGGCCAGCCCGAGCTCCTGCGGGTGCTCGCAGCCGCGCTCGGCCGAGACGTACGCCTCCTCGTAGCGGCCCAGGCCGTTGCAGAGCACCGCGCTCGCCCAGTGGGTGGCGGTCAGTACCTTCCCCTCCCCTTGCAGGGCCAGGTCGCGCGTGACCGCCTCGATCGCCTGCCGGGTGGCGGCTTCCCTGCCTCGCCACGGCTCGATCACCAGGGCGCAGTACTGGGCGAAGAAGCGGCTGCCCGTCGCCTCGCCGATCGTCACCGCCTCGGCGACCAGCGATTCCGCGACGGCGAGCTGGCCGGCGTGGGCCCGGTTCGGCACGAGCAGCAG
Source organism: Nonomuraea sp. GTA35 (assembly GCF_041950525.1). Taxonomy (NCBI): domain Bacteria; kingdom Bacillati; phylum Actinomycetota; class Actinomycetes; order Streptosporangiales; family Streptosporangiaceae; genus Nonomuraea; species Nonomuraea sp. GTA35. The sequence continues at coordinate 204,886 of NZ_JBGNUV010000001.1, read as the reverse complement.
CAGAGCGGGCGGCAGGATCGACAGGGCCCCCGTTTCGCGCGCGAGCTCGACCAGCTTCGCCGAGAGCGTCGACCAGCCGTCGAAGTCCCAGGTGTTGAAGGCCATGCGGGAGGCGAGCGGGAGCCAGCCGAGGCCCTCCTCCCTGGAGATCTCTTCGGTGCTGAAGGCCTCCAGGGCCTGCCGGACCGTCGGCATGCCTGCCGCGTACCCCTCGGTGACCATGGCCGCCACGCCGGTCATGAGCAGGTCGTTGCGCTCGGGGCGCGGTCCCGGCGGTGCGGCCAGTGCCGCCGCCGCCACGTCCGCGAGCTGGGCGCCGCTCGGCAGGCGGCCGGCGGTGAAGGCCGCGTACAACGCGTCGCGGTAGGTCTCGCGGGCCAGCCCGGCGTCCAGCGGCTCCAGCCGCTTGGCGGCCTTGAGCAGCAGCGGCAGGCCGGCGCCCGCGCTCCTGGATGCGAACATGATCTGGCCGCGCAGCAGGTCGGCCTGGGCGAGCTCGCGTTCGTCCAGGGGGCTGAGCTCCGCCGCGTCCAGCAGTTCGAGCGCGGCGTCGTACCCGCCGGCCCGTTGCTTGGCCCGGGCCGCCGCCAGCGCCCTGGCGCCGCGGCGGGCGGCGTCGGGGGTCAGCTCGGCCGCCCGCTCCAGGAAGGCGGCCGCCGCCGCGACCCCGCCGCGGGCCTGGGCCCGGCCGGCGGAGCGTTCGAGCTCGGCGGCCACCGCCTCGTCGGGGCCGGCGGCGGCGTTGGCCAGATGCCACGCCCGGCGGTCGGGGTCTGCCTGGGGGTCGGTCGCGTCGGCCAGCGCGCGGTGCACGCCCTGCCGGTCCTCGGGGGCCGCGACGCGGTAGGCCGCCGAGCGGACGAGGGGATGGCGGAACCGCACCCGGGTCCCGATGGTGATCAGTCCCGCCGATTCGGCCGGCGCCGCGGCGGCCGCTTCGACGCCCAGCAGATCCGCCGCGCGCGCCAGCAGGGTCACGTCGCCCACCGGCTCGGCCGCCGCGATGAGCAGCAGGCGCTGGGTCTCGGCCGGCAGCGACCGGACCCGCCGCAGGAAGCTCTGCTCGATCTGGCCGGCCAGCGACCGCGCGTCGGGCCGCCCGAACCCGCCCGCCAGCTCCGCCGGCGTCAGCCCCCGGGGCAGCTCCAGCAGGGCCAGCGGGTTGCCCTGCGTCTCGGCGACGATGCGATCGCGGACCCGCGCGTCGAGCCGCCCGGGCACCACGGAGTCCAGCAGCGCGCGGGCGTCGCCGTCGCTCAAGCGGCCGACCTCGAGCGGCGGCAGCCCTGTCAGGTCGTCCTCCAGGCGGGGCTCGCGCACCGCGAACACCAGCCCGATCCGCTCGGCGAGCAGGCGCCGCGCGACGAAGGCGAGCGTCTGCGCGGAGACCCGGTCGAGCCACTGGGCGTCATCGACGAGGCAGACCAGCGGCTCCTTCTCGGCCACGTCGGCGAGCAGGCTGAGCACGGCCAGCCCGACCAGGAACCGGTCCGGCGGGGCTCCCGCGCTGAGCCTGAACGCGATGCCGAGCGCCTCGCGCTGCGGGGCCGGCAGGTGCGGCAGGTGATCCAGGAACGGGGCGCAGAGCTGGTGCAGCCCGCCGAAGGCCAGCTCCATCTCCGACTCGACGCCCGCCGCCCTGGCGATCCGGCAGCCCGAGGCCGCGGCGCGCGCGTACTCCAGCAGCGCCGTCTTGCCGATGCCGGCCTCGCCGCGCACCACCAGCACCGCGCTGTGGCCGGACTGCACCGTGGCCACGAGCTGGTCCAGCGTCTCGCACTCGGCCTGCCTGCCACGCAGCTGCAACTTCGGGTCCCTGCTCGCCATGGCACCGCCTCCACCGGCCGCGTGCCCGACGACGGAAAGCAGGAGGCGATCGGCCTGATCCGGCCGGTAGCCTATCGCTCCGGTCCGGATCACGGCAAAGAGCTCGTCGCCTGAGGCCCAGGTGCCGTGACGGCTCTCGCCGGCGCGGCCGGGAGCCCCCTCACGGCGAGGGTTTCCTGGCCCCGCAGTGGGCGCGGATGAGGGCGATGACGGTGTCGGTGGTGCGCTCCAGGTGGCTGCGGCCGTCGGGCAGCCGCGCCTCCGGGCTGATGTAGCTGTTGCGCCCGACGTGGGTGGCCGGGTCGAGCCTCCGGGTGGTGATCCTGCCGTCGCGGCGGGCCCGGTTCCACGCGCTGCGGCGGAACACCCGCCAGCGCTGCGGGAAGAGCCAGGTGCCGACCCGCTCGATCCAGTCGTGGTCGCTGGTGAGCTGGTACAGGTGGCCGGCGTGGGTGAGATCGTTGGCGCCGTTGTGGAACCCGCCGAGCGTGATCAGCAGCAGCGGGGCGCGCAACCCGGCGTGCAGCGCCGGGACCGCGCCGATGGCGACCTGGGCGCCGCCGCTGTAGCTGACCAGCACCACGGGTATGCCGCTGCCGGGCCGGTAACCGGCCCGGCGCAACTGGTCGGCGATCTGGGCGCCCACGGCGCGGTTGTACAGCGGGCGGTACCGGTGGTCGGCGGCGACGAAGATCTGCATGACGTTGTGCAGGAACAGCAGCAGCGCGACGTGGTGGCGCAGCCACTCCCACACGGGCCGGTCGACCAGCGGGGCGGCCAGCGGTGAGTAGGGCTGCACCTGCCCGAGCACGCGCAGCTCCGGCGCCCCGGCGATCAGGGCCTCGACCAGCTTGCCCCCGTCGCGGGTGTCGCGGAAGCGGCGCTTGCCGATGCCGTCCAGGTAGACCAGGTACGCGTCCGGCGGCCGGTCCGGGTCCGCGCCCCTGGCGTAGGGCATGTCCTGCGGCAGCTCGGTGGTGGGCGCCCGCCAGCCGGCGGCGTACGCCAGCACCTCGTAGCGGGCGAGCAGCGCCTCGGCGAGCAGGACCGGGCCGAGCACCAGGACCAGGAGCGGGAACTCCGTCATGTGGCCGGCTCCCGCACCCCGGTGATGGCGCTGGCCTTCACCACCAGGCGGCGGACCACCTCGACGGCGATGCCCAGCCCGAACCCGGCGACGGCCACGCAGCCCGCGGCGGCCCACCAGCCCAGCCCGGTCGCCGAGGCGAGCGGGGCCACCAGCCCGGCCCCGACCGCCACGAGCAGCAGCAGGTGCAGCAGCGGCCCGAGCAGCGGGAACGCGAGGACGGCGGCGAGCAGCAGCGGAACGACCAGATCAGGTGTCCAGGTGAACGCGGCCGTGCCGGGCAGGGGCGTGGAGAGCATCAGCCCGGCGAGCGTCCATGCGGTCAGCGGCCACAGCGCGAACACCGCGCCCTCGACGACGGCGCCGATCAGCAGGAGCGGGATCAGCTGGGGCCGCGACGTGCGGGGCCGGCGGGCGATCAGGGGCAGGAGGCGTCCGGCGGCCTCGGACAACCCCGCCAGCAGCAGCAGGACGAGCACGAGGGTCGACACGGGTCACCGCTCCTGCGGCGAATCCGCCGGTGCGGGCCGGTCGGCCCGGTCGCTGCGGTTCAGGTGGCGTTCGAGCTCGTCGGCGGCGCGCACGTAGCCGCCGGCCTCGCGCTGGGCGACCTGCAGGCGGTCGGCCGCGGCCATGAACCGCGGCTCGTCGAGCAGCCGCCGGGCCAGGGCGTGCACGAGCCCGGGGCCGGCGTCGCGAGGGCTGATCGCCAGGCCGGCGCCGAGCTGGACGACCCGGCGGGCCACGAGCGGCTGGTCCGCGCCCTGGGGGATCACCAGCATCGGGACCCCGGCGTACATGGCCTCGTTGACGCTGTTCATGCCGCCGTGCGTGACGAACAGCGCGGCCCGGTCCAGCACCTCCGTCTGCGGGACGAAGCGGCGCGCGATCACGTTGTCCGGCAGCGGATCCAGGGCCGCCGGGTTGGTCTGCCCGGTGGCGATGACCACGGTGCCGCCCAGCGGGGCGAGCGCGATGACGAGGTTGCGCAGCAGCTGCGGGCCCGCGTTGAACACCGTGCCGAGGGAGGCGTACAGGACGGGGGCGCGCAGGCGGTCGGCCGGGAACGACGGGTCGGGCGGGCGGGAGCCCAGGCTGGGGCCGACGAACTGGAACGACTCGTCGAGGGTGTCGCCGCCCGGCTGGAAGTCGCGCGAGGTGAAGACCAGGTTGAGCGGCTGGCGCACGTTCGGGAAGTCGAAGCGCGGCAGGCCGCGGGTGTCGTAGCGGCGGCGCAGCTTCCGCCGCCACCGCAGGTAGTCGCGGGTGTTGCGGGGATGGGCCGCCGCCTGGGCCAGCAGCTTCCACGACAGGCGGGTGGGGCTGGGCGCGTGGCGGCCGTAGGCGAACGTGGTGAACAGCGATACCGCCGGCACGCCGAGCTCGCGGGCGGCGACCGCGGCCCACATGCAGGCGGAGTCGTGCACGATCAGGTCGGGCCGGATGTCGCGCAGCTCGGCGAGCACCCGGGGCAGCAGGCCGGCGGTGGTGCGCGCGAGGCCCTCCAGCATCGTGATCGGCATCGGCGGATCGGCGAGCGGGCGGTCGGCCTCGGGGTAGAGGCACACGGTCGCGCCGGTGGCCGCGATCTCCGCCGAGAACGCGGAGGAGATGTGGTAGGTGACGGAGTGGCCGCGCCGGACGAGCTCGGCCACGACCGGCAGCGTCGGGTTGATGTGCCCGTGCATCGGGATGTTGAGGAACGCGATGGTGCTCATCGGCCGGCCTCCGCGGCCGTACCGGCGGGATGGCAGCTCGGTCCGTAGAGGCCGGGCCCGTTGACGTGCAGCCCGTCGAGGAACCGGCCCGCCGTGCGGGCGGCGGTGCTGATCAGCCGCTCGGCGTGCCGGAAGTCCCACGGGGCGGGCCAGGTCTCGATGCCGGTCGGCAGCACGACGGTCGGGACCCGGGTGGACACCTCGCGCAGATCGCGCTCGATCTGGTGGTGCGCCAGCAGCAGCGCCGCCCTGGCGGCGACCGCGTCGGCCCGCCGGGGCGGCAGGGCCATGCTCAGCGGCCATTCCGGCCCGGCCGACAACACCACCACGCTGGCCGCCCCCGCCTCCTGCGCCGCCCGTACGGGGACGTAGGCGATCACCCCGCCGTCGATGAGCGTGCGGCCTTCCCGTTCCACCGGGGGCAGGACTCCCGGAATGGCCGCGCTGGCCAGCAGCGCGGACACGAGATCCCCCTCGCTGAGCAGCGCCTCGGCGCCGGTGGCCAGGTCCGTGGCCACCGCGGTGAAGGGGATGCTCAGCTGTTCGACGCGCTGCGGCAGCCCGGCCCTGGCGATCAGCCTGCGCAGGCCGTGGTCGGCGACGATGCTGGCCCGGGAGGCCAGGAAGCCGAGCGGGTACACCTCACGGCGGCGTACGCGGGTCCACACGTGGTCCAGCCGCGCGGCGGCCGTGCCGGGGTGGGCGGCCACGATCGCGCCGTTGAGCGCCCCGACCGAGGTACCGATGATCATGTCGGGGGCGAAACCGCGCTGCTCCAGCGCGTACCCGATGCCGACCTGCGCGGCTCCGAGCACTCCCCCGCCGCCGATCACCGCCGCCACGGGACGGGGCAGGGCGCTCAGGCCCGACGCTTGCGGTCGGTCCGGCGAGGGGGTGCGCATCCCCTCGTCACGTGTCATGGCCCGTGGCCTTCCATGACCGGGGCCGCCCGGCCGGGCGGCCTGCAAGGCCGGGGAGGCCGATCTCCTGCGATGTGTCACCCACATGATCCGCCCTTCTCACCAGCGCGCTGAATCGGATAGGTGCCACAACTAAGACAAGGCGGCCCCCTGGGCCCGTGACACCCGCGCCGGCTTTTCGAGGAGGTCGGGGAGCGGGCGTCACGCGGCGGGCCGGTGTCCGGTCTTACCAGCACGAGCCGGGCGGCACGGGCCCGGCCGCGGCTCCGGCGAACCGTCTCCCATCTCCCGTCCGCCTGAGCCGCCCCTCCCACACGGAACAGGACCAGCCATGACCAGTCACCCTGCCCACCCCACGAGACGGCCCCGCACCGCGGTGGCCCTGCTCACCGCGGCCGCCCTCATCCTGGCGAGCCTGAATCCGGCGCAGAGCGCCGCCGCCCAGGACAGCCGGTCGCGTACGGCCAAGCCCACCGTCGTGCTCGTGCACGGAGCCTGGGCGGACGCCTCGAGCTGGAGCCGGATCGTCGCCAGGCTCCAGGCCGGCGGCTACCCGGTCAGGGCGATCGCCAACCCGCTGCGTTCACTGTCGGGCGACGCCGCGTCCGTGAGAGCCTTCCTGGAGACGCTGACGGGGCCGGTCGTGCTCGTCGGCCACTCCTACGGCGGGGCCGTGATCACCAACGCGGCCACCGGGAACGCCAGTGTCAAGGCGCTCGTCTACGTCAACGCCTTCGCACCCGACGCCGGCGAGTCCGCGACCCAGCTCGCGGGGCCGGACTCCGCCCTGTCGGTGCCGGACCCGACGGCCGTGTTCGACCTCGTCCCCCCGACCCTGCCGCCCGCCGCGGACACCGACCTGTACCTGAAGACGTCGACCGTCCTGGCGTCGTTCGCGACCGGGCTGAGCCTCGATGACAAGGCGATCGTGGCGGCCACCCAGCGACCGGCCACGGTGGGAGCGCTCAACGAGCCGTCCGGCGCCCCCGCCTGGCGGACGATCCCGTCCTGGAACGTCATCGGCACCAAGGACCGCATCATCCCGCCCGGCGTGCAGCGGGCCATGGCCAAGCGGGCCGGCTCCACCGTCGTCGAGTACGACGCCGGGCACGTCGGCCTGATGACGGCGCCCAGGACGGTCACCTACGTGATCGAGCAGGCCGCGCGGGCGAGTGTGCGGTAGCGGGATCGATCGTGCCGAGGGCACCGGCGCCGTCACGGGCCGGTGCCCTCGGCACGAGGGGCGAGCTCAGCAGGCGAGGTTGATGGTGGCGGGGATGCCCTGGCGGGCCATCTTGGCGTACGGGCACAGCGCGGTCGCCTGGGCGAGCAGCGGGGTGGCCGTGTCGCGGTCCACTCCCGGCCAGGTCACGACGAGGTCGGCGCGTAGCTGGTAGCCGCCGTCGGCCGGGTCGCGGCCGAAGGTGACGGTCGCCTCCACCGTGATCGGCCCGGGGTCGAGGAGGTGCTGCCGGGCCAGCAGGCTGAGGGCGCCCTGGAAACAGGCCGCGTATCCGGCGGCGAAGAGCTGCTCGGGGTTCGGCCCGAGGTTGTCGCCGCCCAGCTCCTCGGGCATGCGCAGCTCCAGGGCGAGAGCGCCGTCGGCCGAGCGGGCCCGGCCGGTGACGCGCGCGTGGGCGGAGCCGCCGCCGGTCACGGCGACGCGCGTGACGTAGAGCGGTTTGAACGCGGAGCCGCTGTAGTCGCGCTCGGTCGACAGTGTGTGCTCGTTCACTGGGACGCCTTTCAACGGCACGTGAGATGGATCACCATCCGGTCGCCAGCTAAGACAAGACAGCCTTCGGGCTCTGTGACAGCTCCCTGGGCTAGTTGCTCCCGATGTCGGCGTCCGACGGGCGTAGCTGCCTGCGTGAGGTGATGCCGAGCTTGGTGAAGACCTTGCTCAGGTGCCACTCGACGGTGTGCGGGCTGAGCAGGAGCCGGGCGCCGATCTCGGCGTTGGTCAGCCCGTTGCCGGCGAGCCTGGCGATGTGCGCCTCCCGCGGGGTCAGGGTGTCGCGCGGGCGGGTGGCGCGCTCGGTGACCGGCTCGCCGGCGGCGGCGAGCTCGTGGCGGGCACGGTCCGCGAACGCGTCGGCACCGGCCGCGGTGAGCAGGTCGCAGGCGGTGCGGAGCTGGCCGCGCGCCTCCTGGGGCCGGTTCTCCCGCCGCAGCCACTCGCCGTACAGCAGGCGGGCGCGGGCCAGCTCCATCCGGATCCGGGTCCGGCCGAGGTGGTCGATCGCCTGCCGGTACAGGGCCTCTGCCGTACGGCCGGTCGCCAGCAGCGCCTCGGACCGGGCCAGCACGCCGAGCGCCCAGTCGGTCCCGGCGACCCGGGCCGTCGCGGCCAGGCGCTCGTGTGCGGCGGCCGCGAGCTCGGGCTGCCCGCTGCGGACGGCCGATTCGACCAGCTCCGACAGCGCCCAGTAGACGATGGCGGTCTCCGTCGGGTGCTCGGCCGCGGCGCGGGCCGCCGTGACGGCCTCCTGGTACCGGGCGAGCCCGTTCAGCATCAGCGCCCGAGCCCAGCGGGTGACCACGACTCCGCTGTCCTCGCCGCGGGCCATCACGTCGGCCGTGCTCGCCTCGATCAGCGGGGCGGCGGCGGCCTCGTCGCCGTGCCAGGCGGCCAGCGCCAGCGCGCCGTACGGTGCCAGCGCTCCCCCGGTCGCCTCCCCGATCGCCTGGATCTCCGCGACCAGCGAGACGGCCGCCGCGCGCTCGCCGGAGAAGAGCCGTACGACCGCGAGCGAGTTGAGGGTGAGCGGGAGGACGCTGAGATCGCCGACGTCACGGGCGACGCGGACGTGCCGTTCGGTGAGGATCGCCCAGCTCTCGTCGTCCCACATGTCGGCGGCGGTGACCCCCGCCAGCCACAACCAGGGCTGGTCGGTCGCGCTGGACTTGTCCTCGGCGCGGAAGGCCCGCAGGGCCTCCCGGGCCGGCGGCACGGCGGCCGGATATCCGTCGGTGTACAGCGCGGCGAGGCTGTCCAGCAGCAGGTCTCCGGGCCGGTGCCGAGCCGGGCTCGGCGCCGCGCGCACCGCCCGTGCCACCGCGAGCACGCCGGAATCCTCGGTGAACCCGCCGGCGAGCAGGGCCGCCCCCATGGCGTCGCGGTAGGTGTCGCGGGCGAGCTCGATGTCCAGCGGCTCCAGCCGGCGGCCCGCTTCGAGGAGCAGCCGCGGCGCGGCCATGTCGTGGCCGGAGGCGAAGGCGATCTGCGCCCGCATCAGGTTGACCCGTGCCCGGTGGAACTCCTCGGCCGGCGCCTCGTCCGCCGTGTGCAGCAGCCTCAGCGCGACGTCGAAGGCGCCGCAGCGCAGTGCGGCCTCGGCGGCGGACAGGGCGCGGATCGCGCGCGTCGCCGCGTCCGGGGTCAGCTCGGTCGCGCGCCGCAGGAACTCGGCCACGGCCGCGATCCCGCCGCGGCGCTGCGCCCGGTCGGCGGAGCTGACCAGCTCGGCGGCGACCTCCTCGTCGGCGCCGGCCGCCGCGTGCGCCCGGTGCCAGGCACGCCGGTCGGGGTCGACGGCCGGGTCGATCGCCTCGGCGAGGGCCCGGTGCACGGTGCGGCGCTCGTCCGGGCCGGCCGCCCGGTAGATCGCCGTACGCACCAGCGGATGCCGGAACCGCACCCGGGAGCCCAGCTCGATCAGCCCGGCCGCCTCCGCCGCCGCCCCCGCGCTCATCGGCAGGTCCAGCAGCCGGGCGGCGCGCAGCAACAACGTCATGTCGCCGACCGGCTCGGCCGCCGCCGTCAGCAGCAGCTGCCGCGTCGGCGCGGGCAGCGACCGCACCCGCCGGGCGAAGCTGTGCTCGATCTGGCTCGCCAGCGGCTGCGCGTCGGGCCGCCCGAACCCGCCGGCCAGCTCCGCCGCCGTCAGGCCGCGCGGCAGCTCCAGCAGGGCCAGCGGGTTGCCCCGCGTCTCGGCCACGATGCGGTCCCGCACCCGCTCGTCGAGCCGCCCGGGAACGGCCGAGTCGAGCAGCGCGCGGGCGTCGTCCTCGGGCAGGCCGCCGACCGCCAGCTCCGGCAGGCCGCGCCACTCGGGCCCGGCCGCCGGCTCGCGTACGGAGAAGACCACGCCGATCCGCTCGGCGAACAGGCGCCGCGAGACGAACGTCAGCGTCTGCGCCGAGGCCTGGTCCAGCCACTGGCCGTCGTCGATCACGCACAGGAGCGGCTGGTCCTCCGAGACCGCCGCCAGCAGGCTCAGGACGGCCACCCCGATCAGGAACCTGTCCGGCGGGCTTCCGGCGCTGTGGCCGAACGCGACGGCCAGCGCCTCGCTCTGCGGGGCCGGGATGCGGTCGCGGCGATCCAGCATCGGCGCGCACAACTGGTGCAGGCCCGCGAAGGGCAGCTCCATCTCGGATTCGACGCCTGCCGCGCGCAGGACCGTGCACCCGGTCGAGCGGCCCACGAGGTAATCGAGCAACGCCGATTTCCCGACGCCCGCCTCGCCGCGGATCAGCAAGGCGCGCCCCGGGCCGGAGCGCACGTCGGCGAGCACCCCGTCCAGCACCGCGCACTCCACCCGCCGATCGCGGAGCTCGAACGCCCCCGCACCACCAGTCGTCATCGCTGCACCACCCCGACAGGAGGGTAAAGCCATGGGTCGTTCCCGCGACAGGCGGGGTCTATCGGCGGGCTGTCGTGGCCGTGCCTTCGCGCCTGGCCGTGCCTTCGTGCGTGGCCGTGCCTTCGTGCGTGGCCGTGCCTTCGTGCGTGGCCGGCTGCCCGCTGTCCGTGACGGTGGACGGCTGCCCGCCGTGCGTGATGGTGGTCCCGGCCGTGCCGGCGAGCACCGCGGGCGCGTCCCGCAGCGCCCCGATCGCCGCCGGCCGGCCGGTCGCGGTGACGAACCGGATGCAGGCCTCGACCTTCGGCGCCATCGATCCGGCGGGGAAGCGCATGGCGCGCAGCTCGTCGGCGTCCGCCGTGGACAGCGGCCGCTCCTGAGGGGTGCCGAAGTCCCGCCGGACGGCGTCCACGTCGGTGAGCACCACGAGCCGGTCGGCTCCCAGCTCGACCGCCAGCAGCGCGGCCGTGAGGTCCTTGTCGACGACGGCCTGCGCCCCCTCGTACCGGCCACCGTCCCCGGCGAGGACGGGCACCCCGCCCCCGCCGCCGCAGATCACGGTCGTGCCGGCGGCCACCAGCTGCCGGATCGTCGGCAGCTCGATGATCCGGCGGGGTGCCGGGGAGGCGACGACCCGCCGCCAGGCCCGGCCGTCCCTGGCGACGGTCCACCCGTGCTCCAGCGCGAGCCTCCTGGCCACCGGCTCCGGGTAGCCCTGGCCGACGAACTTGGCGGGGGCGTGGAAGGCCGGGTCGTCCGCGCCGACCTCGGTCCGCGTGACGATCGTGACGGCCGGCCCGGCCAGGCCCGCGTTGCCCAGCTCCTGCGCCAGCCAGTATCCGATCATGCCCTGGGTCTGGGCGCCGAGCGTGTCGAGCGGGAACGGGTGGGTCAGGGCCGGGTCGTTCTCGCTCTCCACGGCCAGCATCCCGATCTGCGGCCCGTTGCCGTGGCAGAGCACCAGCGTGTGCTCGGCGGCGAGCGGGGCCAGCGCCAGGGCGGCGGCGCGCACGTGCCGCCGCTGGACCTGCGCGTCGGGGCTTTCCCCGCGCTCGAGCAGGGCGTTGCCGCCCAGGGCGACGACGAGCAGCATGTCACTCCCCCAGCGCCGCGACGAGCAGGGCCTTGATGGTGTGCATCCGGTTCTCCGCCTGCTGGAAGACCACGGAGGCGGCGGAGGAGAACACCTCGTCGGTGACCTCGGCCCCGGCCAGCCCGTACTGCTGGTGGACCCGCCGGCCAAGCTCGGTGGTGGTGTCGTGCACGGCGGGAAGGCAGTGCAGGAAGCGCGTGCCGGGACGGCCCGTGGCGGCCATCACCTCCGCCGTGACCCGGTAGGGGGTGAGCAGCGGGACGCGCCGGTCCCACTCGGCCTCGGCCTCGCCCATGCTGACCCACACGTCGGTGTAGACGAAGGCGGCGCCGTCGAGCGCCGCCGCCAGGTCGCCGGTGACCGTCACCCGGGCGCCGCTGGACAGGGCCGCGTGCTCGGCCTCCTTCACCAGCGCGTCCGGAGGGCGCAGCTCGGCGGGTGCGGCGATGCGCACGTCCATGCCGAGCATGGCCCCGGTGACGAGCAGCGACCGGGCGATGTTGCCGCGCCCGTCGCCGACGAAGCAGCAGCTGATCGCCTCGATGTCGCCGGGCTGGTGCTCCCGCATGGTCAGCACGTCGGCGAGCATCTGCGTCGGGTGCCACTCGTCGGTGAGCCCGTTCCAGACCGGTACGCCGGCGTGCCGGGCCAGCTCCTCGACGGTCTCCTGGGCGAACCCGCGGAACTCGATCCCGTCGTACAGGGCGCCCAGGACCCGCGCGGTGTCCGCGACGCTCTCCTCCCTGCCGAGGTGCGACCCCGACGGTCCGAGGTAGGTGACGTGGGCGCCCTGGTCGTAGGCGGCCACCTCGAACGCGCACCGGGTGCGGGTGGAGTTCTTCTCGAACACCAGGGCGATGTTGCGGCCGGTCAGCGCGGGGCGTTCGCGCCCGGCCCGCTTGGCCTCCTTGAGCTCCGCGGCGAGGTCGAGCATCGCCAGGAAACCCGCGCGGCCCAGGCCGGTCGGGGTGAGCAACGAGCCGGGGGCGGTCGGGAGGGTCATGACGGCTCCTTCGGGGCGGGCGACACGGGGTCACGCAGGATGGGGCAGGTCATGCAGCGGGCGCCGCCGCGGCCACGGCCCAGCTCGCTGCCGGCCAGCGGGATGACCTCCAGGCCGTGCTCGCGCAGCATGGCGTTGGTGGCGGTGTTGCGCTCGTAGCCGAGCACCACGCCGGGCGCGATCGCCAGGAAGTTGTCGGCGTCGTTCCACTGCTCCCGCTCGGCCTCGCGCCGGTCCCCCGCCGCGGTGAGGATGCGGACGCCGTCGTCCTCGAGCGCCTCGCTCAGACCGGCGGCCAGCCCCGCCCGGCGCTGGACGCCCCCGTCGGGGGTGAGCAGCCAGACCCGGGCGGCGGCCTGGTCGAAGTAGGGGTAGGCGACGAAGGTGGCGACGTCCACCATCGTCAGCACGGTGTCCAGGTGCATCGTCGAGCGGGCCTTGGGCAGCTCGACGGCCAGGACGCGGCGGGCGTGGCCGCCCTCGAAGAGCCGCCTGGCCAGCGCCTCCATGCCCATCGGCGTGGTGCGCTCGCCCATCCCGACCATGGCGACGCCGTCGCCGATGACGTGGATGTCGCCGCCCTCCAGCGTGGCGGGGGCGTGGTCGAGATCGTCGTCCCCGTAGACGATCTCGAAGCCGGCGCCGGCGAACAGCGGATGGTGCCGGTAGACGGTCCTGGTGTTGATGGACTCGCGGCTCCTGGCCGGCTTGGCCATCGGGTTGACCGCGACGGCGCGCCCGATCCAGGCCGCGTTGTCCCGCTGGAACAGGGTGTTGGGCAGCGGGGTGAGCACGAAGTCGTCGGCGTCGAGGCTCTGCCATGCCACGCTGCGCCCGCCGAGCGGGCCGAGGTCCGACTTCACCACCCCGCCGATCAGGTAGCCGGCCAGCAGCACCGGGTCGGTGTCCAGGAACAGCGCCCGCAGCTCCCTGGCCAGGGCGGCGCCGAACCGCTGATCGGTGCACAGCCGGTCCACGGCGAAGCTCCGCCCGCCGTCCGTCGCGAGCGCCTGCGCCAGCAGGTCGGCGAACAGGTGCACCCGTACGCCGTGGCCCCGCATCACCTCGGTGAACTCGTCGTGCTCGCGGCGGGCGCGGTCCGCCCACAGCACGTCGTCGAAGAGCAGCTCGGCGGCGTTGTCCGGGGTCAGCCGGTCCAGCTCGCGGCCCGGCCGGTGCACGACGACCTCGCGCAGCCTGCCGATCTCGGAGTGGATGCCGACCCGCAGCGTGAGGTCCTGGCTCGTGGTCATCGCGCCACCGCCGGGCTCTGGCCGTAGGAGCCGCGGCGGGCCTTGACCCACACGTACACCGGCACGCCGAGCAGCAGGCAGAACGTGCCGTAGTAGACGGCCTGGTACCCGCTGCCCGCCAGCGCCCAGAACCCGAACGCCAGCGCGAGCGCCGAGACGGTGACGTCGCGCGCGAGGTGGCCGGCCCGCAGCCGCCTGCCCTCGGTGCGCAGCCAGTACAGCTGTGCGGCGGCGGCCAGCAGGTACGGGACGACCGAGGTGAGCACCGACAGCAGCACCACGGTGATGAACACCTGCTCGAAGCTGGTGTAGCTGACCACGGTGAGCCCCGCGGCCAGCAGGGTGGAGACGACGATGCCGAACGCGGGCACCCCGGCCCTGGTCTGCCGGGCGAAGGCGGTGGGGAACAGCCCGTCCTGCGCCGCCGCCCTGGGCATCTCGGCCACGATCAGGGTCCAGCCGACCAGCGCCCCGAAGCCGGACACGACGGCCGCGGCCGCGACGGTGGCCCCCGCCCACTCGCCGCCGAAGATGGCGTTGGCCGAGTCGGTGAAGGGCGCGGTGGAGCTGACGAGGTCGTCGTGCGCCACGGTGCCGAAGACGGTGACGGTGCCGAGGATGTAGACCACGGCGCAGGCCAGGGTGCCCAGCACGGTGGCCCGGCCGACGTTCCGCCTCGGGTCGCGGACCCGGCCCGCGGCGACCGAGGCGGTCTCGATGCCCAGGTAGCTGAACAGCGCGATGGCGCCCGCGGCGCTGATCGCGCCCAGCCAGGAGGTGCCGCCGGCGTTGAACTCGCCGAAGTTCGCCGTGTTGACGAACAGCAGGCCGACCGTCGCCATGAACAGCAGCGGGATGAACTTCAGCACCGTCGCGACGACCTGGAACGCGGCGAAGCTGCGCAACCCCATCAGGTTGACCAGCGCCGGCAGGAGCAGCCCTGTCAGCGCGATGACGATCGACCACCCCACCTCGTGCCCGGTGTTCCAGAACACCTCCACGTAGCCGACCCAGGCCACCACGATCGCCGCGTTCCCCGCCCACGCGGTGATCCAGTAGCTCCAGGCGATGAGGAACCCGGCGAACTCGCCGAACGCCTCGCGGGCGTAGACGTACGGGCCGCCCGCGCCGGGCAGCCGCACCGCCAGAGCGCGGAACGTCAGCGCCAGCGCGATCGCGCCGATCGTGACGAGCCCGAACGCCACCAGCGAGATCGGCCCGAACACGGCCAGGGCGGACGGCAGCGCGAACACCCCGGTCCCGATGACCGAGCCGACCACCAGCGCCGACGCCGTGCCGAGCCCGAAGCGGCCCCCACCCTGCTCCGCTCCGGCCTCGGCAGGCCCACCCGGCTCCGCACCAGCCTCCGGACGTCCACCCGGCTCCGCATCGGCCTGCAAGGGCCCGGCCGGGGCCGGTGTTCGGGAACGGGAAACCCGCATGATCCACCTCTCTCATCGCGGACGGTGATCGGTTCGCTCACTTGGACCGGGCGGCCGCCGCGTCCGTGACAGCCCCGGCCGGACCCGGCGAGCGGGCCGGACCCGGCGGGCGAGGGCGGGCGAGCGCTACCGGGCGGCCCTGAACGGCCGCCGGGCACGGCGGGTCCCGGAGTGCGGCGCCGGCTCGCGGGCGGAGCTCGCGGCGATCGTGATGGCGACCGCCAGGACGCAGGCCGCCGCGATGGCCGTGGCCACGCCGTGCACGCCGATCCAGGGCACCGCGAGCGGCAGCGCGAGCACGACGGCGGCGCAGCCGGAGATCACGGCGGGATGGATGACGGACTCCGGCTCGATCGGCGTGTGCACCATCCAGAGCAGCAGGAGGAACACCCCGACGGGGATCGCGACGGCGTAGGCGACGGTGAGCGGCGTGGCGGTGATGTGGTGCCCGCTCTGCTCGACGGCGACCTCCAGACCGGCGCCGAGCGCGGCCAGGGCGGCGAAGATGCCGTAGTGGCCGTATCCCCACCGGTAGGAACGATCTCGGCGCCCGCTGAGCCCGTCGCCGGCCTCCACGAGGAAGTACAGCCACCACAGGGCGAACAGCACCACCAGTCCGGAGACAGCGATCATGACGAAGGGGCTGCTGATCGCGCTCGTCTCGAGCGCCCTGGCGACGCCCCTGGACGCGGCGAGCACGCTCTCGCCGAGCAGGATGATCGTGAACAGGCCGTAACGCTCGGCGATGTGGTGCGGGTGCCAGGTGGTGGGCTCGGCCCGCTCCGCCCACAGCGGCACGGCGAGCTCCAGGGCCGCCAGCAGCAGGAAGAGCGGCAGCTCGATGCTCACGGGCGCGACCCACGAGTGGTACATCCAGCCCACGGTCAGGACGGTGATCCCTGCGGCGTAACGCAGTGCGGTACGCCGGCGCGCCGGGTCCTCGAAGGCGACCCGCAGCCACTGGGCGACGAGCCCGATCCGCATGATGACGTAGCCCAGCGTGACGAAGCCGTAGTCGGTGTGCTCGCTCGCGGCCGGCACGCCGGCGGCCAGGACCAGTACGCCGGCCATCTGGACCATGGTCAGCACCCGGTAGGCGACGTCGTCGGTGTCGTACGACGAGGCGAACCAGGTGAAGTTCATCCACGCCCACCAGATCGCGAAGAAGACCTGGAGGAACGGGATGATGCCGGCCAGCGCGTGCCCCTCGACGATGTGGTGGGCGAGCTGGGCGGTGACGGCCGCCACCGCGACCACGAACGTGAGGTCGAACAGCAGCTCCAGCTGGCTGGCGACGCGGTGCGGCTCGTCGATGGGGCGCGCGCTCATGCGGATGCGGATGCGGATTCTGGCTGGTGGCAAGCTGTCACTCCTGTCGCGTGCGTGAGGCGGTCCTGGCGCTGAGACCGGGCAGCGGTCCCGATTCGTGACAGTCCACGCGAAAAATCCGCAGGCGACTCGTTCACCATGCGAGAGAGCGCTCTCTTGACAGGTGGGCTCACCTTGCCGGAGTGTTTCCGTAAACTCTCACCCCCGTGGATCCGATGAGGTAACCCACATGGCACGCACCCCCCGCTCCAGAACGTTGCTCGCCATCGGAAGCGCTCTCGCCGCGATCATCGCGCTGGCCGCCCCTCTCGCCGGCACCGCCGCAGCGGCCCCCGCCCCCGGGCCCCTGGTCTGGTCCGACGAGTTCGACGGCGCCGCCGGCAGCGCCGTCGACCAGTCGAAGTGGCGCTTCGACATCGGCGGCAGCGGCTGGGGCAACAACGAGCAGCAGTACTACACCAGCAGCACCCGCAACGCCGCCATGGACGGCGCGGGAAATCTGGTGATCACCGCCCGCCGCGAGAACCCGTCCAACTACCAGTGCCACTACGGCACCTGCCAGTACACCTCGGCCCGCCTGCTCACCTCCGCCACCTTCACCCGCGCCTACGGGCGGTTCGAGGCGCGCATGAAACTGCCGCGCGGGCAGGGCATCTGGCCGGCCTTCTGGATGCTCGGCAACGACATCGGGACGGTCGGCTGGCCCAACAGCGGCGAGATCGACATCATGGAGAACATCGGCCGCGAGCCCAACACCGTGCACGGCACCCTGCACGGGCCCGGCTACTCCGGCGGCGGCGGCATCGGCGCCGGCCACACCATCGGCAGCCCGTTCGCCGACGCGTTCCACACCTTCGCCGTGGACTGGTCACCGAACCTGATCATCTGGTACGTCGACGGCGTCGAGTTCCAGCGCCGCACCCCGTCCGACCTGGGCGGCAACCGGTGGGTCTTCGACCACCCGTTCTTCATGATCATGAACGTGGCGGTGGGCGGCCACTGGCCGGGCTACCCGGACGCCACCACCACGTTCCCGCAGACCCTGACCGTCGACTACGTCCGCGTCTACGCCCCGCCCACCAGCGGCTCCGGCGGCCGGATCACCGGCTACGGCGGCAAGTGCGTGGACGTCGCCGGCGCCGGCACCGCCAACGGCACGGCCGTCCAGCTCTGGGACTGCAACAGCACCGCCGCCCAGAGCTGGGCCTGGAACACCGACGGCTCCGTCCGGGCGCTCGGCAAGTGCATGGACGTGACAGGCGCCGCCACGGCGAACGGGGCTCAGGTGCAGCTGTACGACTGCAACGGCACCGGCGCGCAACGCTGGACCTTCGACGCGGGCACCGGCCAGATCGTCAACCCGCAGTCCGGCAGGTGTCTGGACGCGACAGGGGTCAGCTCGGCCAACGGCACCCGGCTGCAGATCTGGGACTGCACGGGCGGCGCCAACCAGCGGTGGGCCCGCACCTGACCCGGACCGCCCGCCCGTCTTGATCCGACCAGATCGCCTTCCGCAACGTCCGCGTCAAGCCGCTGAGCGTCACCGGGAAGGGCGAGGCGTGCACGGCGGGCCGCGGGGCGCGGGCAAGCGCTTGACGCCCGGGTGTCAGGGGACGCCCGGGTGTCAGGGGACGCGCCGCACCCGGATGCCGTGGGCGTCGGCGCGCTCGGTGCCGCCCGCGTCCACGTTCGTGATGGGGATCAGCCCCCGCACCTGCCCCGAGCGCCCATCGTCGGTCATGCGCACGATCAGCATGCCGGGGTCGTGGCCGTGGGAGGAGTGCGGGTCGCCGGAGAGCGGGTTGGGGCCGCGGGTCGAGGCGAACACCCACCCGTGGTCCGGCGAGGAGGCGAACAGGTCCACTGTCGGGTCGGCGCTGTACGGGGAGGTCAGCGGCACCGTGTTGACCCGGGCCCCGGTGCGCCCGTCGAAGACCTCCACCACGTTGGCGTCCCGGTCGCCCACCCAGACGTGCCGCTCCCGGGGGCCGACGGCGGTGCCGTGCGCGTCGCGTTCCGGGGTGTCGTCGTCGTAGAGCCGCTCGACGGCCGGCGTGTTCGGCGGGTTGGCGGCCGAGTAGCCGCCGCGCGGCATCCGGAAGACGCTGAACTGGTCGAGGTTGGCCGGGGTGCCGCCGCCCCCGTCGCCGAAGACGGCGCCCTTCGCCTCGATGAACCCGCAGCCGTTGGCGGGCACGTGCGCGGCGTCGTACTCGCCCGTGATGGCCATCGGCGTGGCGCGCCAGTCCACGACGAACATGCCGCCGCCGCGCAGGCTGACGAAGACCGGGCCGTTGTCGGAGGCGATGAACGGGCAGATCGGCGCGTTGTCGGGGCGCAGCTCGGGGGCCTGGCAGGGCGCGCCGGCCGGCGTGGTGCAGCCGGCCAGGTCGAGCGTCGCCGCGGCCTCCTGGGTGAAGGTGCCGGTGGCGTAGTCGGTGCGGATGCGCTCCAGCTTCTTGCCGTTCTGGTTGGCGATGACGAGGTAGCGGTCGTCCCCGGTGGGCCACAGGGCGTGCGCCTGCCGGGCGCCGCCCGCCCCCGTCTCGGTCTCGACGCAGGCGAGCGGGAGGCGGGAGGTGGCGTCGAAGATCACGACATGGCCGCTGGCGACGAAGGCGAGCGCCGCGTGCGTCCCGGCCTGGTTGAACACGATCATGTGCGGCCTGACCGGGTTCCTGCCGGTGGCGGCCAGGCACAGGGACGACGTGGCGCCCGCGAGGTCGATCACGGAGACCGGGCGCGCGGCGGACAGCCGCCTGGTGACCTCGCCGCCGTCGTAGACGTGCACGTAGCCGCCGTAGGTGCGGCCGTTGCTGTCGGACTGGTCCACCAGCCAGATCTCGTACGCCTCACCGCCGGGGTCGGCCCCGGCGGCCCCCAGGGTGAGCGTCATCAGCAGCGCGGCGATCACGACACGCCATTTCACGGCGCCTCCCCAGGGACGTCTCCAGCACTGATCGTCGCCTGCAGTGTCTCCGCGATCTCGTGTCCGGACAAGGGTCACGCCACGATGCCGGCCGGGGGCCGGCGGCCCGCAGCAGCACGTGCTGCAGCGCCTGCCGCAGGCGATGGGCGGCGTCCAGCGCGCCTCACCGAATGATCCCGGATCAGGGCCGAAGCTCCTGCGTCGCGAGGCCGGGAGGCCCGGATCAGGGCCGAAGGTCCTGCGGCGCGGGGCCGGGTGGCGCGGATCGCAGGGGGACCTGCCAGCGCAGGCGGGTGCCGCCGCCGTCGTCGGGAGCGTCGAGGTGCGCGGTGCCGCCGAGCCCGCGGGCCCGCTCCTCGATGTTGCGCAGCCCGCTGCGCCGCCCGGCCTCCCCGACGCCGACGCCGTTGTCGGTCACCACCAGCGTGAGCCGCTCGCCCGCCTCGACCGACACCTCCGCGCGGCCGGCCCGGGAGTGGCGCACCACGTTCGACAGCGCCTCGCGCAGCACGGCGAGCAGGTGCTCGGCGACCGGCTCGGGCACGACGGTGTCGATCTGGCCCTCCATGCGCAGGCCCGGCATGAAGCCGAGATGGCTGCCCGCCCCCTCGACCAGCTCCACGATCTGCCCGCGCAGCCCGGGCGCGATCTCGTCCACCGGCCCCTGCAACGCGAAGATCGACGACCGGATCTGCCGGATCGTCTCGTCCAGCTCGTCGATCGCGTGCTGCAGCCGCTTGGACGCCTGCGGGTGATCGACCAGCCGCACCGTGCTCATCAACGTCATGGCCGTCGCGAACAGCCGCTGGATGACCACGTCGTGCAGGTCCTTGGCGATGCGGTCGCGGTCCTCCAGCAGGCCCAGCCGCTCGGCGTCGCGCCGCGCCTCCGCCAGTTCCAGCGCCAGCGCCGCCTGCCCCGCGAACGCCTGCAACATCTGCCGGTCCGCCCCGCTGAACGGCAACCGGCCGCTCCGCTTGGCCAGCATCAGCACGCCCCGCACCCCCGGCGCGGTGCCCAGCGGCACGAGCAGCGACGGCCGCCCCTCCGGCTCGCTCATCGGCTCGCCCCGGGTGAACACCTCGCCGGCCGGCGTGCCGTCGATCTCGCACGCCGTGCCCAGCAGCTCGCGCGCGCCCTCGCCCTCGGCGGCCGCCACCCGCAGCGCCGGCCCCTCCGGCAGCAGCACCTGCGCCAGGTCCGCGTCGCTCATCTGCCGGGCGCGCGCGGCCACCACCGACAGCACCTGGCGGGGGTCGGCCCCGGACAGCAGATTCGTGGTCACGTCAGCGGACGCCTGCAGCCACCTCTCGCGCCGCCGCGACTCCTCGTAGAGGCGGGCGTTCTCCACCGCGACGCCGGCCGCGGTGGCCAGCGCGATCACGACCGCCTCGTCCTCCTCGTCGAACTCGCCGCCGCCGCGCTTCTCGGTCAGGTACAGGTTGCCGAACACCTCGTCGCGCACGCGTACGGGCACGCCGAGGAACGTGCCCATCGGCGGATGGCCTGGCGGGAACCCGTACGACTCGGGGTGGTCGGCGATACGGCCGAGCCGCAGCGGCCGCGCGTCCTTGATGAGCAGGCCGAGCAGCCCCAGCCCGTGCGGCCAGTGCTCGATCCTGGCGATCTCCTCCTCGCTCAGCCCCACCGGGATGAACTGGACGAGCGTGTCGCCCTCGCCGACCACGCCCAGCGCGCCGTAGCCGGCGTCCACCAGCGTGGTCGCGGTCTCCACGATGCGGCGCAGCACCGTCTCCAGATCGAGGTCGCTGCCGATGGAGACCACGGCCTCGAGCAGCGCATGGACGCGGTCCCGCGTCGCCAGCACGGCGTTCAGCCGCACCTGCAGCTCCGCCAGCAGCTCATCGAGGCGCATCTGCGGCATCAACGGACGGTGCTCGCTCTCCACACCGGCCAGTCTGGCACGCCGGGGACGCGGCCCGTACCTAGGTCGCGGGCAGCGCGGCGGCAAGCAGCACCACGCCCAGCGAGCCCACCAGCGACGCGATCGCCATGCTCCTGGCCAGCCGGGGACGGCCGGCGCCGCCGGCCCAGCCGTGCGCCCCGGCCATGGCCATGACGGCGCAGAACAGCAGCAGCTTGGCCGCCAGGATCCGGCCGTAACCGGGCTCGGCCAGCATGGCCCACGTGACGCCCTTGTGCCAGGCGATGGCCACGCCGGTGGCGAGCTGGAGCGGCAGGAACACCGCGACGGTGAGCAGCCCGAAGCGCCGGCCCACGGCGGTCAGCACCTGGCCGCGCCGCTCGGCGTCGAGCAGCCGCCGGGCCAGCGGCAGCACCACCAGCGACACCGTGAGCTGCCCGCCGACCCACAGCGCCGCCCCGAGCACGTGCAGGAACCGCACCACCGACCACCACGTCATGGCTGTGTCCGCCCTCCTCACCCGTCCCGGAGCCCGATCAGGCTACCGGCCGCGCCGGCCGCGGCCGCAGGGTCCTCCTTCCGGCGAAGAAGGGACTTTGGTCCCTGGTCCCGCACGGGACGGGGTCGGCAGGCTGTGATGGTGATGTACCAGAACGGGACGGGCGCCCGGCGGCTGCGGGAACTGCCCGGGAGCGAGGCGCTGCGCCTGCTGGCCGGCGTGCCGTTCGGCCGGATCGTCTTCACCCGCCACGCGTTGCCCGCGATCCGGCCGGTGAACCACGTCGTGGTGGACGGCGCGATCGTCATCCGGTCCAGCCCCGGCACGATCCTCAGCTCCCACGTGGCGCCGGCGGAGGCCGTGGTGGCGTACGAGGCCGACGAGCTGGACGGGCACGAGCGCCTGGGCTGGAGCGTGATCATCACCGGGGTGGCGCGCCTGGTGACGGAGCCCGGCGAGGCGGCGCGGCTCCGGGCCGTCCTGACCCCCTGGGTGGCGGGCGAGATGGAGCAGGTGATCCGCATCCAGCCGGAGATCGTCACGGGGTTCGAGCTCGTGCCCGCGGCGGTCCCGGCGTAACGGGCGTACAAAGATCGGTCCGCCGGGATAGTGGGCGCGGCACGGACGGATGGGGAACGCTGCCCGTGGACGGAACGGACGCAGCCCCCAGAGTCGGGAGATCCCCATGGACCATGCCGGTGCACGCCCGTTCGTCATCGATCCCGCGGGCCGCGACATCCACGGCGAGGCCGAGCGCATCCGCGCGCTCGGGCCCGCCACGCGCGTCGAGCTGCCCGGCGGCGTCCTGGCGTGGGCGGTGAGCGACCAGGCCCTGCTCAGGCGGCTGCTCACCGATCCCCGGGTGTCCAAGGACGCCTACCTGCACTGGCCGGCCTGGATCAAGGGGGAGATCTCCCCCGAGTGGCCGCTGTTCGCGTGGGTGGCCGTGCGCAACATGCTCACCGCGTACGGGCCGGACCACCGGCGGCTGCGCGGGCTGGTCTCCAGCGCCTTCACCGTCCGCCGCACCGCCGCGCTGCGCCCGCGCATCGAGGCGATCGCCGCGGAGTTGCTCGACGAGCTGGCCGACGTGCCGCCTGCGACGGTGACCGACCTGCGCGAGCGGTACGCCTACCCGCTGCCGATCAGGGTGATCTGCGAGCTGTTCGGCGTCGGCGACGAGGCGACCCGCGAGGAGGTGCGCCACTGCGCGGACTCCTTCTTCCAGATCGGCCGGCCCGACGCCCCGGACACGGCCGACATCCTGGCCCGCCTGCAGGCCGTCCTGCGCGGGCTCGTCGCGGACAAGCGCGCGAACCCCGGCGACGACCTGTCCTCGGCGCTCATCGCCGCCCGCGACGAGGAGAACGCGCCGCTGGAGGAGCACGAGCTGGTCGACACGCTCGTCCTGTTCCTGAGCGCGGGTCACGAGACCACGGTGAACCTGCTCGACAACGCGATCTGCGCGCTGCTCGCCCATCCCGGCCAGCTCGCCCTCGTCCGCGCCGGCCGCGTGAGCTGGGACGAGGTCGTCGAGGAGACGCTGCGCAGCCAGGGCCCGATCGCGAACCTGCCGCTCCGCTTCGCCGTCGAGGACATCGACCTCGGCGACGGCGTCGTGCTGCCCGCGGGCGAGCCCATCCTCAGCTGCTACGGGGCCGCCGGGCGCGACCCGCTCGTGCACGGGCAGGACGCCGGCGCGTTCGACGTCACCCGAGCCTCGAAGGAGCACCTGGCCTTCGGGTACGGCATGCACCGCTGCCTCGGCGCGCCGCTGGCCACGCTGGAGGCCACGATCGCGCTGCCCGCCCTGTTCGCGCGATTCCCCGGCATGAGGCCGGCCGTGGCGCCGGACGAGCTGCTGCCACTGGAGTCGTTCATCTCCAACGGGCACCGCGCGCTGCCCGTCCTGCTGTCGGTCTGACGTCGATCCCGCCGGCACGCCGTCGCGGGCGGTGCCTGCCGCCATGGCTACTCCCTGGCCGTGCCCGGTGACCGCGGTTCCGTGCGCGAGGCGGTCGAGGGCGTCCGCGTCCGTCGGGCACCATGAACACGCCTCGCATTGTTCACCGTCCCTTGGCGTTGACGTCCTTCCTTGACAACACGCGAAAAGCGATCATGACGGTATCCGTCACCCCTTCCGCAAGGAGGCTTCGTGCACGCTCCGCCGCGCCCTCGCCCGTCCTGGCCGGTACGGCTCGCCGTCGTCCTGTCCGCCCTCGCCTCCCTCGTCGGGCTGGCCGGGGTCGCTCCCGCCAACGCCGCGGTCCACAGCTCCTGCACCATCTCCCGCTGCGCCGACGCCCGCTCGGCCAAGGCGATCTGGGCCTCCAAGGGCTACCCCACCAGCGCCGGCTGGTACTCCTGGCCCGACGGCAGGTACAACTACACCGGCGGACGCCACTACAACCGCGAGGGGCAGCTGCCCGCCGACGCGATCTACTACGAGTACGACGTGTACTCTCGTGCCCGGGGCGCCGCGCGTGACGCGTACCGGATCGTCGTCAACCGCAGCACCGGCGTGGCCTGGTTCTCGCCCAACCACTACACCGACTTCTACCGGCTCTAGGGAACGTCCATGACCTCTGCCCCGCGTCCGCTGCCCGCATGGCTGACCGTGTCCACCGGCCGGGTCGTGGACGGGCGGGCCTGCCGGACCCGTGCCGCCTTCTTCGAGGAGGTGGCGCGGGCCCTGCGCTTCCCCGGCTACTTCGGCCGCAACTGGGACGCGCTCACCGACTGCCTGCGCGACATCGGAGCCGTCACGCTCGTCGTCGGCCACGCCGAGGAGCTGCTGGCCGACGAGCCTCCCGAGCAGCTCGCCACGTTGCTGACCGTGCTCGCCGACGCCTCCCACGACGGGCTGGCCGTGACGCTGTGCGCGGACGCAGGGCACGACGCCGCCCTGCGCGAGCGCGTCGCCGCCGCGCTGAGCTGATCCCGGTCAGCCCTGGAGGTAGCGCAGGACGGCCAGCACGCGGCGGTGGTCGTTGTCGGACGGGGCCAGGCCGAGCTTGGTGAAGATCTGCGTGACGTGCTTCTCGACCGAGCCGTAGGACAGGAACAGGCTCTCGGCGATGGCGCTGTTGGAGCGGCCCTGCGCCATCATGGCCAGCACCTCGCGCTCCCGAG
The DNA here is from genome assembly GCF_041950525.1 of Nonomuraea sp. GTA35. NCBI lineage: Bacteria > Bacillati > Actinomycetota > Actinomycetes > Streptosporangiales > Streptosporangiaceae > Nonomuraea > Nonomuraea sp. GTA35. The sequence continues at coordinate 180,180 of NZ_JBGNUV010000001.1, read as the reverse complement.
GCGTCAGCAGCGCCAGCGCGTCACCGCGGCGGCTGGCGCCCATGAGCTGGGTGACGACCTCGGGGTCGAGCACGGTCTCCCCCGCCGCGACGCGGTCGAGGGCCGACAGGAAGTCCCTGACGTCGGCCACGCGCTCCTTGAGCAGGTAACCGATGCCGCGGGCGCCGCCGGCGAGGAGCTGGGCGGCGTAGCGGGTCTCGATGTACTGCGAGAACACCAGCAGGCCCAGCCCGGGATGGTCGCGGCGGACCTGGATGGCGGCCCGCAGCCCCTCGTCGGTGTGGGTGGGCGGCATGCGCACGTCCACCACCGCCACGTCGGGGCGGTGCTCGGCCACGGCCGCCACCAGCGCGTCACCGTCGCCCACGGCGGCCGCCACCTCGTGGCCGCGCGTGGTGAGCAGCAGGCACAGGCCGTCGCGGAGCACCACGGCGTCCTCGGCGATCACGATGCGCATGGGCCGTCCGTTCACGCACGCAGGGGCAGGTCGACGGTGACCACCGTAGGGCCTCCGGCGGGGCTGTGGATCGCGAGCTCGCCGTCCACCACCCGCACGCGGCCGGTCAGTCCGCGCAGCCCGGAACCGGTGGCGGGCCCGCCGCCCGCCACGACGGCGCCGCCCTCGCCGTCGTCCCACACCCGCAGGCGCAGCCGCCCGCCCTCCGCGCGCAACCGGATCGCGGCCTGCCGGGCGCCGCTGTGCTTGGCCACGTTGGCGAGCAGCTCGGCGGTGCAGAAGAACGCGATCGTCTCGACGGCGGGCGAGGGCCGCTCGGCCAGCTCGGCGTCCAGGTCCACCGGCAGCGGGCTGCGGGCGGCGAGCGTGGCCAGGGCCACCTCCAGGCCCTTGTCCAGGGCGGGCGGGTGGATGCCGCGGATCAGGTCGGTCAGCTCCGACAGGGTCTCCTTGGCGCCGCGGTGGGCGCCGTCGATCAGGGCGCGGGCGCGTTCCAGGCGCTCGGGGTCGCCGGCCTCGGCCAGCTCCTCCCTGGCCATGCTGAGGCTCATGGCCAGCGCCGTCAGCCGGGCCGCCGTCCCGTCGTGCAGGTCGCGCTCCACGCGGCGCAGCGCGGCGGCGGCGTCCTCCACGGCCAGCGCCCTGGTCTCCTCCAGCGTACGGATGCGGGCCTGGGCGGGGGGCGGGCCGAGCAGCGTACGCGCCAGCATCCGCTCCGGCAGCAGCGCGACGTGCACGGCCCAGGGTGCCAGCAGCAGCAACCCCAGCCCGAGCACGCCCAGCAGCAGCGCGCCCGGCCAGCCCTCCGGCGCGGGGAGGCCGGGGAAGCGCCACCACAGCGGGCACGTCAGCAGCACCAGGCCGAGCCCCCACGTCCCGGCGGCGGCCGCGAAGGCGAGCGCCGCCGCGGGCAGGCGGACCACGGCGTGGATGATCGCCCGCCAGCCGGCGACGTCGCCGAGCGCCGAGCCCATCCGGTTCAGCAGGCCCCGGCCCGGGCGGTAGGGCGCGGGCGCCGGCACGTCCGTTCCCGCCAGCGTCCACGCCAGCCCCCGATTGGCCGCGCCGAGCCGTCTCGCGGCCACCACGCATCCCGCCAGCAGCGGCAGGCCGACCAGGTAGGTGGAGGCCACCACGCCGACCAGCACGACCAGCAGGTGGACCAGGCCGAGTGCGGCCATCACCGGCATCGTCAACGTGTAGCCGAGCTCCCGCCAGATCCGCACCGGCCCGCTCCCTTCTCCTCGCCTTCCAGGCTGACGGAACCGCCCCAGGACGGCCACCCGGTGATCCCCCGGGGGTTGTCCCCCGCCGGGTACGGCGGACCTTCCCGTGGTGCGCGGATGGTGGCGCGGGCGAGGGTGGCCCTGTGGGTGATCGATCGGACATCGGTGGATCGAAGGAGAGGAGTCACGACATGTTCCGCAAGTCCACGGGCCTGGCGGCCGGGCTGGCGATGGCGACGCTCATGGGGCTGGCCCCTTCAGCGGAAGCCGCGGCGGACACGACGGCGAGCGCGACGGCGGACACGGCGGCGGGAGCCGGAGCGGTGCGGCCTGCCCGGGAGACGGCGACCCAGCCGGCCTTGGCCGCCCAGACGACGGCGGCTCGCAGGACGGCGCCGATCGTGTGGGGGGCGTGCACCGGTGAGGACGTTCCCGCCGGGATGGAGTGCGGCGCGCTCGACGTGCCGGTGGACTGGTCGAAGCCGCGTGGCAAGCAGGTCAGGCTGGAGCTGGCCAGGCTGCCGGCCACCGAGCCGGCCCGCCGCATCGGCAGCGTGCTCGGCATCCCCGGCGGCCCTGGCGCCAGCGGCATCGACGACCTCAAGCGCGCGGCGCCCGACCTGACCGGACTGCGCCGCCGCTTCGACCTCGTCGGCTACCGGCCGCGCACCACGGCCTGGGGCGCGACCGCGGCCGAGCCGTGCTGGAAGCCCGGCGTGGCGCTGCACGACCCGCGCGACCCCAAGGAGTTCGAGGCCATGAAGGCGGCGATGGCCCGGGCGTTCGAGGCCTGCCGCGAGGCTGACACGACGGGCCTGTTCGCCCACCTGGACTCGCTGTCCATCGCCAGGGACATGGAAGCCGTGCGCAGGGCGCTCGGCGAGGAGCGGCTGAGCCTCATGGCCAACTCCTACGGCGGGGTGGCCGCGGCCGCGTACATCAGGCTGTTCCCGCAGCGCATCAGGGCCATGTACCTGGACGGGGTGGTCGACCAGACGGAGGGCTGGCCCATGGTGAACCTGGTGATGCGCACCGGCGTGGAGGAGGCGCTGGAGCGGTTCGGCCGCTGGTGCGCGGCGACTCCCGCGTGCGCGCTGCACGGCGAGGACGCCACGGAGATCTGGCGCGAGCTGACCCGCACCACCGACCGCGAGCCGATCCCGATCACGTCGGAGCGGTACGGCGAGGGCGAGCTGACCGGCTGGCACCTGCGCAGCCTCGGCTTCCTCCCGGACCCCGGCCCCGGCCACTCCCGGTGGCTGGCGCTGGCCGAGTGGGTGGACAAGGCGCGGCGCGGGGACGGCTCGGGGTTCGCCGACCACGTCCTGGGCAACACGCAGGTGTGGGCCATGCCCGCGATGCTGGCGATGACCTGCGGCGACGAGCGCGGCTACACCGGCTGGGCCCAGCTCCGGAAGTACCGCCGCGACATCCGCGAGGCCGCGCCGGACTTCTCGGGGGCGGCGTTCGACCAGCTGGGCTGCATCGGCTGGCCGGAGCCGGTGGCCAATCCGGCGCGCCCGCTGGAGGTGCACGGGCTGCCGCCGATGCTCGGGGCCGGCACCCTGGAAGGGGACTTCCCGCTGACCGAGCGGTTCATCCGGATGGTGCCGGGCTCGGTGACCCTGGGGTACGACGGGCCCGGGCACGTCCTCTACCTGTCGGGCAGGAAGTGCCCGATCGCGCACGCCACCGCGTACCTGACCGGGCTGAGGCTGCCCGCGGCGGGCACCGTCTGCCCCGCGGAATGACGCGGGCTCACCCCGAGACGGCCCCGTCGCGGACGCAGGTGCGGGTGGCGGGGGCCCGGCGTGGTTCTCATCGAGCGGTGCGCGTGACGTCCTTGATATGGGCGTTGCGCAGGAGGATGAGCCTGGTCAGGTAACGCTTCAGGACCAGGATCTCGGCGAGCGCGCCCAGCGGCGGCACGGGGGCGGCGAAGTCGACGACGTCCGTCATGAGCGTGGCCGCGCCGTCGTGCGCCGCCTCGAACGTGTGGGCGTGACGCCAGCGCCTGAACGGGCCGGTGACCTGCTCGTCCACGAAGTACGAGGGGCGTGTGCAGGCGCTGATGATCGAGGTCAGATGCCAGGTGAGGCCGAAGTGGCGGGCGCGCCACGTGACCTGGTCACCGAGAGAGAGCCGGCCGGACGTGACACCCGCCACCGCCTGCTCGGCGGTGTGTCCCATCGAGGACGTGTGCACGTCCACCGACAGGGACGCGTCGAAGACGACCGGCGGCGGCGCCAGGACCAGCGTGGTCACCTCGAATCGGGCCATGCGCGGATCCTAGCCCCGCACACCCGCCCTGCCTCCGCCAGCCCGGCCCCCCGCAGCCCCGCAGCCCCGCAGCCCCGCAGCCCCGCAGCCCCGCAGCCCCGACGCAGGGTAGGCACCGCAGAGCAGACGGCCGTATGGCACGCGGCCCGCCGCAGGTCGGGCAGCGCTCAGGGCGGCAGCCCCGAACACCACAGGCCGCACACCCCACGGGCCACAGGCAGCGGTCGCAAGGCCGCGGACCGCAGGCGCTGGCCGCACGCGGTGGGGCTGCCCTACGGGAGGCGGCGGCGCCACAGGGCGGCGGTGCTCGGTGCGAAGGCGGCAGGCGGCAGGCGGCAGGCGGCGGTCGCTGGGTTTGCGGGTGGCCGGGTCAGCGGTCGCCGGTGAAGCGGCGGAGCAGTTCGTCGGCGGCGGCGAAGCCGACGACCACGTCCGCCGCCGTGCGCTGCCGCTCCACCATGCCCACCGCCTGCCCGGCGTAGACATAGGCGGTGTCGAAGTCGCCCGCCGCGCGTGCGGCCTCAAGCTCCGCCCGCGCCGCCTCGTCACCGGCCAGTTCCTCCTCCCGCCCGTGCCACCGCTCGAAGAAGGCGTTCCGCAGCGCGCGCCCGCCGAACTCCGGCGGCCAGGCCAGCCGTTGCGCGACGTCGAAGACCCGCCCGTACGCCGTGCCGGTCTCCCCGGTGGCCAGCACGCGCGCCAGGGCGGCCTCGGACAGCGTGGTCTCGGCGCAGCCCAGGAACGCCGTGCCGGCCCAGGCGCCCGCCGCGCCGGCGGCCAGCACGGCGGCCAGGCCCCTGGCCGTGGCGATCCCGCCGGCGGCCAGCACCGGGACCGTCACCTCCTCCAGCACGCCCTGCAGCAGCGGCAGCGTGGCCACCTCGTCACGGCCGTGGCCGCCGCCCTCGCCGCCTCTGGCCACCACGACGTCCGCGCCGGCCTGCTCGGCCTCCCGCGCCTCCCGCGTGGTGCCGGCCTGGACGGCGACGGTGATGCCGGCGCTCCGCAGCGGCTCGACGTACGGGGCGAAGTCTCCGAAACTCACCGAGACCAGCGCCGGCCCCGCCTCGATGGCGGCGTCGAGCTGGGCGGGATGGTGCTCCAGCGCCCACGCCATCAGCCCGATCCCGTACGGGCGCCCGCCCGCGGCGGCGACCGCGGCCTGCTCCGTGATCCACGGGGCCGGCGCGGAGGCGGGCACCCCGATCATGCCGAGCCCGCCGGCCGCCGAGACGGCCGCTGCCAGCCGCCCGTCCCCGACGCCCGCCATCGGCGCACCGACCAGCGGCACGTCCAGCCCGAAACGGTCGGTCAGCCAGGTGCGTGGCATTCGTCGCTCCTCATCACCCAAGGTCTCATCACCATCGCCAGAGGCCACGTTGCCAGAGACCTCGCCACAGCAGATCTCGTCACTGACTCCAGACCTCGTTACTGCAGGTAGCCTTCGACCTGCGCGACCGGCGCGACCTCGGCGTCATCGGGGTCCATCCCGGCCGACTGGCGGGCGCGGCGGCGCCGCAGCAGGTCCCAGCACTGGTCGAGGGTCTCCTCCAGGTGGGTCATCCGGGCGTGCTGCTCCGGGCCGGCGGACTCGCGCCGGGATAGCAGGTCGTGCTCCTCCTCCACGAGGGCGTGAATGCGCTGGAGGATCTGCTGGTCGTCCATCGTCCGTCCGATGCCTTCCTGTGTGCATGCCGATCGGGGCCCACCGTGCCGGGGGGGGACGATCCACCGTACATCGCACCAATGTGTGATCTTGACGGCCATGCCCGCCCGGCCGGCCGGCCGCGGGAAAGGACCCCCGCACCCGGCCGAGACGAATTTCTCGCAACCCGCATATCGATGCGGCAATAAATTTCAACAGGCCCGGAACCGTCTCCGCCGCACCGGCCGGCTTTTTCTGACGCGTAATCTTCTTATGCCGTTCCAGGAAGTACCGTTCCAAGGTCGCTTCCGCCGATCATTGGTCGCGGCAAATCAAGATCCGTGTGTAATCGAACGGTCCTGTTGGGGAAAAGCCGCGCGTTGCAAGGTGGTCATATGGATTTCAAGATCCTCGGGCCGATCGAGGTTCGTACCTCTCTCGGGAGACCGATCGCGCTCGGCCGCCGAAAACAGCGCGTGCTGCTGGCCGCCCTGCTGCTCAACACCGGAAAGGCGATCCCCAGCCGGCGCATGCTCGACTGGCTGTGGGGCGAGCGCGCCCCGGCCACCGCGGAGTCGAACCTCTACACCTACATCTCCGCGCTGCGCAAGGTGCTCGGCTCCCCCTCCCGCATCGAGGCGGGCTCCAACGGGTACATGCTGCGCGTCACGCCCGGCGAGGTCGATGTCACGCTGTTCGAGGACCTCGCCGCGCAGGGGCGGCTGGCGCTGTCCGCCGGACGCCACGACGTCGCGCTCGACCGGCTGACCCGGGCCCTGTGCCTGTGGCGCGGCGAGTCCGTCCTGGAGGAGTTGCCCCTGCCCGCGCCGCTGCGCTGCGAGGCGGCGCGGCTGGAGCGGCTGCGCGCGACCGTCGTGGACGCCTCGCTGGAGGCCAGGCTGGCGCTCGGCCAGCACGGCGAGATGCTCGCCGACCTGGAGGCCATGACCCGCAGGGACCCGCTGAACGAGCGGCTCAGGGCCCAGCTCATGCTGGCCTTGTACCGTTCCGGCCGCAGGGCCGACGCGCTGACCGTCTATCAGAGCGCGCGGATGACGCTGGCCGCGGAGGTCGGCATCGACCCCGGCCCCGACCTGGTCCGCATGCACCAGCGCATCCTCGCCGACGACCCCGCCCTGACGCCGCCGCCGGCGGTCGCCGCCCGCAGGGCCCCGGCCGAGCTGCCCATCGGCTCGGCTGCCTTCACCGGCCGGACCACCGAGATCTCCCGACTGCGCACGATGCTGACCACCGGCTCCGGCGCCACCGCCATCTCGACGATCACGGGCGCCGCCGGGGTCGGCAAGTCGGCGCTGGCCGTGCACGTCGCCCACCAGGTCGCGGGCCATTTCCCGGACGGGCGGCTCTACGTGGACCTGCACGGCTCCACCCCCGGCGTCGCGCCGCTGAACCCGGCCGACGTCCTGGCCCGCCTGCTGCGCTCGCTCGGCGACGACACGGCCGCGGGGCCCTTCGGGCGGCCCGACGTGGACGAGGCCGCGGCCCGCTTCCGCTCGCTGACCGACGGCAGGCACCTGCTGCTCCTGCTCGACAACGCCCGCGACGCCGCTCAGGTGCGCCCGCTGCTGCCCGCGAGCCCCACCTGCCGCGTGCTGGTCACGGCGCGCCGGATGCTCACCTCGCTGGACGCCGCGTCGCACTTTCGCCTCGGCGTCATGGCCGAGGACGAGACCTCCACGCTGCTCGGCCGCCTGATCGGGGAGGAGCGCGTGGCCGCCGAGCAGTGGGCGGCGCGGGCGATCGTACGGCTGTGCGCCGGGTTGCCGCTGGCGATCAGGATCGCCGCCGCCCGGCTGATCGCCCGGCCGGAGCTGTCGCTGCGCGCCCTGGCCGACCGGCTGGCGGTCGAGGACCACCGCCTGTCCGAGCTGCAGGCCGACGACCAGGCCGTACGGGCGTGCTTCATGATGAGTTACCGGAGCCTGGACGCCGAGTCGTCCCGGATGTTCCGGCTGCTGAGCCTGCTCGGCGGCGGCGTCATCAGCGTCGCGGCCGCCGCGGCCCTGGCCGACCGCCCCGAGCCGCGCACCGCCGACCTGCTGGACCATCTCGCGGAAGCCCAGCTTCTGGAGTCATGCGGCCACGACCGCTACCGCATGCACGACCTGCTCAGCCTGTTCGCCCGCGAGCGGGCCAGGGAGGAGGACACCGAGGAGGACCAGGCCCAGGCCGTCCGGCGGGCGCGGCGCGGCGTCCGGACGCTGCCCGCCCTGCCACCCGCCCAGCCACTCCCTCCGCCGCTCACCCCACCGCCCGCCCAGCCGGTCACCTACATGACCGTGAGGGGCTGAAGCCGGCCCGCCCCCGGGAAATCATCCGTATTCACCGGGAGATCGGATCGAGAAATACCCGGCGATCCGCTCCCGGCCGCTTTTTCTTCTCCGCCGTCCCGCGCCCGCCGCCGACCTACACACATTTGTATGGCACGGGGCATAGCCGGATTCGACATTGTTGACGCCAGGTCTCACCTTTTCTCGCCGCCGAGAAGAAGGCCGGGCACCAGCGGAATTCGCGCGAACCGGGAAGGGCGGACGTGTCTGAACTCATCGGCGTGGACGAGTGTGAAAGTTTCACCGTGAAACAGGTCCAGGACTTGTACAGAAGGTACGTCAGCCGCAGCCAGGTCAACCTCATGACCTCCTTCGGCTTCGGCCGGGAACTCGTCGAGAGCGCCGAGGGCGCCCGGATCAGGACCCGCGACGGCCGCGAGGTCCTTGACGTCACCGGCGGGGTCGGCGTACTCAACCACGGCCACAACCACCCCCGCATCCTGCAGGCCCGGCGCCGCTTCGCCGACCGCCGGCGCATGGAGGTGCACAAGGCGTTCTTCTCACCGTACGTGGCCGCCCTCAGCCACAACATCGCCACGCTGCTGCCGGGTGACCTGAACATCTCCTACTTCCCGAACTCCGGCGCCGAGGCGAACGAGGGCGCCGTCAAGATGGCGTACAAGTACCACGGGGGGCGCCGCAACACCATCCTCCGCTCCGACATCAGCTTCCACGGCAAGACCCTGGGCGCGGGCAGCCTGACCGGATCGTCGGAGAACTCCTTCCGCTTCCCCGGCCTTCCCGGCATCGTCGTCCACCCGTACGGCGACGTCGCGGCCGTCCGCGCGGCCGTCGAGGCCGCCCGCACCCCGGACGGCACGTGCGACGTCTACGCGATCATGGTCGAGCCGTACAGCGCGTCGAGCATGCGCTGCTGGTCGGAGAGCGACCTGTACGAGCTGCGGCGGCTCTGCGACGCCGACGACATCATGCTGATCTTCGACGAGGTCTACACCGGCTGGGGCAAGACGGGCAGCCTCTTCTACTTCATGCGCCATCCCGACCTGCTGCCCGACATCCTCGTCTACTCCAAGTCCCTCGGCGGCGGCAAGGCGTCGATCGCCGGGTACACCGCCCGCGAGCGCGTCTTCCGCAAGGCGTACGACCGGCTCTCGGACGTCATCCTGCACAGCACCACCTACTACGGCTTCGGCGAGGAGACCGCCACCGCCATCGAGGCGGTCAACATCGTCGTCGAGGACGACTACCCCGCCAGGGCCCGGCAGATCGAGCGCATCCTGGGCCCCGGCCTGCAGAACATCCACAAGCGCCACCCGGACGTCGTCAGCCGGGTGAGCGGGGTGGGCTCGCTGTGGGGCGTGTTCCTCGGCGGCGGGCCCAAGGTGCTCGACCTGGCCGCCAAGCTGGCGCCGGGCTTCTCCGGCGACCCGCAGTTCCGCACCAAGCTGGTCGCGCTCTCGGTCATCGCCGACCTCTACCGCGAGCACGGCATCGTCTCCTACTACAGCCCGAACGCCGACAACCCCCTCGTCGTCGCGCCGACCCTGGCCATCGAGCCGGAAGACGTCGAGTACTTCCTGGACAGCCTGGACAAGACGCTGTCGAAGGGCCTGCCGCGGTTGCTCGCCGCCTTCGTGCGGGAGAAGGTGGGGTCGCGATGGCCCGCCGGGTCGTAGTCACCGGCAGCGCCGGAATGCTCGGCGGCCACCTGGCCCGCCGGCTCGTGCTCGACGGCCACGACGTGCTCGGAATCGACGTGCGTCCCCAGCCCGACCCGCTGCTGGCCGCGGGGCACCGGATCGGCGACGTGCGCGACCTGCCGCTCATGACCGAGGCCATGACGGGCGCGGACGCGGTCGTGCACTGCGCCGGCGCGCTGCCGAGCTACCCGGCCGAGCAGATCCACGACCTGATCGTCACGGGAACCGGCACGGTCCTGGAGGCCGGGCGCCGGGCCGGCGTGGAGCGGCTGGTCCACGTCTCCTCCACCGCCGTGTACGGGCTGCCGTCGCTCGTGCCCACCCCGGAGGAGCATCCCCGCGCCCCGGTCGACCCCTACACCAGGGCGAAGGCCGAAGCGGAGGAGCTGGCCGAGAAGTACCGGGCCGACGGCATGTGCGTGCCCGTCCTGCGTCCCAAGACCTTCCTCGGCCCCGGCCGGATGGGCCTGTTCGCGATGCTCTTCGAGTGGGCCGAGGAGGGCCGCAACTTCCCCGTGCTCGGCAGCGGGGACAAGCGCATCCAGATGTTCGCGATCGAGGACCTGGTGGACGCGGTGGCCCTCGTGCTCGACGCGCCGGCCGGGGTCGCCGGCGACACCTACAACCTGGCCGCCGCCGAGTTCGGCACGCTGCGCGAGGACTTCCAGGCGGTGCTCGACGCGGCCGGGCACGGCAAGCGGGTCGTCTCGCTGCCCGCGGGACCGGCCCTGGCCGGGCTCCGGCTGCTGGAGCGCAGCAGGCTGTCCCCGGTGTACGGGCGGCTGGCGCGCAAGCTGCTCGCCGACTCCTATGTCAGCATCGACAAGGCCCGCGAACGGCTGGGCTTCCGCCCGCGGCTGTCCAACCGGGACGCGATCCTGCGCACGTACGCGTGGTGGCGGGAGCAGCGGGCGGCCGGCGCACCTGCCGGTTCAAGCGGCGGCGCGACGAGCCGTGACGCGTGGCGGCAGGGCGCGCTGTCCCTGGCGAAGGTCTTCTTCTGAGCTATCGGGGTGAAGCATGCGCCTTGTCGAATCGGCAGACGTTCCAGAGAGCCCGCAGCGCCAGGAAGCGGCGCAGGACCGGGCCGTGGCGACCCGCAGGCGCCCGGTCGCGGACCTGGCCGCCCTGATCCGCCCCTCCCACGCGGCCAAGGCGATCCTGCTCGTGCCCGTGGCGCTCATCGGCGCGACCCCGCCCAGCCTGTCCGAGGTGGTCGGGGTCGCCTGGGCCACGGTGGCGTTCATGCTCGCCTCCGCCGCCGTCTACATCGGCAACGACATCGCCGACCGGCACCGCGACCGCCTCCATCCGGTCAAGTGCGCCCGTCCCGTCGCGGCGGGCCGGGTGGGGGTGCTGACCGCGGCCGCCTGCTGCGCCGTCCTGCTGGTGGTGCTCGCGGCCATCGTCGCCCGGGCGCCGGCGTCCTCGTGGCCGGTGCTGGTGTACCTGGTGCTCAACGTCGCCTACAGCCGCGGGCTCAAGCACGTTCCGCTGGTCGACGTGGGGGTGGTCGCGGCCGGCTTCGTCCTGCGCGTCGTCCAGGGGTACGAGGTGACCGGGGACCGGGTGCCCTCCTGGCTGCTGATCACGGTGTTCGCGATGTCCCTGCTGCTGCTCATCGGCAAGCGCCGCCAGGAGCTGCTGGAGGCCGGGGCCGTGCACCGGCCCGCGCTGCGCGGCTACTCGATGGAGCTGACCAACTGGCTGCTGCAGATCGCCTCCGTGCTCGCCCTCGTCTCGGGCCTGATGTACCTGCGTGACGAGGGGCCGTTCGGCCCGCAGCACGGCCAGACGGCCATGATGCTGTCCACCCCCTTCGCGCTGTTCGCCCTCTTCCGGTACCTGCAGATGCAGCTCGTGGACAAGCAGGGCGGTGACCCGGTGCGCCTGCTGCTGCGCGACCGCGTCATGGTCGCGAACTCGATGTTGTGGGCCGCCGCCCTCGGCGTGACGCTCGTGCTCGTCCACCTGTGACAACGATTGTGAGAGGAAGGCGATGGACGTCCGCTTACTGGGACCGGTCGAGGTGACCTCCGGTGACCGCGGTGTGCCTCTGGGGCCGCCTCAGCGGCGCGCGGTGCTGGCCGCCCTGGCGATCGACGCCGGCCGGCCCGTCTCGCTCCGCACGCTGATCGAGCGGGTCTGGGACGATCCGCCGGACCGGGCGGCCGACTCGCTGTACGCCCACATCGCCCGCCTGCGGCAGGCGCTGACCGTGACCGGCGCCTGCATCGAGCGCCGCGACGGCGGTTACACGCTCGAGGTGGACCCCGATCGGGTGGACGCCTACCGGTTCCGGCGGCTCGCCAAGCAGGCGCAGCTACGCGCCCGCGACGACTTCGCGCGGGCCCGGCTGCTGGGCGAGGCGATGGAGCTGTGGCGCGGCGCGCCTCTCACCGGCATCCCCGGGGAGTGGGCCGCCCGCATGCGGTACGGCATCGAGCAGCAGCACGTCGGCGCCCTCGTCACCTGGGCCCAGGCGCACCTGCGCCTGGGCCGTCCCGACGTCGTGGTCACCGAGCTGACCCCGCTGGTGCCGCGTTACCCGCTCGCGGAGCCGCTGGCGAGCCTGCTCATGCGCGGCCTGTGCGCGCTGGGACGCGGCGCGGAGGCGGTGGCCCTGTACGCCCGCCTGCGCGGGTACCTCGCCGACCACCTGGGCGTCGAGCCGGGGCCTGAGCTGCGCGCGCTGCATCTGCGGATCCTGCGTGCGGGCACGGGCACGGGCCCGGCGCCCCGGCCGGCCCTGCTTCTCGCCCAGGTCACCGGCTGAGCGAGACGACCAGCCGCTGCCCGCTGTGGTCGGACAGGCCGTCGGAGCGGACCAGCCGGTACTCGTGCACGGCGATCTCGGGCGTGGTGTACGCCCAGTCGATCCGCCACAGCGACAGCAGCGGCCGCCGTTCGTCCCAGGTGGCGGGGTAGAGCGAGCGCAGCGCCGGGGCGGCGTCGGTCATCCGCTCCGGCACCAGGCGCAGCAGGCCCATCGCGGGCGAGGCGTTGAAGTCGCCGGCCAGGACGGCGGGCAGCGGGTTCGCCCGGATGTCGGCGGCCAGCGCGCGCAGGTTGGCCTCGCGGGCGTCGTGCTGGGCGCGGCTGAGACCGCCCGTGGCGACCGGCGAGTTGATGTGGGAGTTGTAGAACGAGACGGTGCTGCCGCCGACGCGCAGGTCCGTGCGCAGCGTCTTCACCGTGTGGAAGTCCGGCCAGCCGGAGCCGGGCGGCACGTGGGAGTCCCCCGCCTCGATGCCGCGCTCCAGGACGACGGGGAAGCGCGACAGCGTCACCATCTCGCTCGCCGTGGCGATGTGGAACCCGGGGAACTCCCGGCGCAGCCTGTCCAGGTCGTTCACCCGGATCGGCCGGGAGTCCGCGCCGAAGTAGACGTACTCCTGCAGCAGCAGCACGTCGGCGTCCTGGGCGCGGAGGTGGCGGTAGAAGGCGGCGACGTCCCGCGGCGGCGTGCCGGCCGGCGGGGGCGCCATGCCGCTCACCGGCTGGTCCCAGTACCAGGTGTTCCAGGAGAACACCTTGATCGCGTCCGGCGGGGCCGGGGCGGCGCGGTGCCACAGCGAGGCGAGGTTGAGCCCGCTCGCGCCACCGCCCAGGATCAGGGACACCAGCGCCACCGCGGCGGCCGTCCGGCGCGCGCGGCGCGCCACCGCCAGGGCCGCGGCGAGCAGCAGCACGGGAACGGCCGCGAACGCCAGCGGAGGGACGAGCTCGGGGCCCTGCCACCACCACACCCGCCCGGACAGGACGCGGTGCAGCACCACGAACACCGTCCAGGCAACGGCCGCGCACAACACCAGCGGGACCCTCCGGCGCGCCCGCGACGGCGGGGCGCCGGTCGTGCGCGTCTGCCGGGCCGGATCCCGCAGCGGAGCCGTCACGTGGCCGCCTGCCCTGAGACCTCCATCGTCACGTCGGGGTCGTAGAGCCGGCGGAACCTCGCCGAGCACAGCCACCGCGCGACCCCGGCCGCCACCCCGGCGGCGATGGTCACGTTCACCAGGAAGTGCACGGCGCCGAAGTACAGCAGGAACAGCGGCCCGCGCCTGCGCAGCACGAAGCGGTACATGCCGAGGTCGGCCAGCAGCGACACGGCCAGGGCCAGGGCGGCGGGCGCGGCGCCGGCCGGGCCGAGCGGGATCACCAGGGGCGAGGCGGCCACCGCCGCCAGCGCGGCGAGGCTGCCGCCGGCCCGGCTGGAGGTCTCGAACCCGCGGGCGAAGCGCCGCCGGCGCGCGTACAGCGGCACCCTCGCGCGCCCCCGCCGGTACAGCTTGCGCAGCAGCTTGGCCAGCTTGTCGTCGTGGTCGTGCCGCGAGCGCACCGCGGTGGTGAGCAGCATCTCGTAGCGCTGGGTGAGCCGGTGGCCGTAGTCGACCTCCTCGGTCTCGCGCAGGCGCGGGTTGAACGGCCCGATCTCGTCGAACACCCGGCGCGGCATCGCCATCAGCGCCGAGAACAGGAACGAGACGGGCCCCTCCGAGCTGACCGTCCAGTAGTGGTACTGCAGCGCCCGGTACTCCTCGACGAGGCTGTCGCGGATCAGCGGCTCGGGGTCGTGGATGCTGGACACCACGCCGAGCCCCGGATCGGCGGCGAGCAGGCCGACCGCCACCTCGACGGCGTCGGGGTAGGCGGCCACGTCGGAGTCCACGAACACCAGGATCTCACCGCTCGCGTGGGCGGCGCCGAGGTTACGGGCGGCGGCCACGCCCAGGTTCCGCTCGGTGCGGATCACCCGCACGCCGAGCCGCCGCGCGACCTGCGCCGAGTCGTCGGTGCTGCCGTCGTCCACGACGATCAGCTCGATCGGCCGGTACGTCTGCGCCTGCAGCGCGCGCAGGCACAGCTCCAGCGAGGCGGCGTAGTTGTAGTTGGGCACGATCACCGACACGACAGGCCCTGGCCCGCTCATCGCTCACACCTCCGCGGGAAGGTCGTAGGTGCGCCGGAACCTGCTGGACACCAGGCACTGGGCGGCTCCGGCGAACACCGCCACCGCGACGGTGACGTTCACCAGGAAGTGCACCGCGGTGAAGTACAGGGTGAAGGGCATGCCGGCGTAGCGCCGGACGAAGCGGTACATGCCCAGGTCCGCCGCCATCGAGCCGGCCAGCAGCACGAGCGGCACGGCCACCCAGGCCGGGCCGAGCAGGGCCGGCAGCGGCGCGGTGAGCACGGCGAACAGGGCGGCGAGCGAGCCCCAGCCGCGGCTGCTGTTGGCGGGGCCGCCGTTGAAGTCCGGGCGGCGCAGGTACAGCGGGATGTGCAGGCGCGCGCGGTGGAAGAACTTCGACAGCACCACCGTGAGCCGGTCGTCGTGGTCGTGTCTGCCCCTGATCCGGTTGTCCAGCACGATGCGGTACCGCTGGGTGACGCGGTGGCCGTACTCGGCGTTCTCGCTGTGGCGCAGCGCCGGGTTCAGCGGGCCCACCTCGCGGAAGACCTCCGCCCGCATGGCGAACAGCGCGGAGTAGATCGTGCTGATCTCGCCCTCGTCACCGGAGATCCAGTAGTGCAGCTGGAGGCTGCGGTAGCGCTCGACGAGGCTGTCGGGGATCAGCGGCTCCGGGTCGTAGGTGCCGCACACCACCCCCAGGGTGGGATCGGCGGTCAGCAGGTTCACCGCGTGCTCGACCACGTCCTCGGCCAGCGCCAGGTCCGAGTCGAGGAAGAACAGCACCTCGCCGCGGGCGTGCTCGGCGCCGAGGTTGCGGGCCGCCGGGGCGCCGATGTTGGTGTCGGTGACCACGACCCGCACCCCGTGCCGGTGGGCGACCGCCACGGAGTCGTCGGTGCTGCGGTCGTCGACGACGATCACCTCGACGCGCGGGTACGTCTGCCGCTCCAGCGCGCTCAGGCACAGCTCCAGGGTGCGGGCGTAGTTGTAGTTCGGCACGATGACCGAGACCAGCGGCTTCATCGGGGACCCCTTCGCCTGGTCCGGCGCAGCAGCAGCGGCAGGGGCCGGCCGAGGCCGCTCCTGGTGAAGTCCGAGGAGTTGTTGACCCGGGGGTAGGGCTCGTCCGGGACCGGGACCTCCAGGAACTCGCACAGCGGGCCCCAGCCGGCGGCGGCGTCGAAGACGAGCAGCCGCCCGGCCGGGACGGCGGCGACCACCCTGGCCGTGTGCTCCTGGAACAGCTTGACGGCCCGTTCGGGCGCCCGGTCGGCCGCTGTCGCGAAGGTGCGCGCGTCGAGGGTCGTGTCGACCATCCTGACGAACGCGGCGAGGTCGGTGCCGAGCATCGACGACAGCAGGACGGCGGCCCTGCCCGGCAGCGACTCGATGCGCCGCCGCTGGGCGAACAGGGTGCGCTGCATGCTGGCCAGCCAGCGCTCCGGGTCGCGCGTGGTGAGGATGACCTTGGCCTTCGGGTAGTGGTCGGCGAGCTGCCGCCAGTAGGCGGAGGTCGGGCCGTCCACGCACGACTCGTAGCCGACGAGCAGCCGGTCCCAGTCCGCCTCGCGGGCCGTGGCCGCGGCCAGCCAGGGCCTGATCTGCCGCGGGTGGGCGAACACGTCCACCATGTGGTGGCACGGCCCGAAGCCGAGCCGTTCCAGCGCCGTCTTGAGCGACAGCGTTCCCGTCCGGCCGAAACCGGTGCCGATGACCTGCATGGCCGCTCAGTCCTGGGCCGCGAGACGGGCGAGCTTCTCCAGGCGGGCCAGCGCGAGCCGCTGCGTCACGCCCACCGCTCCGCCGAGGGCGCCGGTGAAGGTGACGGCGAGGTGCACGCCGGAGAAGTACAGGCCGAACGCCGCGCCCCGCTGCTTGTAGGCGAAGCGGTGGGTGCCCGCGTCCAGGGCGATGGCGGCGGCCACCAGCGCGGGCGGGACGAGCGCGCCGGCGCGGCGCGCCCGTGCGGGCAGGACGCGGGGCAGGGCGAGCGCCGGGACGGCGGCGAGCAGCAGCACGCCGCCGACCGCGCGCGGCACGGAGTCCCCTGGCGTCTCCCCCTCGCGCCAGTCCAGCGCGCTGAGGCGGGCGCGGCGGAAGACCTTGCGCAGGATCGTCCGCACGGTGGCGTCGTGGTCCTTGCGGCCGCGGATCGCCTCGCTCAGCTTCACCTCGTACGAGCGCGTCACGCGGACGCGGTAGTCGGAGGAGACGGTCTCGCGCAGCCGCGGGTCGAACGGGCCGACCTCGGCGAACACCTTGGCGGGGACCGCCAGGACGGAGGCGTGCAACTCCAGCGTCGGCCGGTGGGCGGGCATCCACCAGCGGTGCATCTGCACGGCGCGGTACTGGGCGGCCAGGCTCCGGGAGACGAGCGACTCGGGTAGCAGGATGCCGCCCAGGGCGCCGATCTCCGGATGATCCCGCAGGATCCGCACCGCGTTCTCCACCGCGTCCGGTTCGAGCGCGATGTCGGCGTCGAGGAAGAACAGGATCTCCCCGGCGGCGTGCTCGGCGCCGAGGTTGCGGGCGGGGGTCGGGCCGCCGTTGACCCTGGTGCGCACCACCGTGGCGCCCATGGACGCGGCCACGTGCGCCGCGTCCTCGGTGCCGCAGTCGTCCACCACGATGACCTCGACGTGCGGATGGGTCTGCGCTCTCACCGCGTCCAGGCAGAGCCGTAACACGTCGGACCGGTTGTAGCTGGGGATGATGACCGAGACTAGCGGGTGCTCCCGACTCATGATGTGCGCTCCATTGGCCGTGCCAGACCTCATGTCCGGCTCACGCTAGGCACGGCGCCTTGTCCCGTTCTTGTCGTGCCGGGCGGGCGCGTCCGGCACGACAAGAACGGGACAAGGACCACTCACTACGTTCGGCACCGTGATCGAGCAGCGGCCGGCCGCCACCACTCCCTTGCCGGAACGATCCTTCGCGGAGCGGGTCAGGCGTCTCGTCCGCCCGCGCCGGCGCTGGTGCTGGGGCACCAGGCTGGTCGTGACCGCCTCGGTGGCGTGGCTGCTCTTCGTGCTCTGCCACCTGGCGGCCAGCGGGCGCACCCCGCTGTGGGCCCCGCTGGAGCTGATCCCGCCGCTGCTGTTCCTGCTGGTCCCCGCGCTGCTGCTGATCGTGGCGCCGCTGGCCCGGCCGGTGCGGCGGCGCGTCATCCCCCTGCTGGTGATCACCGCGGTGCTGGGCGCCGGGCGCAGCGGGATCAACTACGCCACCCTCTGGCACACCCCGCCGCCCGCGGGCCCCGGAGCCATCACCGTGGCCGCCTGGAACACCCAGTTCTGGGACCAGGACTGGATCACCGCCGGCGGCGACCGGTACTCCCCCGGCTTCTACGCCTACCTGCACGAGCTGGACGCCGACGTCTACCTGCTGACGGAGTACCTGTACGTGGACACCAGCGCCGGCGACATGCGGTCCGGGCGCTGGACGGCCGACCTGGCGATGCGCATCGACAAGCTGGCCGAGCTGCGCCGCGAGTTCCCCGGCTACCACGTCGCGGCGTCCGGCGAGCAGATCACGCTCTCCCG
The DNA here is from genome assembly GCF_041950525.1 of Nonomuraea sp. GTA35. Taxonomy (NCBI): domain Bacteria; kingdom Bacillati; phylum Actinomycetota; class Actinomycetes; order Streptosporangiales; family Streptosporangiaceae; genus Nonomuraea; species Nonomuraea sp. GTA35. The sequence goes on along the minus strand of NZ_JBGNUV010000001.1, from coordinate 162,103 downwards.
GTTCCCGATCACCGGGCACCGCGGCCTGGACCTGCGCCCGTGGCTGCCGCCGGACCAGCGGGAGATCCCCGAGGCGCTGCGGGACTGGCCGGAGGGCTACACGGTCGAGACGCTGCGCACCGACCTCGACGTCAACGGCACGACCGTCTCCTTCTACGCCACCCAGATCTCCCAGCCCCCGCTCGAATGGCGGCTGTACGACGCCGGCTCCCGAGACGCCGCCACCAGCACGACGCTGCGGCGGGAGGCGAGTTTCCGGGCCATCGGCGCGGACCTCGCGGCCAACCCCCACCCCGTCGTGCTCGCCGGCGACCTGAACACCTCCCCGGCGATGGGCATCCGCCGCCTGCTCCCCGAGCGGCTGATCGACCGGACGCCCGCGCTCTCCTCCCTCCATCCGGCGACCTACCTGGCCGGGACCGCCGAGCTGTGGCGGATCGACTGGCTCTACACCAGTGCCGACGTGACCGTGCACCGCTACGAGCTGCCCGGCGCCGAGGGGCTGTCCGACCATCGGGCCCAGCGCATGGTCGTGTCGGTGTCCTGACCGGCGCGGCTGCACCGACGAAAGGAACGACGCATGCCTGACGAGGTGTCCTGGCGTGGTGACGTCGCGGTCATCGTGCCGAACTACAACAAGCGCAAGACCCTGCGGGCGTGCCTGGAGTCGGTGTACGCGCAGACGTACCGCCCGGCCGAGGTGGTCGTCGTCGACGACGTCAGCACCGACGGCTCATTGGAGATCGCCCGGCGGTTCCCGTGCACGATCGTCGAGTCGCCGCGCAACCGGGGGCCGGCGGGGGCCCGCAATCTCGGGGTGGCGAACAGCTCGGCTCCGCTGCTGTTCTTCGTCGACTCCGACACCGCGCTGGCCCCCGACGCGATTCGGAACGCCGTCAAGGCGTACCGGGAGACGCCGGACTGCGGCATGGTGCAGGGCATCTACGACATCGAGCCGCTGTACGACGACGGGCCGGTCGAACGCTACCGCGTGCTGTGCGAGCACTACGAGCGCAGCCGGACGACGGCGACGTTCCTGTCCTGCAGCCTGATCCCGCGCCACGTCTTCGCGCAGGCGGGCGGGCTGGACGAACGGCTGCGCGACGGCGAGGACTTCGAGTTCGGCACCCGCATCCCGGCCCGCTACCGGCGGGTCGTGACCACCTCCGTGGTCACCAGGGCCGACGACGAGGACCGGTTCTGGGGGTGCCTGGCGGAGCGCTTCGTGCGGTCCACGACCCTGCCGGTGATCATGGTGCGGGCGCGGCGGCTGCGCGGCGAGGGCCGGGCCGGCTTCCAGCTCGACATGATCGGAACGGGCCGGCACAAGCGCCGCAAGGGACCCCGGCTCTCCTCCGCCTCGGCGGCGGCCACGTTCCTCAGCCTGCCGCTCGCGCTCCTCAGCCCCTGGCTGCTGGCCGTGCCGGCGGCGGCGCTCGCGGTGTTCCTGTACAGGAACCGGGTGTTCATCGGCTTCGCCCGCCGCCACCGGGGCGCCCGCTTCGCCCTGTGGGTCGCCTGGATGCAGCTCTGCTTCCACACGGCCTTCTTCCTCGGCGCCTGCGTGGGGCTGCTGCGCGTCGCCTACGAGCTGGGCCGAAGGCGGGGCGAGCCGATCAGGACGGGCCCGGCCCCGGTGCCGTCGGCCGGGGCGGGCGAGTGAGCCCGGCCAGGCCGCCCCGGCTCCTGCGCCTGCCCCGCCTGCCCCGCCTGCCCCGCCTGCCCCGTCCGGTGGCGCGGGCGCTGGTCGCCGCGTTCGCCCTCGCCGTCGTGGCCGCGATCGCCTGGACGATGTCCCGGCTGGACTGGAGCGTGGTCGGCGTCCTGTTCACCCGGCGCGACGCCGGTCAGATCGCCCTCCTGCTCGGCGGATCGCTGCTGGCGAGCACGGCGGGGCTGTCGCTCGGGTTCCTCGCCTGGCGCGTCGTGCTGCTGGAGCTCGGCCCTCCGGTCAGCGGGCCGCGGGTGGTGCGGATCTTCTTCGTCGGCTTCCTGTCCAAGTACCTGCCCGGACGGGTGCCCGGCATGATCGCCACCGCCAAGGTCGCCACGGTCAACGGCATCACCTTCGGCAGGCTGATGACCACGGCGGCGCTCGTCATGAGCCTGGTGCTGCTGAGCGGGTTCACCGTCGGGCTGCTCGCGGGCGTGCAGATGCTGGGGGCGCGGGCGGCCTGGCTGGCCGTGGCCGCCGTGCTGATCGTGGTCGTCCTGGTGCGCCCGCAGCTCGTCAACCAGAGCTCGGCGCTGCTGCTGCGGCTGCTGCGCCGCCCCGCGGCGGCCAGGGCCGCCTCCGTCGGGGGGGTGCGGCTCGCGGTCGCCTGGCAGAGCCTGTCTTGGGTGGTCACGGGGCTGCATCTGTGGCCGCTGGCCATCGCGATGGGCGCGCCCGCGTCCCGCTCCCTCCTGCTGTGCGTCGGCGCGTTCACGCTCGCCACCTCGGTCGGCATCGCGGCCGTGTTCATCCCCGACGGGATCGGGGTCCGCGAGGCGGTGCTCACGGCCGCCCTGAGCGTGGTGCTGCCCACCCCGGCGGCCGCGGTGGTGGCCCTGGCCAGCCGGCTGGTCTCCACCGTCAGCGAGGTGCTGCTCGGCGCGGCGGCCCTGGCGATCGCCGAGTACCTCATCCGCCGCGGCCGGCCCGATCCGCAGGAGGCGCCCCAGCCCGCGGTGTCACCCCAGCCCGGCAGCCCGTGACCGCCGGAACGTGCCGGCTCCGGCCTCCGCCGTGCACCGCGCGCCGGCCTCCGCCGTGCTCCGCGCGCCGGCCGAACGGGTGATCTCCGACGCTGTTCACCTGGGTGCTTCGCGGGCACCGCCCGCCGTTCATCGGCGGGCCCTTGACTGCCCTGGCAGACAGATCGCACCTGGACCGAGGACGTACATGCACCGCAACACCCTCTCCGCCGTCGCGGCGGCCGTGACCCTGCTGGCCGCGAGCGCGACGCCGGCCACGGCGGCGGCCACGCCGCCGGACTCCTTCTTCGGCGGGAAGCTGCCGCTGAGCGCGCCGCCGGTGACCACGACGGTGGCGCCCGGCGTGACGCTGACCTCGATGTCGCTCGGCGCCAAGGACGCCGGCGACTACTGGACCGTGCACGTGTACCTGCCGGCCACGATCGACGGGCCGCTCAACACGGCCGCCACCGCCCTGGGAACGAGGCAGATCGCCGACCGGGTGGCGGAGGCGGTGCGGCAGAAGGGGTTCGAGCCGCGGGTGGAGGAGGTCGCCACGGCCGCGTTCGCCGACCGTCCCGCCGGCACGCTCGGCTGGATCGTCCGGACCGGCCGGTACGCCACCAGCGCCGAGGCGGCCACCGCGCTGTCCGCGATCAGGGCGGCCGGCTTCGCGGGCGGCACCCGCTACACCGCGCAGGACGGCGCGGACCCGGGGGCTCCGCAGAAGGTGCACCTGCTCCGGGTGGACTTCCGGCAGTTCCGCGGCACGGTCGGCACCGACTTCGGCGCCGCGCTGAACGGCACGGAGAAGCTGACCGACCTGGCCGCCGCGGCGGGGGCGGTGGCCGGGATCAACGCGCAGTGGTTCTACAACAGCGCGCCGGGCGGCATGTACGTCAAGGACGGCAAGCTGATCGGCTCCGCCACCCAGGGCCGCGCCGGAATCAGGATCACCAAGGGTGGGCGCGCCGTGGACGTGGACACGTACACGGCCCACGTCACCTTGCGGGCCGGCCGGGACAGCGCCGAGATCGACGGCGTGAACCGGGTGCCCGGCGAGATCTGGAACTGCGGCGGGGTGGGCGGCGACCTGCCCACGGAGAAGCCGCAGCACGACCTGAAGTGCACGGACGCGAGCGAGCTCGTGCTGTTCACCCCGGAGTGGGGCACGCCGCCCGCCGGTGCGGGGGCCGAGGCCGTCCTGGACGCGCGGGGCGCGGTCACCGCGGTGAACGCCTCGCGCGGGAGCGCCGTGCCCGCGGGCGGGTCCGTCGTCCAGGCCATCGGCGACAGCGCGGCCTGGCTGCTGGAGCACGCGAAGGCCGGTGAGCGGCTCAAGGTGAGCGAGCGGGTCGAGGACGGCAGGGGGCGGCGGGTCGCGCTGACCCCTGACACGACGATCCTGCAGGTGGGCCCCTCCCTGGTACGGGACGGGCGGGTGGCGGTGAACGCGGCGGCCGACGGCGTGATCCGGGAGGGGAACGATCAGACGTTCACCTACAACTGGACCGTGCGCGCCAACCCCCGGTCGATGATCGGGATGGACTCCCGGGGCCGGCTCATGCTGGTGGTCGTGGACGGGCGGCAGGACGGGTACAGCGAGGGGCTCGGAGTGGCGCAGACGGCCGAGCTGATGAAGCTGCTCGGGGCCCGCGAGGCGATGAACCTCGACGGGGGCGGGTCGAGTGTCATGGTCACCTCGGGCGGCGGGATCGTGAACCGGCCGTCGGACGCGGCGGGGCAGCGGTCGCTGGGCAACGTCATCCTGGTCCGGCCGTAGCCTTCAAGGGCGGCACGCCTCGCGTATCGAGAGGTCGCCGAGGTGGCGGCGCCACTCCGGGGAGCCGTAGGCGCGTCCGGCCGGCTTCCCGCACATCGCCGCCGGGCTCGGCCGGGGCGGCAGCGGCACCACCGATGGAGGATCGTGTCGTCGTTGATCGCGACGAGGTCCTCCCCTGGCCGTCCAGGGCGATGCCGGGTTCCTCTCTCGCGTAGCCGAAGAGCAGGGGCCTGAGCGGGCCTTGGGCGGCCACCGCTCGCATCGACCGGGGAGACGGCCCCCTGGTGACCGGTCAGCGCACGAGGCCGGTCCGGCGCCGACACCGGACGGCGGCCGGGGCGAGTACCCACATATCGCCACCAAACCCCGAAGCGCTACATGACAGCGCTGTCTTGACAGCGCGCCTCCCGGGTGAAACTTTCATACCAGATCGGGGTTGACAACGTTGTCAGATTTGTTGGTACTGGCCTGCTGACCTGCGGGAAGGTCCTCGATGAAGCGATCCGTCCTGACAGCACTCTTATCCCCCCTCATCGCCCTCGCCCTCGCGGCTCCCGCCACCGCCGCGCTCACCGCACAGAAAGGTCCGGAACCCATTCCCAACCCAGGCCCTTCGGGCACACCCTCCCCCGGCCCGTCCTACAGCCCGCCGCCCGGCCCGGCCGCGGCCGAGCCTGCCCCTCCCGCCGGCGAGGCACGCAGGGCCGCACGTGACGGCCAGGACCTGGCCAGAGCGGAAGGCGCGGCCTTCGCCTCCTCCTTCGAGGACGGCGACCCGCAGCCGACGTGGCTCAACACGGCCGAGAAGGCCGAGAACGTCACCGGAACCCTGCCCGGCGGCATCGAGGGCAGCATCACCGACAAGATCGCCCAGGTCCGGGCCAGCGGCGAGTACGCGGCCGCGGGCGAGGTGAAGGAGAACCTGGCCGACACCGACGCCAACACCAAATGGCTGGTGTTCACCGGCACCGGCTGGGCGCAGTACGACCTGTCCGAGCCCGTCGCGGTCGTGCACTACGCGCTGACCTCCGCCGGCGACGCCCCCGAGCGCGACCCGCGCGACTGGGAGCTGCAGGGCTCGAAGGACGGCCGGGCCTGGACCACCCTCGACACCCGCACCGGCGAGACGTTCACCGCCCGCCACCAGCGCAAGGAGTACCGCTTCGGCAACACCACCGCCTACGTCCACTACCGGCTGAACGTCACCCGCGTCGGCGACGGCTCGACCCTGCAGCTCGCCGAGTGGGAGCTGTCGGACGGCAGCAGCGGCCCCCGGCCGCCCAGCGACATGCGCAGCCAGGTGGGCACGGGCCCGACGGGCGGGTTCGTCTCCAAGCCGCGCGCCGGCTTCACGGGGCTGCGGGCCCTGCAGTACGCGGGCAGCACCACCTCCGCGTCCGGCGGCCGTTCCCTGAACAAGGTGTTCGAGGTGGACCTCCCGGTGACGTCCACCACGGAGCTGTCGTACCTGGTCTTCCCCGAGTTCACGGCGGCCGACCTGCGCTACCCCAGCACGTACGTCTCGGTGGACCTGGCCTTCGACGACGGCACCTACCTCAGCGACCTGAAGGCCGTGGACCAGCACGGCGTCCGGCTGGCCCCGAGGGAGCAGGGCGAGTCCAAGACCCTCTACGCCGACCAGTGGAACTTCAAGCGCGCCGAGATCGGCCGGGTGGCCAGGGGCAAGCGGATCACCCGCATCCTGGTAGCCTACGACAGCCCGGCGGGCATGGCCGGGTTCCGGGGCTGGGTGGACGACATCAGGATCGTCTCGGAGCGCAGGCGGCAGCCGTACGAGGGGCGCCCGCCGCACCAAGGCAGCGGCTACGCCGACCACGTGGTGACGACCCGCGGCACCCATTCCACCGGCGGCTTCTCCCGGGGCAACAACTTCCCGGCCACGGCGGTCCCGCACGGGTTCAACTTCTGGACGCCGATGACCGACGCGGGCTCGACCAGCTGGCTGTACGAGTACCACCGCGCCAACAACGCCGCCAACCAGCCGGAGATCCAGGCGTTCACCGCCAGCCACGAGCCGAGCCCGTGGATGGGCGACCGGCAGACGTTCCAGTTCATGCCGTCGGCGGCCGAGGGCACGCCGGACCCGTCGCGCACCGCCCGCGCGCTGCCCTTCCGGCACGAGCGCGAGGTCGCGCGCCCGCACCTGTACGCGGTCACGTTCGACAACGGGATCAAGGCCGAGATCGCCCCGTCCGACCACGCGGCGCTGGCCCGCTTCACGTTCCCGGGCTCCGCGGCGAAGCTGATCTTCGACAACGTGAACAACAGCGGCGGTCTCACGCTCGACGTCGCCGCCGGGGTGGTCACCGGCTACTCCGACGTGCGCAGCGACCTGTCCACGGGCGCCACGCGGATGTTCTTCCACGCCGTCTTCGACCGCCCGGTCACCGGCGGCGGCAAGCTCACCGGGCAGGGCCGCGACAACGTGCTCGGCTACCTCGCCTTCGACGCCGGCCCGACGCGTACGGTGACCATGCGCATCGCGTCCTCGCTGATCAGCGTGGCGCAGGCGCGCAGGAACCTGGAGCTGGAGATCGCCGCCTCCGACACGCTGGAGGCGGTGAGCGAGCGGGCGCGCCGGGCGTGGGACGCCAAGCTGGGCGTCATCGAGGTGGAGGGGGCGAGCAGGGACCAGCTCGTCACGCTCTACTCCAACCTGTACCGGCTGTTCCTGTATCCGAACTCGGGCTTCGAGAACACCGGCACCGCCGCCGCGCCGCTCTACCGGCACGCCGTGCAGTCGGCCACCGGCACCCCGCCCAGCACGCCGACCGAGACGGGCGCGCGGGTGGCGGACGGGAAGGTGTTCGTCAACAACGGCTTCTGGGACACCTACCGGACGACGTGGCCGGCGTACGCGCTGCTCACGCCGGAGGCGGCCGGCGAGATGGCGGCCGGGTTCGTCCAGCAGTACCTGGACGGCGGCTGGATCGCGCGCTGGTCGTCGCCGGGGTACGCCGACCTGATGGTCGGCACCAGCTCCGACGTGGCCTTCGCCGACGCGTACCTGAAGGGGGTGCCGGGGTTCGACGCCGAGGCCGCGTACGCCGCCGCGGTCAAGAACGCCACGGTCGTCCCGCCCAGCCGGAACGTGGGCCGCAAGGGCCTGGCCACGTCCACGTTCCTCGGGTACACGACCATCCAGTCCACGGGCGAGGCGATGTCGTGGGCGATGGACGGCTACATCAACGACTTCGGCATCGCGAACATGGCCAAGGCCCTGGCCGGGCGCTCCACGGGCGCGAAGCGGGCCCGCTACCTGGAGGAGTACGAGTATTTCCGTGACCGGGCGCTGAACTACGTGCACCTGTTCGACCCGGCGACGGGCTTCTTCCAGGGCAGGAACGCCGACGGGTCGTTCCGCCGCAAGCCGGGCGCCTACGACCCGCGTACGTGGGGCTTCGACTACACCGAGACGAACGGCTGGAACATGGCCTTCCACGTCCCCCAGGACGGCCGCGGCCTGGCCAACCTGTACGGCGGCGCCGGCAGGCTGGCGGACAAGCTGGACACGTTCTTCGCCACGCGGGAGACGGCGCTGTTCCCCGGCTCGTACAGCGGCATCATCCACGAGATGCGCGAGGCCAGGGACGTGCGCATGGGCCAGTACGGGCACAGCAACCAGCCCTCGCACCACATCGCCTACATGTACGACTACGCCGGCCAGCCGTGGAAGGCGCAGGCCAAGGTGCGCGAGGCGCTGTCGCGGCTGTACCTGGGCAGCGAGATCGGCCAGGGCTACCCGGGCGACGAGGACAACGGGGAGATGTCGGCGTGGCAGGTGTTCGGCGCGCTGGGCTTCTACCCGCTGCAGATGGGCAGCCCGTACTACGCGATCGGCTCGCCGCTGTTCAAGAAGGCGACGGTGCGACTGGAGAACGGCAGGAAGCTGGTCATCAGGGCGCCGGGCAACAGCGAGCGCGACGTCTACGTGCAGGGGCTGAAGGTCAACGGCAGGCCGTACGGCAAGACGTACCTGCCGCACGACCTGATCGCCGAGGGCGGCGAGCTGGTGTTCGAGATGGGGCCGAGGCCGTCGCGATGGGGCACCGGCGAGGACGCCGCGCCGCCCTCGATCACCCGCGACGACCGCGTCCCCGCGCCGCTGCGCGACGTCACGGGCCCGGGCCGCGGCACGGCGTCGGGCGCGGGCGGCGCCGACGTGAGCGCGCTGTTCGACGACACCTCGGCCACCCGGGCGGACCTGCCCGAGTGGGTCCGCTACGACCTGCCCGGCAAGCGGCGGGTGAGCTTCTACACGCTCACCTCGGGCGCGCAGGCGGGCCAGGACCCGGCCGGCTGGGTGCTGGAGGGCTCCGCGGACGGCCAGTCGTGGCAGGTGCTCGACGAGCGGTCCGGCGAGAGCTTCCCGTGGCGGCTGCAGACCCGGCCGTTCAAGATCGCCAAGCCGGGGGCGTACGACCATTACCGGATCAGGTTCACCGTCTCCGGCGGGACGTCACCCGCGCCACCCGCCGCGTTGGCGTCACCCTCGGCGTTGGCGTCGCCGGCGTCGCTGGCCGAGATCGAGCTGCTGGCACCGGCGGGGCCGGAGACGTCGCCGGTGGTCGCCGAGGCCGGCGGGGCCTTCGCCGCACCCGGGGAGACCGTGACGCTGCCGGTGACCGTGACCAACCACGCCGACCGGCCCGCCGGCGGAGAGCTGACCGCGACCGGGCCGCAGGGCTGGACCGTCGAGCCGGGCTCCGCCGCGTTCGGGCCGCTCGCGGCGGGCGCCTCGCAGGTGGTGCCGTTTCGGGTGACGGTGCCGGTCACGGCGACTCCCGGCAGCCATCCGGTACGGCTGTCGGCGGTCTCCGGCCTGGGCACGGCGAGTGAGCAGGTGACGGTCACGGTGGTGGGCGACACCGTGGAGTTCACGCCCGGCACCCCCGCCGAGGAGCCCTGGCTGCTCGACGAGGACGGCTCGCAGCTCGACGGCGAGGTGCACGACGGGCGGGCCCGCTTCACCGACGGCGACAGCCGGGCCGTCTACCGGTTCGAGCTGCCGGCCGGGACGAGCGCGGGCTCGCTGACGCTGGACATCGGCAACCAGTTCCTGGTGCAGGTCTCCTCCGACAACCAGAGCTGGCGGACGGTGCTGCAGGAGAGCGCCAACGTGCGCGACCTGTCCAACCGGGAGCAGCGCACCGTCGAGCTCGCCGAGGGGCGCACGTTCTACCTGCGCATCGCGGACAGCCGGCCGCAGGACGGCTGGGGGGCCTGGCTGGCCAGGGTGCGGCTGGAGGTCCGGCGCCCGGCCGGCTGACCCGCCGCTGCCCGGGGGCGCTCGGCGTCCCCGGGCAACGCCCCCGGCTGACCCGCCGCCGCTCGGAAGCGCTCGGCGTCCCCGGGGGAACGCCGTGTCATGCCAGCCGCTCGCCGATCTCCTTCAGCTCCGCGTTCTGCACCTGGATGATCTTCCCGGCCAGCTCCAGCGTGGGGCCGTGCCTGCCGGACGTCCGCACGGTCTCGGCCATCATCACGCCGTGGTGCAGGTGCTCCGACAGCGCCTTGAGCCACGCGCGGTCGAAGCCGTCACCCTCGGGCAGGTCCGCGCCCATGGCGGCGACCGGCTTCACCGGCACCGTCTCGTTCCAGGAGCGCAGCCAGGACTCCATCATCGCGATGTCCGCCCGCTCCGCCGGGATGAGCTTCCCGGCGAGGTCGCGCACGTACGCGCTGCCCGCCCGGCCGGCCGCCGCCTCGGCGAGCTGGATCGTCTGCTGGTGATGCGTGATCATTTCCTGGTTGAAGGTCACGTCCGCCTGCGCGTACGCCTTCTCCGTCTCCGCCGCCGCGGCACAGCCCGCCGCCAGGAGCAGGCCGAGCATCGCCACGATTGCCGTCTTCCAACGCATGTGCTGAGGTACGCACGCCATCACCCGGCGGTTCGATCAGCACGCCACGTAGTCGTATGATGACCGAATGTCATCTCGATGGCGGGGTGCGATCCCGCCGGTTCTCCTCACCTGCGCCCTCCTGCCCGCCTCTCCCGCCCGCGCCACGGCCGGGCCCGCGGACCACGCCGTGCACGGCATCGACATCTCCGGGCACAACCATCCGGAGGAGCAGGCGATCGACTGGCGGGCGCTGGCGGCGAGCGGGCAGAAGTTCGTCTCGATCAAGGCCACCGAGGGTCATCGGACCAAGTGGGTGAACACGTGGCTCGCCCGCGATCTGGCCGGGGCGCGCCGCGTGAAGCTGATCCACACCGCCTACCACTACTTCGTGCACGGCCAGGACGGCGTCGCGCAGGCCGATCACTTCCTGAACACGGTGCGCGGGCAGGGCCTCGACGGGACGCACCCGTACGAGCTGCCGCTGGAGGTGGACGTGGAGGGCGCGTGCGGAGCCGAGCCCGCCGTCCTCGTGCGGCGGGTACTGGCCTTCATCGGCCGGGTGGAGAGCGTGACCGGCGTCGCGCCCACCGTGTACACGCAGAAGAGCTTCGTCGACCGGTGCATGGCGGGCAGCACGGCGCTCGGGAAGCACCGCGTCCGGCTCGCCCGCTACGGCCGCACCCCACCGGCACCCCTTCCCGGCGGGACGGGCTGGGACTTCTGGCAGTTCACCGATTCTGCCCGGGTGGCGGGGCTGCCGGACCACGACGTGGACGAGAACGTCTTCGCCGGCGACCTGGCGGCCCTCGAACGCCTCGCGAACCTCAGCCCCTGACGGCCCCCGCCGGAAGACACGGAAAGAGCCGTTATCAGTTATTGATTTCCCGGGAACGGGGAATTTATTTTCGACTGCCATGCTGAATTCATAATCCCGCGAAATGCATTTAGCATCGGCGTTCCACTCCCCCAGGAAAGGAACGCCCGCACATGCGAGACGCGCACCCCAGCCAGACCGCGATCATGGCGGCCGCCTCCCGCGCGGCCCACCTCGTCGTGGACGGCGAGCCGTACATCTTCCGCGACACCCTGGCCGCGACCCTGCTGGGCGGCCAGGCCGAGGAGCTCGTCGGCTACCACCGCGTGCACGGCGGCCACATCGTGCTCTCCGGCACCCGCGCCCAGGTGACCGCCCGCGCCGCCTACACCGAGCGCCGGCTCGGCGACCGCTTCGAGCAGTACGTGGTGCTGGGCGCGGGGCTCGACACGTTCGCGCTCAGGCGCGCGCCGGGCAGGCCGCCCACGCGGGTGATCGAGGTCGATCACCCCGCCACGCAGCAATGGAAACGCGAGCTCATGGCCGCGGCGGGGCTCACCACGCCGGACGGGCCGGTGTTCGCGCCGGTGGACTTCGAGTCGGGCGGGCTGATGAGCGCCCTGCGCGAGGCGGGGCTCGACCCCGGGCGGCCGGCGCTGGTGAGCTGGCTGGGCGTGGCCATGTACCTGACCGAGGAGGCGGTCGCCGCCACGCTCGCCGCACTCGGCCGCCTGCCCCGGGGCAGCGAGCTGGTCATGGAGTACGCCCTGCCGCCCGGCCTGCGTGACGAGCGGGGCGCCGAATACGCCTCGTTCGCCCTGGCCGCCGCCGCCGACCGCGGCGAGCCGTGGCTGTCGTTCTTCGCTCCCGACGAGGTGTCGTCGCTGCTCAAGCAGCACGGGCTGGAGGTGGTGGAGCACGTGCGGCAGGCCGGCTGCGTCGACCCCGAGCTGTGGCGCCGCCAGGACGGGCTGCGCCCCGCCGACCTGTGCCGGCTGGTCCGCGCCGTCGTGACCGGCTAGCCGACGGGCCAGCCGACGGGCCCGATGGGCGAGCCGGGCGACACGGCGGTGCCCTCCTGTGCCACAACGCCACCGACTGCTACTCTCCGTTATGGATTGCTTACTTTTCGTATAGCGGGGAGCTCTTGTGAAGGTCGCGTGCGTCGGTGGCGGGCCCGCCAGCCTGTACTTCTCGATCCTGATGAAACGGGTGGACCCCGACCACGACATCACCGTGTACGAGCGCAACCCGGCCGGTTCGACGTACGGCTGGGGCGTGACGTACTGGGACGAGCTGTTCGGCTACCTGCACGACGTCGATCCCGAGTCGGCCCGCGAGATCAGCGCGAGCTCGGCCCGCTGGGACAGCTGGGTCGTGCACCTGCACGAGCGCGCCACGGTGACGGTGGGGCACGGCGACAAGGGGTTCGGCATCAGCCGGCGCCGGCTGCTCGCCATCCTCGCCGAGCGGGCCGAGTCCCTCGGCGTGCGCGTCGAGTACGAGCACGAGATCGCCGGCGAGGAGGAGGTCGCCGACGCCGACCTCGTCGTGGCCGGTGACGGCGTCAACAGCCGGCTGCGCGAGCGGCACGCCGAGCACTTCGGCACCGAGGTCGCGGTCGGGCGCAACCCGTACATGTGGCTCGGCACCACCAAGGTGCTCGACTCCTTCACCTTCGCCTTCGTCGAGACGGAGCACGGCTGGATCTGGTGCTACGGCTATCCGTACAGCGAGCAGCACAGCACGTTCATCGTCGAGTGCGGGCCCGACACGTGGCGGGGGCTCGGGCTCGACGTGGCGAACGAGGCCGACGGCCTGGCCCACCTGGAGAAGCTCTTCGCGGAGGTGCTCGACGGGCATCAGCTGATCGGCCGCACGCAGGCCGACGGCGGCCCGCGCTGGCTGCACTTCCGCACCCTGACCAACCGCACCTGGCACCGCGGCAACCTCGTCCTGCTCGGGGACTCCGCGCACACCACCCACTACTCGATCGGCGCCGGCACCGCCCTGGCGCTCGGCGACGCCGCCTTCCTGGTGGACGCGCTGCACGCGGACCCGGAGCTCGAGACCGCCCTGGCCGGGTACGAGCGGGAGCGCATGACCGCGATCCGGCCCTCCCAGCGGGCGGCGCGGCGCAGCGCCCAGTGGTACGAGCACGTCCCGCGGTACGTCGACCGGCCGCCCAGGGAGATGATCGCGCTGCTGAACCAGCGGCATTCCGCGCTGCTCCCGCACGTGCCGCCGCGCCTGTACTACTGGGCGGGCAGCGCCGCCGGCGCGATCTCCGGGCTCGGCGCGCGGCTGTTCAGGCGGGGTTGAGACCGGGCGCCACGACGGCTCAGCCGGACGCGGTGCGCTCGCGCCACGTCGGCTGACGGCTCAGTCGGGCGTGGCGCGCTCGCGCCCGGCTCCCGGCGCGGACCGCTCGGGCGGGCCGGACTCCTCGGGCGGGCCGGACTGCTCAGGCTGCTCAGGCGGCTCGGGTGGTGGCACGCCGCCCGGCGGCGGCGCCGCGGTGTGGTGATCGGCCGCGGCGGCCTGGCCCGCGGGAACGGGCTGGACCAGCTCCTGCCGGGCGACGAACGTGTCGATCAGCGACAGCAGCATGGCCACCACCGGCACGGCCAGCAGCGCCCCCACCGCCCCGAACAGCGACGCCCCCAGGATCACGCCCGCGAAGGCCACCCCGGGATGGATGTCCACCGACCTGCCGCTGATCCGCGGCTCCAGCGTCAGGTTCTCCACCTGCTGGTACAGCACGCCCCAGGCGAGCGCGGCCAGCCCGATCCACGGCCGGGGCGACACGAGCCCGACCACCACGGGCAGCACGATGGCGATGTAGGTGCCGATGGTGGGCACGAACTGCGCCACCAGTCCCGTCCACAGCCCGAGCGCGAGCCACGACGGCATGCCGAGCGCCAGGAACACCACGGTCGACGCGGCGGCGTTGACGGTGGCCAGGATGAGCCTGGCCCACACGTACCCACCGGTCTTGGTCAGCGACACGTCCCAGACGGTGAGGAAGACGCGCTGGAGGTTCGCGGGCATGAGCCGGGCGAGCCACACGCGCAGCCGGGGCCCGTCGGCGGAGAGGTAGAAGATCAGCAGGATCAGCGTGAACAGGTTGACGACCGCGCCGGTGAGGGTGCCGACCAGGCCCAGCACGTTGCCGAGCACGTCCTGGGCGTACTGGGCGGCCTGCTGCGGGGTGAGGTTCAGCGAGGTGAGGATGTCGGCGATCCGGTAGTTGGTGCCGAACCGCTCGTTCACCCAGGCGACGGCGCCGGTGAGGATGTCGGGCAGCTCCCGCACCAGGACGGCGACCTGCTCCGCCAGCAGGCTCCCGAACAGGTACAGGAAGATCGCCGAGACGAGCAGGAACGCCACCATCACCAGCAGCGCCGCCGCGCCGCGGCGCATGTGCCGGGCCAGCCGGCCCACGGCGGGCTCCATGGCCAGGGAGATGAACCAGGCCATCACCACCACGACGATCAGCCCGCCCGCGTCGGCCAGCACGAAGCGCGCGAAGAGCACCAGGGCGAGGACCGCGACGACGGCGAGCGCGGCCCGCCACACGTTCGCGGGTGAGAGCAGCACCCGCACGACGCGGGGCTCTTCCTGCTGCGTCATGTCCCCTCCCTGGGGCTCGCGGTCGCCGCCGCCCTCCTCCGGACCGGGTGACATGATCGGCGACAGGTACGTGGCCCTGCGCAGCGTACGTGGTGGACGAGGTGGTTGCCCAGTCTCGATCAGGACCGCGGCGGCCCGAGGGATGGCGGGACGTGGCGCGGATCAGCCCGTGAGGAAGTCGTCGATCATGGAGGCGAGCCATTCGGCGCGGTGCACGAGCGTGACGTGCGTGGTACCGGGCAGCACGGCCAGCCGCGCGTCCGGCAGCCCGGCCTGGTCGCCGGCCACCCCGCCGCCCCGCAGGCGGAACGTCTCCACGGCGTGCTCGGGGCGGATGATGTCGGAGTCGCCGATGACCACCATCGTGGGCGCCTCGATCGCCCGCACCTCCTCGGCCGTGGGCTCGCGGAGGTCGCGCATGAGGGCGCTCACCTTCTCGCACAATGCGGGGAAGTCCTCGGGCCGGGGTGCGAGCCGGAGGTACTCGTCGTGGAAGGGCGAGCCGTGCAGGTGCTCGGGCCGGATGCTCTCGAAGCCGTCGGCCAAGCCGGGGTGCAGGCCGTCCGGGCTGAAGGAGAACGAGGCCAGGACGAGCTTGCGGACGAGGTCCGGCCGCTGCTCCGCGACGTGGAAGGCGATGCTGGAGCCCAGGCTGTAGCCGAGGAGGTCGGCCCGCTCGACGCCGAGGTGGTCCAGGAGCGCGGCCACGTCGCCGGCGAGGAGCTGAGGCGACAGGGGGCGGTCGATGTCGGCCGTGCGGCCGTGGCCCTGGAACTCGACGGCGATCACCTGACGGGTCTTGGCCAGGTGCGGCAGGAGCCGGCCGAACGAGGTGCCGATGCCGGAGAAGGAGCCGTGGATGAGGACCAGCGGGTCGCCGGCTCCGTGGATCTCGTAGTACATGCTCAGGCCGTTGACGGGGGCGTAACCGCTCGTGTGGTTCGTCATGTGCCCATGGTGCGGGGCCGCGCTTACGCTCTTCTTCAGGTTGGCTTCCGCACGTCACAGTAGAACGGAACCCTACGTTCCCTTACACTGCGGGTATGAGCAGCGCACCCATGAGCGGCCGCAAGGCGCAGGCCGCACGCAACGACGAGTTGATCCTCCAGGCGGCGCGGGCGGTCTTCACCGCCGAGCCCGGCGCCCCCATCGCAGCCGTGGCCGAGAAGGCGGGCGTCGGGATCAGCGCCCTGTATCGCCGCTACCCCAGCAAGGAGGCGCTGCTGCAGAAACTGTGCGGGGACGGGCTGCGGCTCTACATCGAGGTCAGCGAGCGCTCGCTGGCCGACGACGGGGACCCGTGGGAGGCGTTCGCCGGATACCTGCGCGGCATCGTGGACGCCGACTCCAGTTCGCTGACGATCAAGCTGGCGGGCACGTTCACGCCGACGGAGGAGCTGGGCAAGCTCGCGGCCAGGGCCTCGGCCCTGGCCGTCGAGGTGCACGGCCGGGCGGTGGCGGCGGGCGTGCTGCGGCCGGACGTGACGGTGGCCGACATCGCGCTGCTGTTCGAGCAGCTCGCCTCGATCAAGCTGGGCGGCGAGGAACGCGCCTCCCAGCTCCGCCACCGTTACCTGACGCTGATGATGGACTCCATGCGCGTCCCTCCGGCCCACCGCGACCTGCCCGGCCCCGCGCCGCAGGACGAGGAGCTCGGGGCCCGCTGGGTGCCGCGCGGCTAGTCCTCGCCGGCCTTCCAGTGGAACAGGTACGACATCAGGAAGCCGAGCAGCCCGGTCACCCCGGCCGACACGGTCATCGCCATGCCCAGCGCCGACACCGCGCCGGAGACCAGGCCGGGGCTGCCGGCGACGAGGCCGGCGGCCTGGGTGAGCACCAGGGCGACGCCGAGCACGAGGAACAGCACGAGGCCGATCTTGAACAGGACCATGGTGACGCTCTTCATGACGGGGGCTCCTCTCAGATCGGCAGCACGCCGGTGGCGACCAGCACGCCGATGACCAGGGTCGGGATGACGAACCAGAGGATCAGCCGGCCGAACGTCCTGGCCGGGTCCACCTGGGCGATGCCGCTGGCGATGTAGATCGGGGCCGCTCCCGGCGGGGACGCCCCCTCGGTCGAGGCGAAGATCATGATGGCGGTGGCCGCAGCGGCCGGGGCGATCCCGGCCGCGGTCAGCGCGCTGAAGGCCACCCCGCCGACGGCGGCGATCGTGGCGGTGCCGGTCAGCGGCGCGGCGATGACGACGAGCAGCAGGCCGACGATGGTGGCGATGACCACCGCGGGCGCGTCCAGCCCCCGCAGGATCGCGGTGAGCTGGTCCACCAGGCCCAGCTCGCCCAGGCTGGCCGCGGCGGCGAAGGCGAAGAACAGCGTCGCGCCGATGACGGCGTACCTGGGGGCCATCTCGCCGAGCAGCTCGCTCCAGGCGCGCCCGGTGCGCGGCAGCCGCTTCCACGCCACCGCGAACGTGGCCAGCACGGTCAGCACCGGGATCCACACGATGATGCTGATGTCGCCGGCCGCCTCGCCGACCCGCGACTCCATCAGCGCCACCCCGAAGTCCAGCGTCATCAGCACCGGCACGACGATGCCCGCGTACACCAGCAGCGACGTCCACCCGGCGCGCAGCGCCGCCCGCAGCGGCACGATGTCGGCCGCGTCGGTGGCGGCGATGTCGTGCCTGCGCACCCACAGGAACACCACCACGAACCGGTAGGCCACCGTCCACAACCCGCCCACGAGGGCGGGCACGAAGAGCTGGTCGGCGGTCAGCACGGGCGCCACGGCGGCCGAGCCGAGCAGCAGGAACATCGACGAGCTCGGCGGGATCGAGATGCCCAGCCCGGCGTTGCCCGCCACCAGCGAGGCGGCCAGGTCGGGACGCCAGTTCGAGCGGATCATCCAGGGGATGGTGACGGAGCCGACGGACGCGGAGATGCCGGAGCCCGACCCGGAGGGGCCGCCCAGCAGCGCGGAGGCGGAGGTCGAGACGTATCCCGCGCCGCCGCGCAGCCTTCCGAAGATCGAGTTCAGTACGGTGACCTGCTCCTGGATGAGGCCGAGCCTGGTGAGCAGGTACCCCATGAAGACGAAGGCCAGGGCGGCGAAGACGACCTCCTCGGCCATCGCGTCGGCGATGCCCGCCCACGCCAGGTCGAAGAAGCTCGTGCCGCCGAAGAGGCACACGCCGGCGAAACCGATGAGCATCGCCTCACCGATGTTGCGTTTCAGCACGCCGTTCCAGACGACGATGATGGCGATGTAGGCGATGAGCGCCCATACGGCGATTCCCATGGCGAATGACCTCCAATGGGGGGTTGTGCTGGGGGTGAACGGCCCGCCGGCCGATGGTCAGGCGCCGTCTTCCGGCGGGGGCGGGGATGAGCCCGGTGGGGCTGCGGCTGGGCCGGGCCCGCTGTCGCGCGGGCCGGGCGTGCTTTCGCGCGGGCCGGGTGGGGTTTCGGGGCGGTCGGCGAGGCGGCGGGCCAGGTCGACGGTGCGGCGGGCCCTGACGACGATCGGCGCGTCCACGAACCGCCCGTCGGGCAGCGCCACCGCGCCGACGCCCGCCTGCTCCGCCTGCTCCGCCGCGGCCACGATCTCGGCGGCCCTGGCGGTCTCCTCCTCCGTCGGCCGGAACGCCCGCCTGATCGCGGGGATCTGGCGCGGGTGGATGGCGGTCCTGCCGAACAGCCCGAGCGCGCGGCCCGCCCGGCAGGAGGCGACCAGCCCGGCCTCGTCCTTGACGTCCGGGTAGACGGACATGGGCACCGGCGGCAGCCCGGCCGCCGCGGCGGCGAGGACGACCTGGAGCCTGAGGTGGTTCATGGCCTGCTCGTCGGTGATGGCCAGCTCGGCCGCCAGGTCCTGCTCGCCGAGCGCCACCCCCGCCACGCGCGGGTGCGCGGCGATCTCCCTGGCCGCGACGATCCCGGCCGCCGACTCCAGCAGCGCGTACGCGGGCGCGCCGGTGAGCGCGTCCAGCACGGCCGTCGACTCGACCTTCGGCAGCCGTACGGCGTCGGCGAGCTCCCCGACGGCGGCCAGGTCGTCGCGCCCGCGGGCCGTGGCCGGATCGTTGACCCGCACGTGCACGGCCGCGCCTGGGGTGCCGCGCCGGGCGCGCAGGTAGGCGACCGCGTTCTGTCTGGCCGCGTCCTTCCGCACGGGCGCGACCGCGTCCTCCAGGTCGATGATGACCACGTCGGCGCCCGACGCCACGGCCTTGTCGAACCGCTCGGGCCGGTCGCCGGGCACGTACAGCCAGGTCACGGGGAGCAGCGGGCTCACGCGATCACCCCGTCCTCGCGCAGGGCGGCGATCCGCTCGGCGGGGTAGTCCAGCTCGCCGAGCACCTCGTCGGTGTCCCTGCCGAGGGTGCGCCCCGGCCACCGGATCTCGCCGGGCGTCTCGGACATGCGGAACATGACGTTCTGCATGGTGAGCGTGCCGAACTCCTCGTCGGGCACCTCCACGAACGTGTTCAGCGCCGCGTACTGCGGGTCCTCGGCCAGGTCGGTGACGTCGTAGATGGGCGCGACCGCGGCCTGCACCTCCTCGAACCTGGCGATGACCTCCGCGGCGTCCCGTTCGGCGATCCAGGAGGCGACCGCCTCGTCCAGCTCGTCCACGTGCTGCACCCGGCCGTGCCCGCTGGCGAACCACGGCTGCTCGACCAGGTCGGGCCGGCCGACGAGGGTGACGACGCGCTCGGCGATGGGCTGGGCGCTGGTGGAGATGGCCAGCCAGCGGCCGTCGCGGGTGCGGTAGGTGTTGCGCGGCGCGTTGCTGCTGGAGCGGTTGCCGGTGCGCTGCTGCACGATGCCGAGCGCCTTGTAGACGCTCATCTGCGGCCCGAGCAGCCCGAGGATCGGCTCGATGATCGCCATGTCGATGACCTGCCCGCGCCCGGTCTGCTCGCGGGCGTGCAGGGCGACCATGACGGCGTACGACATGGCCAGGCCCGCGATGCCGTCGGCCAGGGCCAGCGGCGGCAGGGTCGGTGGCCCGTCGGGCTCCCCCGTCATGGCCGCGAAGCCGCTCATGGCCTCGGCCAGCGTGCCGAACCCCGGCCGCTTGGCCATCGGCCCGAACTGCCCGAACCCGGTCATCCGCGCCACGATCAGCCGCGGGTTGAGCTCCAGGAGGTCCTGGGGGTCGAGGTTCCAGCGTTCGAGGGTGCCGGGGCGGAAGTTCTCGATCAGCACGTCGGACCGCTCGGCCAGGCGGCGCAGGATCTCCTGCCCCTCGGCCCGCGACAGGTCCACGGCCGCGGCGCGCTTGTTGCGCGACAGCGTCTTCCACCACAGGCCGGCGGCGCCGTGCCCGCGCGAGGGGTCGCCCCGGCGCGGGTGCTCGATCTTGATCACGTCGGCGCCGAAGTCGCCCAGCATCATGGCGGCGGAGGGACCGGCGAACAACGTCGCCGCGTCGATGACCCGCAGGTCAGCGAGGCTCGTCATGAGTATGTAACTTATAAGAAATATGTCATAGGTCAAGAGCGTGGCCGTTCTGCGAGACACTTGAGGACATGTCACCCACCGAGCCCCGGCCGCCCATGAGCAAGGCCGAGTACGTCTACAGCGTGCTCCTGGAGGAGATCCGCACCGGCCGGATCCCGGGCGGCACGGCCTTGCGGGCCGGGGAGGTGGCCAAGCGCCTGGGGGTGTCGGTCACACCGGTGCGCGAGGCGCTGCGCAGGCTCGAGAAGGACCGGCTGATCAGTTACGAGGCCCACCACGGCGCGACCGTGGTGGACCTGGGCGACGAGGCGCTGGCCGAGTACTACGGAGTGCGCGCCGTCGTCGAGGGCCTGGGGGCGCGGCTGGCGGCGGCCAGGATCACCCCGCAGGAGCTGGCCGAGCTGCGCGAGCTGCACGCCTCGATGGCCGAGGACGCCGCGCGGGGCAGGCACGACCGGCTCGGCGAGCAGAGCAGGCGCTTCCACCTGCGCATCGTCGACATCGGCGGCCCCGCGTTCCTGGGCGCGCACGCCAGGTCGGTGCGCAACAGCTTCCCCGTGCCCGCCGAGGCGTCACTGTGGCTGGACGAGACGCAGGTCAAGGCCCAGCTGGAGGCGCACGAAGGCATCCTGACGGCCCTGGAGTCGGGCGACGCGGAGACGGCGGAACGCATCATGATCGACCACGTGCGCCGCGCCGGCGAGTTCCGCCAGCACCACTGAGCAGGAGGTCAGTGAGGCAGCGTGGCGCGGATCCCGTCCAGCGCGTCGGGGGTGGACTCCACGGGCAGCGCCGACAGCGACAGCCGCGCGAACGCCTGCTGGTGCTCCTCGACCCGCCGCCGGTCCTCGATGACGATCGGGGCGTGCAGCAGGTGCAGCACCAGCGCGTCGGGACGGTCCTGCTGGGGGAAGCGCAGCAGCGTGAACGGCGGCCCCTGGTAGAGGTAGCCGCTCTCGCTGACGGGCCGGGCGACCTGCACGGCGAGGTGCGGCTGCCTGGCGGCCTTGGTGAGCGCGTCGAGCTGGGCGAGCCGGTCCTCGGGCCGGCCGAGCGGCGGGTCGGTCAGCGCCGCCTGGTCGAGCACCGCCCACAGGTGCGGCCCCTGGTGCCGGTCGAGCACCCGCTGCCGGACCGCGACCAGCTCGGCGGCGCGGGCGGCCTGCTCGTAGGAGGCTCCGGCGGGCAGCCCGGCCAGTGCGGCGGACAGCGCGTAGGCCGGGGTCTGCAGCAGCGCGGGGACCTGCATGGGGCAGTACGTGTAGATGATCTGCGCCTGGTCCTCCATCTCCAGGAACGCCGACAGCCCCAGCGGCACGCCGGGGGCGTCGTACCAGCCGGGCACCCGCTCCTCCCGCAGCAGCGACAGCAGCCGGGGCGCGTGCTCGCCGTGGCCGTACAGCTCCAGCAGGGTGCGTACGGTGGCCTCGCGCGGGGCCACCAGCCCGTGCTCGATCCGGAAGATCGTGGAGGTGTTGAGCCCCGCGGCGTCCGCCGCGGACTTCATCGACAGCCGGGCCGCGGCGCGCAGGGAGCAGAGCCGGGCCGCGACAACGCTTAACTGCATACGTCTGTCACAACCATCGATGACAAATATCAGCGTTTACACCTGGTCTATTGAAACCGAGTGACGGGTGTTGCACGATGGCCACTCTAGTGGTCAGACACGTCGTGCATACGCCAATCCGAAAGGCAGAGAAACTGTGGCGGACGCGTGGATACTCCATCCCGACTACCGGACTCCTCCGGCCCCCACAGACCTCGGCCTCACCCCCGGACCGTGGCGGCACCCTGACGGGGGCCAGATCATGAACGGCACCTACGAGCGCCCCCTGCCCAGGCACCGGGTCGAGGTCGTGACCGTCTGGTACGGCTACGCGCTGAGCCACTGGCGCGGCCCGCGCATGCCGCGCTTCAGCAGCCCGATGGTGTCGGCCTGGAACCCGGTGCTGGCACAGGGCCTGTCCGTCGATCCACACGCCCCGGCGCCCTACCGCGACGAGCTGTGGTGCGACCGGTGGATAGCCGAGGCGTTGCTGTACGCGCGCAAGCCGTACGGGGCGTTCACGCTGCCCGCCGACGAGGCGATGCGCTGGTTCGCCAAGAGCGGCGGCACGAACCTCGTCTACCGCGCCCAGCTCGACGGCGACCTCGTGCGGGTGGTGGCGGGCACGTCGGAGCGGTACGGGCAGCTCTTCGACCTCGACGCGCTGATCGCCGACTACCGCGAGGCGCTGCCGGAGGAGCTGGCGGAGCTTGAGGCGCAGGCGCTGGACGCGCACCGGTCCTGCTCCCCCGCGCTGAACTACGTGCTCACCGAGAACGCCGAGGCGCTGTTCGCGCAGGCCGCCCTGTCGGTGCGCGGCCTCACGCTCGGCTACCCGCCGCGGGAGACGGCGGCCCGCATCATCGCGGAAGCCGCCCAGTGAGCGAGCCGGGGATCAAGGGCATCCTGTTCGACCTCGACGGCACCCTGTTCGACCATCGCGCCGCCGCCGACGCCGGCATCACGGCGTGGGTGGCGGGCCGCTTCCCCGGCCATCCTCGCCTGGATGAGGCGGCGGCGATCTGGGCGGCGCTGGAGGGCCCGTACCTGGCGATGTGGCAGGCGGGGCAGTGCTCGGTGCAGGAGCAGCGGCGGCTGCGCCTGGCCGCGCTGTGCGCGGAGCTGGCCGTGCCCGTGCCCGGCGACCTGGACGCCGCGTACGCGGGCTTCGCCGACCTGTACCGGCGGCACTGGGCGGCGTTCCCGGACGTGGCCGGGGCGCTGGCGGGGCTGGGCGGGTACGCGCTCGGGGTGCTGACCAACGGCACGCTGCCGATGCAGGAGGCCAAGGTCCGCACGATCGGGCTGGCGGGGCTGGTCGGGCCGGTGCTGACGGGCGAGGTCCTGGGCGGGCACTTCAAGCCCGCCCCCGCCTGCTACACCGGGGCCGCCGCGGCGCTGGGGCTGGCACCGCGGGAGGTGCTGCTGGTGGGCGATGACGTGGAGAACGACGTGACGGGCCCCGCGGTGACCGGGATGCGCTCGGTCTGGCTGGACCGCCTCGCGGCCGGGCCGCCACCGCCCGGCTTCCCCCGCATCACGTCGCTGACGGAGCTGCCGCAGCTCCTCGCGAGCTGATCGCCCCGATGCCGGAACCGCCGAGGGTCAGCGCGATGAGCGCGGCGGGCACCCGCCCGAGACCGTACCGGCGCCCGCTCCCGTGCGCGGCGGCGCGGACGACGACGGTGAGGGCTACGCGGGCGGGGGCGGTGGAGATGGCGGGTGCGGCTGCGGCGGCGGGGAGGAGCGAGACCCCGCCCATGCCTCGTTTGTCAGGACATTCTGACGTCGGTTAAGCTGATCAGCATGACCGCGAACCTGGCCATCGACCTGGACCGGTCCAGTCCCGTGCCGCTCTACTTCCAGGTGGCCGAGCAGATCGCGGAGGCGATCCGCCGCGGCGACCTGGCCCCCGGCTCGCGGCTGGACAACGAGATCCTGCTGGCCGACAAGCTCGGCCTGTCGCGGCCCACGATCCGGCAGGCGATCCAGTACCTGGTGGACAAGGGCCTGCTGGTGCGCAAGCGCGGTGTCGGCACCCAGGTGGTGCACGGCCAGGTCAAGCGCTCGGTCGAGCTGACGAGTCTCTACGACGACCTGCGCCGCTCGGGCCAGGAGCCGGCCACGCAGGTACTGGCCCTGGAGTCGCGCCCGGTCGACGAGGACATCGCGCCCATCCTGGGCGTGGAGCCGGGCACCCAGATCCTCTACCTGGAACGCCTCCGCTTCGCGGCCGGGGAGCCCCTCGCCGTCCTGCACAACTGGCTCCCCCAGGGCCTGGCCCCGCTCACGGCCGCCGACCTGGAGGGGCGCGGCCTGTACGAGCTGCTGCGCGGCGCGGGGGTCCGCATGCGCGTCGCCAACCAGCGCATCGGCGCCAGGGCCGCCACCCAGGCCGAGGCCCGGCTGCTGGAGGAACGCCGCGGCGCGCCGCTGCTGACGATGGTCCGCACCACGTACGACGACCAGGGGCGCGCCGTCGAGCACGGCTCCCACGTCTACCGCGCCTCCCACTACTCCCTGGAGGTCACGCTCATCGAGCGCTGATCTCCGCGCTCGCCGCCCGGCGAACTGCCCGGCGAACTGCCCGGCGAGCTGCCCGGCGAGTGTACGCGGCGGAGGCGGTCTCCCCACCTCGGCCACTGGTGACGGGCCACTTCGCGCCGGTGCGGCTGCTGCGAGGATCGAACGTGCGGGGCCTGAAGCTCCAGCCGACCGTCATGGGGCTCGCAGCTACAGGACCTTCCGGGAAGGGGCCATACCTTCAGCTCGAAGCAGCCGCCCTCGCTCCAGCCGATGCATGGCCACATCAGCGCGCGCCGCCTCGTAGAAGCGATCACGCGCCTCGGTCACCCCATCCACCAGGGACGACCAGTCGTCCCATCGATCCGGTCGTTCACTCACGTACGTTCGCAGGGCCACGATGGCGTCGCACCAGGCATCGGCGGCTTGAGCCGTAGCGGCGTCCCCGAAGAACAGCACCTTCTCCAGGGCCTGCCTTCGACGCATCTCAGCCTGGGCCATCAGAGCCTCTCCGGTCTCCCAGTCGATATGCGGGCTGGCCGAGTACGGCCGATGCATGGCCGTCGTGCAGCAGGCGAGCGTATACAGCTCCTTGTTCACGCTTGCGTACTCGACGTAAGCGTCGAGCCGGCGCTCGTCCCACCGGGTCGCACGCTCCCGTCTCCAGCGCCTCCGGTCGGCGGAGGCCGTGGTGGCCATGGTTGCCAGCGCCCCGACGATCACCCCGATCAACGGGAGGAGTTGCAGGAGAAATGCGTCCATGCCTGGAGGATGACAGGAGCACGCGGGACGACATAGCTACGTCCCCCTACCTCTGGGCGGCGCCAGGTCATGTCCGAACGGGGTGGGCGGCCCGGCAGCCGCGAGAGGCTTCGCCGGTGCTGTCACCTCACCGGCCGAGCGGCTAGGCGACGAGGGGTTGACGGCGTCGCGGTGGCGATCTTGCGTACGGCGGAGCAGCCGCCGTCCCAGATTCCGGACGGGTTACTTTCTCTTTTCGTCACCCCCGCAACCCTTGGCAACACACCTCCCGGACACCTATGGTTCAGTGCAATGCCACACATTACTGGGAAGGTTCATGACGTCTAAGCAGGTCAAGCCCCTGTCCGGCGCCGTACGCACGTCCGCCGGGGCCGTACGGCCGCTTCCGGGAGTGCGTATCACCGGTGGTCTGCTGCACCACTGGCAGCGCAGGAACGGCACGGCCACGATCCCGCACACCATCGAGCAGCTCCGCGCGGCGGGCAACGTCGCCAACCTGAGCCGCCTCCTGGAGCAGGACCCGGCGCCGTACCGCGGCCGCTACCCGTTCCTGGACACCGACCTGTACAAGACCCTGGAGGGGCTGGCCTACGAGCTGGGCGACGGCCGCGCGGGGGAGCCCGTACGGGAGTTCTTCGAGGAGGTCGTCGGCCTCCTGGAGCGGGTCCAGGCCGAGGACGGCTACCTCAACTCCTTCTTCCAGGACCCGGCCGCCACGAAGAAGCCGTGGGAGGACCTGGCCTGGGGGCACGAGCTGTACAACCTGGGTCACCTCATCCAGGCCGCCGTCGCCGCGGCGCGCCGGATGGGCGACCAGCGGCTGCTGCGGGTGGCGGAGCGGTTCGCGGACCTGGTGGTGGAGCGGTTCGCGCACGAGGGGGTGTGCGGCCATCCCGAGGTGGAGATGGCGCTGGTCGAGCTGTTCAGGGAGACGGGGCTGCGCGCCTACCTCGACCTGGCCGCCGCGTTCGTGGACCGGCGCGGCTCCGGGCAGCTCAAGCACAGCATCTTCGCCGGCGACTACTTCCAGGACCACCTGCCCTTCCGTGAGCTGCCGTCGGTGACCGGGCACGCGGTGCGGATGGCGTACCTGGCGGCCGGCGCGGCCGACGTCCACCTGGAGACCGGCGACCGGTCGCTGTTCGAGGCGCTGGAGCGGCTCTGGGACGACATGGTGGCGACCAAGCTGTACGTCACCGGCGGGCTCGGCAGCCGCCACTCCGACGAGGCGATCGGCGACCGGTACGAGCTGCCGTCCGAGCGCGCCTACAGCGAGACCTGCGCGGCCATCGCCGTCATGCAGTGGGCCTGGCGGATGTTCCTGGCCACGGGCGGCGCCAAGTACCTCGACGTGTTCGAGCGCGTGCTCTACAACGCCTACGCCGTGGGCCTGTCGGCGGACGGCAAGGCGTTCTTCTACGACAACCCGCTGCAGCGCCGCCCCGACCACGAGCAGCGCAGCGGCGCGGAGGCCGGCGGCGAGCCGCTGCGCCGCGCCTGGTTCACCTGCCCGTGCTGCCCGCCGAACATCGTGCGCTGGATGGCCCAGCTCGCCGACTACGTGGCGGCCGAGCGGGACGGCGCGCTGCTGATCGCCTCCTACGCCGAGGGCCGGATCGAGGGCGCGGAGCTGGACCTCGCGGTCGAGACCGCCTACCCGTGGGACGGCGACGTGCGGCTCACGGTCGAGCGGGCGCCGGACGGGCCGTACGGGCTGGTCCTGCGCATCCCGGGCTGGGCCCGCGGCGCGACGGTCACGGTCGGCGGCCGGCCCTGGGACGCGGAGCCGGACGGCGGCTGGCTGAGCGTCGAACGCCGGTGGAAGGCCGGCGACGAGGTACGGCTCACGCTGCCGATGCCAGTCAGGGCGCACGGCTCGCACCCCCACCTCGACGCCACCAGGGGTACGGTCAGCCTGGCCCGCGGCCCGCTGGTCTACTGCGTGGAGCAGCAGGACAGCCCGGACGCCGCCGTGGACGACCTGGTGATCGGCGTACCCGACATTGTTAACGCGAACATCGAGCGGCGGGACGGCGCAGTGGTGCTGACCCTCACCGCCGCCGCCGCTCCCCCGCCCTCCACCGAGCTCTACCCGGAGCTCCCGCTGGAGCAGGCGCTCCCGGGGACGCCGGTCACCGCGACCTTCGTCCCCTACTTCCTCTGGGGCAACCGCGACCCCGAAGCCATGCGGGTCTGGGTCAGGACCCCCGACGCAACCAACGGAAAGAAGGCGAAATGAGGAGATCGGCGGCGCTCACGAGCGTCACGATGACCGCCGTGCTGGCGCTCTCGGCGTGCGGCGGTGGCGGCGGGGCAGCCCAAGGCCCGGGCGCCGGCACCGGCGCGACCGGCTCCGCGGCGACCCCGGCAACGGGCGGCACGGTGCACGTCCTGGCCAACGCGGATTTCTCCCACCTGGACCCGGTGCGCGGCTTCGACGGCGGCGTGAACAACTTCTACCGGCTCATCTACCGGGGGCTGACGACGTTCGGCGCCGGTCCGGGCGCCGAGGGCACGAAGATCGTGCCCGACCTCGCGACCGACACGGGCACGCCGTCCAACGGCGCCAAGACGTGGACGTTCACGCTCAAGGACAACATCTTCTTCGAGGACGGCACGCCGATCACCAGCGAAGCGGTCAAGTTCGGCTTCTCGCGGGCCTTCGACCCGGAGGCGGGCATCGGCTCGCCGTACGGCAAGCTGCTGCTCGACGCGCCCAAGGACTACAAGGGCCCGTACCTGTCGGGCGACCTGGACACGATCGAGACGCCGGACGCCAAGACGGTCGTCATCCATCTCAAGAAGCCGTTCGCCGACTTCCCGAGCGCGCTGGCGCTGGCGAACTTCACCCCGTTCCCCAAGGGCACCGGGGCGGGGGCGGCGTTCGACAGCAAGCCGATCGCGAGCGGGCCGTACAAGGTGGCCTCCTACCAGCGCAACGTGTCGCTGAAGCTGGAGCGCAACCCGCAGTGGAAGCAGGAGACCGACCAGGTGCGGACGGCCAAGCCGGACGCGTTCGAGTGGACGTTCGGCCTGGACCCCGCCACGATCGACGAGCGCATGCTGGCCGGGCAGGGCACCGACGCCGACGCGCTCGGCCAGAGCATCCAGGCGGCGACCGTGGCCCGGGTGCAGACGCCGCAGATCAAGGCGCGCACGCTGTCCGGGCTCAACGGCTGCACGACCTACATGGGCCTGAACACCACCAAGAAGCACCTGAGCGACGTGCGCGTGCGCCAGGCGATCAACTACGCGATCGACAAGGACACCATCGTGGCGGCGATGGGCGGGTCGCTGCTGGCGCAGAAGGGCACCTCGATCCAGCCGCCCACGGTCGCCGGCCGGGTGGACTACGACCCGTACCCGCACAACGTCGAGCAGGCCAAGAAGCTGCTGGCCGAGGCGGGCCTGTCGGGCGGGTTCTCGCTGACCCTGGACACCAGGGCGCAGCCGAAGATGGCGGCGGTCTCGGTCGCCGTCCAGGAGGCGCTCAAGCAGGTGGGCATCGACGTCAAGATCAACAACATCGACGCCTCGACGTACTACGAGGTCATCGGCACCCCGGCCAAGCAGAACGACATGGCCGTGACCGGCTGGTGCCCCGACTGGGCCTCCGGCGCGACGTTCCTGCCGCCGCTGTTCGACGGCCGCAACATCACCGCCAAGGGCAACTCCAACCTCGCCCAGATCAACGACAAGGAGATCAACGCCAAGATCGACGAGATCGCCGCGATGACCGACGTCGAGCAGGCCAACGCGGCCTACGGCGAGCTGGACAAGCAGATCATGGAGCTGGCGCCGGTCGTGCCGCTGGCCTACGAGAAGCTGATCCTGGTCAACGGCGCCAACATCGCGGGCGCCTACCAGTCCAACTCCTACTCCGGCGGTGTCGACCTGGTCTCCGTCGGGCTGGCGAAGCCGACGAAGTAGATGACGGTCGCAGCGCATCCAGAGCAGGTGGCGGGCGGCGCGCCCGCCACCTCGGGCCGGCGCGTCATCCGCGTGCTGCTGCGTGATCGGGGCGCCGTGATCAGCGGCGCCTACCTCGCGCTGATCGTGCTGATGGCGATCGGCGCGCCGCTGATCAGCGCGATCACCGGGCACGGCCCCAACGACTTCGACACGGCCGCGGTCAACACCGATCTGGGCGGGGTGCCCTACGGTCCACTCGGCGGGATCAGCGCCGAGCA
This sequence comes from Nonomuraea sp. GTA35, assembly GCF_041950525.1. Classification (NCBI taxonomy): domain Bacteria; kingdom Bacillati; phylum Actinomycetota; class Actinomycetes; order Streptosporangiales; family Streptosporangiaceae; genus Nonomuraea; species Nonomuraea sp. GTA35. The sequence goes on along the minus strand of NZ_JBGNUV010000001.1, from coordinate 132,886 downwards.
CCTGCTGGGCGTCGAGCCGCAGAACGGCCGCGACATCCTGGCCCGCATCGCGTACGGCGCCCGGGTCTCCCTGATCATCGCGCTCTCCGCCACGGCGCTCACCACGCTGCTCGGCGTGGTGCTGGGCATGCTGGCCGGGTTCTACCAGGGCTGGGTGGACCAGGTGATCTGCCGGGTCATGGACTTCCTGATGGCCTTCCCCGCGCTCATCTTCATGATCGCCATCCTGTCCGCGCTGCCGCAGGGCAACCGGCCGGTGCTCCTGGTCGTGGTGATCAGCGTGTTCGGCTGGCCGTACCTGGCCCGGGTGGTGCGCGGGCAGACGCTCACGCTGGTGAGCCGGGAGTTCGTGGAGGCCGCGCGGGCCTCGGGCGCCTCGACGGGCCAGCTCGTGTTCAAGGAGATCCTGCCGAACCTGCGCAGCTCCCTGATCGTGATGATCACCCTGGCCGTGCCCGGCTACGTCGGGACCGAGGCGGGGCTGTCGTTCCTGGGCGTCGGCGTCACGCCGCCCACCCCGTCGTGGGGCCAGATGATCTCCAGTTCGGTCGGCTGGTACGCCGTCGACCCGATGTACTTCGTGATCCCCGGCGCGTTCCTGTTCCTCACGGTGCTGTCGCTGACCGTGCTGGGCGACAGGATCCGGGCCGCCTTCGACGCGGGGGATGCCTCATGATGGCGCGCTACGTGATCGGACGCCTGGCCGGCGTCGTGGTGATCCTGTTCCTGGTGTGCCTGTTCACGTTCGTCCTGTTCTTCACCCTGCAGCCGGACCCGGCGGTGATGATCTGCGGGAAGACGTGCACGCCGGAGCGCATCGACCAGATCCGCGACGTGCTGGGGCTCAACCAGCCGTTCCTGACGCAGTTCTTCGGCTTCCTCGGCGGCATCTTCGCCGGGCGCGACTACGGCCAGGGCGCCAACCTCGTGCACTGCGCGGCGCCGTGCCTGGGCTACAGCTTCCAGACCAACCAGTCCGTGATGGACATGGTGGTGGAGCGGCTGCCGGTCAGCGCGACAGTCGCGATCGGCGCGGCCGTGCTGTGGCTGCTCTTCGGGATCGCCGCGGGGCTGCTCAGCGCGGTCAAGGAGGGCACCTGGTGGGACCGCACCGCGATGGGGCTGGCGCTCGGCGGCTCCAGCATCCCCAACTACGTGCTGGCGCTGGCCCTGCAGTACGTGCTCGTCGTGCAGCTCCAGGTGCTGCCGTTCCCGCAGGCCGTGGCGTTCTCCGACGACCCGGTGGTGTGGTTCCAGTCGTACCTGATGCCGTGGATCGTGCTGGCCACCGGCTACGCCTGCCTGTACGCCCGGCTCACCCGCGCCAACGTGATCGACACCCTGGCGGAGAACTTCATGCGCACGGCCAGGTCGAAGGGCCTCAGCCCGGCGCTGACCATGCGCAGGCACGCGCTGCGGCCGGCCCTGACGCCGATCGCGACGATCTTCGGCATGGACTTCGCCGCGCTGCTCGGCGGCGCCCTGATCACCGAGACCGTGTTCGGGCTGAACGGCATCGGCAAGATGGCCGCCGACTCGATCGCCAAGAACGACCAGCCGGTCATCATGGCGGTCACGCTGCTGGCGGCGTTCTTCGTGGTGATCGGCAACGTGGTGGTGGACCTCGTCTACACGAGGCTGGACCCGAGAGTGAGGATCACGTCGCCATGAGCGAGTTGCTTGTCGTGGAGGACCTCACCGTCACCTTCCCGACCACGCGCGGACCGGTGGACGTGGTCAAGGGCGTGTCGTTCACGGTCAGCAGGGACGAGACGGTCGGCATCGTCGGCGAGTCGGGCTCCGGCAAGTCGATGACCAGCCTGGCGATCATGGGCCTGCTGCCCAAGGGCGCGCGGACCAGCGGCAGCATCCGGCTGGACGGCGCCGAACTGCTCGGCCGCTCCGACCGGGAGCTGCGCAGGCTGCGCGGCGACCGGATGTCGATGATCTTCCAGGACCCGCTGTCGTCGCTGAACCCGTACTACACCGTGGGCCTGCAGATCGAGGAGATGTACCGGGCGCACCGCGGCGGCTCCAGGAAGGCCGCGCGCCAGGTCGCCGTCGAGGCGCTCGGGCACGTCGGCCTGCCCGAGCCGGAGCGCCGCGTGAACTACTACCCGCACCAGTTCTCCGGCGGGCAGCGGCAGCGCGTCATGATCGCGATGGCGCTGGTGTGCGAGCCGGCGCTGCTGATCGCCGACGAGCCGACCACCGCGCTGGACGTGACCGTGCAGGCGCAGATCCTGCGCCTGCTGGCCTCCCTGCAGCGCGAGAGCGGCACCGGGATGGTGTTCATCACCCACGACCTGGCCGTGATCAGCTCGATCGCGACCCGCGTGCTGGTGATGCGGCGCGGCGAGCAGGTCGAGTACGGCACCGCCGAGCAGGTCTTCGCCGAGCCGGAGCACGACTACACCCGCATGTTGCTGGAGAGCATCCCGCGCATCGACGATGAGGTGGTCCTGTGACGTTGTTGCGCGCCGAGGGCCTGACCAAGCGGTTCGTCTCGCGCGGCCCGCTGGGCGCCAGGGCCGAGTTCACCGCGGTGGACCAGGTCAGCTTCGAGGTACCGCTGGGCGAGACGCTGGCCGTCGTCGGCGAGTCCGGCAGCGGCAAGTCCACCACCGCCCGTATGATCGCCAAGCTGATGGACCCGAGCGGGGGCACCCTGGAGTTCGAGGGCGAGGACGTCACGCACGCCAGGGGCGCGGCGCTGGCCCGCTTCCGCGCGAACGTGCAGGTCGTCTTCCAGGACCCGTTCTCCTCGCTCAACCCGCGCCACACGGTGGAGCGCATCCTCATGGCGCCGCTGGTCTACCAGGGCATCGCGCCCAGGGGCAGCCGCCGCGAGCACGCCAAGGAGCTGATGGAGCGGGTCGGGCTCAACCCCGACCACTCGCTGCGCTACCCCGCGCAGTTCTCCGGCGGGCAGGCGCAGCGCATCGGCATCGCCCGCGCGCTGGCCGTCAACCCCAAGCTGGTGATCTGCGACGAGGCCGTGTCGGCGCTGGACGTGTCGGTGCAGGCGCAGGTGATCGAGCTGCTGCGGCGGCTGCAGCGCGAGAGCGGCTTCAGCTACGTGTTCATCGCCCACGACCTGGCCGTGGTACGGCAGATCGCGCATCGGGTGGCGGTCATGAGCAAGGGACGGATCGTCGAGCTCGGGGCCGCCGAGCAGGTGTTCGGCGATCCGCAGGACGAGTACACGCGCACGCTGCTGGCGGCCATCCCCCGGATCGACCCGGAGTGGGACCGCCGCAGGAGGGAGAGGTCTTGATCACCGCGACGTACACGATCCCCGGGATGCGGGTGCGCGACCACGTCGAGCGGGTGCCCCTCGACTGGTCCGACCCGGAGGCGACCATCACGGTGTTCGCCCGCGAGGTGGTGGACCCGGCCCGCGACGGCGAGGACCTGCCGTGCCTGCTCTACCTGCAGGGCGGGCCCGGCGGCAAGGGGCCCCGGCCTGTCGGCACGGCGGGCTGGCTGGGGCGGGCGCTGGAGACGTACCGGGTGATCCTGCTCGACCAGCGGGGCACGGGCCGCAGCTCGCGCATCGACGGCCGGGTGATGAGCGCGCTCGGCGCGCGGGAGGGCGCCGACTACCTGGCGCGGTTCCGCGCCGACTCGATCGTGGCCGACGCCGAGCACCTGCGCACGACGGTCTTCGGTGGCCGGCGCTGGTCGACGCTGGGGCAGAGCTACGGGGGTTTCCTGACGCTCACGTACCTGTCGAACGCGCCCGAGGGGCTCAGCGCCTGCTACGTCGCGGGCGGCCTGCCGTCGCTCGACCCGGACGCCGCCGAGGTCTACCGGCGCACGTACCCGCGGGTGGCGGCCAAGAACGCCGAGTTCTACCGCCGCTACCCGCACCACGCCGGCACGACGGCGCGGCTGGCCGACCGGCTGGCCGAGGGCGACGTGCTGCTGCCCGACGGCGACACGCTGACCGTTCGCCGGCTGCAGTCGCTGGGCATCGACTTCGGCATGAAGCCCGGCTACGAGCGCATGCACTGGCTGCTGGACGAATCGGACGGGCTGCCGGAGACGTTCCTGCACCAGGTGCTGGCCCGCTCCTCCTACGCCGACAACCCGCTGTTCGCCGCGCTGCAGGAGAGCATCTACGGCTCCGGGGCGGGCGCGACCGCGTGGGCGGCGCAGCGCGAGCGCGCGAGCCACCCCGCCTTCGCCGAGGACGCCAGGCCGCTGCTTTTCACCGGGGAGATGATCTATCCCTGGATGTTCCAGGAGATCCGCGCGCTGCGCCCCTTCCGCGGCGCCGTCGAGCTGCTCGCCGAGCGGGACGACTGGCCGCCGCTGTACGACCTGGACCGGCTGGCCGCCAACGACGTGCCGGTGGCCGCCGCCGTCTACTTCGACGACATGTACGTCGACTCGGGCCTGCAACTGGACACCGCCTCCCGGGTGGGCAACACGCAGGCCTGGGTCACCAACGAGTACGAGCACGACGGCATCGGCGAGGAACGGGTCTTCGCCCGCCTGACGCAGCTCGTCCGCGACCTTGGAGGAGGACTCACCGATGGGTGACGGCAAGCAGCCCAGGCAGCCCAAGCTGCCCAGGCTGATCGACATCCCCGCGTTCACCCAGTACATCGCCCAGGGGTGGGACTCCCCGGCCCGCACCCCGGACCTGGTCCCGGGCGCGGCCGAGGCCGCCGCCGCCCACCGGGCCAGGCTCGCCGAGGCGCTGCCCGGCCGGACCGTCGTGGTGCGGGCCGGCCACGCGCCGACCCGCAGCAACGACACCGCCTACGACTTCCGCGTGGACAGCGACTTCTACTGGCTGACCGGCTGCGCGGTGGAGCACGCGGTGGCCGTCGTCCGTGACGGCGCGGCCACCGTGTACCTGCCGCCGCCGGCCCGTCCCGGCGAGACCGGCTTCTTCGCCGACGCCGCCTACGGAGAGCTGTGGGTCGGCCCGTCGCCGTCGCCGGCCGAGTGGTCGGCCGCGCTGGGCGTCGAGGTCCTGCCGCTGGCGGACTTCACCGATCCGCAGGCGCCCGCCGACGACGTCGGCCGGGTGCTCGCCGAGCTGCGCATGATCAAGGACGAGTGGGAGGTCGGGCAGCTCCGCGAGGCCGTGGACCGCACGGTCGAGGGCTTCGCCGCCGTGCTCGCCGAGGTGCCCGCCGCCGTGGCGGGCGGGGGCGAGCGGTGGCTGCAGGGCACGTTCGACCGGTACGCCAGGACGTACGGCAACGGCCCCGGCTACGCCTCCATCGTGGGCAGCGGCCCGCACGCCCCCACCCTGCACTGGGTGCGCTGCGACGGCCCCGTCCGCGAGGGCGAGGCGCTGCTGCTCGACATGGGCGTGGAGACGCGCTCCCACTACACCGCCGACGTCACCCGCACCTTCCCCGTCTCCGGCGCGTTCAGCCCGGCGCAGCGGCAGGTGCACGACCTGGTGGAGCGGGCGCACCGGGCCGGGCTCGCGCAGGTGGCGCCGGGCCGCCCGTTCACCGCCTTCCACCACGCGGCCATGGAGGTCATCGCGCGCGGCCTGCACGACTGGGGGCTGCTGCCGGTGTCGGTGGACGAGGCCCTGTCGGACGCCGGCCAGCACCACCGCCGCTACCTGATCTGCGGCATCGGCCACCATCTGGGCCTGGACGTGCACGACTGCGCGCGCTCGCGCCCGGAGGCGTACCACGGGGCGGAGATGACGCCCGGCATGGTGCTGACCGTCGAGCCCGGGCTGTACTTCCACGCCCACGACCGCACGGTGCCGCCGGAGCTGCGCGGCATCGGCGTACGCATCGAGGACGACCTGCTGGTGACGGCGGACGGCGCGGAGAACCTGTCCGCCGCGCTGCCCATCGACGCGAGCGGGCTGGAGAACTGGACCAAGGAGAAGAACGTATGACCGCCCCTGTGTGGCACGGCGTGCACGTCGCGACCGCCCTCCCCTTCGACGACGACCTGTCCGTCGACTACGACGCCTACGCCGAGCACGTGCGCTTCCTGGCCGAGGGCGGCTGCCACGGCGTGTGCCCCAACGGCTCGCTCGGCGAGTACCAGACGCTCACCGACGAGGAGCGCGCCCGCGTGGTGCGCACCGCCGTCGAGGCCGCGCCCGACGGCTTCCACGTCATGCCGGGCGTGGCCGCGTACGGGTCCGCCGAGTCGCGGCGCTGGGCCGAGCAGGCGGCCGAGGCGGGCGCGTCGTCGGTGCTGCTGCTGCCGCCGAACGCCTACCGCGCCGACCGCCGGACCGTCGTCGCCCACTACCGCGAGGTGGCCAAGGCGGGGCTGCCGGTGGTGGCCTACAACAACCCGATCGACACCAAGGTGGACCTGACCCCGTCGCTGCTGGCCGAGCTGCACCAGGAAGGGCTGATCGTGGGGGTGAAGGAGTTCACCGGGGACGTGCGCAGGGCGTACGAGATCGCCGAGCTCGCCCCCGGGCTGGACGTGCTGGTGGGGTCGGACGACGTGCTGCTGGAGCTGGGCATCGCCGGCGCGGTCGGCTGGATCGCCGGGTACCCGAACATGATCCCCCGGGCCACCGTGGAGCTCTACCACCTGGCCGTGGCGGGCGACGTGGCCAAGGCCCTGCCCATCTACCGGGACCTGCACCCGCTGCTGCGGTGGGACTCCAAGACCGAGTTCGTGCAGTCGATCAAGCTGTCGATGGACCTGGCCGGGCGCAAGGGCGGCGCCTGCCGGCCGCCGCGCCTCGCTCTCGCGCCCGAGATCGCGGCCCGGATCACCCGTGACACGGAGGCGGTCCTGGCCAAGGGCTACCGCTGACCCTGCCCCCCGGCCGGGGTGCGGAGGGGCAGGGGCGGGCGGGCGGTCAGCGGGCGGTGTAGCGGGCGTGGGTGGCGGCGGCCGTCAGGGCCGCCGCCCGGGCCGCTTCCGTCGGGGTGAACGGCAGCTCGGGCCGCCGCACGAGCAGCGCCCGGTCGGGGTTCACCGAGATGACCATGGTGGTGTTGAGCTCGGCGCCCTCGTCCACGGTGTCGCCGGGACGCCGCCATTCGGCGTGCGAGACCCGCAGCAGCTCGGCCATCGCCTCGGGCAGCCGGTCCGGGTCGTCGCTGACGCGCTGCGCCAGCACCAGCGCCTGGACGCCGGGGTCGGTGAGGTCCTTCACCCGCGCGGGCACGATCACCACGTCCTGCCCGCCGGCCTCGCGCAGCGCCCCGGCCAGCACGTCCAGCGCGAGCTCGCGGGGCGCCTCGATGACGAACTCGTCGAGCGCGTCGCACCCGGCCGGGGTGATGGCGCTGCTGCCGGTCGGCGCGATGTGCAGCGCCAGGATGTTGCACCCCAGCCGCCCGAACGCCCCCGCCACGGTGGCGAGCCGGCCGGGCCGCTCCACCACCCGCATGCGGATCCGCCACAATGCCATGGGCCCGCCCGCCCCGCCCTCGACAGGCAGCGGAGCCGTCCCACGACCGGCACGGGCCCGGCGGCGGAACCGGCCCGGCAGACCGCCTCCCGCCCCGCTCCCAGCCCCAGCTCCGGCCTTGGAACGGTGGCCCGCGCTCGCGGGACGGTGGCCTAGCCGCTTGTGGATCGCGGCGCCGACGATCAGCGCCACCCCCAGCCCGACCAGGATGACGGGCCCCGGCTCCTGGTGGCCGAGCAGGGTCGCGAGCAGGTGCGCCAGGCCGACCGCGAGGAACAGCGCGGCGAGCTCGCCGACCTCCCGCCCCCAGGAACGGCCGTGTCCGGTACGTGCGTCCATCACCTTCGGTGCATCGCTCATGACCCCCAGTCTGCGCGGGCCGTGTTTCGTGATCATGAGTCTCAGGGTTGCGGCGGCATTAAACCCGCTTCACCACCCGGCCCGAATCTGCCGCCCGGTTTACCGGCCGCTGTCCCGCGGGCGTCAGGCGACCCTGGTGGAGGAGGCCGTCCAGGGGGTGCTCGCCGCGGGCGGGACGGCCTCGAAGCCCGCCGTGGGACACTGCCTCGGTCGTGAAGTCGAGTCGTGGAGTCCCTCCCCCGTGCGTATCAGCGTCGCCGCCGCCGTCCCGCTCCTGTTCTGCCTGGCCGCCTGCGGCCCCGCCCCGCTCGCCCCGCCGGCGACGCCGCCCGCGACCCCCGCGTCCGAGCCTCCCGCCACCTCCCCGGCGCCCGCCGCCACGGCCTCCCCTGGCTCGCCGGGTGCCGCCGCTCCCGAGCGGACGCCGGGCGGCGGCCGCCTGGCCGGTCCGGGGACGGTGTGCGGGGAGGCCGAGGCCGCGAACGGCTCCCCGGCGGCGGTCGCGGTGCGGCGGGGGCTCGTGGACTGCGCGGAGGCCCTGCGCGTGGTTCGCGCCTACTACCGGCCGCGGACGCCCAAGCAGGGCAGCGCCGGGGTCGCCACCGTCGCGGGCTGGGAGTGCGTCAGCAACACGGCGGCCGAGAGCATGCGGACCGGCAGGCTGACGTCGTGCCGCAAGAGCGGCGCCACGATCGTGGCCGACGTCATCCCGTAACCCGGGGAAAAGCCGGGCGCCTCCGCCCCGGCCGTGAACGGGAAATGAATTCTGCCGTACGTTCGCCTTCACACCCGCGCGGTCCCCGCTGATGCCATCCCATAATTCCGCCATGGGGGTCATTTCAAGAAACGGGGTTCGATGAAGCGGTGGATCGGCGTCATTCTGGCGGCGGTTCTGGCCGGGGTGGCGGTGGTCGCGATCGTCACCGGGAACCAGGGGGGCGACGAGCCCGAGGTGGCGGTGGTACGGGGGGTCATCGGGTCGGAGAAGAAGGCGTTCTTCGACGACCCCCGCGTCAAGGCGGCCTTCGCCGGGCACGGCCTGCGCGTCGAGGTGGACACCGCCGGTTCCCGGCAGATCGTCACCGACGTGGACCTGGGCCGGTACGCCTTCGCCTTCCCCTCCAGCGTCCCGGCCGCCGAGCGGATCAAGCGCGACCGCGGCGCCACCGTCACGTACTCGCCGTTCTACTCGCCGATGGCGGTGGCCACGTTCGAGCCGATCACACAGCTGCTGGCGAAGGCCGGCGTGCTCAGCAATTCCGACAAAGGCCACCAAACCTTAGACATCAAGAAATATCTGGACCTAGTAGCTAAAGGCACCCGCTGGGATGAAATTCCGGATAATGCGACCTACAAGGCGCGCAAGCGGGTGCTGCTGACGACCACCGACATCCGCACCTCCAACTCCGCCGCCATGTACCTGTCGGTGATCGGTTACGTGGCCAACGGCGAGGACGTCATCACCTCCGACGCCCAGGTCGCCAAGATCGCGCCCGTCCTCGCGCCGGCCGTGCTCGACCAGGGCTTCTCCGAGTCCACCAGCGAGGCGTCCTTCGACGACTACCTGGCGCTGGGCGCCGGCAAGACGCCGATGCTGGTGGTCTACGAGGCGCAGTACCTGGCGCACGTCTTCGCCGGCGACGGCGCGATCAAGCCCGACATGCGGCTGGTCTACCCGTCGCCGACCGTGCTCAGCAAGCACACCCTCGTCCCCCTGTCGGCGGACGGCAACCGGGTCGGCGAGCTGCTCACCGAGGACCCCGCGCTGCAGTCGCTGGCCGCGCAGTACGGCTTCCGCACCACCGACCCGCAGGCGTTCGCCGGCCTCGTCGCCAAGACGAAGGCGCCGGCCGCCGCCGACCTGGTGGACGTCGTCGAGCCGCCCACGTACGAGCGGCTGGACCGGCTCATCACCACCATCGACGCCGCACGTCCCTAGCAAGGAGATCCCGCACGTGTCCGATCTGGTGCTCACGCCGCCCGCGCCGGTCACCCCGGTACCGGCCGAGACGGCGGCCACCATGCTGCCGATGGCCGACGAGCGCGCGGCCGAGCTGACCGCCAAGGCGCGCGAGTTCGCCGGCGAGCTGGGCGGGATCGACCCGCGCTCGCCGGAGTTCTCCCGCAAGGTCCATGACATCTCCTCGATGGGCGACACCGAGATCAGGTCCGCCTCGCAGGTGGCCAACCGCATGCTGAAGCGGCCGGTCGCGGCCCTCGACGCCGCCAGGGGCGAGGGCGCCGACGCCCAGGGCCGGGTGGCGAGCGGCCTGGTGGCGCTGCGCCGTACCGTCGTGGACCTGGACCCGAAGCAGGCGGCGAGCGGGCCGCGCAAGCTGCTGGGGCTCATCCCGTTCGGCGACCGGCTGCGCGACTACTTCGCCAAGTTCCACTCCGCGCAGAAGCACCTCGACGACATCATCCGCGCGCTCAAGTCCGGCCAGGACGAGCTGCTGCGCGACAACGCCGCCATCGAGGGCGAGAAGGCGAACCTGTGGGAGGCGATGACGCGGCTGCAGGAGTACGCGGTCATGGCCAAGGCGATGGACGCGGCCCTGGAGGAGCGCATCGCGGTGGCGGACGAGACGCAGGCCACGGCGCTGCGCTCGGACGCGCTGTTCGCCGTCCGCCAGAAGCACCAGGACCTGCTCACCCAGCTCGCCGTGTCCGCCCAGGGCTACCTGGCCCTGGACCTGGTACGCAAGAACAACCTGGAGCTCAGCAAGGGCGTCGACCGCGCCACCACGACCACCGTCGCCGCCCTGCGCACGGCGGTGACGGTCGCGCAGGCGCTGGCGAACCAGAAGCTCGTGCTCGACCAGATCACCGCGCTGAACGCGACGACCAGCGACCTCATCCTGGCCACCAGCGAGATGCTGCGCACGCAGGCCGGCGCCATCCAGAACCAGGCCGCCGCCACGACCGTGGACCTGGACACGCTGCGCCAGGCGTTCGACAACGTCTACGCCACGATGGACCTGATCGACTCCTTCCGCGCCAAGGCCGTGGACAGCATGGCCGTCACGGTGGACAGCCTGACGTCGGAGCTGGAGCACGCCAGGACGTACCTGGACCGCGCCAAGGAGGGCTCCGCATGAGACGGTTACTGGCCGCGCTCCTGCCCGCCGTGCTCCTGACGGCCGCCTGCGCGGGCGGCGCCGAGGAGCTCACCGACGGGCCCGACGTGCTGCGCGTCCTGGCCGGCAGCGAGATCAAGGACCTGGAGCCGCTGCTCGAACGGGCCGGGAGCGAGGCCGGAGTCCAGGTGAAGCTCACCTACACCGGCACGCTCAACGGCGCCGACCAGGTCGCGAGCGGCCGCGCCGACGGCACGCTGGACGCCATCTGGTTCTCCTCCAACCGCTACCTGTCCCTGATCGACGGCGCCCAGGCCAAGCTGTCCACCCAGACCAAGATCATGGTCTCGCCGGTGGTGCTCGGGCTCAAGCCCGCCAAGGCCGCCGAGCTCGGCTGGGACGGCAAGCAGGTCACCTGGGCCGACATCGCCGCGGCGGCCAGGGACGGCAGGTTCAGCTTCGGCATGACCAACCCCGCCTCCTCCAACTCCGGCTTCTCGGCCCTGGTCGGCGTGGCCGCCGCGCTGTCGGACGCCGACGGGGCGCTCAGCGCCGAGCAGGTCGCCGCGGTGACGCCCCGGCTGAAGGAGTTCTTCTCCGCGCAGCGGCTGACGGCCGGCTCGTCGGGCTGGCTGGCCGACGCCTACGCCCGCGACCCGAGCGTGGACGGCATGGTCAACTACGAGTCGGTGCTGCTGGGCGCCCGCGAGCCGCTCACGCTCGTCCACCCGGGCGACGGCGTGGTCAGCGCCGACTACCCGCTCACGCTGCTGGCCTCCGCCCCGGAGGAGAAGAAGGTCCTGTACGGCAAGCTCGCCGCCTGGCTGCGCACCCCGGCCGTGCAGAAGGAGATCATGACGGGCACGCACCGCCGGCCGATCGTGGGCGGCGTCCCGCTCGACTCCCGGTTCGGCTCCGCCCAGCTCATCGAGCTGCCCTTCCCCAACCGGCGCAGCACCGCCGACGAGCTGATCACCACCTACCTCAACCAGGTGCGCGTCCCGGCGCAGGCCACGTTCGTGCTGGACACGTCCGGCTCGATGAAGGGCGGCAGGATCGACTCGCTGCGGCAGGCGCTGGTGGCGCTGACCGGCGCGGACACCTCCGCCTCCGGCGCCTTCACCCGCTTCAGCAACCGCGAGACCGTGACGATGATCCCGTTCAGCGGCTCGCCGCGGCAGCCCGTGCCGTTCACCGTCCCCGAGCGGAACCCCGAGACCGTGCTCGCCGAGATCAGGAGCTTCGCCGAGGGGCTGAGCGCCCACGGCGGCACCGCGATCTACGACAGCCTCAAGGCCGCCTACGACCGCCCGGTCGAGGCGGGCCACTACGGCTCGATCGTGCTCATGACGGACGGCGAGAACACCGACGGCTCCGACTACGCCGGTTTCGAGAGCCACTACCGCTCCCTGCCGGAGGACAGGCGCCGCGTGCCGACGTTCGTGGTGCTGTTCGGGGAGAGCGACGCCGAGGAGATGCGCCAGGTGGCCGAGCTGACCGGCGGCGCGGTGTTCGACGCCCGGGAAACGTCGCTGACCAGCGCGTTCAAGGAGATCCGTGGCTACCAGTGAGCGGGTCCTGCGGTATCTGGGCTCGACCAGGAACATCGTCGGCTCCTGCCTGGCGCTGCTCGGCCTGGTGGCCCACTTCCTGGGGCTGGCGGGCGCGTACTGGCCGGTCGTCGTGGTCGCGCTGTACGGGGCGGGCGCGCTGCTCGCCCCGCCCGACCGGGTCCGGCTGACGATCTCGCACGCCGAGGTCGAGACGCGGGCGCTGCGCGAGGACCTGGACGGGCTGCTGCGGCGCGTGGACCGGCGCTTCCCCGACGACGTGCGGGCCGCCGTGCACGGGCTGGCCGAGGTCATCGGCGGCGTGCTGGCCAGGGCCGAGCAGCTCACCGCCTCCCCCGACCAGCTCCACGTGGTCTCGCAGACCATCCGCCGCTACCTGCCCGCCAGCCTGGAGGCGTACGCGAACCTGCCCCGCCGCTACGCCCTGACCCGGCGGGCCGGGCGGGAGCGCAGCGCCCACGAGGAGCTGCTGGAGCAGCTCGCCCTGCTCGACGCCCAGATGGGCAAGGTCGCCGAGGCGATGCACCGGGGCGACGAGCAGGCGTTGCGCGACCAGGGCCGGTTCCTGCGCGACCGGTTCGGCGGCTCGGAACTCGACCTGAGCTAGACCGGGCTAGACCCGTTCGACCTCCACGACCAGCGCGGACGCGGGCCGCAGCGCCGGGGCCGGCAGCCCCAGCTCGCCCAGCACGGCGCCCGGCAGCCGCACCGGCGCCGCCGCCCACTCCGGCATCGCCGCCCGCTCGGGGACGGGCCCGGCGACGCGCACCTCGTACACGGCCTCCGGGTCGAGGCCGGGCAGCCGCAGCGGGCCGGGCGCGATCGCGAGCCTGGAGCTGATCTGCACGTACGCGTAGACGGCCCGCTCGGGCAGCACCACCCCGTGCAGCAGCGCCGACGGGTCCGGGTGGTCGGCGCGCACCACGCGCCCGGCGTGCAGCACCGGCCGCAGCCGCTTGTGCAGCGCGATCCACGTGGCCAGCTCGTCCAGCTCCTCCTGGCTCGCCGCGGTCAGGTCCCACTCCACGCCCATGTGCCCGAACAGGGCGGTCGCGGCGCGGAAGGCCAGCGGCAGCACGCGGCCGGTGACGTGGTCGCGCGGCGCGCCGACGTGGCAGCCCATCCGCTCCGGCGGCACCAGCAGCCCCGTCCAGCGCTGGATCTGCTGCCGGTCGAGCGCGTCGTTGCTGTCGGAGGTCCACACCCGGTCGGTGCGGGCCAGGATGCCGTAGTCGACGCGCGCGCCGCCCGACGAGCACGACTCGATCTCCAGCCGGGGGTGGCGGGCGCGCAGCTCGTCCAGCAGCCGGTACGTGGCCAGCGTCTGCGCGTGCACGCCCGGCACGCCGTCGTGCACCGGCTCGGCGATGTCGCGGTTGTGGTCCCACTTGATGTAGTCCAGCGCGTACTCGCCGACCAGCGTGTCCAGCCGCTCCAGCAGGTACGCGTACGCCTCGGGCCTGGCCAGGTCGAGGACCTGCTGGTGGCGCTGCGGCGGCGGCATGCGCTCGGCGTGGCCCAGGATCCAGTCGGGGTGCTCGCGGGCCAGGTCGGAGTCGGGGTTGACCATCTCGGGCTCGAACCAGAGGCCGAACTGCATGCCCAGCTTGCGTACGCGGTCGGCCAGCGGGTGCAGGCCGTCCGGCCAGACGCCCTCGTCCACGTACCAGTCGCCGAGTCCGGCCCGGTCGTGGCGGCGGTGGCGGAACCACCCGTCGTCGAGCACGAACCGCTCGATCCCGGCCGCGGCGGCCCGCTCGGCCAGCTCCAGCAGCCGGTCGAGGCCGTGGTCGAAGTAGGTGGCCTCCCAGTTGTTCAGCGTGACGGGACGCACCGGCAGCGGGCGCGAGCGCAGGTGCGCGTGCAGCCGCGCGCTCACGTCGTCCAGCCCGCCGCCCGACCAGGCGAAGTACACCCACGGCGTGCTGTACCGCGCCCCCTCGGCCAGCACGACCTCGCCGGGTTCGAGCAGCTCGCCCGCGCCCAGCAGCGCCACGCCCTCGGCCAGCCGCTCGGCGTAGTGCACGTGGTCGCCGCTCCACCCGGCGTGCACCGCCCACACCTCGCCGCCGCGGAACCCGAACCCCTCGGTGCCCGCCACCAGCAGCCCCGTCGCGTCGTGCCCGGTGCGGCCGCGCCGGTTCTCCCTCGACCACACCCCCTGCCCGAACGCCCTGCGCTGCGGCGCCTTCTCCAGCGCCCACCGGCCGGTGAAGTCCAGCAGCTCACCGGCCCGCGCCGGCACCGGCAGCACGCACACCAGCCCCGCCACCCGGTACGGCGACCCGGCGGCGTTCGCGACCGTGTGCCGCATCCGCACCAGGCCCTCGCCGTCCATGACCAGCTCGCTCACCAGCCGCAGGCCCGCCCTGGCGTCGGAGGCCGTCACGGTCACCGACCCGCCGGAGCCCGGCTCGGCCGTCACGTCGATCCCGTCCACCTCCCACCGGACCGGCCAGTGCTCGCCGTCCCTGCCGCCGGACAGGCCGGGGCGGCCGTACCAGCCGTCGCCCTGGGCGGGCAGCAGCGGCGGGGCCGGGGCGGCCAGCGCGGGCAGCAGGTCGGGCGCGGCGACGGGCCCGAGCCCGGCGCCGAAGTGCCGCACCCGCGGCAGGCCGGGGCCGGAGTCGTCGAGCACCAGCGCGACGCCCGCCGCGGAGAGGATCACAGGAGACAAGTCGGGCTCCTAACGCAGGGAGGGGGACACCTGTTCAGCGCTACGACGCTACCTTCCCCGCTCTCGCGGGCGCACGACGAGGCCGTACGAGTACGCGATGGCGACGCTGCCGCCGCTCTGCCCGGCCCTGGGACTTTCGTCACACCGCCGTTCCCGGAAGGTGCGCACGCCTGCGACCTGCGCACATCCACCAGAAGCGACAGGCCGGTCACTCCAGGCGACAGATCGCGAGTGGCTTAAATCGCCACGATCGTTTAGGTTAGCCTCACCTAATCTAGATCGGAGATTTCGGGGATGACCGAGCCCTTTCACATGTTCCACGTACGGGTGGACCGGCTCGAACGGCTGAGCCCGTCGTTCCTGCGGGTGACCTTCACCGGCGACGACCTGCACCACTTCGCGGACAACGGCTTCGACCAGCGGCTCAAGCTCCTCCTCCCGGTCCCCGAGCACGGCATGGCCCACCTGCCCACCGGCCCTGACTGGTTCCTGCGCTGGCGGGAGCTGGACGAGGCCAAGCGCAACCCGATGCGCACGTACACGGCCAGGCTGGTCCGCCCCGAGGCCGGCGAGGTGGACGTGGACGTCGTCATGCACCCCGACGGCGGCCCCGTCGCGCGCTGGGCCGAAGGCGTGCGGCCCGGCGACGTCGCCGCCCTCTACGGCCCGACCTCCCGCTTCGAGGGCCGCCACGGCGGGCTGGAGTTCCACCCGCCCGCCGGCACGGGCTGCGTGCTCATCGCCGGCGACGAGACCGCCGTCCCCGCCATCTGCGGCATCCTGGAGCGCCTGCCCGCCCACCTGAACGGCGAGGTGCTCATGGAGGTGCCCTGCGACGACGACGCGCTGCCGATCGAGACCTCCGCCTCGGTCAAGGTCACCTGGCTGGCCAGGAACGGCGGCGAGCGCGGCGCCCAGCTCGTCCCCGCCGTCCGGGCCGCCGCCGGCCGCCTCCTCCCCTCCACCCCCGTCGCCGCGTCCGCCGACTTCGTGGACGTCGACGTGGACACCGAGGAGCTGTGGGAGGTGCCGCCGGAGGAGGAGGTCGACTACGGGCCGCTGTACGCGTGGCTGGCCGGCGAGGCGTCCGTGATCAAGACGCTCCGCCGGCACCTCGTGGCCGAGCGCGGAATGGACCGGCGCTCGGTGGCCTTCATGGGCTACTGGCGGGACGGCCGCGCCGAGAACTAGCGATCACGGGCTGCGCGACGGCGACGGCGTCGGGGACGCCTGCACGGCCGGTCCGCTGGGCAGCGGCGCGATCACGTTGTTGACCAGCGCGGTCGCCGCCGTGGTCGCGATGGCGATGGCCACCGCGGCCAGCGGGGCGGCCAGGGCGCGCAGCGTGCGCACGTCCCTGATCCGCCCCCACGGCTCGCCCGCCAGCCACATGAGCCGCCACTCCCACCACAGGCCCAGCCCGATGCTGACCACGGCGATGTTGCCCACCGCCACGAGCACGCCGATGAGCGCCTCGTCGGCGGTGGGCAGCCCCGCCTCCGACAGGTCGCTCTGCAGGATGGTCGCCATGACCAGGGTGTACACGTACGTCGGCAGCTCGACGAGCAGAGCCGTCAGGAAGAACGCCAGGGACTTGGCGATCGGATGCGTGCCGCGCACGCGCGGGTAGAAGTAGCCGAACACCATGCTCAGCACGGGCAGCGACAGCAGCGCCAGCACGGCGGCGGCCAGCTCGGTGGCGCCGGTCTGCTGGCCGCGCACCGATTCCGCGATCCGCACCACCGAGTACGGCAGCGACAGCACCGCCCCCACCCCCAGCGAGACCAGCCCGTTCTGCCAGGGGGTGCGACCGGCCAGCGTGGTCAGCGCGAGGTCGGAGTCGAGCGGCCCCTCGCGCTCGTCGCCCGCCTGCTCCAGCGCCTGCCGCCGCTGCTCGAAGTCGTCGCCCGCGCCCGGCTCCCGCAGCAGCGCCGTCAGCGCGGCGCGGGCCGACCGGCGTCTGATCAGATCGCGGACGAGCAGCCGGTGCTCGTCCACCTGGACCGGCCGGAGCAGCTCGGCCCGCGGCGGCGGCAGCAGGACGAACACGCCCACCCACACCAGCAGCACCAGGAGGCCCGAGGCGGCACCACCGGCCTGGACGCGCATGAGCAGCAGGAAGAACATCGCCGTATGGAAGGCGACCGGCTCGGTGAGACCGGCAGGGCCCTGGCCGAGGCGGCGCACGCGCACGACGAGCATCACCAGCGCCAGCAGCGGCACGACGATGTACGCCACCGTGCCGGCGACTCCCGTCAGGTCGTCCCAGGGCAGGGCCATCCAGCTGCTGCGCGAGTCCAGCACGGTCATGGCGTAGACCAGCACGCCGAACACGACCGACGCCGCCACCACCCACCGGGCCGCGCTCGTCGCCGACCACCGGTGACTCGCCTCGGTCGCCCAGCCGAACACCAGGGCGAACCAGCCGAGCAGCAGCAGCGCCTGCCACAGCAGGTGCGGCGGGGTGAGCCCGGACACCACCCCCATGCCGGCCAGCATCACCCCGGTGCCCAGCAGCGCCAGGCCGGCCCCTGGCAGGCGGCGGCGCTGCCCGGGGACGGCGGCCGTCACACCCGCGACCCCCGCCGCGACGGCCAGCACCCCGGCCGCGGGCCAGCCTCCGAAGGAGGCCGCCAGCGGCCACGCCGCCAGGACGAGCCCCACCAGCGCCGCGAACACCGCCGCCGCCTTCACCGGCAGGTCGCTGTGCCCCTGAGCGGCGCGGAACGTCGAATGGAGTGCCAGCACCGGAGCGCCCGCCACGATCGCCAGCACCGCGGCCTCCACGCCCACGCCCTCGGAGGCGAACCAGGACACGCCCCCCGCACCCCCCACCAGGGCTGCGAGCACCCCGTTGCGGGGCCGGCGCCACCACGCGCCGCCGAGCGCGCGGGCCAGGGTGTAGAGGAGGATCAACCCGGCCGCCACCAGCCCCACCGTGAGCGACGCCGTCCAGACCCGCCCCAGGAAGGTGATGGACTCCTCCTGGTACCAGACCTCCGAAACCGTCTCCCCGTCCTCGACCTCCTGCTCCACGGAGTCGCTGCCCTCGAGGTGCGTCGCGAGCCTGCCGTCCTGGACGACGTGGTGGGCCACGGACGCGTTCCGGCCGTCCTCGGCGAAGGCGACCCTTATGGGACTGTCGCCGCCGTTGAGGCGCAGCAGGTGCGCGTCCTGCGCCAGCGGTGGCGGGCCGCTCACCCCCGCCACCGTCCAGCCGGTGGAGGTGACGACGATCTCGTGGGCGGTCGGCCGGGGAGCGGTCCCGTTCGCGGGCGGCTGGTACTCGATGCCGATGGCGCGGCTGGCGTCGGCGAAGACGACACCGTAGTGGACGCCGGTGTAGGTGATGACCGCCTCGCGTGAGCCGCTCTGCGTCCTGACGACCGGTGTGGAGTACGCCAGGTGAAGCAGGAACCCCGACACCGGCATCTCGAAGGCGCCCAGCCGCTCGGCGACGAACGAGCCGGGGTCACGAGCGGCGGCGCCCGCACGCACGGCGGCCACGTCGGGATCGTCGGCGGGCACCCGCACCTCGTGGACGATCTGAATCCGGAAGAGGGTCTCGCCCGGATCGACCGCGGTGTCGGCGGGCTCGCCGTCCGGGTGATCGCGCCAATCCCCCGGACGAGCCGGTGAGAGGGCGATCCGCGTCGTGGCGGAGCGCTCCGGCTCCGAGCGCTCCGGACGTCCCGGGCCCTGCGTGATCTCCAGCTCGGCGGTGCCGAATCGGGTGCCACACCTGGCGAACACGTGATGCCTGCCAGGCGGGAGCGCGGGATCCAGCGTGGCGTCGGCGGACATGGCCGCGCCGGACGGGCTCCGGGCGAAGACCGGGCTCTTGACGAAGGCGCCGGACTGGGCGGTGGTCTCCGCCGGGGCCGCCGCGCAGAAGGCGGTCACCCGCACCGCCCGCGTGCCGGCGGGCACGCGGCGCGGCTCGACGGCGACCCGGAGCGGCTCCTCCTCCACGGCCTCCTCGGCGGGCTCGGACGTGGGGTCCGCCTGCGGCCTGGCGGCGGTCGGGTCGATCCGCGAGACCGTCCACAGCCCTGCCCCGAAGACCAGCATCATGGCCAGCACCATGGCCGGCACCATGGCCGGCACGGCCGGCGAGCCGCGTCGCGCCCCCGCGCGCGATCCGTCCCCTGCCATCAGCGCAGCTCCGGTGAGCTCCCCAGCACGGTGCGCAGTTCACCCGGCCTCGGCGGTCTCGTCCACGTCACGCCGGGGCCGCCGGCGGCGATCAGCCGGGGCACGACCTCGCCCAGCAGCGTCTGAGCGCCGGCGTCCGGCCGCCGGGCGCGGGCCTCCCGGTAGAGGTCGAGCACCCGGGCCAGGTCCAGCATCAGCGTGTTCGCCTCGCCCGCCCTTCCCCGCTGAACCGCGCCGCTCTCTCGGATGACGCCGGCTCCGGCTGCCGCGCCGCCCCCTTCGCCGGTCCCCTCCGTGGCGGCGTCCTTGGCCGGGAGCTGCTTGATCGGCGTGCCGTTGACGTGGGTGAGCGGGTTGTCACCGCTCCCCGGCCCGTCCGCCGGGGCCTTCCGCGCGTCCTCGCCGGGCTCGTCCCCGGCCTCGTCGTCCGGCACGACGACCTGCAACGCTCCAACGCGGGCCTCGGCCGTCCAGCCGCCCGGGCGGACGGCCTCGCCCACGGCCGCGGCGAAGCGGACGGCGTCCATGCCGTCCACCTCGCCCTCCAGCCATCCGGGCCGCAGGTGCAGCACCCCGGACCGCTCGGCGGCTGCCAGCCGCTCCAGCAGCGTCTCGACCGTCCCCTGCGGGTCGTGCAGGGCCGCGTCCCCCCGGGCCGCGAAGGCGTCGGCGAGCAGGTGCAGGGAGATGAGCCGCGGCGGCTCGTACGTGGTGAGCACCCCCTGCTCCGCGCCCACCCGCAACGCCCCTCCCGCCTCGTGGTAGGCCCGCAGGCCCTCCATGAACGCCGCCTCCGCCTCGGATGTCAGCAGCAGCTCCCATCCCCGCTTCGGCCCGGACCCGGGCGCGCCCGAGCCCTCGCCGCTCACCGGGTCCCCGCTGGAGGCCCCGTTACGGCGGAGCCACCAGGCCACCGCGCTCACCACGGCGGCGGCCAGTACTGCGACTGCGATTAACACGATCTTGGTTCGCTTTCCCCTCGTATTCCGACAGGGCTAGCAGCGTAGTGATCGCCCCCGACAAATGCCGATATTTCCATAAATAAGATCAGACTGGGACGCGGTTCACCTCCGGCCGGCCGCAGCACGGACGACCGATCTGCCCGCCCTTGCCCAAAGGATGAAGTTTCTTCTATCTGGTAACCGGAATTGTTTTCCTGAGGAATTCTCCTGTCCACCCGAAGCGCAGCCGCCCTCTCGACGTGTGCGTACAAGCATGTACACTCCATTCCGGAAGCACACAGTCGCTCTATGTGACGCATGCATGACATCTGGTGCCAAAGGGCGGGTCCGCGCTACCGACGGGATGATCCCGGCCCTGAGAGAGCGCGGAGCCGGATATGGATCCACTACACCTGACCACCAGCCGCCGCGACGGGACGCTCACCGTGAGCGTGGCCGGCGAGCTCGACATCGCCACCACCGAGCAGTTCCGCAGCCACCTGCTCGCGCTGCTGCAGGAGGCGGGCCGCTCGCGCCGTACCGACACGGAGCTGGTCATCGAGGTGAGCCGGCTGTCCTTCATCGACGCGGCCGGGCTCGGCATCCTCGTCTCCGTCCAGAACCAGGCCGTCAACCAGCACACCCGGCTGCACATCAAGGGTGTGCCGCCGAACATGCGCCGCCTGCTCCGCATCACCGGCCTGGACCGGCACCTCATCTGACCCCGGCGATCGCTCGCCTGTAGGTTGTCACGCGTGCCTACCATTCGGGTTCCCGATCAGATACCTCTCAAGCTGGAGGACGGGTTCGAACGGATCAGACGGGAGCTGAAGCTGCCCGGCGGCTTCCCCCGCGCCGTGCTCGACGAGGCCGCGTGGGTGGCCAAGGTGCCACGGCTGGACGCCAGGGACATGACGGACGTCCCGTTCGTGACCATCGACCCGCCCGGCTCGATGGACCTCGACCAGGCCGTGCACCTGGAGCGGCTGCGTGCCGGCTACCGCGTCTGGTACGCCATCGCCGACGTCGGCGCGTTCCTCCGCCCGGGCGGCGTGCTCGACGCCGAGGCCCGCACCCGGGGCGAGACCGTCTACCTGCCTGCGGGCAAGGTGCCGCTGCACCCGCCGGTGCTGTCGGAGGACGCGGCCAGCCTGCTGCCCGGCGCGCTGCGGCCCACCGTGGTGTGGCGGATCGACCTCGACTCCGACGGCCGCACCGTGGGCGCCGACGTCCAGCGCGCCCTCGTACGCAGCCGCGAGCGCTACGACTACGACTACGTGCAGGCGGTCCACGACACCGGCACCGCCGACGGCGTGCTGGAGCTGCTGGCCGAGATCGGCGAGCTCAGGCTGGCGCTGGAACGCGAGCGCGGCGGCGTCACGCTGCCCACGCCCGACCAGGAGGTGGTGCGCGACGACGGCGGCTACCGGCTGGAGTTCCGGCTGCCGCTGCCCGCCGAGGCGTGGAACGCGCAGATCTCGCTGCTGACCGGCATGGCGGCGGCCACGATGATGCTCGACGCCGAGATCGGCGTGCTGCGCGTGCTGCCGCGTCCGCGGCCGGACGACCTGGCCAAGGTGCGCAGGGTGGCGCAGGCCCTCGACGTGCCGTGGCCGGAGGGCGCCGGGTACGGCGCCGTCGTGCACGGCCTGGACCCGAAGGCGGGGCGGCAGGCGGCGTTCCTGCACGAGTCGAAGGTGCTGCTGCGCGGCGCCGCCTACGTGGCCTTCGACGGCGCCCCGCCCCGGCTGGCCGAGCACTCGGCGGTCGCGGCCCCGTACGCGCACGTCACGGCCCCGCTGCGGCGCCTGGTCGACCGGTACGCGACCGAGGTGTGCCTGGCGGTCGCGGCGGGCGAGCCGGTCCCGGCCTCCGTGCGGGCCGCGCTCCCGCTCCTGCCGGACCTCATGGCGGCCTCCGGGCGGCGCGCGGGGGTGGTGGAGCGGGCGTGCGTGGACCTGGTGGAGGCGTTCCTGCTGCGCGATCGGATCGGGCAGGCGTTCGAGGCGGTGGTGATCGACGTGGACGAGCGGCGCGGCGGCGGGCAGGTGCAGCTCGTGGACCCGGCGGTGATCGCCCGCTGCGACGGCAGCCTCCCGCTCGGCGAGCAGGTCACGGTACGGCTCACCCAGGCCGACCCGGCCACCCGCGAGGTCCGCTTCACCCTCGCCACCTGACCGGGTCCCGGCCCGCTGTCAGAACGTCGGCGGCGGTGCGGAGGACTTCGCGCGCATGCCCTCGCAGACGACCTCCGCCATCCGCACCGCCCCGCCCCTGGCCCGGGCGCGGCGCTCGGCGGCCAGGCAGCCGCGCAGCAGATCGTGGACGTCGCGCGCCTCCAGATCCCCGCGCACCGCCCCGACCCGCTGCGCCCTGGTCAGCAGCCTGGCCAGCGCCGCGGCGAAGTCGTCGGCCAGCGTGGAGCCCGGCCGCAGCGCCAGCCCCGAGCCGCTCTCCAGCATGTCGCACAGCGCCTGGTTGGCGGCGGCCTGCTCGACCACCGTCGTGAACCAGCCGAAGAACGCCCGGCCCGCGTCCTCGGCGGTGGCCAGCGCCCTGGCGTCGGCCACGAACCGCTCGACCCGCCCCAGCAGCACCGCCTCGACCAGCGCCTCCTTGGTGGGGAAGTGCCGGTAGACGGTGCCGACCCCGAACCCGGCCCGCCTGGCGATCTCGTCGAAGGAGATGGTCAGCCCGTCACTGGCCAGGGCCTCCTGCGCGATCTGCAGGACCCGCTCGCGGTTGCGGCGGGCATCGGCGCGCAGCGGCCTGGCGGCGCTGTGATCGTCGCCCATGACCTCGACCTGCCTTCACGACAAACGGAGAGAGCTCTCCGATTCTATCGACGCCTCTCCCCTCCGGACCAGCCCGCCGCCCTTCCGGGCCGGCCCGACGCCCGTCGGCACCAGCCAACGCCCTTCCGTACCAGCCCAACGGAAAGGCGCCCGCCCCACCGGGGTGGGACGGGCGCCGCAATCGACGGGACGGCGCCGTCACGACGGCCCGGGCGCCGCCGCCGCCTCCTCGCACTCGGCCGCTCCGGCAGCCGGCGCCGGCGAGCGGTAGGGCGCCGGTGAGCGGGGCCCCCGGGGCGGCATGCCGACGCGCTTGAGCCGGATCCGCTCCTCCCGCGGCACCGGCGCCAGCGCCACCACGCGCGCCCTGTCCGGCAGGTGCCGCAGGTCGTGCGTGATGAGCAGCGTCGTACGCCCGGCCATGAGCCGCTGCAGCGGCCGCATCACCTGGGCGGCCGTGGCGTCGTCGAGCCCGTTGGTGGGCTCGTCGAGCACCAGCACCGGCGTGTCGCGCAGGATGGCCCTGGCGATCGCGATCCGCTGCCGCTGCCCGCCGGACAGCAGGCGGCCCCGCTGCCCGACCGGCGTGTCGTAGCCCTGGGGCAGCACCTTGACGAAGTCGTGCACCCCGGCCGCCTCCGCCGCCCTGATCACCTCGTCGAGCGAGGCGCCGGGACGGCCGTAGGCGATGTTCTCGCGTACGGAGCCGGAGAACAGCAGCGTCTCCTGGTGCAGGATCGTCACGTTGTCGCGCAGCGACTCCCGCGTCAGGCACCGGATGTCGGCGCCGTCCAGCAGGACGCGGCCCTCGTCCGGGTCGTAGAAGCGCAGCAGCAGCTTGGCCACGGTGGACTTGCCCGCCCCGCTGGGCCCGGCCAGGACGACGACGTCGCCGGGCTCGGCGGTGAACGACAGGTCCCGCAGCACCGGCCGCCCCCGGCCCGGGTAGGCGAAGCCGACCCGTTCGAAGGCGATGCGGCCCTGGCTGCGGCCCGCGGGCGCGGCGTCGCGCGCGTCGGTCACGGCCGGTCCGGTCCGCAGGATCTCGATGACCCGGTCGGAGCCGGCCGCCGCCTCCGAGACCGTCATGGCCAGCTCTCCCAGGCTCTGGACGGCCGGGTAGAGCAGGGCCAGGTAGGCCGCGAAGGCGAGCAGCCCGCCGAGCGTCAGCCGGCCGGCCGCGATCTCCCACGCGCCGAATCCGAGGATGACGATCAGGCAGACGGTCTCGATGACCTGGACCACCGGGCTGTAGAGGCCGGCCAGCCAGGCCTGGGCCATGTTGGCGCGCAGCCAGCCGCGGCCCTCGCCGTGCAGCCGGCGGGACTCGGCGTCCTGCCGGTTGTAGGCCTGCACGAGCGGCTGGTTGGCCAGCCCCTCCTCCAGGACGCTGTTCATCGCGCCGTTGCTGGCGCGCTCGAGCGCCGCCGCGGACCTGAACCTGCCCGCGAACACCTTCGAGACCACCAGGAACAGCGGGATCAGCGCCATGGTCAGCAGCGCGAGGTCCCATCGGATGAAGAAGGCCGCCGTCGCGAAGAAGATCACGCCGGCGACCGTGGTGATGAGCTTCACGAGCCCGGACCCGACGAGTTCCTCGATGGCCTCGATGTCGTCCGTCAGGCGGGCCATCAGGTCGCCCAGCCGCCGCTTCTCGGAGAAGTCGGGGGCGAGCGTCTGCACGTGCGCGTACACGCGGTCGCGCAGGGCCAGCAGGAACCGTTCGGCGCCCAGCGCGGTGGCGTAGGCCCCCGCGAAGGACGTCACCCCGGCGAGCGCCGCGAGCCCGAGCCACCAGATCGCGGGCGCCCAGAAGGCCCCCAGGTCGCGGGTCGTCAGCACTTCGTCGGTGATGTGCCCGAACAGGCGGATCGCGGCCACTTCGCAGAGCGCGGCCAGAATGGCGAACATCACCCCGGCCGCGAACAGCTTCCGCAATCCGCGGGTGTCCGGCCAGAATTCGCGAAAGGTGCGGCGAATGGAAATCGCCGGCGCGAGCTCACGGCCGGAGGCGCTCAACGAGAGCCGGCGGCTGAGCCGCCGGCTCTCAACGGGGCGCTCTAGCACCCCCACCACCTGCGACGGTGGCAGCAGTTCCACCTGCGGTAGCAGCGGCGCCTACGACGGCAGCCCCATCCTTGCTGGTATCCGGCCTGAGACAGTTGCGTGTTCGCCATGATTCCTCCCCCGTTGGCTGAACACTGACAAATCGGACGCTAGCACCCGAAATGCGATAAATCAGCAGATATTCGCCGATTTCAAACAGTCTTGACTGGTAAAACCCGGCCGGAAAGGCGCTGTCGGCGGCGACGTAAAGCCGCCCGCCGACAAGTAAAACGGCAACAGGAAGGTCAAACCGGAACAAAAGATGCTCCTGAGAACTGGTTCTCAGGAGCATCCTCGACGACGAAGCGGATCAGGTGAGCGACGAGTACGCCACCACACCCCGCCGCATCGCGTCCATCGCCTTCACCGCGGTCTGCTTGATCTTGCTGCCGGGCGGCGCCGCGTTCCCGAGCTGGCCGAGCAGGTCCATGAGCTGCTTGATCCACCGGACGAAGTCACCGGCCGCCAGCTCGTTGCCGTTGACGCCCTCCATCAGCACCGCGTCGAGGCTGTGCCCCTTCGTCCACCGGAACGCCGCCCACGCGAACCCCAGATCGGGCTCCCTGATCGTGGACAGCCCGTGGTCGGACTCGATGCCCTCCAGCTCGCCCCACAGCCGGATCATCGCCGACAGCGCGTCCTGGGCCCGCCCCGCGGGGATCTTCGGGCGGCGGGTGTCGTCGGACGCCCGCGACTCGAACACCAGCGCCGACACGCACGCCGCCAGCTCCGCGGGATCGAGCTCCTCCCACAGCCCCATGCGCAGCGACTCCGCGGTCAGCAGGTCCAGCTCCGTGTAGAGGCGGCCCAGCCGCCGCCCCTCGTCGGTGACGGCCTCGCCGTCGAGGTAACCGAGCTGCTCCAGCACCGAGCAGATGCGGTCGAACGTGCGCGAGATGACGTGCGAGCGCCCCTCGACCCTGCGCCGCAGCCCCTCGGTCTCCCGCAGCAGCTTGTAGTACCGCTCGGCCCAGCGGGCGTGATCCTCGCGCTCGTCGCAGCCGTGGCACGGATGCTGGCGGATGCGCCGGCGCAGCTCGTTGACCTCGTCGTCCTCCACCGTGTGGTCACGCGCCCTGACCGGCTTGCCCAGATCCCGGTCACCGATCTTGGCCAGCAGCGTGGAGACGAGGTTGGCACGCTCCTTCGGCGAGCGGCCGTTGAAGTTCTTCGGGATGCGCAGCTTCTCCAGCGGCTCCACCGGGACGGGGAAGTCGGCCGGGTCGAGCTTCTTGATCTGCTTGCCGATCGTCAGCACCAGCGGGCTCGGCCCGGTGCCGCGCGGGTTGCGTCCGGGGTCCAGCACGATCGCCAGCCCCGCCCGGCGCCCGCCCGGCACCCGGATGACGTCACCGGGCTGCAGCGCCTCCAGCGACCGCACCGCCGCCGCCCGGCGCGCGGCGCCCCGCTGGCGCGACAGCTCCGCCTCCCGGTCCGACAGCCGCCGCCGCAGCGCGGCGTACTCCGGGAAGTCGCCCAGGTGGCACGTCATCGCCTCCTGGTAGCCCTCCAGCGCCTCCTCGTGCTTGCGCAGCTGCTTGGCCAGCCCCACGACCGCCCGGTCCGCCTGGAACTGCGCGAACGACTCCTCCAGCAGCGTCCTGGCGCGTTCCCGGCCGAACTGGCCGACCAGGTTGACCGCCATGTTGTACGACGGCTGGAAGCTGGAGCGCAGCGGATACGTACGGGTGCCCGCCAGCCCCGCCACCGACAGCGGATCCATGCCCGGCTGCCACAGCACCACCGCGTGACCCTCGACGTCGATGCCGCGCCGCCCGGCCCGGCCGGTGAGCTGGGTGTACTCCCCCGGCGTGAGATCGGCGTGGGTCTCGCCGTTCCACTTGTCCAGCTTCTCGATCACCACGCTGCGGGCCGGCATGTTGATGCCCAGCGCCAGCGTCTCGGTGGCGAACACCGCCTTGACCAGGCCGCGCGTGAACAGCTCCTCCACGACCTCCTTGAACGCCGGCAGCATGCCCGCGTGATGCGCCGCCAGCCCCCGCTCCAGGCAGTCGCGCCACTCCAGGTAGCCCAGCACCGCCAGGTCCTCGTCGGGCAGGTGCGCCGTGCGCTCGTCCACGAGCTGCCTGATCTCGTGCCGCTCGCGGTCGGTGGTCAGCCGGATGCCCGCGTGCAGGCACTGCTGCACCGCCGCGTCACAGCCCGCCCGCGAGAAGATGAACGTGATCGCCGGCAGCAGCCCCTCGGCGTCCAGCTTCTCGATCACCTGCACCCGGTCCGGCGGGCGCGAGCGCTGCGGCCGGCCGTAACCCCGCCGGCCCCGCCCCGCCGTCAGCCGTTCGGCGTCACGCGTCACCCGCATCAGCGTCGGGTTGATGCGCGGCGTCAGGTCGTCGGTCATGAACAGGTCGTAGACGCGGTTGCCGACCATCATGTGCTGCCACAGCGGCACCGGCCGGTGCTCGTCGACGATCACCGTCGTGTCGCCGCGCACCTCGCCCATCCACTCGCCGAACTCCTCGGCGTTGCTCACCGTCGCCGACAGCGCCACCAGCCGCACCGAGTCGGGAAGGTGGATGATGACCTCTTCCCACACCGCGCCCCTGAACCGGTCGGCCAGGTAGTGCACCTCGTCCATCACGGCGAACCCCAGCCCGGCCAGGGTCGCCGAGCCGGCGTAGAGCATGTTGCGCAGCACCTCGGTCGTCATGACCACGATGGGCGCCTCGCCGTTGACGCTGTTGTCGCCGGTCAGCAGGCCGACCTTGGCGGTGCCGTACCGCTTGACCAGGTCGTTGTACTTCTGGTTGGACAGCGCCTTGATCGGCGTCGTGTAGAAGCACTTGCGGCCCTGCTCCAGGGCGAGGTGGACGGCGAACTCCCCGACGACCGTCTTGCCCGAGCCCGTGGGCGCCGCCACCAGGACCCCGTCGCCGGCCTCCAGGGCCCGGCAGGCGTCCAGCTGGAAGTCGTCCAGCTCGAAGTCGTAGAGACCTCGGAACGATCTCAGAGCGGCCCCGTCGTCCCCGTGCTTGTGACGGAAGGCCGCGTAGCGTTCCGCTGGCGTTGTCATACCCGCCAGCCTACCGAAATCGCCATTCCGGTCCGTCCCGGCTGTTACGGCCCTCGCCGCCCTGGTGAGCGTCCCGCGCGGACGTGGCGCCGTCCCAGCCAGGCGCCTTTACAAAGTAGATCTCATACGATCACGCGTAGCGCTCCCGGCCGGACCTCGCAGTCCACCGGCACGGCCCCCACCCGTTCGCCGTCGGCGTAGGCGACCAGGTCCTCGGCTTCCACCCGTACGCCGCGCACCCGCCACGTCGACACGGCCGGATGCGTCACGTGCCTGCCCCGGTACACGCCGGGGAACACCCGCAGGAACTCCCCCTTGGACACGGCCCCGATCATCACCACGTCCAGCAGCCCGTCGTCGGGCCTGGCGTCGGGGCAGACCCGCATGCCCGCCCCGTACGAGCGCGTGTTGGCGACCGCCACCAGCATGGCCTCCCGCTCGACCACCTCGTTCCCGTCCAGCGTGAGGCGGAACGGGACCGGCCGGAACGAGCGCAGTTCCCGCGCCGTGGCCACCATGTACCGGGCCATCCCCGGCGGCCAGGTGAGCCGGTTGGCCCGCTCGTTGACGCGGGAGTCGAACCCGCAGCACGCCACCCCGGCGAACAGCTCATCGGCCGTCCCCGCGCGGATGCGGGCGGCGTCGACGCGGCGCGACTTCATGCGCAGCACGGTGGCCGCGGCGGCCACGAGATCGCGGCGGGGCAGGCCGAGCGCGGCGGCGAAGTCGTTGCCGGTGCCCGCGGGGATGATGCCGAGCGGCACGTCGGTGCCGGCCACCGCCTGCACGGCCAGGTGCACCAGGCCGTCGCCGCCGAAGGCCACCAGGGCGTCGGGGCGCTCGGACACGGCGGTGCAGGCACGCTCCAGCGCGTCGGTGGCGTCGTCGCCGACGATCACCGTCAGCTCGGCCCCTCCGGCACGCAGCCGGCGCGCCACGGGCTCGAGCAGGCGCAGCGTACGCCCGCCGCGCGCGGCGGGGTTGACGAGCAGGGCGAGTTGCGGGGAGGAGGACACGCCCGGAATGTATCGCCTGGGGCGCGCGACCGGAATGCCCTTAACGCTTGTCCGCTGC
Source organism: Nonomuraea sp. GTA35 (assembly GCF_041950525.1). Lineage (NCBI taxonomy): Bacteria > Bacillati > Actinomycetota > Actinomycetes > Streptosporangiales > Streptosporangiaceae > Nonomuraea > Nonomuraea sp. GTA35. The sequence continues at coordinate 103,721 of NZ_JBGNUV010000001.1, read as the reverse complement.
GGGCGGCTCCTCGTCGAGAGGCGTGGGGTCGTCGAGGGGCGAGGTGTCCTCGGCCAGCGGCGAGGCCTCGTCGTCGGACAGGTGGGAGAAGTTCTCCGTGTTCGGCAGGCGCCGCTCGCGGAGGTACATGAAGCCCTCGGCCACGAAGTAGAGCACGACCATCGGCATGGCCAGCGCCATCATCGTCAGCGGGTCTCCGCCCGGCGTGATGACCGCGCCGAAGATGAACATGACGAAGATGACGGTGCGGCGGTGCTTCTTGACCGTGGCGTGGGACAGGACGCCGATGATGTTCAGGAACACCAGCAGCAGCGGCAGCTCGAACGAGATGCCGAAGATCACCAGCATGATGAGCACGTAGCTGACGTACTCGTCGATCTGGATGGCCGCGACGGAGTCGGTCGGCGCGAACCCCAGCAGGATCGCCAGGCTGGTGTCCATGATGAAGTACGCCAGCGCGGTGCCGAGCAGGAACAGCGGGACCGCCAGCCCGAGGAAGGCGAAGGAGTACCGCTTCTCGTTGCGGTAGAGCGCGGGCGTGACGAACGCCCAGATCTGGTACAGCCAGACCGGTGAGGACACCACGATGCCGACCAGCGCCGACACCTTCAGCGTCAGGAAGAACGACTGGAAGATGCCGCCGAAGATGAGCGTGCACTCGCCGGGGCGGAGCTGACCGGCCTGCGGAGTCTCACAGAACGGTTCCTTGATGAACGCCCACACCGGATCGAAGACGATGAAGCCCACCACGACGCCTACGAGCACGGCGGCCAGCGCGATGACCAGGCGGTTGCGCAGCTCCCGCAGATGCTCCATCAGCGGCATGCGACCCTCGGGGTCGGGTGCCTGATTGCTCGACCGTTTGAGCAGCGCCATCTAGCAGTCCAGGTGACGAGGAGGGATGGGGATCAGGCGTGCTTGTCGGCCTGCGAGGCGGCGCCGGCGCGCAACCTGGCGGCCTGCTCCTCGAGCTGGCGGGCCTGCTCCTCGGCCGACAGCGCCGGAGCCGGGGCCGGGGCCGGGGCAGGCGCCGGGGCGGCCTGGATCGGCTGCGGCTGCACGGGCTGAGCCTGGGGCTGGGCCTGCATCGGAGCCTGCGCCTGCTGCACGGTGTGCTGGGGCTCGTCGTCGTCATCGCGGAGCTTGGCGGTCTCCGACTTGAAGATCCGCAGCGACCGGCCGATGCCGCGAGCCATGTCAGGCAGCTTCTTGGCACCGAACAGCAGCACGAGCGCCAGGAGGATGATCAGGAGTTCGGGCACTCCGAGGTTCGGCATGAAACGCCCTTTCTAGCGAGTTGCCTGTTTCAGCCACGATCGTACGCTGCCTGGGGCGCGGTCTCACCCCCCTGGCCCGCCAATCTGGCCCGCCTCGGCTCAAGCTGCGCATGCGCCGCGACGATTTCCCTTCTCAGAGTACGTGCCGCGGCCACGACACGGGCACCCGCGATGCCGAGCACGACCAGCCCGGCCACGCCCAGGCCCACCGACAGGAAGATCCAGGTCATGAGTGGTGAGCGTACAGGGCCAGGGCCCGCTCGGCCTCCTGGCGCACGGTCTCGGCCATGTCGGGCGGCGAGACCACCCGGCCGGTGTCGCCCAGGCGCAGCGCCAGCTTGAGTATCCAGTCCTCGTCGCGCGCCCGCAGCGCCACCCGCAGCCGCCCCTCGCCCAGCTCGGTGACCTGCTCGCACGGGTAGTACTCGGCCACCCACCGCCCGGCCGCGCTCAGCTCCAGCTCGACCAGCTCGTCGGTCGGGGAGGGGCGGAAGACGCCGGCGGTGACGTCGCGCGGCTCGGCCTCGGCGGGCGGGTCGGCGGGCACGTCGAGCACGTCCACGCCGAGCACCCGGTCGAGCCGGAACAGCCGCATCGCCTCGGCCCGGTAGCACCAGCCCTCCAGGTAGGCGCGGCCGTCCACGACCACGAGCCGCATCGGGTCCACCTCGCGCGGCGTCACCTGGTCGCGGCCCTGCACGTAGTAGCGCAGCGACAGCCGCCGGCCCCTGGTCAGGCCCTCGCGCACGCGGGGCAGCGCGTCGGGGGCGGCGTCGACGTCCACGGCGACCTGGGTGCTGACGGTGGCGGCGCCCTCCCCCGCGGCCCGCTCCAGCTTGGCCGTCACGCGCGGCAGCGCGTCGCCGGGCACCTCGGCGAGCTCGGGGGTGGCGGCCAGCATGCGCAGCGCGACCAGCAGCGCGCTGGCCTCGTCGATGCCGAGCCGCAGCGGCCTGGCGATGGTGTCGGCGTTGTCGATGAGGATCTCGCCGCCGTCCCAGGAGACGTCGATGAGGTCGCCGGGGGTGTGCCCGGGCAGCCCGCACATCCAGACGAGCTGCAGGTCGTCGATGAGCTGCTTCTCGCTCAGCCCGAACACCGCGGCCACCTCGCCGACCTGCGCCCCCGGGTGGGACATCAGGTACGGCACCAGCGCCAGCAGCCTCGGCAGCCTGTCAGCCGACCCGCTCATGTCTCCTCCTTCGCCGGCCGCGTGAGCGGGCCACTGCTGCGTCCGATGGCCGGCTCGCCACGCTCCCTCACGCCATGGCCCCCTTCAACCGCCTGATGACCGCCTCGCGGGCGTCCGGCGGCTGGACCACCTCGACGTCGGCGCCGAGGCTGGCCATCCACCCGGCCAGCCGCTCGGGGTCGGTGAAGGCCAGCTCGGCCTCGTCCCACCCGCCGGTGCCGGGGCGCACGGCCCTGGCGAGCTGCCGCAGCCCCTCGCACGCCCCCTGGCGCACGCGGACGACGGCGACCCGTTCGTCGGTCGTCTCGTCGGGGAAGCCCACCATGGCCCGCAGGTCGACGCCCTCGGGCACCTCGACGGCGCCCGCCTTGCCGACCGTGGCGACCTGCCCGGTGATGCGGCTGAGCCGGAAGGCGCGCGGCGCGTCCCTGTCGCGATCGTACCCCGCCAGGTACCAGCGGCCGCGCCGGCTGACCACGCCCCACGGCTCCACGGTGCGGCTGCGGACGGTCTCGCTGCCGGCTCCGCGGTAGTCGAAGCGGACCACGCGCCGGTCGCGCACGGCGTCCCACAGCGCGGGGAAGGCCGGGTCGCGGGTGTCCACCCGCAGCTCCAGCGCTCCCGTGCCGACGGGCTGGTCGGTGGCCACGCCGCCGGCCCGCAGCTTCAGCAGCGCCCCCGAGGCGGCCTCGGCCAGGCTGGCGCGCTGCCACACCTGGGCGGCCAGGCCCAGCACGGCGGCCTCGTCGGGCTCCAGGGTGATCTCGGGCAGCTCGTACGACTCCCGCTCGATCCGGTAGCCCGGCTCGTCCTCCCACGGGTCGCGCACGACGTCGATCGGGATGCCGATCTCGCGCAGCTCGTTCTTGTCCCGCTCGAACATGCGCTGGAACGCCTCGTCGCCATCGCGGTCGTATCCGGGGACGGCCTGGCGGATCTGCTCGGCCGACAGCGGGCGCCGGGTGGCGAGCAGGCAGATCACCAGATTGAGCAACCGTTCTGTCTTCCGGCGCGACATCTGCCTCACTCCTCCTTCATCGACGCTACCCTGCCCCCGTGATCAGATGGCGCAAGGGCGAGGTCGTACGGATCCGACGCGAGTGGCCGGGAGCGGTGGAGCTGGACGTCACCGTCCCCGAGGGGGAGTGCCGGGCGCTGGCGTATCCACCGTTGGTGGGGCGCCCGGAACCCGGCGATGAGGTGCTGCTCAACACGACCGCGCTCGCGATGGGTCTCGGTACGGGAGGTTACGCCATGGTGGTGGCCGTCCCGAACCGTTTGCCGGAAGATCCCGAGGGACCGGGCCACCTGGTGAAGGCCAGGTACACGCCGCTGCAGGCCACGGTGCAGGGCGCCGACGAGCAGGATTCCCCGTTCCACGAGCGATTGCGCGAGTCCGACTCGCTCGACGGCATGCCGGTGATCGTGGCCGATCTGCACTCGGCGCTGGCGCCGATCCTGTGCGGCCTGTACGCCGCCAGGCAGGGCGTCCGGGTGGCGTACGTGATGCAGGACGGCGGCGCGCTGCCCGTCTGGTTCTCGATGGCGGCGGCGCGACTGCGGGAGGCCGGCTGGCTGGCGGGCGTGGTGACGGTGGGCCAGTCGTTCGGCGGTGACCTGGAGGCGGTCACCGTGCACACGGGCCTGCTGGCGGCCAGGCACGTGCTGGAGGCCGAGGTGGCGATCGTCACGCAGGGCCCGGGGAACCTGGGCACGGGCACCCGGTGGGGCTTCTCAGGGGTGTCGGCGGGCGAGGCGGTCAACGCGGCGGGCGTGCTGCGGGGGCTGCCGGTGGCGGCGCTGCGGGTCAGCGAGGGCGACCGGCGCGAGCGCCACTACGGCGTCTCGCACCACTCGCTGACCGCCTACGGCCGGGTCGCGCTGTCGCCCGCGCAGGTGCCGGTGCCTGAGCTGCCGGGCGAGTTCGGGGTGCGGGTCAGGGACCAGGCCGAGCTGCTGGCCGTACGGCACCGGCTGGTCCCCGTCCCCGTGGACGGCCTGCGCGAGGCGCTGGAGGCCTCGCCGGTGCGGCTGTCGACGATGGGCCGGGGCCTGGAGGAGGACCTGGCCTACTTCCTGGCCTCGGCGGCGGCGGGCAGGCTGACGGCCTCGCTGCTGTCGTAGGAGTCCTTGAACGTGAACGCCTCGGGGCTGGGCCCCTCGCTCCTGAGGCGTTCCAGCCGCCGCATCCCCTCCGCCAGGGTGGGGATCTGCCCGGCGGGCACCCACCACAGCACCATGTACGGCTCCATCATGCGCAGGAACCACTCCCTGCGCCGCCGCAGCACGGCCAGGTGCTCGCTGCGGTAGGCGTAGTTCCACAGGGTCTCCAGCGACTCCCACACCGAGAAGTTCATCAGCAGGTGGTCGCCGTAGTCGTGCACGACGGTGGCGGTGGGGTCGGTCTCGCTCTCCTTGAGCCGCCACACGAACCCCGGCGCCGTGTCGGCGACGGCGTTGATGGGCTCCAGCAGGGCGACGAACTCGGCGAGCTCGGCACTGTCGATGGGCGCGCGCAGGTGGGCGATGTTGAGCTCGGCGAGATGCATGGGTGGCGGGTTCATGGGAGCCAGCACACCATCACTCGCTTTCTATGTCAATATCCGTTTGCTTTAGAGAGGGCTCGAGAGAGACGCAGCACTCCCCCGGCCGCGGATCCAGCGCCGCCCGCCCGGGATCGTCGCCGAGCCCCTCCAGCAGCCCCTGGCACAGGGCCAGGTTCATGGAGCACACCAGCAGCGGCTGCTCCTCGGCCAGCGCGTGGAACGGGCAGTTGCGCAGCCGTACCTTCCCGCCCTCGGCGTACGGCTCGTAGCCGCGCTCGCCCAGCACCCGCTCGGCCGGCTCGCCCCGGCGGCCCCTGGCGATCCTGGCGCCCGCGCCGCGCGCCACCTCCTCGGCCCGCTCCTCGGCGCCGAGCACCTCCACCACGTCGGCCAGCACCGAGGCGAGCGTGGCGTAGTCGCGCGGCGGCAGGCTCACCGACCGCTCGCCCCTGGCCCGGCGGTAGACCTTCGCCGGGCGGCCGCTGCCCGGCCCCTTCTTCTCCTGCCGGCGGAACCCGCTCTCCAGCAGCCCCGCCTCCACCAGTTTGTCGAGGTGGTGCCCGGCCAGCGTCCTGGACACGCCCGCCGCCTCGGCGGCCTCCCCCCGGCCGACGTCGCCGCCCCGGGAGGCGACGACGTCGTACAGGCTGCGGCGGACGGGGTCGTGCAACAGGGCCAGCGCCTCGAGGTCGTCGCTACTCACAGCGGGAGTCTACGAAAGCTTCCGCTCCAGGCGTGCGTACGCGGAGGGCTGCGGAGGGCTTCGGCTCCACGCGTGCGTACGCGGAAGGCTTCCGCTCCACCCGTGCGTACGTGCGGGCGCGGCCCGCCTCCGCCGCCCCGGGCCGTCCTGCCTCAGTAGGCGGCGATGAGATCCACCACGAAGACGAGCGTGTCGGAGCCCTTGATCCCGTACGCCGGATTGCCGGCGCGGCCGTACCCGTCGGCGGGCGGGACGATCATCAGCACGCGGCTGCCGGCGGGCACGCCCGCCAGCGCCTTGTCCCAGGCCCTGATCACGCTGCCGTCGCCCAGCTTGAACGCCTTCGGCCCGCCGCTCGCCCAGGTCGCCTCGAAGACCCGGCGGCGGCTCCAGACGGCGGCCTCGTACTGGACGACCACGAGCCGCCCCGGCCGCGCCGCGGGCCCCTCTCCCCTGGCCAGCACCTTGGCCGCGAACCTGGCCGGCGGCGGGCCGGCGGGCACGGCCAGCGCCGGCCTGGCGCCGCCGCCCACCCTCACCCCGGCCAGCGTGCCGCCCTGCGACTCGACCGAGGCGCCCCTGGGGTGCGCGCCGAGGATGTCGACGACGTAGAACAGCTCCTCGCCGGCGGCCACGCCCTGCGGCGGGTTCGCGCCGAACCCGTCCTGCGGCGGGATCGCGGCGATCACGCGGCTGCCCACCCTGCGGCCCTTCAGCGCCCGCTCCAGGCCGGGCAGCAGCTCCCCGACGGGGAACGCCGCCGGGGTGCCCCGGTTGAAGCTGGAGTCCACCAGGCGGTTGCCCCGGCCGTCCCACACGTGCGCGGTGTACTGGACGATCGCCACGTCGTCCGCGCCGAGCCGCTCGCCCTTGCCCGTGGCCAGCTCGTCCACCTGCAGCCCGGCCGCCGGCCTGCCGTCGGGGAAGTCGATCGTCGGGCGGGCGCCGAACGCGCCGCCCACCCTCAGGTCCAGCTCCCCGGCCGCCTCGCCCGTGCATCCGGCCAGCAGCAGGGGCGCCAGCAGCAGTGACGCGGCGGCACGGCGCATCGGTCCTCCCAGCACGCGACGGCCCGGCGGATCGCCCGCGAGGGGGCGCGCCGCCGGGCTCGCGATGCTACCGCGACAGGAGGCCGCCCGTCAGCATGCCGGTGCCGGCCGGCTGACGGGCGGTTCGCGGGCCGCCCCCGGCTTGCCGGCGGGCGGCCCGCGGTCGCGTCAGTAGGCGGCCAGGACGTCCACCACGAACACCAGCGTGCTGTTGGCGGGAATGCCCTGCTGCGCCTGGCTGCCGTACCCTAGGTCCGGCGGGATGCTCATCACGACGCGGCTGCCGACCGGCACCCCGGCCAGGCCCTTCTGCCAGCCCTGGATGACCTGCGCGAGCGGGAACTCGGCCGCCTGGCCCCGCTCCCAGCTGGAGTCGAACTGCTGGTCGCTGCCCCAGATCTTGCCGGTGTAGTGGACCACGAGCGTCTGGTTGGCCTGCGCCTTCGCGCCGGTGCCCTGGATGATCGTCTTGACGACGAGGTCCTTGGGCGCCTTCTCGTCCGTCTTCGTGGTCAGCGTGGGCGCCTTCTCGCCGCCGGGGTTGTCCACCTTGACGCCCTTGATCGACTCCCCGGTCTCCTTGCCGGTGGCGGCCTTCAGCGCCGCCGGCTGGGTGCCGACCACGTCGAACACGAACACCTTGGTCGGCTCGGCCGGCGTCGTCGCCTGCTGCTGGACGGCGGAGTCGTTGGCCAGCACGGCCAGCAGCCGGCCGCCGTGCTTGACCTTGGTGAAGCCCTCCTGCAGCACCTGCGGCAGCTGCTCGTTGACCGCGATCGTCTCCGGCGCCTTGGTGTCGTAGGAGGAGCCCGCGACGGCGTTGCCCTTGCCGTCCCAGTTGTAGACGGTCAGGTTGACGATCACGCGGTCGCCGGCCTTGACGCCGGCGCCGGTGCCCGGCTGGATCACCTCGTAGGACGACTTCGTGGCGGGCGTGCCGGAGGGGAAGGTCACCGTGGGCTTGGCGCCCACGTTCCCGGCGACCTTGACCCCCGACGGCGCGCCGGCGGCGGTGCTCGCGGTGGCGTTCGCGGTGGCGCTCGTCGTGGCGCCCGGGGTGGCGCCGTTGTCGGAGCCGCACGCTGCGGCGAACAAGGTCAATGGCACGGCGGCCAGTACGGCCAGAGCGCGGCGCATGGATTTCCCTCGGAAAGACGTCAGATTCGCGCCACACTACCCGACATGCCGGTAGGGCCGAGGTAAACGGAGCCCCACGTTCCGCGCTACCCCGCCCCGGCCGGACCCTGCGGCGATCCGCGGCCCGGCCGCCACCCGGCCGCGCGCCCGCCGCCGTCCCCTCTCACATGCCGGCGATCAGCTTGTCCACCCGCTCGTCCACGCTGCGGAACGGGTCCTTGCACAGCACCGTGCGCTGCGCCTGGTCGTTCAGCTTCAGGTGCACCCAGTCGACGGTGAAGTCGCGCCGCTTCTCCTGCGCCTTGCGGATGAACTCACCGCGCAGCCGCGCCCTGGTCGTCTGCGGCGGCACCGACTTGGCCTCGAAGATCTTCAGGTCGGAGGCCACCCGCTCCACCGAGCCGCGCTTCTGCAGCAGGTAGTACAGGCCGCGCCTGCGGTGCACGTCGTGGTAGGCCAGGTCGAGCTGCGCCACCCGCGGCGAGGACAGCGGCAGGTCGTACTTCTTCCGGTAGCGCTCGATGAGCTGGTACTTCGTCACCCAGTCGATCTCCCGCGAGACCAGGTCGAGGTTGCCCGTGTCGACCGCGCGCAGCGTGCGCTCCCACAGCTCCAGCACCCGGTGCGCGATCTCGTCGCCGCCGCGGCGGTCGACGAAGTCCTTCGCCTTCGACAGGTACTCCTGCTGGATCTCCAGGCTGGAGGCCTCGCGGCCGTTGGCCAGCCGCACCCGCCGCCGCCCGGTCATGTCGTGGGAGACCTCGCGGATCGCCCGGATCGGGTTCTCCAGCGACAGGTCGCGCATCACCGTGCCCGACTCGATCATGCGCAGCACCAGGTCGGTGGCGCCGACCTTGAGCAGCATCGTGGTCTCGCTCATGTTCGAGTCGCCGACGATGACGTGCAGGCGGCGGAACCGCTCGGCGTCGGCGTGCGGCTCGTCGCGGGTGTTGATGATCGGCCGGGACCGGGTGGTGGCGCTGGAGACGCCCTCCCAGATGTGCTCGGCCCGCTGCGAGACGCAGTACACCGCGCCGCGCGGGGTCTGCAGCACCTTGCCCGCCCCGCACACGATCTGCCGCGTCACCAGGAACGGGATCAGCACGTCGGCCAGCCGGCCGAACTCCCCGTGCCGGCCGACCAGGTAGTTCTCGTGGCAGCCGTAGGAGTTGCCGGCCGAGTCGGTGTTGTTCTTGAACAGGTAGATGTCACCCGCGATGCCCTCCTCGCGCAGCCGCTTCTCGGCGTCCACGAGCAGGCCCTCAAGGATGCGCTCGCCCGCCTTGTCGTGGGTGACGAGCTCGATGACGTTGTCACACTCGGGTGTTGCGTATTCAGGATGGCTGCCCACGTCCAGATACAGACGTGCGCCGTTGCGGAGGAAGACGTTGCTCGATCGGCCCCAGGACACGACTCGCCGGAACAGGTAGCGCGCGACCTCGTCCGGGGACAACCTGCGCTGGCCCCTGAACGTGCAGGTCACGCCGTACTCGTTCTCCAGCCCGAAGATGCGACGATCCATCACCTCACACTATGCCCACGGATCGGCAAGCGGGAGAGATCTTCGCAGGTGTTTTCCCTCCGGGGTCGCCGATGACCGCTTTCGCCCCGCTTCGGCCCCCGTGCCCGCCCCCACGGGGCGCGGGTGCCGCGGCGTGCCTCGTCAGGGGGTGTAGATCTCCTGAACCTGGACGATCTTGCCCTTGTGGACGGTGATGAGGGCCGGGTGGCCCGCCTTGCCGTGCCGCTTGATCAGCGTCGCCCTGGAGCAGCGCTTGGCGCCCAGGCCCGTCTTGCGGCTGACGGTCAGGTTCCCGCCGGACGGCTTGCAGCCGTACGCCGACAGGAAGATCACGTCCGTGGCGACGGGCGAGGCGTACGCCATGACGTCACCCTCGGGCGGGCCCTCGAAGTGCCCCTCGGTGTGGGTGCCCTTCTTCCACCTGATCGGCTCGTACTCGGCCACGCCGCCCCGCACGTAGGTGAACCAGCCGCGCAGGATGCCGTCGTGGCGGGAGTGGATGCGCTTGGTGAAGTCGTGCTTCGGGTCCGCCTGGAACGTGGTGCCGAAGATCTTCGGCGCCTTGTACCTGGGGAACGCGGTGGCGGCCTCGGCGGCCACGCCGGAGGTGAGCATCACGGCCGTCGCGGCGCCCGCCGCGAGAAGGCCACGCAAGGGAGTGTTCACGGATCATGAGATCCGCGATCAACGGGAGTGGTTCGGGCAGGCGCGAGTGAAACAGGTCACACCGGCCCTCACTCTCGGGCTCGGCTCCATACGGCGACGGGGACCGCCGTGGCGGTCCCCGTCGTGACGTCCTGTGCCCGCCCTACAGCGGCGAGGAGCCGTCGTCCACGTCCCCCTCGGGCCCCGTGGGCGGCGGCGTGTCACCGGAGCCCTGAGGCGGCGTGGCGGGCGGCGTTGCGGGTGGCGTGGCAGGCGCAGAGGGCGGGTTGCTGGTCTGGGCCAGCAGCCGCTCCAGCCGCGCCCCCGTCAGCCGGAGGAACTTGCGGTGCTCCCGGTTGCGGTCGAGCACCGCCACCTCGAGCTGCCCCACCGGCGGCCGCTCCCCGCCCGGCTCGGTCAGCGCCATCAGCGCCACCTCCAGCGCGTCGGCCAGCGACATCGACTCGCGGTAGCGCTCCTTCAGCCGGGTGGAGACCGCCTCGGCCTGGCCGCCCATGGCGGCGAAGCCGTGCTCGTCGAAGACCGACCCGTCGAAGGTCAGCCGGTAGATGGCGTCGCCCTCCTTGGTGTCGCCCACCTCGGCGACGACGACCTCCACCTCCAGCGACTTGATCGACTCGGTGAAGATGCGCCCCAGGTTGGAGGCGTACAGGTTGGCCAGGCCGCGGCCGGTCACGTCGGAGCGGTCGTAGGTGTAGCCGTTGATGTCGGCGTAGCGGATGCCGCCGAGCCGCAGCTCCTCGAACTCGTTGTAACGGCCCACGGCCGCGAACCCGATGCGGTCGTAGATCTCGCTGATCTTGTGCAGCGCCCGGGACGGGTTGGGCGCGACGAACAGGATGCCGTCCACGTACTGCAGCACGACGACGGAACGGCCCCGCGCGATGCCCTTGCGCGCGTAGTCGGCCTTGTCCCGCATGATCTGCTCGGGGGACGCATATCCGAAAGGCATGGACACGTGTGGAGGTCCTTTCTAGCGCAGCGGGGCGATGGGGCCGTCGGGCGAGATCAGGCGGGCGTCGAGCATCTGCTGGACGTAGCCCGAGACCTCCTCATCCGACAGGCGGCGGAACCCGTCGGCGTCGATCACCGACACGATGGGCCAGATCTTCCTCGTCACGTCGGGCCCGCCGGTCGCCGAGTCGTCGTCGGCTGCGTCGTACAGCGCCTGGATCAGCGTCATCACCATGTCGTCGGCCGACGACCCGTCGCGGTAGAGCTTCTTCAGCGACCCGCGCGCGAAGATCGAGCCGGACCCGATCGCGTCGAACCTCTCCCGCTCGTACGGCCCGCCCGCCACGTCGTAGCTGAAGATGCGCCCCTCGTCCTTGTCTGGGTCGTAGGCGGCGAACAGCGGCACCACCACCAGCCCCTGCATCGCCATGGCGAGGTTGCCCCTGATCATGGTCGCGAGCCGGTTGGCCTTGCCCTGGACCGACATGGAGCGGCCCTCGACCTTCTCGTAGTGCTCCAGCTCCACCCGGTAGAGCCGGGCGAACTCGATGCCCGTGCTGGCCGTGCCCGCGATGCCCATGCACGAGTAGTCGTCGGCGCGGAACACCTTCTGCACGTCACGCTGCGAGATGATGTTGCCCGAGGTCGCCCGCCTGTCACCCGCCATGACGACCCCGCCGGCGAAGGTGGCGGCCACGATCGTGGTCGCGTGCGGAACCTGGTCACCGATCGGCGTGGCCAGCACCTCACCCCGCCGCGGTAGCAACTCAGGCGCGTACGAGCCGACAAACTCTGTGAACGAGGAACTTCCGGTGTTCTGGAAGAGCTGGTTCACCAAGCCGACGGGCAGATCCCTGTGCGATGCCACGCGACTCCCTCCAAACGTTCAGTGTTCCTAGGGCGACCCTACTCATGTTGGGTTGCTGTCTGCACTTCCCACGATCAGCTCACGGCGAACCACCCGCCACAGCTCGCGTGAAAGGCCCTATAAGCCCCTTCGCGCGCCAAAGGTCCGTGTTCAGATCGTTTCTTTACGGCCGTCGGCGCCCATGCGACTGTCGGTATGTCTGCACGTCCTGAACAGGAGGCCGACAATGCGACTCCCCAGCCGACCCGCGCTGATCGGGATCATCGCCGCACTCGCCCTCACCTCCTGCGGCACCGGCGGCGGCTCCGACGAGGGCAGCACCACCCTCACCATCGCCGCCAACTCCATCGAAGGCGGCAAGAACTCCGAGACCGCCCAGTGGATCAAGCAGTGGGTGATCCCCGAGTTCGAGAAGACCCACCCCAATGTCAAGGTCCTGTTCCAGCCCAGCGGCGTCGACGACGAACAGTACAAGACCAAGATCGCACTCGACCTCAAGTCCAGGACCGGCGCCGACGTGATCGACCTCGACGGCATCTGGGTCGGCGAGTTCGCCCAGGCCGGCTACATCAAGCCCCTCACCGAGGTCGGCGGCGCCACCGTCGAGCAGTGGGAGGGCTGGGCCCAGATCCCCCAGGCCGTGCAGGGCCTCGGCATCTTCGACGGCAAGAAGTACGGCCTGCCCCAGGGCACCGACGGCCGCGTCCTGTTCTACAACAAGACCCTGTTCGCCAGGGCCGGGCTGCCCGACCCCTGGCAGCCCGCGAGCTGGCAGGACATCATCGACGCCGGCACGAAGCTCAAGGCCGCGGGCGTCCCCGTCCCCATCCAGCTCAACGCCGGCACCGCCATGGGCGAGGCCACCACCATGCAGGGCCTCCTCCCCCTCCTCGCCGGCGCGGGAGCCGAGATCTACACCACCGGCAAGTGGACCGGCGCCTCCCAGCCCATGAAGCACGCGCTCGGCCTCTACCAGCAGATCTACGGCGGCAGCGGCCTCGGCGACCCCAGACTGCAGCAGGAGGCCAAGGGCCGCGACAAGTCCTTCGCCCAGTTCGCCGAAGGCAGGATCGGCATCCTCGCCGAGAGCGACTACTTCTGGCGCTCCGTCATCGAACCCCAGGCCGGCGTCGCCCCCATGAAGGACCGTGACCAGGCCGTCGGCTACGCCAGGATCCCCGCCAGACAGCCCGGCGCCGGCATCCGCGGGCAGGACTTCGTCAGCATGTCAGGCGGCGCCGTACGCGTGCTCAACCCGTTCTCCAAGAACCCCAGGCTCGCCTGGGACCTGCTGGCCTTCATGCACTCCGCCGCCGCCACCAAGTCACAGCTCGCCGGGCAGGTCCGCATCAGCGCCCGCACCGACGTCAACGACGAGGTGCTCACCGCCGACCCCATGCTCAAGTACATCGCCGACGAGGTGCTCCCCCTGACCGCCTACCGGCCGGGCGTCGCCGTCTACCCGCAGGTGTCCACCGCCCTGCAGGAGGCCACCGCCGCCGTCGTCAGCGGCAAGACCGCCGACGAGGCCGCCACCGCCTACCAGAGCACGCTCGAGGAAATCGTCGGTGGCGCGGCCAACATCAGCGGCTGACGCCGCCGGGCTCGGCAAGGGCAGGGCGATCGCGTTCGTCCTGCCCGCCCTCGCCCTCATCGCCGTCTTCCTCGTCTTCCCCGCCCTGTGGACCATCTACCTCGGCCTCACCGACTACCGCCTCACCGGCCTGGCCGCCGCCGACCCCCAGCTCGTCGGCATCGACAACTACACCGGCGCCCTCACCGACCCCCGCTTCCTGTCCTCACTGTGGCTCACCGTCCTGTACGTCGGCGGCTCCGCCATCCTCGGCCAGGCCGGCCTCGGCTTCACCCTCGCCTGGATCCTGCGCACCCGCGCCGGCACCCTGCGCCGCGCCGTCGAAGGCGTCGTCCTGCTGTCGTGGATCCTGCCCAGCACCGTCGTCGGCTTCCTCTGGTTCGCCCTGCTCGACCGCGACGACGGCACCCTCAACGCCCTCCTGCACACCCCCGGCTTCGCCTGGCTCCTCGACCACCCGCTGCTGTCGATCATCATCTTCAACGTGTGGCGCGGCACCGCGTTCAGCATGATGCTCTACTCCGCCGCTCTGGAGAACGTGCCGCCCTCCCACCTCGAGACCGCCCGCCTCGCGGGCGCGGGCGTCCTGCAGCAGCTCCGCGACGTCGTCCTGCCCCTCATCCGCCGCCACATCCTGACGAACCTCCTGCTCATCAGCCTGTGGACGTTCAACGACTTCACGCCGTTCGTCCTCACCGGCGGCGGCCCGGAAGGCCGCTCGGAGATCCTGCCCGTGTACGTCTACCGCGTCGCCCTCAGGGACGGCCAGCTCGGTGCCGGAGCCGCCATCTCCTTCCTCATCCTGCTCATCAACCTCGTCTTCGCCCTGGCCTACCTGCGGCTCCTGCGCGGCCGGCGCCGCCACGAGGAAGTCGTCGCCGCCGGAGGCCCACCCGCATGATCCGCCACACCGTCGGCAGGCTCGCCGCCACCGTCTTCATCGCCGTCGTCCTGGCCTTCTTCACCCTGCCCATGCTCTGGCTGGCCAGCGCCCCCTTCGACGGCACCCCTGCCATCACCACCTCCATCCCCGAGTTCACCCTCCGCAACTTCTCCGCCATCCTCGACAACCCCTACGCCCTCGGCTCCATCCGCAACTCCCTCATCCAGGGCGGAGGCGCCGCGGCCCTCGTCGTCGTCCTCGCCGCGCTCGCCGCCTACGCGCTCTCCCGCGTCCGCGTGCCCGGCCGTGACGCCCTGCTCTACCTGCTCCTCCTGCTGTCGTCCGTGGTCACCGGCACCGCCGCCATGGTGCCCATCTTCGAGCTCGCCACCCGTCTCGACCTGATCGACACCCACCTCGGCGTCGTCCTCGTCGTCTCCGGCGGCCTCCTGCCCGCCGCCATCTTCATCCTCAAGGACTTCATGGACGACACCCCCACCTCCTACGAGGAGTCCGCCCGCGTCTTCGGCGCCACGCCCCTGCAGATCCTCCGCCACATCGTGGTCCCCCTCGTCAGGCCGGGCCTGGCCACCATCGCCGTCTGGGCGCTCGCCAGCGTCTGGGGCGGCTTCCTATTCCAGTTCATCCTGCTCAGAGACCCCGAGAAGGCTCCCGGCTCCGTCATCCTCTACACCCTCTACACCGAAGGCGGCGCGCCCAGGCTCGACCTCATCTCCACCTTCTCCCTGCTCTACTCCCTCCCCGTCGTCGCCATGTACCTGTTCGTCTCTCAGCGCTACGGCTTCCGCTTCCACGGAGGAATCAAACGGTGATCACCCTGCACGCCCTCACCAAGATCTTCCCTGGCGGGGTCCACGCCCTCGACGACATCCACCTCACCATCGCCGACGGCGAATTCTTCGCCCTCCTCGGCCCCTCCGGCTGCGGCAAGACCACTCTCCTGCGCACCATCGCCGGACTGGAGACCCCCAGCGGCGGCACCGTCCACATCGACGGCAGGGACGTCACCGGCCTCCCCCCGGGAGGCCGCGACGTCGCCATGGTCTTCCAGGACTACGCGATCTTCCCCCACATGGACGTCACCGCCAACATCGCCTACCCCCTGCGCATCAAGAAGGTCCCCCGCGCCGAACGCGCCACCAAGGCCGCCGACGTCGCCGCCCGCCTCAGCCTCACCGAGCTCCTCCACCGCCGCCCCGCCGAACTCTCCGGCGGCCAGCAACAACGCGTCGCGCTCGCCCGCGCCATCGCCTGCCACCCCGCCGCCTTCCTCTTCGACGAGCCCCTGTCCAACCTCGACGCCCGGCTGCGCCTCGAAGCCCGCACCTTCCTCAAGCGGCTTCAGCGCGAACTCGCCGTCACCACCGTCTTCGTCACCCACGACCAAGCGGAAGCCCTCGCACTCGCCGACCGCATCGCCGTCATGTCCCACGGCCGCATGGTCCAGGTCGCCACCCCCGCCGAGATCTTCCACCGCCCCGCCACGACCTTCGTCGCCTCCTTCATCGGCTCCACCCCCATGAACCTCCTGCCCGCCCGCGCCACCGCCACCGCACTCCACGTCGCCGGCGCCACCCTCCCCCTCCCCGACGGCGTCGCCCCCGGCGACCACCTCACCTACGGCGTACGCCCCGAGTACATGACCCTCTCCCCCGCCGAGCGCCCCGACGCCTTCCCCGGCGTCGTCACCGTCCTGGAGAACCTGGGCACCCACACCCTCGTCACCCTCGAGACCCCCGGCGCCCTCGTCCAGACCGTCGTCCCCGAGGGCGAAGAGCCGTCTCTCGGCACCCCCGCCTGGGCCACCCCCCGCCGCGCCCTCCTCTACCGCGACGGCACCCTCCTCACCACCGGGTGAGACCCCCGCCATACTGGACACATGGCCACCAGGAACTGGATCCTGCACCTCGACCTCGACCAGTTCATCGCCGCCGTCGAGCTCCTCCGGCACCCCGAACTCCGCGGCAGGCCCGTCGTCGTCGGCGGCACGGGCGACCCCACCCAGCCCCGCACCGTGGCCGCCACCGCCACCTACGAAGCCCGCGAGCACGGCATCCACTCCGGCATGCCGCTCCGCACCGCCCTCAAGCGCTGTCCCGACGCCGTCTTCCTGCCCAGCGACCCGCCCGCCTACGAAGCCGCCTCAGAGCGCGTCATGGCCGTCCTGCGCGAATTCCCCGTCCTCGTCGAGGTGTGGGGCTGGGACGAAGCCTTCCTCGGCGCCACCACCGACGACCCGGAGGCCCTCGCCGCCGACCTCCAGCACGCCGTACGCACCCGCACCCGCCTCGACTGCTCCATCGGCATCGGCGACAACAAGCACCAGGCCAAACTCGCCTCCGCCTTCGCCAAGCCCGCAGGCGTCCACCGCCTCACCACCGAGACCTGGGCCGAGACCATGAACCACCGCCCCACCGACGCGCTGTGGGGCATCGGCGCCAGGATCTCCAAGAAACTGGCCGCCCTCGGGCTGCACACCGTCGCCGACCTCGCCGCCGCCGACCCCGCCGACCTGGCCCGCCACTTCGGCCCCACCAACGGCCCCTGGTACCGCTACCTCGCCCTCGGCAAGGGCGAGGCCGAGGTCGTCACCACGCCCTGGGTCGCCCGCGGCCACAGCCGCGAGACCACCTTCCCCCGCGACCTCACCGACAGGGCCGAGCTCGCCCGCCACCTCACCGCCCTCGCCGAACACGTCACCCGGGACGCCGTCGACGCCGGCCGCGAGATCACCCGCGTCTCCGTCAAGCTCCGCACCACGCCGTTCCTGACCCGCACCCGCCAGTCGAAACTGCCCGCCCCCACCACCGACGCGGCCCTCATCACCCGGACGGCCCTCGACATCCTCGACCGCCACGACCTCGCCCACCCCGTCCGCCTCATCGGCGTGGCAGTCGAATACACCATGCCCGAGGGCTGACCCTCACCCCACCGGGGTCACCACCCGGCAGAACTCCGGCCGCAGCTCCTCCGGCCTCTCATCGCGAACCGCGGCATCCGGCAGACGGCGCAGAGCCCGCCCTGACGGGCGAGCATGCGCGCCCCATCCGCTTGCCGCACCCGAACTCCGGGACCGCTTTCCCGCCCCGCAGTCCGGGCACCTCCTGAACCCGTCCGGCACCTCCACCCGCTTCCTCGATGCCGGATTTATCCTCTACTGTCCGCCCTTCTGCACGTACGACCTGACAAATTCCTCTGCGTTCTCTTCGAGAACTTCGTCGATCTCATCCAGAATCGCATCGACGTCGTCCGTGAGCTTCTCCTGCCGCTCCTGGACGTCCGGCGCTGCCGACGCCTCGGTCTCCTCGACTTCGGACTCGCGCCGCCCGGTCTGCTTCTGACCACCGGTGTCCTTGGTTGCCATGTCCTACCTCCGCTTGGGGGACTGCCTCTAGGCATATCTTCCCCGAACGAGCCGACATTTCGCGCCGATCGCCCAGCGATCTTGCCCGCTTGACTAGATAGCATTCCTATCTAACAATGAACCCCCGTACCTACAGGAGGTTCAGATGTCCCCTTCGTCCCTGAGCACGGCGGGTGTGCTCCTCATCACAGTCCCCGGAGTGGCCTACGGCGGCGTGACGCTGCTGTCGTTCCTGATGAAGAACGTCCCGGGCTACCTGGACAACCCGGTCCGCCGCGGCCTGTGGCGGGCGGGTCACGCGCATGCGGGCGTGCTGGTGCTGTTCGCGCTGGTGGCGATGGTGTACGTGGACCAGTCGGGCCTGCCGGACGCGCTGAAGGCGGTCACGCGGACGCTGATCGTGGCGGCCCCGATCCTGATGCCCCTGGGCTTCTTCCTGTCGGTGGTGCGCCCGAGCGACACGAAACCGAACAAGCTGATCCACCTGACGGTGGCGGGCGGCGTGTGCCTGGCGGCGGGCACGCTCATGCTGGGGATCGGCCTCCTCTGAGGAGGGGCCGGTCCCGTGGCGTCAGGTGGTCATTCGCCGCCGGTGAGCGCGGAGACGAGGTCGGCGGCGGTCTCGCAGCGGTCGAAGAGCTCGCCGACGTGCGCCTTGGTGCCGCGCAGCGGTTCGAGGGTGGGGACGCGCTGGAGTGATTCGCGGCCGGGGATGTCGAAGATGACGGAGTCCCAGGAGGCGGCGGCGACGGATTCGCTGTACTGGCGCAGGCAGCGTCCGCGGAAGTAGGCGCGGGTGTCGGTGGGCGGGTTCTCGACGGCGCGCTGGACCTCCTCCTCGCTGACCAGCCGTTGCATGCGTCCGCGGGCGACGAGGCGATTGTAGAGGCCCCGGTCGGGCCGGATGTCGGAGTACTGCAGGTCGACGAGCTGCAGGCGGGGGTGGGACCAGGCGAGGCCGTCGCGGCTGCGGTAGCCCTCGAGGAGTTCGAGCTTGGCGACCCAGTCAAGCTCGCGGGAGAGCTGCATGGGGTCTTCGGCGAGGCGGGTGAGGACGGACTCCCAGCGGTCGAGGATGTCCTTGTTCATCTCGTCCTGGGCGGTGCCGCGCTCTTCGACATACTTGCGGGCCTGTTCGAGGTATTCCATCTGCAGCTGCACGGCGGTGAGTTTGCGGCCGTCGCGCATGGTGATCTCGTAGCGGCAGCTGGGGTCGTGCGAGACGGCCCGCAGGGCCTGCACCGGGTTCTCGACGGCGAGGTCGCGGGTCAGGAAGCCTTCCTCGATCATCGCGAGGACGAGGGCCGTGGTGCCGAGTTTCAGATACGTGGAGATCTCGGACATGTTGGCGTCGCCGATGATCACGTGGAGGCGGCGGTACTTCTCGGGGTCCGCGTGCGGTTCGTCGCGGGTGTTGATGATGGGCCGCTTCAGCGTGGTCTCCAGGCCGACCTCGACCTCGAAGAAGTCGGCGCGCTGGCTGATCTGGAAGCCTTCGCCGCGGGAGTCCTGGCCGATGCCGACCTTGCCGGCGCCGACGACGACCTGCCGGGAGACGAAGAAGGGGGTGAGGTGCCTGACGATGTCGGCGAAGGGGGTGGCGCGCCGCATCAGGTAGTTCTCGTGGCACCCGTAGGAGGCGCCCTTGGCGTCGGTGTTGTTCTTGTAGAGCTGGATGGGGGCGTTGGAGGGGATGGCGGACGCGCGGGTGGCGGCGTCGTACATCACTCGTTCGCCGGCTTTGTCCCAGATCACGGCTGCCCGGGGGTTGGTGCATTCGGGCGCGCTGTATTCGGGATGGGCGTGGTCGACGTAGAGCCTGGCTCCGTTGGTGAGGATGACGTTGGCCAGGCCGAGATCCTCGTCGGTGAGCTGGCTGGAGTCGGCCACTTCCCTGGCCAGGTCGAAGCCGCGCGCGTCGCGGAGCGGGTTCTCCTCCTCGAAGTCCCATCGTGCTCTGCGCGCGCGGGCCGCCGAGGCGGCCAGGTAGGCGTTCACGACCTGTGAGGAGGTCACCATCGCGTTGGCGCCTGGCTGGCCGGGTACGGAGATGCCGTACTCGGTCTCGATGCCCATCACCCGACGCACCGTCATGCAACACCCTCTGTTCGTCCGGGTCTGTCTATCCGCCGTTTATATGCCCGAGCCTATGCCCTTCACAGTGCCCCAGGGCCACAGAGTTATGGCACCGACGTCTTTTCCATCTGTACGGCGGGAGCTGATGGGCTTTGTGTGGGTCTGCGGGGCTTGAGTAGCCGCTGGATGGGGCGTTCGGCAAAGGAGTAGACGAGATACGACACGAGAATCGACACCAATGTCGTGATCGTGGCGACGGCCCAGGGCGGCAGGTTGCCGGTGAGCAGCGGGATGAGGGCCACCGCGATGACGCTATGGAAGAGGTAAAGCGGGTATGTGGTGCCGCCGAGCGCGGTGAGCGTCCGGGAGGATCGCATGCGCAGCATTCCGAGCGCCATGAGGGCCATCACGGCGAAGATCAGCGTCAGGGTGATGATCACGCCGAGGTCGGTGACGGGCATGTTCTTGAACCCCGCGGCCTCGATGCGGCGGTCCACGCGGCCGAGTGCCGAATGGAGGGAAAGGCCGTAGGAGACGGCGATGTAGAGCCAGGGCAGCCAGCCGCCGCGGTGCTTGTGGACGAGATAGAGGGCCATGCCGGCGACGAAGTAACCGGCGTAGTCGGGCATGACGATCTCGCGGATGACGTCGTTGTCGAAGATCTCGTTCTCTTCGAGCAGTTTGACGCCGAGGGCGGCGGCGAGCCAGATGCCGCAGAAGGTCAGGACGCGCCCGCGCGTGACGCCGATGATCACGAGGATGGCGATCAGCAGGTAGAAGCGGAGCTCGGCCCAGAGCGACCAGTAGACGCCGCTGGCGTCGGTGACCTTGAACAGCCGCTGGAACATGGTGGCGTTCAGCAGATATTCACCTGGGGAAAGTTTTGGGTCGAGCGCCTTGGCGCCGGTGAGGCCGTAGAGGGCTGCGATGGCGGCCAGGCTGAGCCAGTAGGCGGGATAGAGGCGGACGAGCCGGGAGCGGGCGAACGCGCCGAGGCCGCGCCCCCACACGCTCATGAGGATGACGAAGCCGCTGATGATGAAGAACAGCTCGACGCCGAGGATGCCGAGCCCGGCGACGGGAGCCAGGGCGGGGAACAACTCGGCCGGCCGGTCTCCCCAGACGGAGGCGTAGGCGACCAGGTAGTGGAAGGCGACGACCGCGAGGGCGGCGAGGAAGCGCAGCAGGTCGAGCTCGGCCAACCGGCCGTCTCCGCGGGCGTGTCTGGATCGGGACCGGTGGGGAGGTTGCACGCCCTTTTGACGTCACTCTGATCACTTTGGTTCCACGGGTCCCTCCGTTCCCACGAGCAGCACGCGTGCGGTGTGGTCGAGGCCGAGCCGGTCGCGGGCGCCGGGGGTGAGGGCGAGCAGCCCGGCGGCTCCGGCGGCGCCGCAGTCGGACAGCGCGACGCCGTGGCCGGCGAGCAGGCGGGTGGCCGTGGCGGCCTGCTCGTCGGTGATGGTGAGGTAGAGGTCGGCGAGGCGGGACAGGAGCCGGTGGGCCAGCAGCGAGGGCTCGCGGCAGTCGAGCCTGCCGAGGGTGGTGGGGTGGCCGCTGACGCGGATGGGCTCCCCGGCGCGGGCGCTGCCGATGAGGCAGGGCGCGCCGTCCGGCTCGACGACGACGATCCTGGGGCGCTCGCCCCACCGGTCGCGTACGTATCCCGCCGCCGCTGCCGCGAGCCCGCCGACACCCGCCTGGACGAACACGTGGGTGGGCCCCGCCTCCCCGGGCCCGCCCTGAGCCCCTGTGGGCTCTCCTGAGGGCGGGAACACGCCGGGGTCGGACAGTTCGTCGAACAGGACGCTGTAGCCGCGCATGACGTCCAGGGGGACGCCGGTGTAGCCGTCCCACGAGCTGTCGGCCACGAGCCGCCAGCCGTGCTCCTGAGCGGCGGCCATCGCGGCGGTCATGCCGGCCTCGTAGTCGTGCCCGGCGCGCCGCACCTCGGCGCCGAGCGCGCGCAGCCGCTGCGCGAACGGCTCGGGGACGCCTTCGCTGAGGTAGACGACGCACGGCACGCCCACTTCCGCCGCGCCGGCGGCGACGGAGATGCCGTGGTTGCCGGCGCTGGCGCAGACGAACGGCGCGCCGCCGCCGTCGCGCTCGGCGAGCAGGTGCACGGCGTACGCGCCGCCGAGCGCCTTGAAGCTGCCCAGCCCCATGCGGCCGCTCTCGTCCTTGACGTAGGCGGTGCCGGCTCCGCCGAGGCCGGGGATCACGTGGACCGGGGTGGGCCGGTAGTCGGGGTGGCGGGCGAAGCGGGCGCGGGCCTGGCGGGCGTGCTCGACGCCGATGAGCGCGCGGTCGTGCTCGGTGTACGGGGTGCGGGCCGGGTTGAGGTATTCCATGATCGCCATGCTAGGCGCGTGCAGGCCGGACACCGGGGACGGCGACCGCCACGCCACGCCGGGCCGCGGCGAGCCGGCCTCCGCATCCCCTCCACGCGGGCAGACCGGCCTCCGCACCGCGTCCGCGCGGGCGGGCCGCCCTCCGGACCGTCCGCGCGGGCGGGCCTCCGCGCCCCGTCTGCGCGGGTGGGTCGCTACGTGGCGTCGCGGGCGGCGGCGACGGCGGCCTGGCCGAGGCTGAGGCCGCCGTCGTTGGGCGGCACCCGGACGTGCTTGAGCACCCGGAACCCGGCCGCGCGCAGCCGCTGGACGGTGCGGTCGAGGAGGAGGGCGTTCTGGAAGACGCCGCCCGACAGGGCGACGGCGGTCAGGCCGGTGCTCTTCCTGAGGTCGACGCAGGTGCGGGTGATGGCGGCGGCGACGCCGTTGTGGAAGCGGCCGGCGATGACGCCCGGGTCGGTGCCCGCGGCGAGGTCGTCGGCGGCGGCGCGGACGAGGTCGCCGCCCTCGACGACCAGCGGGCCGGAGGTGGTGGTGACGGCGGCGGGGTAGGCGCCGGTCTCGGCGGGATCGGCGCGCTGTTCGAGCTCGATGGCGGCCTGCCCGTCGTAGGTGATCTTGTCGCGGATGCCGAGCAGCGCCGCGACGGCGTCGAACAGGCGGCCGGCGCTGGAGGTGAGCGGCGAGTCGAGCCCGGTGGCGGCGAGGTGGAGGGCGTCGGCCCAGCGTTCGGCGTTGCGCCGGGCGACGTCGAGCCCGGGGTGGTCGTCGCGGAGGTAGGCGGCGGTCATGCGCCAGGGCTGCCTGACGGCGGCGGCGCCGCCGGGCATGGGCACCTGGGCGAGGTGGCCGAGGCGTTCGTAGCCGGTCAGGTCGGCGCGGAGGAACTCGCCGCCCCACAGGGTGCCGTCGGTGCCGTGGCCGAGCCCGTCGAAGGCGACGCCGATCACGGGCCCCGGGTCGCCGTTGTCGGCCAGGCAGGCCGCGATGTGGGCGTGGTGGTGCTGGACGCCGACGTGTTCGACGCCGGTGATCTCGAGGGCGTGCCGGGTGGAGAGGTAGCCGGGGTGCAGGTCGTGGGCGACGATCTCGGGGCGGATGCCGAACAGGCGGCAGTAGTGGTCGATGCCTTCGGCGAAGGAGCGCAGGGTGTCGTGGTTCTCGAGGTCGCCGATGTGCTGGGAGACGAACGCGCGCCGCCCCTGGGCCAGGCAGAAGGTGCTCTTGAGCTCGGCGCCGCAGGCGAGGACGGGTCTGGGGACGGGCCGGCGCAGGGCGAGCGGCTCGGGGGCGTAGCCGCGGGCCCGGCGCAGCATGGTGATGGCGCCGGGCAGGGGGCGGATGACGGAGTCGTCGGTGCGCTGGTGGATGGCGCGGTCGTGGGTGAGGAAGGCGTCGGCGATGCCGCCGAGGCGGGTGAGCGCGTCGTCGTCCTCGTACGCGATGGGCTCGTCGGAGACGTTGCCGCTGGTCAGGACGATCGGTTCGGCGAGTTCGGCGAGCAGGAGGTGGTGCAGGGCCGTGTAGGGGAGCATGAGGCCGAGGCTGCGGTTGCCGGGCGCGACAGAGGGGGCGACGGCGGGGACGGCGGCCGGGACGGCGGCCGGCGCGGCAGAGCCGGCGGCGGGGGCGCCGTCGCGGCGGCGGGGCAGCAGCACGATGGGGCGGGCGCGGCCGGTGAGGAGCGCGGCGGCGGTGTCGTCGATCTCGGCGAGCAGGCGGGCCTGGGCGAGGTCGGCGGCCATGACGGCGAACGGCTTTTCCTCTCGGTGCTTGCGGCCGCGCAGCGCGGCGGCTGCGCGTTCGTCGGAGGCGGTGACGGCGAGGTGGTAGCCGCCGAGGCCCTTGACGGCGACGACGCGCCCGGCGCGCAGGAGGGCGGCGGCGCAGGCGATGGGGTCGCCGCACAGCTCGGTGCCGCGCGGGTCGCGCAGGCGGAGCCGGGGCCCGCAGGCGGGGCAGCAGGTGGGCTGGGCGTGGTAGCGGCGGTCGCCGGGGTCGTGGTACTCGCGGGCGCAGTCGTCGCACATGCCGAAGGCGGCCATGGTGGTCATGGGCCGGTCGTAGGGCAGGCCGCGCACGATGGTGAAGCGGGGGCCGCAGTTGGTGCAGTTGATGAACGGGTAGCGGTGGCGGCGGTCGGCGGGGTCGGCGAGCTCGCGCAGGCAGTCGTCGCAGGTGGCGGTGTCGGCGGGGACGAGGGCGCGGCGGGTCCCGGCGGGGTCGCTGGTGGCGATGGTGAAGCCGCGGTGGCCTGCGGGTTCGCCGCTGACGACGGTGACGCGTTCGATGGCGGACAGGGCGGGGGCGTCGCGTTCGAGCGCGGTGAGGAACTCCTCGACGCCGGCGAGTGCCCCTTCGACCTCGATGTGGACGCCGTTGACGTCGTTGTGCACGCGTCCGGCGAGGCCGAGCCGGTTGGCGAGCGAGTAGACGAAGGGCCGGAAGCCGACCCCTTGGACGATGCCTTCGACGTGCACGTCTACTCGTTTGAACGTGGTCACAGGGCCAGTGTGCGCCTCATCGGGGTGGTGTGCATGCGTATCGGCCGTGTCGCCGCGGGTTCCGCGTGTCCTCCGCCCGGAAGCTCACCTGCCGGGGCGCGGTGGCGTCCGGCCTGGAAGACGACGGGAAAGACGGCGGGAAAGACGGCAGGGCCGGGCGGGGAATCCCGCTCGGCCCTGCCGTCCAGGGGTTCTACAGGTACTGACCGGTGTTGGCGACGGTGTCGATGGACCGGCCGGCTTCGGTGCCCTGCTTGCCGGAGACGAGCGTGCGGATGTAGACGATCCGCTCGCCCTTCTTGCCGGAGATGCGGGCCCAGTCGTCGGGGTTGGTGGTGTTGGGCAGGTCCTCGTTCTCGGAGAACTCGTCCACGCAGGCCGTGAGCAGGTGCTGCACCCGCAGGCCCTTCTGGCCGCTTTCGAGGAACTGCTTGATGGCCATCTTCTTGCCCCGGTCGACGATGTTCTGGATCATCGCGCCGGAGTTGAAGTCCTTGAAGTACAGGACTTCCTTGTCGCCGTTGGCGTAGGTCACTTCCAGGAAGCGGTTCTCTTCGCTCTCCTGGTACATGCGCTCGACGACGCTCTGGATCATGCCCTGGATGGTGGCCTCGCGGGAGTCGGAGTGCTCCGCCAGGTCATCGGGGTGCAGGGGCAGGTCGGAGACGAGGTACTTGGAGAAGATGTCCTTGGCCGCCTCGGCGTCCGGCCGCTCGATCTTGATCTTGACGTCCAGGCGGCCGGGCCGCAGGATCGCCGGGTCGATCATGTCCTCGCGGTTGGAGGCGCCGATGACGATGACGTTCTCCAGGCCCTCGACGCCGTCGATCTCCGACAGCAGCTGAGGGACGATGGTGTTCTCCACGTCGGAGGACACGCCGGAGCCTCGGGTGCGGAAGATCGAGTCCATCTCGTCGAAGAACACGATCACCGGGGTGCCCTCTGAGGCCTTCTCGCGGGCCCGCTGGAAGACCAGGCGGATGTGCCGCTCGGTCTCGCCGACGTACTTGTTGAGCAGCTCCGGGCCCTTGATGTTGAGGAAGAAGCTCTTGCCGGACTGGCCGGTCTTCTCCGCGACCTGCTTGGCCAGGGAGTTGGCGACGGCCTTGGCGATGAGCGTCTTGCCGCATCCGGGCGGCCCGTACAGCAGCACGCCCTTGGGGGGACGGAGCTTGTGCTCGCGGAACAGGTCGGCGTGCAGGTAGGGCAGCTCGATGGCGTCCCTGATCTGCTCGATCTGCCGCATGAGGCCGCCGATCTCCTCGTAGGAGATGTCGGGGACCTCTTCCAGCACGAGCTCTTCGACTTCGGACTTGGGTATGCGCTCGTAGACGTAGCCGGAGCGAGGTTCGAGCAGGAGCGAGTCGCCCGCCCTGATGGGCTGGCCGACCAGCGACTCGGCCAGTCGCACGACGCGCTCTTCGTCGGCGTGCGAGATGACCAGGGCCCGCTTGCCCTCGTCGAGCAGTTCCTTGAGCATCACGATCTCGCCGACCTCTTCGTAGCCGAGTGCCTCGACCACGTTGAGCGCCTCGTTGAGCATGACCTCCTGGCCACGCCTCAGCGAGTCGACGTCGACGGCCGGGCTGACGTTCACGCGGAGCTTGCGCCCTCCGGTGAACACCTCGATCGTGCCGTCTTCTCTGGCCTCGAGGAAGGTGCCGAAGCCGGATGGCGGCTGCGCCAGCCGGTCGACCTCCTCCTTGAGAGCGACGATTTGGTCCCTGGCCTCCTTGAGGGTTGCCACCAGGCGCTCGTTCTGGCCGGTCACGGCCGCCAGATTCGCCTGTGCCTCATGGAGACGCTCTTCGAGGACCCTGGCCTGACGGGGTGACTCGGCCAGCTTCCGCCTCAGCGCGGTGATCTCCTCCTGGAGGAAGGAGACCTGTGTTGAAAGATCAGCGACCTCCCGTTCGCGCTGCGCGGCTCGAGCCTCAGCATCATCGCGAGCTGCCACGCCCCGTCACCTCCTTCCCAGTCGAGGGCGACTACTAAGGACCTTACCTATCTCGGGCCCCTCCGTAACCTGGCCGGGCAGTGTTCGTAGAGTGACATTCAGTATTCGTTGAATAATCCCCAATAGTGCGTTTAATACTCCCAGCATATGAACACGGCGGTCTGTTCCCGTGTCACGCACCAACGCACCCTCGTGGCCAAATTGTCATAGTTCTTCAGTGGTCCCCTTCGGTCGTCGACGGCGCGGCGGCGGGGTCACGCCGTCGGCCATGCGCCGGGCGATGACGAGGAACCCGGTGTGGCCGATCATCCGGTGATCGGGCCGAACGGCGAGTCCTTCGACATGCCAGTCGCGAACCAGGGTCTCCCACGCATGCGGCTCGGTGAAACACCCGTGATCGCGAATCGCCTCGACCGTCTTGGACATCTGGGTGGTCGTGGCCACGTAGCAGCAGATCACGCCGCCGGGCGTGAGCGCCTTCGCGGCGGCGTCGACGCACTCCCAGGGGGCGAGCATGTCGAGGATGACGCGGTCGACGTCCACCTCGTCGATGGAGGCGACCAGGTCGCCGACGACCAGGCGCCAGTTGTCGTCCATGGGGCCGCCGTAGAACTTCTCCACGTTCTTGCGCGCCACGTCGGCGAACTCCTCGCGCCGCTCGTAGGAGGTGACGTGCCCCTCGGGACCGACGGCGCGCAGCAGGAAGCAGGTCAGCGCGCCGGAGCCGACGCCGGCCTCGATGACGCGGGCGCCGGGGAAGATGTCGGCCATGCCGACGATCATCGAGGCGTCCTTGGGGTAGATGACGGCCGCGCCGCGCGGCATGGCGAGCGTGTAGTCCTGCAGGAGGTGGCGGAAGGCGAGGTACTGGGTGCCGCCGGAGGAGCGCACGACGGAGCCTTCAGGCTGCCCGATCAGCTCGCTGTGCGGGATGGCGCCCTTGTGGGTGTGGAAGACGCCGTCCTCCTTGAGCGTGATCGTGTGGCGCTTGTTCTTGGGGTCGGTGAGCTGCACCTGATCCCCTGCCTGGAATGGCCCATGCCTGCGGAAACCCATGGCGGCAAGGTTATAGGGCTTTTGAGCGCGTCAGGACGCGCGATATCTATGGGGGATGCTCCCGCGTGACGTGATCTCGTCCGGCGCTCTGATCCTCTGGCCTCCGGCGGAGGGCGACGCCGAGGCGATCGTGAAGATGTGCGACGACCCGGTGACGGCCAGGTTCATGCCGTCGCTGCCGCGACCGTACGAGCTGGGTGACGCCCTCGGCTGCGTACGCCGCGGGGCGGGCGCCTGGGAGGACGGCGGGGCGCAGTACGCGATCACGGAGGGCGGGCGGTTCGCCGGGCTGGTCTGGCTGGCGCCGCCGGACCGCTGGGGCGTGTCGGGCGCGGGCTTCGTGGTGGCGCCGTGGGCCAGGGGCAGGGGCGTGGCGGCGACGGCGGCGCGGGCGGTGACCGACTGGGCGCTCGATCACGGCGTGCGCAGGGTGGAGCTGCAGGCCGAGGTGGAGAACGTGGCGAGCCTGCGGGCCGCGTACCGGGCAGGCTTCCGCGAGGAGGGGCTGCGGCGGGAGGCCAGGCGGCTGCGCGACGGGCGCTTCGCCGATTACGTGGTGTTCGCCAGGCTCCAGGGGGAGGCGGCGCCGGCGGTGGAGCCGTACCTGCCGTTCCTGGAGGGCGGGGCGCTGGACGACGGGGTGGTGCGGCTGGCGCCGATGGCGCCGGGCGACGCCGCCGAATACCACCGGATGATGGCCGAGCCGAGCGTGGCGGCGTACTCCGTGACGCCGCCCGCCTCGATGGCGGACATCGACCGGCGCTGCCGGTACACCGGCTACTGGTGGCTGTCGGGGCAGCGGGCGGAGATGGCGATCAGGGACGCGCGCTCGGGCGCGTTCGCCGGGCACATCCAGCTCATGCAGGTGGTCCCGGTGCTGGGCCAGGCCATGATCGGCTACTCGCTGCTGCCCGGCTTCCGCGGGCGCGGCTTCATGACGCGGGCGGTGGGGCTGGTGGTGGACTGGGCGTTCGCGCACACGGCCCTGCACCGGATCGTGGCGGGCACCGACGCGGACAACACGGCCTCGCACGCGGTGCTGGAGCGGTCGGGGTTCCGGCGCGAGGGCGTGCACCGGGAGCTGCTGCCGCGGCCGGACGGCACGCGGGCCGACGACGTCCAGTGGGCGCGGCTGCGCCCGGCATAGCGCGGGCCCGCTCCTGTGCCGGAGCACGCCGCAGGGGTGTTGTGACCCGCCAGGGGATCACGGCGGTGTTGCGGCGGGACCGTACGGTCGGTCCGGAATTGGCAAAAATCCTGATTTCCTGTTGAGGGGTAGTCAAGGGCCGCGTCGAGGGCGATAGTCAGGTCACCCGCTGGCGAGTTTCGCGCGATCGGGCTGCGCGATCTCGCCCCCTCCGCCTCAGAGGGGATCTCGCGATGCCATACAACCGTGTCGACGTCGCCATGCGCGACCTCCTCTCCGCGTTCTCCTGCCTGCAGGCCGCGGAGCTGACCGACCGGCTGGCGCGCACCGCCGCCGCCGTCGCGGGCACTGCCTATGCCGGGTTCGTCCGGGTGGACGCGCTGCGGCAGGAGGCGTGCCCGGTGCACGTGCACGCACCGCCCGGAGACCCGCTGCGCCTGCGGCGCTGGCTGGCCGAGTCGGGGGTGCTGAAGGAACTGGCCGCGTCCTCGCACGCGGTGCGGCTGCCGCCGGACGCCTCGATGGGCGAGCCGGGGTTCCTGGCCACGCCCGTGCCGGTGGCGGCGCGGGACCACACGTTCCTGTGGGTCGCGGGGCGGAAGTTCTGCGATGGTGACGAGCATCTGCTGGGGCGGTTCGCGACCGCGGCGGGGCGGGCGCTGGAGGCGGCCAGCGGGTGTGAGGCGGCGGTGCGTCTGTTGCGGGGCGTACGGGCTTTCCGACCGGTCCCGCCGTGATCCCGAGGCTTCGAGGCGGGCCGGATCCCGGGAATGGGACGGCCGGTACGAGGGCGCATTCGCGGCGAGTCTCCGGTTCACGGGTGCGTTTCCACCTCCGGGCTTTCCGAAGGATCTTCACGATTTAACGGATTAGGCGAGAAATTGCCCGGCATTTCCTGATTAGGCCGGGAGGCAACTTCCCTCGCCTCCTCCCCCGCCCCGCCCGGGCACGCCTCGGCCCGCCTCACGCCCGGACACGTCGCCGTCGTGGCCGCCGGGCCCGCCTGCCGGGCCCGCCTGCCGGGCCCGCCTGCCGGACACTCCCGTCGCGACGTTTCTCGGCCGCCTCGGACATCACGCGTGACGGTCGCCCCCTCCCGCACCAGCGCCCTTGAGGACTTTTGTCGCGTTTTCGCCTTACGTGCTGCGATGTACTGCGAGAACGGAAGTTGGCGGTCACCTCCGTGTTCGTCAGGGCGCTCCGGTAGCGTGACCGGTCGTGAGGGTGCTCATCGTGGGCGGGAGCGGGTTCCTCGGCGGCGAGCTCGTACGGCGTTGCGCCGCCGCGGGCCACGAGGTGGGCGCGACCTGCCTGACCCGGCCGGGAGAGCCCGCGCAGGCGACGTGGCTGCGCGTGGACGTCCGGGAGAGGCGGGACGTGGCCGCCGCGCTCGACGCGTTCGGGCCGGAGGTGACGATCAACGCCGCCTACCGTCAGGGCGACTGGGCGGTCACGGCGGAGGGCGCCGCGCACGTGGCGGCGGGGGTGGCACGCACGGGCGGGCGGCTGGTGCAGGTCTCCAGCGACGTGGTCTTCTCCGGTGCCGGGAAGCGGTACGACGAGACGTGCCCGCCTGATCCGATCACTCCGTACGGGGCGGCCAAGGCGGCGGCGGAGACGGCCGTGCGGGCCGTGCTGCCCGACGCCGCGATCGCCAGGACGTCCCTGATCCTCGGGCACGGCCGGTCGGGGCACGAGGCGCTGGTGCGCTCGCTGGCGACGGGGGCGGGTGAGGGGGTGCTGTTCACCGACGACGTGCGGTGTCCCGTCCACGTCCGCGACCTGGCGGCGGCGCTGGTGGAGGCGGGGGTGCGGGGCCTGTCCGGCGTGCTGCACGTGGCGGGGGGCGACGCGGTGAGCAGGTACGAGCTGGGCGTGCTCATCGCCCGCCGGGACGGCCTCGACGCGGCGCGCCTCCGCACGGGCCGCCGGGCCGGCTCCGGGATCCCGGGGCCGCTGGAGGTGCGGCTGGACTGCTCGGCGACGCGGCAGCGGCTGAGAACCCGGCTCCGGGGCGCCCGCGAGTTCCTCGCGACGCCCGACGCCTCCTGAAGGCCCCGTGAAGACCACGTGAAGACCCGTGAAGACCACCGCGCCGGGACGACCGCACCGCGCGGCGCCACGACAACCGGCACAGCGCATGGCCGCGCCATGGGACCGGCACAGCGCATGCCCGCGCCATGAGGCCGGTGCGGGCGCTTCCCCCGCTCATGCGACCGCCCGCGCCCACCCCTGGGACGCGGGCGACCAGAGCCGAAACCCCTGCTACCCCCGGTGCGCCTCGAAGCGGAGCGTCCGGGAGACCCCGACGCGGACCGTGGTCCCCGGGGCGATCGTGACGGGCTCGTTCGGCGGGATGTCGTAGAAGTTGGGGTCACCGGGCGGCTGGATCTGGGTGCCGTTGACGGAGCCCAGGTCCACCAGGTTGACGTCCCACCCGTCGAGCGCCACCCGCAGGTGGCGGCGCGAGACCGAGCCGTCGGGGCTGGTGACCTTGGCGGGCCTGGCGGTGCCGCCGGCCACCTCCGGCGCGCGCTCGGGGTCGCGGCCGAGGAGGTAGTCGCTGTCCAGGGGCAGCGCGGTGCCGTCGTCGAGGACGAGGACGCCGAGCGAGGGCCGCGGCCCCTTGTAGGGGACGAGCGTGCGCTGCACCAGGGCGATGCCGCAGACGGCGCAGTAGGGCACGCGGGGGTCGTTGAAGTGGTCGTTCTTGCAGTCGACGCCGTAGACGAGCGGGCGGTCGCCGTGGTCGCCCTGCTGCTCCTGCTGCGGCGGGCCCGGGTGGTCGTACTGGTCGGGCGGGCCGAGCACGGGCGGCGCGGGCTGGTCGTAGTGGTCGGGCGGGCCCATGTGCTGCGGGACCGGCTCGCCGACGCCGTTGCCGGAGGCGGGGGGCTCGTCGTAGGAGGGGAACTGCTGCTGCTCGTGCAGCGGCGGCTCCTGGGCGGGCTGGTAGGGCTGGTCCTGCGCCGGCGGGTAGGCCTGGTCCTGCGCGGGCTGGTAGGGCTGGTCCTGCGCGGGCTGGTAGGGCTGGTCCTGCGGCGGCAGGTAGGGAGGCGGCGGCTCCTGCGGCGTGTGGTAGGCGGGCGGCTCCATCGGCGCGGGCTGGGGCCCTGAGGGCGGGCCGGGCGTGATGGGCGGCTGGTCGGCCATCGGGTACGGCGGGCGCTCGACGGGCTGCTGCTGCTGGGGCTGGACGAGGTCGGGCTCGAGGTGGAAGCCGGTGGCGGGCAGCTCGCTGGTCAGGAGCCTGGGCTGGGCGGGGGCCGCGGGGCGGCCGGAGGACTCGCCGGTGAGGTCGCCGACGAGGCCGCCGCCGTGCACGATGCCGCCGGCGAAGCGGACGGCGGGGTGGGGGCTGCCGGCGCCGGGCAGGCTGAGCTCGACGCGCTCGACGGGGCCGCTGACGAGGCGGTCGGCCCAGGTGAGGGAGTCGCTGCCGGCCAGCCGGGTCTCGCCGCCGGAGGTGACGATGGTGGCCGAGGCGGAGCCGCTGACCAGGACGGCGACGCCGTCGCCGACGGGGCCGGCGACCGCGCAGGTGGCGGGGTCGGAGGCCATGTTGGCGGCGAGCACCTGCGCGGCGCGGCGGGCCATGGCCCGGCCGTCGCCGCCGGAGGCGGCGGTCTCGCGCAGCGCATCGATCAGGGCGTCGGCGGCCGCCTCGGCCGAGTCGCACACCAGCAGCAGCCCGCCTTCGTAGGCGACAAGCCCATTTCCAGGAAGCGGACGCACCACTCCGAAGCCTTGGTCGGTCATGCGTCCTCCCTCATGACGACCGTGCTGCGCTCATTGGTGCCCTCGCTGCGCTCGGTCACTCAACTCTCCTCCCCGGAAGCCGGCGTTGTTACGGCACCCGCACTGCCGTGCTGGCCACCAGCCATACGCATACCCAGACGACGAGGCCGTGTCGCGGCCCCCTCGTCTCGATTCGGTGAACCGGTGGACCGCAACAAACCCCTCAACTGTGCAAGTTTGGCCAAACCGAACACTATCGGCCAGTCGTGGCATCGCAGAAATCGCGGGGGTTGGCTCCGGGCCACCCGAAACTGCTGGACACGACCCTATCGAGGGGTCGCCGGTTAAACGAGTGGGACAAATCAGACGCCGGTGAAAACCCTGTTCACGTCGGCCGTCGAGAGCACGCCGTAGATCTCCCCGCCGTCCTCGACCAGCAGGTACTCGCTGCCGGGGGCCTCGCGCATGGCGTCGATGAGCGGCTCTCCGGTCAGGCCGGCGGCGAGCACCATCTGGGGCTCGAGGGTCTTGGCCAGGGAGCCGACGTTCACCCAGGGGCGGCGGTGCTCGGGGGTGGCCTGGACGGCGGCCTCGTTGACGATGGCCAGCGGCCTGCCGTCGTGGCCGACGACGACGAGCGCGCCCGCCCGCTGCTCGGCGGCCTGGCGCAGCGCCTCCGACAGCGGCGTCTCGGCCGTCACCGGGATCGCCCTGCGCGCCAGGGCTCGCGCGTTGACCTGCGGGATCCTGGCCCTGATCTTGGCGACGCGGAGCGACTGGCTGGCGCCCATCCAGATGAAGGAAGCCAGCACCAGCGGCCAGATCACGTTGGTGAAGTCCAGCTCCCGCCCGCCCGACAGCATGCTCGCGATCGGGAACACCACCAGCAGCACGGCCAGGACCCGCCCGCCCCAGGCCGCCACGACGGTGCCGGAGCCGGGGTTGCGGGTGAGCTTCCACACTCCTGCGCGCAGCATCCTGCCGCCGTCGAGCGGCAGCCCGGGCAGCAGGTTGAACACGCCGACGATGAGGTTGGCGAACCACAGCTGCCAGGTGAGCACCTCGAGGATGCCGCGGTCGTTGATCAGGTAGACGTCGGCGACGAGGCCGAGCCCGGCCAGGCCGAGCGAGAGCGCGGGGCCCGCGGCGGCGACCATGAACTCCTTGCCCGGCGTGGGGGGCTCCTTCTCGATCTCCGACACGCCGCCGAGGAGGTAGAGGGTGATCCTGCGGACCGGCAGGCCGTACGCCTTGGCCAGCACGCTGTGGGCCAGCTCGTGCAGCAGCACCGAGACGTACAGCAGCACCGCGAACAGGAACGCCACGCCGTAGGCGGCGAAGTCGTCGAGCTGGGGCAGCATCTGGCGCATCTGGGGCCCGAACATGACGGTGATGAAGGCCGCCACGAGGAACCAGGTCCATGAGACGTACACCGGAATGCCGAACGGCTTCCCCATCCGGATGCCGGAGGACTCCTGCCGCGGGCTCTGCTCGCTCACCGCACTCCTTGAACGTCCATTACGTGCTGTTGCTGCCTTGATGCTACGCGCCCGATCACGTGATCCTCGTTCCGCGGCGGTTATTCTGTCGGGGTCTTGACCTAGAGTGCGGTGCATGACGTTGACCGAGCCGGTGATCATCGGAGCTCTCTCCCCGTCCCGGGCGGGCGATTTCATGACGTGTCCGCTGCTCTATCGCTTCCGGGTGATCGACCAGCTCCCGGAGAAGCCGTCGCAGGCGGCGGTGCGGGGCACGGTGGTCCACGCGGTGCTGGAGCGCCTGTACGACCTGCCGGCGCCGGGCCGCTCGGTGGAGGCGGCGCTGGAGCTGCTGGAGCCGCAGTGGGAGCGGCTGCTGGCCGACGACCCGCAGTACGCGGGGATGTTCGCCGACGAGGCGGAGCAGGCGCAGTGGCTGGGGCAGGCGCGGGAGATGCTGCGGCGCTACTTCACGCTGGAGGATCCGACGCGGCTGGAGCCGGCCGAGCGGGAGCTGTACGTCGAGGCGGTGCTCGACGGGGGGCTGATGCTGCGGGGTTACGTCGACCGGCTCGACGTGGCGCCGACGGGCGAGATCCGGGTGGTCGACTACAAGACGGGCAGCGCGCCGGGGCCCGACTTCGAGGCCAAGGCGCTGTTCCAGATGAAGTTCTACGCGCTGGTGCTGTGGCGGCTGCGCGGCAGCGTGCCACGGCTGCTGCAGCTCGTCTACCTGGGCGGGCAGGGCGAGGTGCTGCGGTACGCGCCGGACGAGGCGGATCTGCTGGCCACCGAGCGCAAGGTGATGGCGCTGTGGGCGGCGATCGAGCGGTCGCTGGAGACGGGCGAGTGGCGGGCGCGGCGCAGCCGCCTGTGCGACTGGTGCGACCATCAGGCGCTGTGCCCGGAGTTCGGGGGCACGCCGCCGCCGGTGCCCGACCGGCAGCCGGGTGACACGGTGCGCAGCAGCCGCCGCTCGGCCACGGACGAGCTGTAGGGCGGCGCTTATCCTCCCGGAGTAGGAGGTTCCCGGCTCTCACCTGGTCTTACAGTGAAGCGGTGCGCATAGATCGGAGCAGGCTCCACGACACGGTGCTCGCCGGGGTGGTGGCAGCGGCCTCCGTGGCCCTGTTCGCGCTGTACGGGCCCGATCGGCTGCAGGCCGAGGGCCTCCCGGTCGAGGGCATGCGGCAGCCGGACGTGTTCGGGGCGCTGCTGCTGGTGGCGGCGTCGGCTCCGGTGGCGGTGCGCCGCCGCTGGCCGCTGTCGGCGCTGTGCGCGGGGCTGGTGCCGGAGACGCTGCTCAACGGGCTCGGCTACGGCACGGGCATGTCGAGCCTGGCCGGGATCGTGCTGCTGTACTCGGTGGCGTCCTACCGGGGGCTGGCGATCGCGCTGGCGGGGCTGGTGCTGTCGCTGGTGACGTACCTGGCGGGCGCCGTGTCGGCCCCGGTCAGGGTGGGCGGCGCCAGCGAGTACGTCGTGACCGCCGTGGTGCTGGTGGCGGTGTGGGGGGCGGGGCGCAGCCTGCGGTTGCGCCGGGCGTACCTGGAGGAGCTGAAGGACCGGGCGGCGCGGCTGGAGCGGGCGCACGCGGCCGACACGCGGGCGGCGCGGGCGGAGGAGCGGTCGAGGATCGCGCGCGAGCTGCACGACGTGGTGGCCCACCATGTGAGCGTGATGACGGTGCAGGCGGCGGCCGCGCGGCGGGTGCTGGCCTCCGATCCCGACCTGGCGCGGGAGGCGCTGTCGGCGATCGAGCACACGGGGCGGCTGGCGATGACGGAGATGCGTAACATCGTGGGCGTGCTGCGTACCGACACCAGGGCCGACGCGCGGGCGGAGCTGGGGCCGCAGCCGGGGGTGCGGGATCTGCCGTCGCTGGTGGAGCAGATGCGGGAGGCGGGGCTGCCGACGCGGCTGCTGGTGACGGGCGAGCCGGTGCCGCTGCCCGCGGGGGTGGACCTGGCGGCGTACCGGCTGGTCCAGGAGGGGCTGACCAACAGCCTGCGGCACGCGGGCGCGGGGGCGGAGGCGGTCGTCACGGTCCGGTACGAGCCGTACGAGCTGGACGTGCGGGTGGAGGACGACGGGAAGGGGCCGGCGCAGGAGATGGAGCTGTCGTCGCCGTCAGGGCATGGTTTGGTGGGCATCCGCGAGCGTGTGGCCCTCTATGGTGGAATCCTGAACATCGGTCCGCTACCGGGGGGCGGTTTCGAGGTGCGGGCGAGGCTCCCGTTGAAGGACGGCCAATGACGATCAGAGTGCTGCTGGTGGACGACCAGCCGCTGCTGCGTACCGGTTTCCGCCTGATACTCGAGGCCGAGCCCGACATCACGGTGGTGGGGCAGGCGGGCGACGGCAAGGACGCGCAGGAGCAGACCAGGGCGCTGCTGCCCGACGTGGTGCTGATGGACATCCGGATGCCCGGGGTCGACGGCATCGAGGCGACCCGCAGGATCGTGCGGGAGGCGGCGCCGTCGGCGCACGTGCCGAAGGTGCTGGTGCTGACGACGTTCGACCTCGACGAGTACATCGTGGAGGCGCTGCGTTCCGGGGCGTCGGGGTTCCTGCTGAAGGACGTGCCGCCGGACGAGCTGGTGCAGGCGATCCGGGTGGTGGCGGCGGGCGACGCGATCGTGGCGCCGAGCGTGACGCGGCGGCTGCTGGACCGGTTCGCCACGCGGCTGCCGTCGGCCTACGAGCAGGCGGCGCCGGCGCGGCTGGACCGGCTGACCGAGCGGGAGCTGGAGGTGCTGCGGCTCATCGCCAAGGGCATGTCGAACGCGGAGATCGCGGCCAAGCTCGTGGTGAGCGAGACGACGGTGAAGACGCACGTCGGCAACGTGCTGACCAAGCTGGGGCTGCGTGACCGCGTGCAGGCGGTGGTGCTGGCCTACGAGACGGGGCTGATCACGCCGGGCGCCATCTCCTGAGGACGCCCGGCGCGGCGGTTCAGCCGGCCGTGACCCAACCGGCCGTGACCCAGCCTGCCGTGACCCAGCCTGCCGTGACTCAGCCGGTCGTGACGGCGGGGGTGCTCGGCGCCTGCTCGGGGGCCTTCTCCGGGAAGTGGCAGGCCACCCGGTGGCCGTCGGCCAGCTGCGCCAGCGGCGGCTCGACCTGCTTGCAGATGTCCTGCGCCTTCCAGCAGCGGGTGTGGAAGCGGCAGGCGGGCGGCGGGTTGAGCGGGCTGGGCACGTCGCCGACGAGCCGGATGCGCTCGCGTTCCTTGCGCGACTTCGGGTCGGGCACGGGCACGGCGGACAGCAGCGCGTTGGTGTACGGGTGCATGGGCGACTCGTACAGCCGCTTGCGGTCGGCGATCTCGACGATCTTGCCGAGGTACATGACGGCGACGCGGTCGCTGATGTGCCGCACCACCGACAGGTCGTGGGCGATGACGACGTAGGTCAGGTCCAGCTCGTTCTGCAGGTCTTCGAGCAGGTTGACGACCTGGGCCTGGATGGACACGTCGAGCGCGGAGACGGGCTCGTCGGCGATGATCAGCTTGGGTTTGAGCGCGAGCGTGCGGGCGATGCCGATGCGCTGGCGCTGCCCGCCGGAGAACTCGTGCGGGTAGCGGTTGTAGTGCTCGGGGTTGAGCCCGACCAGCTCCAGGATGTCCTGGACGGCCTTCTTGATGCCGTTGTCGGTCTTGACGCCCTGGATGCGGAAGGGCGCGCCGACGATCGCGCCGACCGTGTGCCGGGGGTTGAGCGACGAGTAGGGGTCCTGGAAGATCATCTGCATGTCGCGGCGCAGCGGCCTGAGCCGGCCCTGCGACATGTGCGTGATGTCCTGGCCCTCGAAGACGATCTTGCCGGCGGTGGGCTCGAGGAGCCTGGTCACCAGCCGTCCCGTGGTGGACTTGCCGCAGCCGGACTCCCCCACCAGGCCGAGCGTCTCGCCCTTGAACACCTCGAAGTCGATCCCGTCGACCGCCTTGACGGCGCCGACCTGCCTTTTGAGCAGGCCCTTGGTGACGGGGAAGTGCTTCTCCATGTTGTGCACGGAAAGAAGCGGCTCGTTGTCGCTCACGGAGTCTCCAGCGCTGGCTTGATCTCGTTCTCCCACAGGTCCCGCCGTTCGGCCCGGTCGAGGTGGCAGCGCACCAGGTGGCCGCCCTCGGTCTCGGTCAGGGCCGGCACCTCGGTCCTGTCCTTGCCGCCGGTCTTCTCCGCGTACGGGCAGCGCGGGTGGAAGGCGCAGCCGGACGGCACGTTGATCAGCGACGGCGGGGAGCCCTTGATCGGCATGAGGCGTTCGGTGGGCTCGCGGTCGAGGCGGGGCATCGAGCCCAGCAGGCCCCACGTGT
The DNA here is from genome assembly GCF_041950525.1 of Nonomuraea sp. GTA35. Classification (NCBI taxonomy): domain Bacteria; kingdom Bacillati; phylum Actinomycetota; class Actinomycetes; order Streptosporangiales; family Streptosporangiaceae; genus Nonomuraea; species Nonomuraea sp. GTA35. The sequence continues at coordinate 65,317 of NZ_JBGNUV010000001.1, read as the reverse complement.
AGGGGTGCTCGGGGCGGTAGAAGATGTCGTCGGTGGTGCCGTACTCGACGCACTTGCCGCCGTACATGACGAGGATGTCGTCGGACAGCTCGGCGACGACGCCCAGGTCGTGGGTGATGATGATGAGCGCTGAGTTGAACTCGCGCTGCAGGTCGCGCATGAGATCGAGGATCTGGGCCTGCACCGTCACGTCGAGCGCGGTGGTGGGCTCGTCGGCGATCAGCAGCTCGGGGTCGCACGACAGCGCCATGGCGATCATGGCGCGCTGGCGCATGCCGCCGGAGAACTCGTGCGGGTAGGCGTCGACCCGGCGCTCCGGCTCGGGGATGCCGACCCGGCCGAGCATGTCGACGGCGTGCTTGCGGGCGACCTGCTTGGAGACGTTGTTGTGGATCCGGTACGCCTCGATGATCTGGTGGCCGACCGTGTAGAACGGGTGCATCGACGACAGCGGATCCTGGAAGATCATCGCCATCTTCTTGCCGCGCAGCCTGCGCACGTGCTCGGCGGAGGCGCCGATGAGCTCCTCGCCGTCGAGCCAGATCTCACCGGAGAGCCTGGCGCGGCCGCCCTTGTGCAGGCCGAGCACGCCGAGGCTGGTCACGCTCTTGCCGGAGCCCGACTCGCCCACGATGCCCAGGGTCTTGCCGCGTTCGAGGCTGAACGACAGGCCGTCCACGGACTTGACCAGACCGTCGTCGGTCGGGAAATGGATCTTCAGATCCTTGACGTCAAGGAAGCTCATGACAACCTCACCCTCGGGTCGACCACGGCGTACAGGAGGTCGACGACCAGGCTCGCGACCACCACGAAGCCGGCGGCGACGAGCACGACACCCATGACCTGGGGCAGGTCCTGATTCCTGATGGCCAGGATGGCGAACTGGCCGAGCCCGGGCAGAGTATAGGTGGTCTCGGTGAGGATGGCGCCGCCGATGAGCAGGCCGAAGTCGATGCCGAACAGGGTCAGGATCGGCGTGAGCGCGGCGCGCAGGCCGTGCTTGGTCACGACCTGGTTCTCGCGCAGGCCCTTGGCCCTGGCGGTGCGGATGTAGTCCTCGCCCATCGTCTCCAGCATGCCCGCACGGGTCAGCCGCGCGTAGGTCGCGGCGAACAGGAACGCCAGCGTGATCCACGGCAGCAGCAGGTTGTAGGCCCACTGGGCGGGGTTGACGGTGAAGTCCGTCCACGCGCCGCCCGGCGGGGTCCAGCCCAGGCCGTAGCTGAAGACGACCAGGGAGATCATGCCGGTGAAGAAGATCGGCAGGGACACGCCGGCGAGGGCGGTGCCCATCGAGATCCGGTCGAAGATGCTGCCTCTGCGCAGCGCGGACAGCACGCCCACGCTGACGCCCGCCACCACCCAGAGGATCGCGGCGCCGATGGCCAGGGAGAAGGTCACCGGCATGCGGTCCACCAGGTCGGGCCAGACGGGCTGGCCGCTGATGAAGGAGTAGCCGAAGCAGGGCGCGGGGCACTGCTCGACGCCGGCGCCGTAGTCGTACTCGGCTCCGGCGAACAGGCCCTTGACGAACCTGCCGTACTGCACGACCACCGGGTCGTTGAAGCCGAGCCGCTCCGCGACCAGTGCCACGGTCTCCGGCGTGGCCGCGCGCCCGACGTAACGCGAGGCGAGGGCCTCGGGTGTCGCCCCCGCCCACTGCGGCACCACGAAGAAGATGCCGAAGGTGACCATGCTGATCACGATCAGCATGGCGAAGGCGCCGATCAGACGCCTGATGATGTATGTGACCACCGCTGTCGGCCGAGTGGCCCGCCCGCCGCGGGCGGGCCACTCCTGCCTTCACCTGCCTTCGCTAGATCCCCGAACCCGGTTCAGCCGTCACTGAACGCCGAGCAGGACGTAGTCGTACATGCTCTGGCCTTCGTTGTAGGCGAGGTTCGTCACGCCCTGACCGCGCATCAGCAGCGACTTGGCCCACACCACGGGAAGGATGGAGGCGTCCTCCATGACCTTCTTGTCGACCTCGACCCACAGCTTGGCGCGGGCCGCGGCGTCGAGCTCCGCGGAGGCCTGGTCGATCAGCTTGTCGACCTCGGGGTTCTTGACGCTGAGGTTGTAGTTGCCGGCGTCGCGGATGGTGCGGCTGTCGACGATGGCCTGCATGAAGCCGTAACCGTCGGGCCAGTCGGAACCCCAGCCGTGGGTGGCCAGGCCGATGCCGTTCTCCTTGACGTAGTTGACGTTACCCGCGTAGTCGGAGAAGTAGCTGGAGGCCGGGAAGCCCTTCAGCTCCAGCTTGATGCCGACGCGGGCCAGCGCCTGCTGCATCGCCTCGGCCAGCGCCTTCTCGCGCGGGCGGTCGGAGCGGAACGACATGTTGGTGGTGAAGCCGTTCGGCTGGCCGCAGGCGGCGAGCGCCTCCTTGGCCTTGTTGACGTCACCCTTGTTCTCGGGGCTGGCGTACAGGTCGAACTTCTCCTGGCCGACGATGGGCGGCGGCATCACGTTCGTGGCGATGTCGCCACCGGCCACCGGGCCGCCGTAGGCGGTCTGGTTGGCGACGCGGTCGGCGGCCCACATGACGGCCTTGCGGCAGTTGACGTTGTCCAGCGGCTTGGTGTCGGGGATGACCGACACGTACCAGAGCCTCGGGATCGTCGGGTTGTCCGTACGGGCCTTCAGCGCCGGGTCCGGCAGCACCTTGCCGAGCGCGGCGGGCTGCATGCCGGTGCCGGGGATGTCGAGCTGGACGCTGCCCGAGATGAGCTGGTTGTCCAGGTCGTCGGCGTTGACGTTGAGCTGGACCTCGATGCGGTCCGGCAGCGCGGGACGGTTCGGGTCCGTCGCCGGGTCCCACTGGTCGTTGCGGACCAGCGTGAAGCGCTTGCCGATCTCGTTCGTCTCGAACTTGTACGGGCCGGAGGAGACGACCTTCTCCTTGTACTTGGCGCCCGTGTCCTTGGCCTTCGGCACCGGGGCCGTCATCGGCATCTGGACGACGTAGTCCATCGACGCGAACGGCTTCTTCAGGTGGAAGACGACCGTGGTGTCGTCGGTGGCCTCGACCGCCGACTTGTAGTCCACGTCGGGGGTCTCGTAGACGCCCTTGAAGTCCTTCGGCCAGTCGAGCAGCTCGTTGAGGTAGGAGGGGCCGTGCGTGAAGGTCTTCTTGTCGAAGGAGCGGGCCACCGCGTACGCCACGTCCTTGGCGGTGATCGGCGTGCCGTCCTCGAACTTCAGGCCGCTCTTGAGCTTGTACGTCCAGGTCTTGCCGTCAGGGCTGGGCTGGCCGAGCCCTTCCGCCAGGTCGGGGACGACCGTGTTGCCCTCGGGGCCGGGACCCGGCTTGTACATCGTCAGCGTCCGCCAGTAGAACCGGCCGAAGTTGAACGAGTAGCCGTAGTAGGTGTCGGCCGGGTCGAGGCTGTCCCAGTCGGAGGAGTGGGCCGCCTTGAGCGTCCCGCCCTTCTTCTGGGACGGGTTGTACACCTGCGTCAGAGCGACGTTGGCCGCGGGTTGCGCGGCGCCGCCTGCCGCCGACTGGGCGGGCTGGCTGGGAGTGCCGCCACCTCCGCCGCCACAGGCGGAGAGCACCAAGGCGAGCGCCGCTGTCGCGGCTCCTGCCAGTGCGTGTTTCCTTCTCATTGACTAACCCCTTGATGAGTGGGATGCGGGGGATGAAGCGTTGGCGGGCTCAGTGCGCCCGCGGGTCGAAGGCGTCCCTCAACCCGTCGCCGAACAGGTTGAACGCCAGGACGGTGATGAAGATCGCCAGACCCGGGAAGAGCACGAAGTGGGGCAGCGTGTAGAAGCGGACCGCTTCGGAGAGCATGCCACCCCAGGTCGGGGTGGGCGGGTTGATGCCGACGCCGAGGAAGGACAGCGCGGCCTCGAACAGGATGTTGGTCGGGATGAGCAGCGTCGCGTACACCAGGATCGGCGCCAGCAGGTTCGGCAGCACCTCGCGGAACAGGATGTAGCCGTGGCGCGCGCCGAGGCTCCTGGCGGCGTCGACGAACTCGCGCTCACGCAGCGAGAGCGTCTGGCCGCGGACGATGCGGCCGATGCTGGGCCAGCTGAAGAACCCGATGATGAAGATCAGCATGGCGATGCGCAGGCCGTCGCCCTGGAGCCCGAACCCCTCGTTGGGCATGACGCCGACCAGCGCGATGGCGAAGACCAGCAGGGGGAAGGCCAGGAAGACGTCCATGATGCGGCCGATGACCTGGTCGACCCAGCCGCCGAAGTAGCCGGCGACGACGCCCATGACGGTCCCGATGACCACCGACACCATGGTGGCCAGGAAGCCGATCAGCAGCGAGATCCAGGCGCCGGCGACGATCCGGCTGAAGATGTCGCGGCCGTTGACCGGCTCGACGCCGAGCAGGTACTCGCCGCTCATGCCGCCGAAGTTGCCCGCGGGCAGGAGCGTGTTCGGGTCGATCTGGTCCTGGTGGAACTCCAGCGGCGGGTGCCCGAACAGGGAGATGATCGGCGTGGAGAAGATCGCCACGAGGATCAGCAGGAGCACGACGACGCCACCGCCGAGTGCCACCTTGTCGCGGCGCAGGCGCATCCACGCGATCCTTGTCAGCGATCGGCCCTGGATGGCCTGGCCCGCTCCCTTGAGCACCGACTCCGGATGTGCCTCCGCCGCGGAACCGGAAACGTCTAGCGGTGCGGTCATGCCGAGATGCCCCCTGGTACAAGACAACGCTGTCTTAACGCGTGGTTACAGTAGACCCGACTCGCGGACCTCAGGAGGCAGAATCTATGGCCTGAGCTGCTATGACTAGTCCCTCAGGCCGCTATGTGGCTAATCTGTGATTGTTGCGAAACTCATTCGTATCGATCTTGAAGGAATGTCGTGAACAGGTTCCGGTTGCGTCTCGGAACCGTGACACAAACACCTCCGGCAAGTGGATCAGCTGATGCCGCGCCGCTTGAGGAGTTCCTCGATGTCGGAGAAGTCGTCGTCGGCCTTGCTCGCGGGCTTCTGGGAGACGGCCGGCCGCTGCGGCTTGCCCGGGGCCTGCGGCGCCTTACCCGCGGCGGGAGCCTGCTTGGCCGGGCCGGCCTGCGCCGGCGCGCCGGCGGCGTCGCTCTTCTTCTTGCGGCCGGGCGACAGCTTCCTGCCGCGCATCACACCGGACACCACGAACAGCACCACCGACAGCCCCGCCACGGCCACGCCGGCCCACACGGCCGGGTTGAACACCAGGCCGGTCACGAAGCCGGCCACCGTGGCGCCGATCCTCCACAGGGCCTGCAGCGCGCCCGTCAGATAAGCCGCGACCGGCAGCAGCGCCCACGCCGTCACCCGTAGCCCCGCCGCCGCTCCCCTGCGCCTGAAGGCCAGGAACGCCAGCGCCAGCCCGGCAAGGCTCACGCCCGCGCACAGCGGCAGCCAGGCGATCGCCTCGAAGTTACCCATCTCGCCGCCCCCTCGTCATCGCTCGCTCGTGCCCTCCATCCTGGCACGCGGAGGCTTGTCCGCCTCCTCCGCGAGAACCACATTTCCCTTAGGGGTAACGCGTCAGGACGGCAGAAGATCCCTGAGATCGGCGACCCCGATCTCCGTCAGGGACGGGACCACCAGCCGGCCGGGCGCCGGCTCGACGGGCAGCAGGCTCGGCACGGCCACGACGGCGCAGCCGGCCGCGGTCGCGGCGGCCACGCCGTTCGGGGAGTCCTCCAGGACCACGCACCGGACGGGCTGCACGCCGAGCAGCCGGGCGGCCGTCAGGTACGGCTCCGGGTCCGGCTTGGTACGGGTGACGTCGTCGGCGGTCACCACGACGTCGAAACGCTCCCTGCCGACGCTCTTGAGCACCGCGTCGGCGATGTCCTTGAGCGAGGAGGTGACCAGCCCCACCGGCACCCCCTCGGCGCGCAGGGCGTCGAGCAGCTCGGAGGCGCCGGGCATGACGCGCACCCCGGCCGACAGCCGGCTCACCATGCCGGTGACCATCCACTCGCGCACGCTCTCCGGCGGCACGCTCGCGCCCGAGACGGCCAGCATGTACTCGACGGTGCGCTCCATCGAGCCGCCGACGAGGTGGGCCTGGTGCTCGGGGGTCCACTCGGCGCCGAGCCTGGCCATCACCTCGGTCTCGATCTGCAGCCAGACGCGCTCGCTGTCGACCAGCAGGCCGTCCATGTCGAAGAAAGCCGCTTGCATTCCTGTCCCCGATCGGTGCTGCCACCCGCCGCCGCGGACCACGTGCATGGTGCGTGTCCGGGCTGAACGGCGGGCGGAATCGTGCCCGCCCGCGCGTGAACGGCGGGCGGGCGGACGTCTGCTGTCAGACGTTGAAGTACTTGGCCTCCGGGTGGTGGGCGACCAGCGCCGAGGTGGCCTGCTCCGGGTGGAGCTGGAACTCCTCCGACAGCGTCACCCCGATGCGCTCCGGCGCGAGCAGCTCGAACAGCTGCTTCTGGTCCTCCAGGTTCGGGCAGGCCGGGTAGCCGAAGGAGTAGCGGCAGCCCTGGATGTTGACCTTCAGCATGTCGTCGAGCGACTCCTCGCCGCCGATCCCCCACTCCGAGCGGACCCGGGCGTGCCAGTACTCGGCCAGCGCCTCGGTGAGCTGCACCGACAGGCCGTGCAGCTCGAGGTAGTCGCGGTAGGCGTCCTTGGCGAACAGCTCGGCCGTGGCCTCGGAGATCTTCGCGCCCATGGTGGCCACCTGGAAGCCGACCACGTCCACCTCACCGGAGTCCTTGCCCCGGAAGAAGTCGGACAGGCACAGGTGCCGGTCGCGGCGCTGGCGCGGGAAGGTGAAGCGGGTGCGCTCGCTGCCGTCGTCGTCGAGGATGATCAGCGAGTCGCCGTCGGCGACGCACGGGAAGTAGCCGTAGACGACGGCCGCCTCCAGCAGGCCCTCGGTCTGCATGCGCTCGAGCCACATGCGCAGCCGCGGCCGGCCCTCGGTCTCGACCAGCTCCTCGTAACCGGGCCCGTCGCCGCCCCTGGTGGGCTTGAGGCCCCACTGGCCGAGGAACAGGGCCCGCTCGTCGAGGAAGGCGGCGTACTCGTTCAGCGAGATGCCCTTGACCACGCGGTCGCCGTGGAACGGCGCGCGCGGGACCGGGTTGTCGGCGGCCACGTCGGAGCGGGCGGGCAGCTCCTCGACGGGCGTGCGGACGAGCGTCGCGCCGGTCTTGACGCGCCGCTCGCGCAGCGGCGGCAGCGTCGCGCCCTGCACGCCGCGCTTGACGGCCATGAACGCGTCCATCAGCCGCAGCCCCTCGAACGCGTCGCGGGCGTAGCGCACCTCGCCCTCGAACAGCTCGGCCAGGTCCTGCTCGACGTAGGCGCGGGTCAGCGCGGCGCCGCCGAGCAGCACCGGGTACTTCTCCGACAGGCCCCTGGAGTTCATCTCCTCCAGGTTCTCCTTCATGATGACCGTCGACTTCACCAGCAGCCCGGACATGCCGATGACGTCGGCCTTCTGCTCGTCGGCGGCCTCCAGGATGGCCGAGACGGGCTGCTTGATGCCGAGGTTGACGACCTGGTAGCCGTTGTTGGACAGGATGATGTCGACGAGGTTCTTGCCGATGTCGTGCACGTCGCCCTTGACGGTGGCCAGCACGATGCGGCCCTTCGTCTCGCCCTCGACGCGCTCCATGTGGGGCTCGAGGTAGGCCACGGCCGTCTTCATCACCTCGGCCGACTGCAGCACGAACGGCAGCTGCATCTGGCCGGAGCCGAACAGCTCGCCGACCGTCTTCATGCCGTCGAGCAGCACGTCGTTGATGATCTCCAGGGCGGGGCGCTGCTCCAGGGCGACGTCGAGGTCGGCCTCCAGGCCCTTGCGCTCGCCGTCGATGATGCGCCGCTTGAGCCGCTCCCACAGCGGCAGCGCGGCCAGCTCCTCGGCCTTGCCGGCGCGCATGACGGCGGCGTCCACGCCCTCGAACAGGTCCATGAACCTCTGCAGCGGGTCGTAGCCCTCGCGGCGGCGGTCGTAGACCATGTCGAGCGCGACCTGGCGCTGCTCGTCGGGGATGCGCGCCATCGGCAGGATCTTCGAGGCGTGCACGATCGCGGAGTCGAGCCCGGCGTTGACGCACTCGTTGAGGAACACCGAGTTGAGCACCATGCGGGCGGCCGGGTTGAGGCCGAAGCTGATGTTGGACAGGCCCAGCGTGGTCTGCACGCCCGGGTAACGGCGCTTGAGCTCGCGGATGGCCTCGATGGTCTCCAGTCCGTCGCGCCTGGTCTCCTCCTGGCCGGTGGCGATGGGGAAGGTCAGGCAGTCGACGATGATGTCCTCGACCCGCATGCCCCAGTTGGTGGTCAGGTCCTCGATGAGGCGGCTGGCCACGCGGACCTTCCAGTCGGCGGTGCGGGCCTGGCCCTCCTCGTCGATGGTCAGCGCGACCACGGCCGAGCCGTGCTCGCGCACCAGGCGCATGATCTTCTGGAAGCGGGAGTCGGGGCCGTCGCCGTCCTCGTAGTTGACGGAGTTGACCGCGGCGCGCCCGCCCAGCATCTCGAGGCCGGCCTGCAGCACCGCGGGCTCGGTCGAGTCGAGCATGATCGGCAGCGTGGAGGCGGTGGCGAAGCGGAAGGCCAGCTCCTTCATGTCGGCCACGCCGTCGCGGCCGACGTAGTCGACGCACAGGTCGAGCATGTGGGCGCCGTCGCGGGCCTGGTCGCGGGCCATCTCGACGCAGTCGTCCCAGCGGCCCTCCAGCATGGCCTCGCGGAAGGCCTTGGAGCCGTTGGTGTTGCAGCGCTCGCCGATGGCCAGGTACGAGGTGTCCTGCCGGAACGGGACGGTCTGGTAGAGCGAGGAGGCGCCCGGCTCGGGATGCGGGCGGCGCGTGGCGATCTCCCGGCCCCTGACCCGCTCGACGACCTGGCGCAGGTGCTCGGGCGTGGTGCCGCAGCAGCCGCCGACCAGGGACAGGCCGTAGTCGCGGGTGAAGGTCTGGTGGGCGTCGGCCAGCTCCCCTGCCGACAGCGGGTAGTAGGCGCCGTCGGCGGTCAGCACGGGCAGGCCGGCGTTGGGCATGCAGCTCAGCTTGAGCCGGGAGTGGCGGGCGAGGTAGCGCAGGTGCTCGCTCATCTCGGCCGGGCCCGTCGCGCAGTTGAGGCCGACGATGTCGACGCCGAGCGGCTCGATCGCGGTCAGCGCGGCGCCGATCTCGGAGCCGAGCAGCATCGCGCCGTTGGTCTCGATGGTCACCTGCGCGATGATCACGATGTCGCGGCCGGCGGCTTCGATGGCCATCCTGGCGCCGACGACGGCGGCCTTGACCTGCAGCAGGTCCTGGCACGTCTCGATGATCAGCGCGTCGGCGCCGCCCGCGATCAGGCCGGCCGCGTTGTCGCGGTAGGCGTCGCGCAGGCTCGCGTACGGCAGGTGGCCGAGGGTGGGCAGCTTGGTGCCGGGGCCCATGGAGCCGAGCACGAAGCGCGGCTGGTCGGGCGTGGACCAGTGGTCGGCCGCCTCGCGCGCGATCCTCGCGCCGGCCTCGGAGTATTCGAAGACTCGGTCGGAGATGTCGTACTCGCCCAGCGCGGCCAGGTTGGCGCCGAAGGTGTTGGTCTCCACGCAGTCGACACCGACGGCGAAGTAGGCGTCGTGCACACCGCGCACGATGTCGGGGCGGGTGACGTTGAGCACCTCGTTGCAGCCCTCGTGCCCGTGGAAGTCGTCGATCGTCGGGTCCTGGGCCTGGAGCATCGTGCCCATCGCCCCGTCGGCGACGATCACACGCTGGGCCAACACTTCTCTGAAGGTCGGGGAGATGCTCATGGGGTAGAGCTTATCGGGTGCGTCTTGAGCGCTGCTCGCGCGCGGGTATAGGCGGACCTTTTCCCGCATCCTCGGATAAACGCTATCGTACGAGACGTCAATTGTACGCGGCGTCCAATTGGGGGCTCGTATGGCCTACCGCACCGTCCTCGTCGGCACCGACGGCTCCGCCTCCTCCTTCCGCGCCGTCTCGGCCGCCGCCTCCCTGGCCGCGGCCACCGGCGCCACGCTCGTGCTGGCCTGCGCGTACCTGCCCATGCGGGAGAGCACACGGGCCGCCGCCGCCGACCGGCTCGGGGAGCTGGCGTACAAGGTGAGCGGCTCCACCCCCGCCGACGACGCGCTGCGGGCGGCCCGCGAGCACGCCGTGGCGGCGGGCGCCTCGGAGGTGCTGCTGGCGGCCGAGCAGGGGGAGGCGGTGGACGTGCTCGTGTCGCTGGCGTCCCGGCACGGGGCCGATCTGCTCGTGGTGGGCAACCGGGGGCTCAACAGCCTGGCGGGGCGGCTGCTCGGATCGGTGCCGTCGGGGGTGACGCACCGGGCCTCGTGCGACGTCCTCGTCGTCCACACGACGGCCGGGGGCCGCTGAGCACACCCGCACCCCAGGACGGCGGCACTCCGGACTGCCGCGCGGGGCAGGCGTCGCGGCGCACACGCGGCGGGCGACGCCGCGGGCCGGTCGCGCAGCGCGCCGCCGAGTTCGCGGCTCGCGAACGCCCGCCGGCTCCGGAGCCCGGCGGCGGAGCGGACGGGGGCCGGTGCGGCGGTCGTCAGGCGCGCCCGCGCGGGGACGCGCGGGCCGGGCGAGCCCGTGCCGGGCGGGCCGTCCACCAGCCGTTACGCGGCGTTCGAGCCCGTACGCCGCCGCCGGCCCCGCCGCCGCGCGCCGCCGAGCCGCCCGCCTCCCCCACCAGCCCGCACGCCCCAAGGGCGGGCGCAGGGCCGCGTTCGGGGGGAGATCGGTGACGGCGATGCCTCCTTACCGCATAGGCTAAGCGGGACGATGGAGAGAGGAGGCGACACGTGATAGAGCTCGAAGGGCTCCCCGAGCTCGTCGACCCGGTGCTCATTGCCGCGTTCGAAGGGTGGAACGACGCGGGCGAGGCTTCCAGCGGTGTGATCGCCCACCTCGAGTCGGCGTGGAAGGCCGAGCCGCTCATCGCGCTCGACCCCGACGACTACTACGACTTCCAGGTCACCCGGCCCGTGGTCGAGATGAGCGACGGCCTGACCCAGTCGATCGTGTGGCCGACCACGCGGCTGCTGCGCGCCCGTCCTGCGGGCGTGGAGCGCGACGTCGTGCTGCTGCGCGGCATCGAGCCCAACATGCGCTGGCGCTCGTTCTGCGACGACATCATCTACATCTGCCGCGAGCTGGGCGTCGAGCTGGCCGTCATGCTCGGCGCGCTGCTCAACGACTCGCCCCACACCCGGCCCGTGCCGATCCTGGGCGGGGCGACCAACGCGGGCCTGGCCCGCTCGACGAACCTGGAGCTGAGCCGCTACGAGGGCCCGACGGGCATCGTGGGGGTGCTGCAGCACTCCTTCGGCAAGGCCGGGCTGGACGCGATCTCGCTGTGGGCGTCGGTGCCGCACTACGTGGCCCAGCCGCCCAACCCGAAGGCCACGCTCGCGCTGCTGCGCCGGCTGGAGGACGTGCTGGAGATCCCGATGCCGCTGGGCGACCTCGACGAGGAGGCCCGGGCCTGGGAGCGCGGCGTGGACGAGCTGGCCGCGCAGGACAGCGAGGTGGCCGAGTACGTCAAGGAGCTGGAGGAGCGCAAGGACGCGGCCGAGCTGCCCGAGGCCAGCGGCGATGCGATCGCGGCCGAGTTCGAGCGCTACCTGCGACGTAGAGATCGCGACACTGACAGCTAACCTTCAGGTATTAAGTTCCACATCTTTTCCCGCTTTCGGGTAATAATCGGGACCCGTATAAGTTTGCACCAAGTTGGGACCCTAGATTTAAGCGCCCCCTAAATCCCGGGACCGTCCGGGACCTCGGCTTCGCACGTGATGCCTGCTCAACTGACCGCGCACGTTAGGCATGCCATGGCGACACCTCACGCAGACCCGCACCACAGGAGCCAGGACACCAGGCAGCGGGTCCTCCAGATGGCCGTCTCGCTCAGGGAGGACCGCACCGGCGGCTCGGTGGACTACTTCCTCGCCCTGCTGCAGGATCGGCTCCCCTTCTGGCTGAGCATTCTTCACGATCTCTCCCACCGCATCGGAAAAGGGTCTGTATCGGACAACCTTCTACCGATTGCTCGTGCGGGGATTGACTACTACATAGATGTACAAAGCGCGGCGTTGCCCGCCTTCACCTCCCCGAACGTGACGGTCCGCTTCCGCCAGGCCATCCGCGACAACGGGCTCGGGCCGCGTACGGAGACGGCGCCGCTGGCCGCGTACCTGGCGGCCGAGCAGCGGCTGGGGCGGGTGCGGCCCGACGTGGACCCGGAGGCGAGCGCGCGGCTGCTGGTCGCGGGCTGCTTCCATCGGGCCTACATCGAGATGTTCGTCGGCGCGGACGCCGGGCCCGCGCGCGAGGTCAGCGCCCGCGAGATCGTACGGGAACTGCGGCTGGAGCCCGTCCCCCAGCCCGCGTGACGGCCGGGGCGGATCGCCGCCCGGCGAGCGCCCCACCCGTGCCCGTCCAGAGGCCGGGAGGCCCGGCGGGTGGCCGGGCCGGGGTCAGGCGCGGCGCAAGGGCTGCGGCTCCGCGGTGGTGCGGTGGCGGCGGTGCAGGGCCTGGTCGTAGCGGTGCCAGATGAGGGCCGCCACGTCCGGGTCCGCGCCCAGGGGCTCGCTGACCAGGCCGGCGCCGGCCGAGGCGAGGCGGTCGTGGAAGAAGCCGGGCGCCAGCACGTACGAGGCGATGGCCACGCGGGCGGCCGGGGTCGAGGCGAGCCGTTCCATGGCCTCCTCCAGCGACGGCGTGCCCGCCGAGGCGAAGGCGGCCGTGACCGGGCGCGCCAGGCGTACGGCGAGCCGGTGGGCGGCGGCGCGCACGTCGGCCAGCGCCGAGGGGTCGGAGGAGCCGGCCGCGCCGAGCAGGACGGCGTCCGTGGAGCGCAGGCCCGCCCGCGCCAGCTTGCGTGCCAGCGCCGAGGTCAGGAGCCGGTGCGGGCCGAGCCAGCCGGCCACCACCGCGTCCGGGCGGTGCTCGGCGATGACCTCGGGCAGGTCGATGTGCACGTGGTAGCCGCCCGCCAGCAGCAGCGGCACCACGACCACCGGGCCGCGGACCTCGGGCAGGACCTCCGCCAGGAGGGGCGAGCTGATCTCCAGGTAGCTCAGCTCCACGCGTTGCCCCGGGCGGGCCCTGCGGACCGCTTCCGCCAGCTCCGAGAGGGTCCGCTCCCCCTCGGCGCTGCGCGTTCCGTGTGCGGCCAGGACGAGTGCGGGCGTCACCGGCTTCCTCCGGCGCGCCTGCCGCGGCCGGAGAACGGGGTGGCGCAGGGCATGGTGCTCTCCTCGTGGTGGTGGTGGTGGTGATGACGACGGTGCTGGAGGAACCGCGCGGCCGTGGAGGTCAAAGGCCCGCCTCGTACAGGCAGGCGAGCCGGTAGCCGCGCTTGACCACCGTCTCGACGATGCCGCTGGGCCCGAGGGCGCGGCGCAGCCGGGTGATGGCCATCTCGACGGCGTGCTCGGCCGAGTCGCGCGCCACGCTGCCCGGCAGCACCGTACGCAGCTCGGCCCGCGACACCACGTGCCCCGGCTTGTCGGCCAGGCGCTTGAGCACCGCCATCGGGGCGGGCGGCAGGGGGCGCAGCTCGCCGTCCACGACCACGGCGTGGCCGCGGATCTCGAGCCGGTGGTCGCCGGCCGTGAGGCGGGTGACGCCGTGCTCCGGCAGGTGGCGGGCCAGGGCACGGGCCAGCGCGCCGAGGCGGGAGCGGTCCGGCTGGAGGGTGGGGACGCCGCGCGAGGTGAGCGGCTCGGCGGTGACGGGCCCGACGCAGGCCGCCACAACCGATCCGCTGAACGCGGCCAGCAGCGCCTCCTCCAGCCCCTCCGACCTGGCGGCGCCGAGCATGGCGTGCACGGCGGGCGCGCTGGTGAAGGCGACCGCGTCCACGGAGCCGGTGATGGTCTGGCTGATCAGGCGGCGCAGCGGCGAGATGTCGCGGTACGGCAGCCACCGGTAGACCGGGATCTCGATCACCTCGGCCCCGGCCTCGCGCAGCGCGGCCACGAAGTCGGTGAGCGGCTCGCCGTGCTGCTGCACCGCGATGCGCCGCCCGTGCAGGTCCTGGGCCAGGAGGTAATCCTTGACCTCGTTGCACGACTCGGTCGAGGGGGTCCAGTGGTCGTTGAGACCGGCGGCGCGCACCGCTCCCCTGGCCTTAGGGCCGCGGGTGAGCAGGCGGGCCTTGGACAGGTGCTCGCCCAGGTCGGCGGACAGGCCCCAGCCCTCGGCCGCGGCCATCCAGCCGCGGAAGCCGACGCCGGTGGTGACCACGACGTCGTCGAGCGGCCCTTCCAGGCTCTGCCGGGTGGCGGCGAGCAGGTCGGCGTCCTCGGCCAGCGGGACGAGCCGGATGGCGGGGGCGCTGACCACGCGCGCGCCGCGGCGCTCCAGGAGCGCCCCGAACTCCTCGCGCCGTCGCGTCGCGGTGACGCCGACGGTGAAGCCCGCCAGGGCGTCCGGCGCCGTCTCCGGGGAAGAGCCGCCCTCTTGGGGAAGCGCGCTCATGCCTGCACCTCCAGGTAGTCGATGATGCCTGGCCGGGCCCCGAGCACCCGGCCAGGCATCACAGGCGCGTGTGACGCAAGTGAGATCACCCTCCGATACTCGTTCCGGGTGGTTTCGCCGCTGGGTCTCTTCTGTTACCGCTGTGCTACAAGGCACGACCTTCGCGATTGGCGGGGCGCACTCCAGGGAAGCGTTCATCGTGACGATCGCGGCCTATCGGGGAGTTGCGGGTGACGGTCCGGCCTATTCGCATGTTCGATGATCCGGTGCTCCGCTCGGTCACGGCGCCGATCCAGGATTTCGATCGGGAGCTGAGACGGCTGGTCAAGTCGCTGACCGCGACCATGCGGGCGGCGTCGGGGCGGGCCGGGCTGGCGGCTCCGCAGATCGGGGAGCCGGTGCGGGTGGTGGTCTACTCCTACGACGGCAAGTCGGGCCACCTGGTCAACCCCCGGCTGGAGCTGTCGGAGCGCAAGGTCACCGCGGACGAGGCGTGCCTGTCGGCGCCCGGCGTGTGGTGGCCACTGGAACGCTCCTACATGGTCACGGCGCGTGGCCGCGACATGTTCGGCAAGCCGGTCACGGTGCGCGCGCTCGGGGTGCTGGCCAGGGTGCTGCAGCACGAGGTCGACCACCTCGACGGGGTGCTGTTCAGCGACCACCTCGAAGCGGCCGAGCGCGAACGGTTCCTCGCCGAGGCCCTGCCCACCGGCCGCTGAGCCGGCCGGGAGAGCGAGCCGCTGAGCCGGCGGGGGGGCACGCCGGGCGAGCAGCCGGGTAGGCTGCTCGGGGTCAGCGGCAGGTCTCGCGATAGGCCAGTTCGGGGATGTGCTGCCGCCACTCGGCCGGGGTCAGGCCGCCGTCCCGCCGGCAGATCGCGGCGATGGCGGCGCCGGGTTCGACGGTGATCTGCCGCAGGGCCCCGTCGCCGGACGAGACGAGCAGAGCGGTCCGGCTGAACGCCACGGCCGGCACGGAGACGGTGTAGTAGCTGATCGGGATGGCGATCCGCTGATCCGCCCGCCAGTCCCAGAGCTGGATGCCGAACTCGCCTTCACCGCCGACGGCGGCGAGCAGCTCGCCCCGCGGGGAGGGGACGAGCGCGGCGATCGCGGCCGTGTGCAAGGTTTGCGGCGGGGCCAGGGGCCTGCGCAGCCGCCTGTCCCAGAACGTCAGGCGCCCCTCCCGATCGCCGACCGCGGCCTTGTCCCCCACGAAGACGATCCGCCCCTTGGCACGGGCGTCGGACGGATGCCGGTGCAGCTCTCCCGTGACCGTGTCGACCAGGATGCGTCCCTTGGTGGATCCGTCCACGAGCAACCGGCGCCCGTCCGGTTCGAAGACCAGAGCCCGCGAGCCCGCGTCGGGGACGGTGCGGATCCAGCTCCTGGCGCGGGCGTCCCACAGCTCCAGGTCGCCGATGTACGGCCCGCCCGGCGCCGCCGCGTCGCCGGGTTCCGCGCTGAGGAGAGCGACCGCGAGGGTCCTGCCGTCGGGTGAGAAGGCCGCGGACAGCACTCCGACGGCTCCCTGCCCGCGCACGCGGAACTCGCCGGCGCCGCGGCCGCTCGCGGCGTCCCACAGGGTCACCACGGGGGAGGCGGGGTGGGTGAGCGCGAGCGTGCGCCCGTCGGGGCTGAACACCGGGAAGTAGGCCGTCTCCCCCGGGAGGTCGCCGACGGGCAGCGGGCCGCCCACGGGGGCGCGCGCGGCGACGTCCCACACGCGCACCTCCGGCCTGCCGTCGTGGTGACGCGACGTCACCAGGTAGCGGCCGTCCGGGCTGAACAGCCGCTCGCCGCCTCCCGGAGCGAGCACCTCGGGGCGGGTGTACGGGGAGATGTCCAGGACGTTCACCGTGCCGTACTGGCCGGGCACCCGGAGAAGCCGGGCATCCGGCGAGAACCGGGGCTCCGCTCCGGCGACGTCCGAGTGGACCGTGGAGCTCAGCAGCAGCGTCCCGTCCTCCACCCGCCACAGGATCACCCATCCGCCGCGCCGCGTCCCGGCCAGGAACCGGCCGTCGGAGCTGAACTCCAGCCGTTCCGCGGGCGGGAGCAGCGGGCCCGGCACCTCCTCACCCGAGGAGAGGTCCCACAGCCGGACACCGTCGGGCGTCGAGATGGCCAGGTGCTTCCCGTCCGGGCTGAACACGCCGTCCGTGGCGGTCTCCGGCAGCGAGGGCGCCCGCAGCGGCTCGCGCTCGCCGATGTCCCAGAGCCGCGCTGGGGGCCCGGGGCCCGCCCCGCTGCCGGAGGCCGGCCGGATGACCAGGGCCAGCCGGCCGTCCGGGCTGATGGCGCTGACGGGCAGGCCGAGCACGCTGGTCCGGTCCGCGATGCTCACGGCCTCGGGCGTCCCGTCGCGGACCCCGATGAGATGGCGGCCGTCCGGGCTGAACCTCGTGGGGTCGAGGCGGGGGAAGGCCACCCCGAGGTCCGTCAGGCCGCCGGCGCCGGCGGCCCACACCTGCGCGCTGGTCCCGTCGTGCACCGCCAGCGTGCGGCCGTCAGGGCTCCACACCACCTCCGAGACGTGCGGCCCGTTCCACCTCGCGCTCGCGACCTCCTTGTTCGCGGCCAGGTCGAGCACGCGCAGCGCGCCCGGCTCCAGCGCCGTGCCCGGGGTGTAGACGGCCAGCCTGGCGCCGTCCGCGCTGAGCCCGTGCACCAGGTCCGCCGGGCCGTACGGGGCGGTGACGACGTCCACCAGGGGCAGCGCCATCGAGTCGATCAGCTCGCTCCTGGCCTCGGGGACCGGGGCGATGCGCCAGGCCGCGGCGCTCAGCCGGCGGGCCAGCTTCGGGTCGCTCGTCCGCAGGGCGGCCGCGCGCCTGGCGGCCAGCCGGGCCGTCGCCTCCGCCAGCCGGTCGTCGGCCAGGCCGGCCTGACGGACGGCGGCTCCCGCCGCGGCCATGGCGACCACCAGCAGGACCGCCAGGACGGCGGCGACGGCGACCCGCGTCCGGGAGGTGCGCCGGGCCAGTGCCGCGCTCGCGCCGGCGAAGTCCCGTTCCAGGGGAGTCAGGTCGCCCGGCTCGGCGAGCAGCTTCTCCAGGGCGGCCAGGCGGGCGCCCCGGTAGAGGAGCCCGGCGTCGCGGCCGTGCGCCTCCCAGGCCCTGGCCGCGTCGGTGAGCTGCCGGTGCGCGCGCAGCCGGTCGCGCCCGTCGTCCACCCAGCCACGCAGCCGCGGCCACGACTCGATCAACGCCTCGTGCGCGAGCTCGACGGTGTCCTGGTGGAGGGTCAGCAGCCTGGCCCCGGCCAGCAGCTCGATGACCAGCGCGGTGTCCGCCTCCCCGTGCGGGTCCAGCTCGGCGCGGGCGGCGGGCCGGCGGGTCGCCTGGGCCTGCTCGCCCGGATGGATCAGCCTGAGCAGGATCCGCCGGGCGGTCGCCGCCTGCGCGGGCGACAGCCCGGCGTGGAGCTCCTCGGCGGTGTGGCTGATCGCGCCGTGGACCCTGCCCACGCTCTCGTAGGCGTCGAGGGTCAGCATCTTTCCCGTACGGCGGCGCCAGACCTCCCGCAGCGCGTGCGACATCAGCGGAAGCGCCCCCGGCTCGCCGGTGACGTCGGCGATGACGCGGGCCGTCAGCGCCCGCTCCACGGTCAGGCCCTCGGCCGTGGCCGGCCGGACGATCGCCTCCCTGAGCTCGTCCTGGTCCATCGGGCCGACGAGCAGGCCGCTCTCGCGCAGGGCCGCGGTGAGCGCGCGGTGCTCGGCGCATCGCCCGTAGAAGTCGGCGCGGACCGCGATGACCACGGCCGTCTCGTCCGGCGCCCGCCGCGCGTCGAGCAGCAGGTCGATGAACCGTTCCCGCTCGCGCTGGTCCTGGCAGAGCGTGAACACCTCCTCGAACTGGTCGACCACGATCAGGGCCCCGGCCGGGAGCCGGTCGGCGTGCCGCATCGGATGTTCTCCCGGGGTGAGCATCAGGCACTCCCGCGGGGCATCCGCGGCCATGGCGGGCACGAGCCCGGCGCGTAACAGGGACGACTTGCCGCTGCCTGAGGAGCCGAACACCGCGGCGAAGCGATGGCGCCGGAGCAGCTCGCGCAGCTCCCCGACGAGCCGGTCGCGGCCGAAGAAGCGCCCGGCGTCGTGGGTGCCGTAGGAGGCCAGGCCCGGGTACGGCCCGGCCGCGCCGTCGTCGTCCGCTCTCTCGCGGGCCAGCTCGCGAGCGGTATCCCGCCAGGCGCGCTCCCACGCGCCGGCGTCCCCGCCGCACGCCTCGACGAAGGCGAGGACGACGGGCAGTGACGCCAGCCGCTCCCCCGCAGCCGCCTGCGACAGCGTGGTGACCGAGTAGCCGGCGCGCCCGGCCATGGCCCGGTAGGTGAGGCCGCCCGCTTCCTGGCGCAGCTTGCGCAGCTCGAAGGCGAAGCGCTGCACCGGCCCCGCCGCCGGGTCCACCGGGCTCTCACGACGGCCCGCCACCGCTACGGGGCTCCCGGAGCCGAGCTGAGCATTGTTTGCCTGCCTGAAGAGGGGTGCCGAACAATCATGCCGCCACGATCCTGGTGCCGGCGGGGTCTCGTCGGCAAGTGACCGGTCCCGCGATCCCCCGGTCGATCAGGAAGGACATCCATGCCCACGAACGCCCCGCAGACCGCCTTCGCGTCCTGACCGTGACGAGAGACGAGGGCGAGGAGGGCAGGCGGGCACGATGGCTCATGGAGCGGGTGCATCTCGGGGAGTGGGAGCACGCGGCAGCGGCCCTGGGCGCCGAGCGCGAGGCCATCGCCGCCTACCGGCGGCTGGCCGCCTCCTCCCCTGGCCGCTACCTGCCTGAGCTGGCCGACGCCCTGATCAACCTCGGCGTCACCCTCTCGGAGCTCGGCCGGCCCGGCGAGGCGCTGGACGCCGAGCGGGAGGCGGTCTCCGTCTACCGGCGGCTGGCCGCGGCCTCCCCCGGCCGCTACCTGGCCGACCTCGCCGAGGTGCTCGTCGACCTCGGCACGACCCTGACGGGGCGCGGCCTTGCTGTCGAGGCGCTGCCGCTGGCGGTGGAGGCGGTCACCATCCGCCGCGAGCTCGCCGCGGCCTCACCCGAGCGGCATCGCGCCGGCCTCGCCCAGGCCCAGGACTGCCTCTCCGCCGTCCTGGCGGCGATCGGCCGCCCTGCCGGTAGCCGTCCAGCCGGCGGACGTCAGGGCGACGGGCATCCGGGCCCCTAGTGTCGCGCGGCGGCCTCGGCTCGCAGGCCGAGCTCGCGCCGCTGGCCGGGATCGGTGCCGCCCCAGACGCCGTACGCCTGCCTGGTGCTCAGCGCGTACTCCAGGCACGGCTCGCGCACGGGGCAGCCGTCACATACGTGTTTGGCCCGCTCGACCTGCGACTGGCTCGGACCTTCCATGGAGATCGGGAAGAACAATTCCGGGTCCAGGTCGAGGCAGGCGGCCCTGCGGGTCCAGTCGAGCATCATCATCATGCTCTTCGCGCCTACCCATCGCCCCGGGCCTCATACCTCGCTGAGCAGCGCATCCCAGTCGGCGAGGAACCTGTCGAGCCCGTATCGCGCCAGCGCGGCGGCTCTGGCGGCCTTGCCGGCCTGGCTCGCGCTTTCCGGATCCTGGGCGAAGGCGTGCAGCGCGTCGGCCAGCACGTTCACCTTCGTGGACAGCACGCCGGCCTCCGGCGGCACCGCCTCGATCGCCTCGGTGGCCGCGAGCGCGACCACGGGCATGCCGATCGTCATGGCCTCGATGAGGGCCAGGCCCAGCGAGGTCCACCGGTAGGGGTGCAGGTAGACGCGCCTGCGGGCCAGCTCTGCGTGCATGACGTGCTGCGGCAGGTCCTCGTGGGTGCCGTACGGCAGCTCGCGCACCTTCATCCCGAACACGTCGAGCGGCACCCGCTCGGCGAAGCGGGGCAGCAGGTCGGTCCCGGCGACCCTGGTGCGGCGCACGGGCTCGTTGACCACGACGCCGGCCCTGGGCAGCTCGCCCGTGTAGAGGTGGCCGGGGTCGGGGATGCCGTGCTCGACGACGCGGGTGGGGGCGCGGCCGTTGTCCCAGTACAGCTCGTTGAAGTGGGTGACGTGCACGAGCGTGATGTCGCTCTGGCCGGCGAGCGGGTGGCGGGTGCGGGGCACGTCGCCCGCGGGCGTGTTGTGCTCGACGTACAGGCCGGGCACGTCGCGGCCGAGCCACTCGCGGGCCAGGTCGAGCTCGTGCGGGCGCTGGTAGACGACGACGTCCACGGGCTCGTCGCGCAGCCGGTCCCAGGGCACCTCGCGGGCGCGTTCCGGCCAGTCGAAGGTGGCCGCCCGCCCCCGGCCATCGGGACCACGGCCGGGAACGAGCGGCAGCAGGTACTCGTGGGACCCTCGGATGAACGCGCTGGTCCACGAGCCGTGCACGTGCCAGATGAGGATCCTCACCAGCGGCTCCAGCCCATGGCGCGGGCCCAGGGCGCCGCCGCGGCCGGCACGGGGCTCTCGGCGTCGCTCAGCACGCGGTCCACGACGTCGATCAGGTCGTCGGCGACCTCGGCGGCCTGCCGGATCTCCTCCCGCAGCGTCTCCTGGGTCGGGACGAGGATGCCCCTGGCGCCGGCGGCCCTGGCGGCCTCCATGTCGCGGCCGATGTCGCCCACGACCACGCAGTCGCGGGGGCTGACGTCGAGCACGGCGGCGGCTCTGATCACGAGCCCGGGCGCGGGTTTGCGGCAGGTGCAGCCGTCGGCGTCGTCGTGCACGCAGATCGCCCACGCGTCGAACGGGCCGAGCAGCTCCTCCACCTTGGCGTTCACCTGGTCCATCTCGTCAGGGGACAGCAGGCCCTTGGCGACGCCCGACTGGTTGGTGACCACGGCCACCGGGACGTCGGCGCGTCTGAGCCTGCCCAGCGCCTCGATCGCGCCCGGCATGGGCTCCACGAGGTCCGGATCGCCGTTGTATGGCACGTCCCTGATCAAGGTCCCGTCCCGGTCGAAGAGCACGGCGCCGGGACGTCGCTTTTCGAACACCTTTCACCTCCGTCGCGTGTCCGGCAGCTACCCGGCGCCTGTCCCGGCAAACAACTACTTAAAGTGACCAAGCCCAGGAGCCAGCGCCTGTTTTCGCATCTCGCGGCGTCGCTCCATGTTTGAGAACCGCTTCTCTCGGTAGCGGTTCTCGACATCCTTAGGGGGAGGAAGCATGAAGTTTCTCGGCATCAACGCGATCTTCCACGACCCGGCCGCCGCGCTGGTGGTCGACGGGAAGATCGTGGCAGCGGCGGAGGAAGAGCGCTTCAGCCGCCGCAAGCACGGCAAGAGGCCGCTGGCGTTCTCCGCGTGGGAGCTGCCCGAGCAGGCCGCCGCGTGGTGCCTGCACGAGGCGGGGCTGTCCCCCGAGGACATCGACGCGGTGGCCTACTCCTACGACCCGTCGCTGGTGGTGCAGAAGCCGGAGGGCGACTGGGAGGACCTGCGGACCAGGTACGCGGTGCGCGCCCCGGCCTTCCTCGCCACGGCCCTGCCCGGCCTGGACCCCGGTCAGGTGAGCTACGTGCCGCACCACGTGGCGCACGCCGCCTCGGCGGGCCTGGCCGCGCCGTGGCGCGACTGCGCGGTGCTGGTGGCCGACGGGCGCGGCGAGAACGTCTCCCACCTGGCGGGCCGCTACCGGGGCGGCGAGCTGGAGGTGCTGGCGGCCCAGGAGCTGCCGCACTCCCTCGGCCTCATGTACGAGGACGTCACCGAGCACCTGGGCTTCCTGCGCTCCAGCGACGAGTACAAGGTGATGGCGATGGCCTCCTACGGCCGGCCCCGCCACCTGGAGGCGCTGCGCGAGGTGATCTACACGACCGGCGACGGCGGGTTCCGCGTCGAGCCGGTCGACTGGAGCGTCTACGCCAAGGCGCTGAAGAAGGGCGCCCCGTGGACCTCCGACCACGCCGACCTGGCCGCCAGCGTGCAGGCCCGGCTGGAGGAGGTGCTGCTGGAGCTGGTGCGCTGGCTGCACGAGCGGACCGGCGAGCGGCGGCTGGCGCTGGCCGGCGGCGTCGCGCTGAACTGCGTGGCCAACACGAAACTGCTGGACGAGGGCCCGTTCGACGAGATCTGGGTCCAGCCCGCGGCGGGCGACTCGGGCACCGCGCTCGGCGGGGCGCTGCACCTGGCGCAGTCGTACGGCGAGCCGGCCGCGCCCATGCCGGACGCGGCGCTCGGGCGCGGCTTCACCGACGAGGAGCTCGGGGCGTGGCTGGACGTGGCCCGCGTGCCGTACACCCGCCCCGCCGACCTGGCCGCCGCCGTGGCCGCCGAGCTGGCGGCCGACCGGATCGTGGCCTGGTTCCAGGGACGGGCCGAGTACGGGCCGCGGGCGCTGGGGCAGCGGTCGCTGCTGGCGCATCCGGGGCACGCCCGCAACACCGAGCGGCTGAACGACGTCAAGGGGCGCGAGCAGTTCCGGCCCATCGCGCCGATGGTGCTGGAGTCGCGGGCCCGGGAGATCTTCGGGCGGGGGCCGGTGCCGTCGCCGTACATGCTGTTCGTCCACGACGTGCACCCGGACTGGGCGGGGCGGATCCCCGCGGTCGTGCACGTGGACGGGACGGCCAGGATCCAGACGATCTCGCCGCGGGAGCAGCCGCTGATGGCGCGGGTGCTGAGCGAGTTCGAGGCGCGTACGGGGCTGCCGGTGGTGGTCAACACGAGCCTCAACACCGCCGGGCGGCCCATGGTGGACGATCCGCGTGACGCGCTGGAGTGCTTCGGGTCCTCGCCGGTGGACGTGCTGGTGCTGGGGCCGTACGTGGTGCGGCGGGGGGAGGTGTTCGCCTCGTGATCACCGTGGTGATCCCCACCATCGGGCGGCCCATCCTGCGCGACACGCTCGCGGCCGTGGGGCCGGGCGTGCCGGTGATCGTGGTGGACGACAGGGCCGGCGCCGCGCGGAAGGGCGGCGCCCGGGGCAAGGAGCCGCCCGCCGTGTCTGAGCCGCTGCCGCCTGAGCCGCCGCTTCCCGGGCCGCTGCTTCCCGGGCCGCTGCCGGGGAACGTGCGGGTCGTCCGCTCGGGCGGCCGCGGGCCCGCGGCGGCGCGCAACGCCGGGTGGCGGGCCGCGGACACGCCGTGGGTCGTCTTCCTCGACGACGACGTGATCCCCGCGCCGGGATGGGCCGAGGCGGTCTGGAAGGACCTGGTGGACCTGCCCGACGACGTGGCCGGCAGCCAGGGGCGCATCGTGGTGCCGCTGCCCGCGGGGCGCCGGCCCACCGACGGCGAGCGGCACACCGCCGGGCTCACCGACGCGCTGTGGGTGACGGCCGACATGGCCTACCGGAGGGCGGTCCTGGAGGCCGTGGGCGGGTTCGAGGAGCGGTTCCCGCGGGCGTACCGGGAGGACGCCGATCTGGCGCTGCGGGTGACGCGGGCCGGGCACCGGCTGGTCAGGGGCGAGCGCGTGACGGAGCATCCGGTCCGGGCCGACGGGTTCTGGGCGAGCGTGCGCTTCCAGCGGGGCAACGCGGACGACGCGCTCATGCGCCGCCTGCACGGGCCCTCGTGGCGCGCCGACATCGGCGGCGGTCCGGGACGGCTGCGCCTGCACGCGCTGACGACCGCCACGGGCCTCGCGGCGGTGCTCCTCGGCGCCGCGGCAGCCGCGACCCGCACCCGCCCGGGCACCCGGGTGGCGGCGTGGGGGGCGGCGGCGGCGTGGGCGGCGCTGACCGCGGACTTCGCGTGGCGGCGGATCGCGCCGGGCCCGCGTACCCCGCGGGAGGTGCTGCGGATGGCCGTCACGAGCGTGCTGATCCCGCCGGTCGCCTGCGCGCACCGGCTTCGGGGGGAATGGAGGGTGCGGCGATGAGCAAGGGCCGGCAGGAACGTTCCAGCAAGGACCGGATCGCAGGAGACAGAGGGCGCGTGCTCGTGGCGCGGCTGGACGACGCCGGTGACGTGCTGCTGGCCGGGCCTGCCGTGCGCGCGGTACGTACGAGGGCCCGCGAGGTGGTCTTCCTGGCCGGCCCGAACGGCAGGGCGGCGGCCGAGCTGCTGCCCGGCGTGGACCGCGTGATCGTGTGGCGTGCCCCGTGGATCGACCACACCCCGCCGCCCGTCACCGGGGCGGGGGTCGAGGAGCTGGTCGAGCAGGCCGCCGGGATCGACGAGGCGGTGCTGCTGACGTCGTTCCACCAGTCGGCGCTGCCGCTGGCGTTGTTGCTGCGGCTGGCCGGGGTGAAGCGGATCACCGCGATCAGCAACGACTATCCGGGCTCCCTGCTCGACGTGCGGCACGTGGTGGACGAGAGCGTCGACGTGCCGGAGGCGGAGCGCATGCTGGCCGTGGCGGAGGCGGCCGGGTTCGGGCTGCCGGAGGGCGATGAGGGGAAACTCGCTGTTCAGCGACCGTTGCCGGATATTGGGAAATTTACGGGGCACTGTGTAGGCGTCGGCGGCGTTGCCGACAAAGGCGCGTATGTCGTGGTGCACCCAGGGACATCGGCCCCCGCCCGTACGTGGCCTGCCGAAAGGCACCGGCAGACAGTGCGGGAGCTGGCCGACGACGGGCACCAGGTCGTCGTGACCGGCACAGAACGGGACCTCACCGCCTACGTGGCCAGCGATGTCGCGGTCGACCTGGGCGGCGTGACCACATTCGCAGAACTGGCTGCCGTGATCGAGCGGGCCGGTGTGCTCGTGGCGGGCAACACCGGCCCCGCGCACCTCGCCGCGGCTGTCGGAACGCCGGTCGTGAGCCTGTTCGCCCCTGTTGTCCCTGCGGTGCGGTGGGCCCCGTACGGCGTGCCCGCGGTGCTGCTGGGCGATCAGCAGGCGCCCTGCCGTGGCAGCAGGGCGCGCGTCTGCCCGGTGCCCGGGCACCCGTGCCTGTCCCAGGTGACAAGTGAGCAGGTGGTCAAGGCAGTGAGGGAGCTGACGCAGTGAAGGTCGATCTCATCTCGGAGCACGCGGACCCGCTGGCGGCAGTCGGCGGCGTCGACTCCGGCGGCCAGAACGTCCACGTCGCCGCGCTGGCAGTGGCCCTGGCAGAGCGGGGGCACACGGTCGTCGTCCACACCCGTCGCTCCTGCGAGTCGCAACCGGAGTCGGTGAGCCTGGCGCCCGGCGTCACGGTGGAGTACGTGCCCGCGGGCCCCGCGGCTCCCGTTCCCAAGGACGAGCTGCCGCCGTTCATGCCGGAGTTCACCGAGTGGCTGGCCGCGCGCTGGGCCGCCCGCCCGCCGGACGTCGCCCACGCCCACTTCTGGATGAGCGGGCAGGCGGCCTTGCGGGCGGCGGCGTCCGCCGGCGTGCCGGTGGTGCAGACGTTCCACGCCCTGGGCACGGTCAAGCGGCGCTGGCAGGGCGCGGCCGACACCAGCCCCGCGCACCGCCTCGAGACCGAGCGCGAGATCGGCCTGCGGGCCGACATGGTGCTGGCCACCTGCAGCGACGAGGTGAACGAGCTGTGCGCGATGGGGGTTCCCGAGCACCGCATCGCGGTCGTGCCGTGCGGGGTGGACCTGTCGGCGTTCTGCCCGGAGGGGCCGGTGGCCCCGCGCACGGACGGCCCGCTCGTGCTCAGCATCGGCCGGATGGTGCCGCGCAAGGGTGTGGACACCGTGATCGCGGCGCTGCGCCAGGTCCCCGGGGCGAACCTGGTGATCGCCGGCGGCAGCGAGGACGACGAGGAGGTGCTCAGGCTGCGCGAGCTGGCCGAGGGGTACGGGCTGGAGGAGCGCGTGCACGTCATCGGCTCCGTGCCGCGGCAGCACGTGCCGGCGCTGATGCGCTCGGCCGACGTCGTGGTGACGGTGCCCTGGTACGAGCCGTTCGGCATGGTGCCCGTGGAGGCCATGGCGTGCGGCGTGCCGGTCGTCGCCTCGGCGGTCGGCGGCCACCTGGACACGGTGGCGGGCTGCGGCGTGCTCGTGCCGCCGCGCCGCCCGCGCGCCCTGGCCAGGGCGCTCAAGGACGTGCTCGGCGATCCCGAGCGCCGCGCCACGCTCGGCACGGCCGGCGCCCGACGGGCCAGGGAGCGGTACGGCTGGCCCCGCGTGGCCGAGCTGACCGAGGCCGTGTACGCACAGGTCATCGACGGGAAGGTCTGCCGGCTGGCGGCCCTGGGGGGTTGATCGTGGACGCTCATCTGGAGAAGCTCTGGAACACCCTGGAGAAGGTCGATGACCACGCGGTCACCGTCCGGGCCTGGGGAGGCAAGCTGGCCGGCGTGCTGGCCGCCGGGGGCAGGCTGCTGGCCTGCGGCAACGGCGGATCGGCGGCCGAGGCTCAGCATCTGACGGCGGAGCTGGTCGGCCGGTTCAGGGACGACCGGCAGCCGTACGCGGCGATCCCGCTGCACGCCGACGGCTCGTCGCTGACGGCGATCGCCAACGACTTCGGCGCCGAGCAGGTCTACGCCCGCCAGGTGCGCGCGCACGGCCGTACCGGGGACGTGCTGCTGTGCCTGTCCACCAGCGGCGGCAGCCCGAACGTGCTGGCCGCGGCCAGGGCGGCGCAGGAGGCCGGGCTCGTGGCGTGGGCCATGACCGGCCCCGCCCCGAACCCGCTCGCCGGCCTGTGCGACGAGGCGGTCACCATCCCCGGCGAGACCGCCACCGTGCAAGAGGTGCACCTGGCGCTGATCCACCTGCTGTGCGACGCCGTAGAGGAGGCGCTGTGACGGAGAGGCCGCTGGTCGTCATCGGGGACACGCTGCTCGACGTGGACGTCGAGGGCGAGGCCGAGCGGCTCTGCCCGGACGCGCCCGTTCCGGTGGTGGACGTCTCCACCGAGCAGGCCCGCCCCGGCGGGGCCGGGCTGGCGGCGCTGCTGGCCGCCCGCGACGGCGCGGACGTCGTGCTGATCACGGCGGTCGGCGACGACCCCGACGGGCACCGCCTGTGCGGGCTGCTGTCGCCGGAGCTCGACCTGGTACGGCTCCCGCTGCGCGGCGGCACCGTGCGCAAGACCAGGGTCAGGGCGCGCGGCCAGACGCTGGTCAGGCTGGACACCGGCGACGGCACGGCCAGGTACTCCCCCACCGCGGAGGCGATCGAGACGATCGGCCGGGCCGGCGCGGTGCTGGTCTCCGACTACGGCAGGGGCGTGGCCAGGATGGCCCGCGAGCTGCTGCGCGAGGTGGACGTGCCGGTGGTGTGGGACCCCCATCCCCGCGGCGAGCAGCCGATGCCCGGCTGCGCGTTGCTGACGCCCAGCGAGGCGGAGGCGCGGATGCTCTGCCCGTCCGGCTACCACGGCCCCGACCAGGCGGCCCGCCGGCTGGTTCGGGCGCTGCGGGCTCGGGCGGTGGCCGTCACGACCGGCGAGCGCGGGGCCGCGCTCGCCATCGCGGGCGGCCCGCTGACCACGGTGCCGCCGCCGGTGCGGGCGGGCGGCCAGGACGCGTGCGGCGCGGGCGACCGGCTCGCCGGGGCCGCCGCGCTGGCGCTGCGCGACGGCGCGGGCGCGGAGGAGGCGGTCACGGTCGGCGTGGGCGAGGCCTCCCGCTTCGTCGAGCGCGGCGGGGCCGCCACCGTGAAGGTGCAGGAGCAGCGGCTCGGCGACCGGCCGCGCACGGCGCTGGAGGTGGCCAGGCTCACCCGGGCGCACGGCGGCCGGCTGATCGCCACGGGCGGCTGCTTCGACCTGCTGCACGCGGGCCACGTGAGCCTGCTGCGGCGGGCCAGGGCGCTGGGCGACGCGCTGGTCGTCTGCGTCAACTCCGACGACTCGGTACGCCGGCTGAAGGGCCCGTCCAGGCCCATCGTGGACGTCCGGGACCGGGTCGAGGTGCTGCGGGCGCTGGGCTGCGTGGACGCGGTGCTGGTGTTCGACGAGGACACCCCGGCCGCCGCCATCGAGCAGCTGCGCCCGGACGTGTGGGTGAAGGGCGGCGACTACGAGGGGGAAGTGCTGCCCGAGTCCGAGGTCCTCGGCAGGCTCGGCGCGGAGATCGTCGTGCTGAGCACCCTGCCGGGGCGTTCGACAACCAATCTGATCAGGGAGATCCAGTGAATGTATTGATCACCGGGGGCGCGTCCGGGCTCGGCCTGGCCACCGCCGAGGCCGTGGAGAAGGAGGGCTGGAAGGCCCTCGTCGTGGACGTGCGCGCGCCCGACCAGCGCTTCGAGCACGTGACGGCGGACCTGGCCGATCGGGCGCAGGCCGAGCGCGCGGTGCGCGAGCTGGCCGAGCGGGCCGGCGGCCTGGACGCCGTCGTGACGGCCGCGGGCATCGACGCGTGCGGGCGGCTGGAGGACGTGCCCGCCGACGACTGGGAGCGGGTCATCAAGGTGAACCTGCTGGGTACGGCCTCGGTCGTGCGGGCGGCGCTGCCGTACCTGAAGCACACCCGGGGCAAGGTCGTCACCTGCGCCTCGACGCTGGGGCTGCGTCCGCTGAGCGACGCGTCGGCGTACTCGGCCTCGAAGTTCGGCGTCGTCGGCTTCACCCGGGGCCTGGCGATCGAGACGCGTGGGGAGATCGGGGTGACGCTGCTGATCCCCGGAGGCATGCGGACGAGCTTCTTCGACGGCCGTCCCGAGCAGTACAAGCCGGGCCCCGAGGCGGGGCTGAACGATCCGGCCGACGTGGCCCAGGCCGTGGTGTTCGCGCTGCGGCAGCCGGCCGGATGCGAGGTGAGAGAGCTCGTCGTGTGCCCGTCCACGGAGACGTCATGGCCCTAGAACTCCTCGCGCTGCGCGGGCTCGGCCTGGGCGACCTGCTCACGGCCGTGCCCGCCCTGCGGTCGCTGCGCCAGGCCTTTCCCGCGCACCGCATCACGCTGGCCGCGCCGCGGTACCTGGACGCCCTGCTGCCGCTGATCGGCGCGGTGGACGACCAGGTGGACGTGTCGGGGCCGGGCCCCGTTCCGATGGACGCGCTGCCGTTCGAGCGCCCGGACGTCGCGGTCAACCTGCACGGGCGGGGACCGCAGAGCATCGAGGCGCTGCGGCGCACGGAGCCGGGGCGGCTGATCAGCTTCGGCACCGGGCCTCCGTGGCAGGAGGGGGTGCACGAGGTGCGGCGGTGGTGCGACCTGCTGGAGTGGCACGGCATCCCCGCCGACCCCGGTGACCTGACGCTGGGCATCTCCGACCGCACGGGGCCGGCGATCGTGCATCCGGGCGCCGCCTATCCCGCGCGGCGCTGGCCGCCGGAGCGGTTCGCCGAGGTGGCGGCGGCGCTGGACGACGTGATCGTCACGGGCAACGCGGAGGAGGTGCCGATCGCCGCCCGGGTCGCCGAGCTGGCGGGGCTGCCTCCGGAGCGGATGCTGGCCGGGCGTACCTGCCTGGCCGACCTGGTCGACCTGGTCAGCAGGGCGAAGCTGGTGGTCTGCGGCGACACCGGCGTGGCTCACCTGGCGACGGCGTTCTGCGTGCCGTCGGTGGTGCTGTTCGGCCCGGTCTCGCCCAGGCTGTGGGGCCCGCCGCCCGGCTGGCGCCACGTGGCGCTGTGGGCCGGGCAGAACGGTGATCCGCATGGTCAGCGGCCCGATCCGGGGCTGCTGAAGATCGAGGTTTCCGAAGTCGTCGACGCTGCCATGGAGGTCATCTCATGAGGGCTCTGGTCACCGGAGGTGCCGGGTTCCTCGGCTCCTACCTGTGCGAGCGACTGCTGGACGAGGGTGCGGAGGTGGTCTGCATGGACAGCTTCCTCACCGGGGGGCCGCGCAACGTGGAGCATCTGCTCGAACGGCCCGAGTTCCGGCTCATCGAGTGCGATCTGACCGGGTACGTGCATGTGCCCGACCGGCTGGATCTCGTGCTGCACTTCGCCTCGGCCGCCTCGCCGGCCGACTACCTGCGCTATCCGATCGAGACGCTGCGCGTGGGCAGTGTCGGCACGCTGCACGCGCTGGGGCTGGCCAGGGAGAAGGGGGCCAGGTTCGTGCTGGCCTCGACCAGCGAGGTGTACGGGGATCCGCTGGAGCACCCGCAGAAGGAGACGTACTGGGGCAACGTCAACCCGGTCGGGCCGCGCAGCGTGTACGACGAGGCCAAGCGCTTCGCCGAGTCGCTGACCACCGCGTACCGGCAGTCGCGCGCCACCGACACGGCGATCGTGCGCATCTTCAACACCTACGGCCCGCGCATGCGCCCGTTCGACGGGCGGGCGATCCCGACGTTCATCCGGCAGGCCCTGACCGGCGAGCCGATCACGATCACCGGCGACGGCTCGCAGACGCGCTCCATCTGCTACGTCGACGACACCGTCTCGGGCATCCTGGCCATGGCCCGCAGCGACTTCGCCGGGCCCGTGAACATCGGCAACCCCGACGAGCTGACCATGCTGGAGCTGGCCACGCTCATCAAGGACCTGACGGGGACGTCGTCGGAGATCCGGTTCATCGACCGGCCCGCCGACGACCCGAAGGTCCGGCGTCCCGACACCTCGCTGGCCGCCGAGCGGCTGGGCTGGCGGGCGACGGTGCCCGCCGAGGAGGGGCTGCGCCGCACGATCGAGTGGTTCTCGGCCGAGCTCGCCGCGATCGAGCAGCTCGAACGCCTGCAGGTCTGACAGCCCCGGCCCTCGCCCCAGCACGGGCGGGAGGCCGTCGCGGCCCAGCCTCGCCCCCGCCGGCGTACCGGCGGGGGTTCCTGCTGCCTAGCGCTCGTGGCCCGCGCGCAGCCACTCCAGGTATTCGGCGACCGCCCGCTCGGTGTCGTAGGCGGGCTCGAACCCGGTGTCCTCGCGCAGCCGCGTGATGTCGAGAGGGTTGTCGACCGGGCCGGGAGCGCGCCCTTCCGGGATGCCCACGCGCGCGCCGGGGACGAGCTTCCTGATCGCCGCGATCACGTCGCCGTTGGTGGTGATCCGCCCCGAGGCCACGTTGTACGTGCGGTGCCGCAGCCGCCCGGCCGTCTGCAGCAGCGCCAGCGCCCGCGCGCAGTCCTTGACGTAGCACGCGTCGAGGCCGTTGCCCGTGCGGGTCTCCCCCATCACCGCGGACAGGTCGGGCTCGGTGCCGCGGGCGGCGGCGTGCACGAGCTGCGGTACCGGGAAGAACGGGTCCGGGTTGTGCCCGAGCGGCCCCCAGATGCCTCCGATGCGGTAGTTGACCGCCTCGACGTCGTCGAGGGCCTCGTTCAGGTGGTCGGCCAGCAACTCGCCGATCTTCTTGAAGCGGGGGATCGCGTGCGGGGCGCTCATCGTCAGCGGCAGGTCCTCGCCCAGCGGCCCGTCGGCGGTGATCCCGGCGTACACGCCGATCGTGCTGGCCAGGCCGAGCCGGCGTACCTGCCAGGCGCGGGCGGCGCGGAACATGGCGAGCAGGCTCCGCACCGCCCGCTCGGTGTGCTCGATCGGCTCGTACGCGCCGGGCGGCCAGGGCATGGAGCCGGCGAGGTGCAGGATGCCGGTGATCTTGTGCCGGTCGCCGATCTCGAGCAGCGCCCGCTCGTCGGCGACGTCGGCCCGCTCGACGAAGAGCCGCTCACCGGCCTCGGCCGCGAAGGCGGCGGGCACCTCGGCGGGGCGGCGCTGGACGAGCACGCAGGACTCCCCCAGGTCCAGCAGGGCGCGGGTGGTGTGCGTGCCGATGAAGCCCAGCCCGCCGGTGATCAGAATCATGTATGACATTCTCCCTGATAATCAGCACTACTGATTATCAGAATATCCCACTCTCCCTCGAAGGCGGTAGTACGGTTGCGGATCCCTGCCTGGGCGCAACGAAAAAGCGGCCGCCCTGCTCGGGCGACCGCTTGTGGAGCTCCGGGTCAGCGGAGGGCGACTCCCAGGAGGGCGTCGGCCAGGTCGCGGACGAGGCCGGGGGCCGACTCGTCCCGGCCGCCGCCCGCGAGGGCCTGCTCGGCCCAGGCGTCCACGGCGGCCAGCGCGCCGGGCGAGTCGAGGTCGTCGGCCAGCCGCTCGCGCACCTTCGCCAGCAGCTCGCCGGCGGGCGGCCCCGCTGTGAGAGCGGCGGCCGAGCGCCACAGCGCCAGCCGCCGTTCCGCCTGCGCCATCATGTCGGGCACGTACTCCCAGTCGGCCCGGTAGTGGTGGGCCAGCAGCACGAGCCTGATCGCCATGGGGTCGTGCTCCTGGCGCAGCCTGGAGACGAAGACCAGGTTGCCCTTGGACTTCGACATCTTCTCGCCGTCGAGCGCCACCATGCCGGCGTGCGTGTAGAACTTCGCGAACGGCCACTCGCCGGTCGCGGCGTGCCCCTCGGAGGCGCCGCACTCGTGGTGCGGGAAGATCAGGTCGGAGCCGCCGCCGGCCACGTCGTAGCCGGCGCCCAGGTTGTCGAGGGCGATCGCGGTGCACTCGATGTGCCAGCCGGGACGGCCCCGGCCCAGCGGCGAGTCCCAGGCCGGCTCGCCGGGCCGCTCGGCCCGCCACAGCAGCCAGTCGAGCGGGTCGCGCTTGCCCTCCCGGCCGGGGTCGCCGCCGCGCTCGGCGAACAGGGCGAGCATCTCCTGCTCGGTGTAACCCGACACCTGGCCGAACTTGGGCGCGTCGGCCACGCTGAAGTAGACGTCGCCGTCGAGGACGTAGGTGACGCCCTTGGCGGCCAGCTTGGCGATCAGGTCCGCCACCTGGCCGACGACCTCGGTGACGCCGACGTACTCGCGGGGCGGCATGATCCGCAGCGCCTCCATGTCGCCGCGGAACAGCTCGATCTCCCGCTCGGCCAGCTCCTGCCAGTCGATGCCGGTCTGGACGGCCCGCTCCAGCAGCGGGTCGTCCACGTCGGTGGCGTTCTGCGTGTAGTGCACCTCGTGGCCGGCGTCGCGCCACACCCTGCCGACGAGGTCGAAGGCGTGGTAGGTGTTGGCGTGGCCGAGGTGGGTGGCGTCGTAGGGGGTGATGCCGCAGACGTACATCCTGGCGGTGGGGCCGGGGTCGGTCTGCCGCACCTGCTTGGCCGAGGTGTCGTAGAGACTGAGCGGAATGCTCTCACCTGGGAGTTTGGGAACGTTCTGGGCAGACCACGATCTCATGTCTTTGAGCCTATCCGTCCCGATCGGCGGTCAGGTCGGTGAAGTCGTAGGTCACGCCTTCCCGCGCGATCTCGACCTCCATCACCGACAGGGAGGCGAAGATCCGGCCGTCCGGCAGCTCGTGCCTGACGATGAGCGCCCCGGGGTCGGTGGACGGCTCGGCCTTGATCAGTTCGCCCCATCGCTCGGAGTCCCTGAAGCGGGGCAGGTACGCCACGACCCGCTCGCTGCCGGGGTCCAGGCCCGTGTTGACGACCATGCTGGTGCCCTGGGGCAGCTCCGACACGGCCGCGCGCTCGCCGTCCCAGCTCAGCAGCCGCACCCGCGCCAGGTCGGCCAGCACGAGGTGGAAGGGGTCGTAGTCGCGCAGCCCGGCCTCGGCGGGGAGCTCCCCCGTGTACGCCGCCCGCAGCGCCAGGTCGCCCCGCGAGACCTTGGTCCTCTCGTCGGCGGCCCGGCCGCGGCCGTTGAGCAGCGCCGCCGCGCGGCGGTCCGCCGGGTTGACGGCCAGCCAGGTGCCGCCGGCCTTGAGGTCACGCCCTCCGATCACGCCCGGGTAGTCGGGCCAGTGCTCTCCCGGCCCCTCCCAGGGCCGGTCGGCGAGCTCGTCCCGGACGCCCATGAGGCTCAGCCGCCGCCCGGTTCTCACGATCAGCGTGCACATGGGCAAAGGGTATTAAACGGGCCCCCGGTCTTTCATATGGGGGGCCAGGGTATGGCCGGCCAGCCCTCTGACGGGTACGGATGCACGCCGGTGTCGAGCAGCCGCCTGACCCGCTGCCAGGTGGCCTCGACCTCCGCCAGCGTCAGCAGCTCGCGCAGCCTGCGCCCGAGCGAGCCCGACTCGATGTCGCGCTCGAGCTTGGCCAGCACCGCCACCGCCTCGCGGGCCAGCGGCTTGCCGCGCCACTGCCACAGGACCGTGCGGAGTTTGTCCTCCACGGAGAAGCAGACGCCGTGGTCGACGCCGTACACGTGGCCCGTGGGCAGCGGCAGCAGGTGGCCGCCCTTGCGGTCGGCGTTGTTGACCACCGCGTCGAACACCGCCATCCGCCGCACGACCGGGTTGCGGCTCTTGACCAGCCGCATGAGATCGATCTCGCGCTCGGTGTCGATCCAGAGCTGGCACATGCCGGGGCCGAAGGGCCCGTCGCGGTAGACGGTGGGCGGGACGATGCGCCAGCCGGTGGCCTGGGAGACCTCGAACGCGGCCACCTCGCGGGCTGCGAGGGTGCCGTCGGGGAAGTCCCACAGGGGGCGCTCGCCGCGTACGGGCTTGTAGACGCACGCCGCCGACCTGTCGCCGAGCTTGACCGAGCAGTAGAGCGTCATGTTGGTCGCCTCGACGAGGCGGCCGGCGACCTCCAGCGTGCCGTCGCGCAGCAGCGCGAGCGCGTCCTCGTCATGCAGGGACGGCGGTGGGGAGGGAGGCTTGATGGCCGGTTCGCTCTCGGGAGCGGTCATGAAGCCGCCTCACCCCCGCGATAGCCGTTGAGACGGACGCAGACGTGACCGGCGGCGTCGAGCGGCTGCCCGCACAGGGGGCACGGCGGTCGGCCCGCCGCGACGATCTGGAGGGCCCGCTGGGTGAAGGCTCGCGCGGCGCCGGCGCTGATGCGCACGCGCAGCACCGCGGGGTCGGGCGTGTCGAGATCGTCCTCGTCGATGACCTCCTGCGCCTCTATCACCACCTGCGCCTTCTCGGCATCCCAGGTCAGCGCCATGGTGCCGACGCGGAAGTCCTCCGCGACCGGCGTGTCGAGAGGAGCGTCGTCGGCCAGGTCGGCCGGGGCCAGTGCGGGCACCTGGGCGGTGCCCCCGCTGAGCCGCAGCACCTCGTCGAGCAGCTCGTCGAGCCTGCCCGCGAGCGCGGCCACCTGCAACTTCTCCAGCGCCACCGTGGTCAGTCTGCCCTCGGCCCTGGCCTGCAGAAAAAAGACCCGCGCGCCCGGCTGCCCCAAGGCACCGGCGACGAACCTCTCTGGTGGGTCGTAGTCGAAGACCGGCATAGCCTGACCTTACGTGGTTCCTGGTCCGCCGCCGACGGCGGCATCGCTCCCGGTGATGTTTTCTCCCCCGTCTTTCTCCTCCGAATCCTCAGGAAGCCGCAATTCCCCCATATCGTTGACCCTGAGAACAAAGGGACGCAAGGGGGCATAGCGAATGACGGTGAGGGCCGCCGGATCGGCTGTTATCCGCTGAAACTGATCGAGATGAAGCCCCAGAGCGTCCGCGACGATCGCCTTGATCACGTCGCCGTGGCTGCAAACCAGGTAGACAGCCTTACTCCCGAGGGTTCGATTCCACTCCCGGACCGCCGCGACGGCCCTGTGCTGCATCCCGGCCAGCGACTCCCCTTCCGGAAAGGTCACCGCGCTCGGGTGCGCCTGCACGACCTGCCACAACGGCTCCTTGGCGAGCTCGGCCAGCGGCCGCCCGGTCCACTCCCCGTAGCCGCACTCGATGAACCGGTCGTCGATCCGCACGTCCATCTCCCGGCCCTGCGCGACCGCTTCCGCCGTTTCCCGGCAGCGCTCCAGCGGACTGGAGACAATGGCGTCGAGCCTGACGCCCGCGACGCGCCCGGCGAGCGCGGCGGCCTGTGCCCTTCCCGCCTCGCTCAGATGCACCCCCGGGGTGCGGCCGGCCAGCACCGGCCCGGTGAGGTCCGTCAGCCCGTGCCGGGCCAGAAGCAGCGTGGTCATCCAGCAAGTGTCGCAGGCGTCGATCACAACGTTTCATCGGCCTGGACGGTAACCTGGCGGGATCATGGAGCAGCGCTATGTCGGCCACAGCGGCCTGTCGGTGTCCCGTTTGGGGCTCGGCACGATGACCTGGGGTCGTGACACCGACGCGGACGAGGCCGCCGCCCAGCTCCGCACGTTCATGGACGCGGGTGGCACCCTGGTCGACACGGCCGACGTCTACACCGGCGGCGACGCCGAGCGGCTCCTGGGGCGGATGCTGCGCGACTCGGTGCCGCGCGCGGAGCTGGTGATCTCCACCAAGGCCGTGGTGACGCCGACCGGCCGCCGCCCGCGCGACGCCTCCAGGCGCCACCTGATCGCCGCGGTGGACGACTCGCTCAACCGGCTCGGGCTCGACTACGTCGACCTGTGGCAGCTGCACACCTACGACGCCGAGGTGCCTCTGGAGGAGACCCTGGCCGCGCTCGACGCCATCG
Source organism: Nonomuraea sp. GTA35 (assembly GCF_041950525.1). NCBI lineage: Bacteria > Bacillati > Actinomycetota > Actinomycetes > Streptosporangiales > Streptosporangiaceae > Nonomuraea > Nonomuraea sp. GTA35. The sequence goes on along the minus strand of NZ_JBGNUV010000001.1, from coordinate 28,814 downwards.
TCTCCTCCGGGCGCGCCGTCTACGCGGGCGTCTGCGACTACACCGGCTGGCAGCTCGCCGCCGCCGCCGTCACCCAGAAGACGGTCCCTGGCCGCATCCCGATCACCTCGGCCCAGGCCGAGTACTCCCTGCTGGCCCGCGAGCCGGAGCGCGAGCTGCTGCCCGCCGCCGCGCACCTGGGGGTGGGCGTGCTGGCCTGGTCGCCGCTGGGGCGGGGGGTGCTCACGGGCAAGTACCGCACCGGCATCCCGGCCGACTCGCGCGCCGCCACCCCGCACTTCGCCGACTTCGTCCGGCCCTACCTGGACGAGCGCAGCAGGCGGGTCGTGGAGTCGGTCATGACGGCCGCCGACGGGCTCGGCGTGTCGCCCCTGGCCGTGGCCCTGTCGTGGGTGCGGGACCAGCCCTGCGTGGCCTCCGCCATCGTCGGGGCACGTACCCACGCGCAGTTGAAGGGTGTCCTCCCCGCGGAGGACGTCGTGCTGCCGATAGAGATCCGCGAGGCCCTCGATGACGTGTCATCGCTCGACTGACCGGCCGCGCGACCGCCGCGACCTGGAACGAGAGACCTTCTCGCGTATCACTACTCGATACCGAATCGCAACTTTACCCGGCAAACGCCTGCGTCTGACGTCCGATGTCCATAAAGATTTCCCCCGGAAGCGACGCAGGAGGGGACGGATGGGGAGCAGGACCGCGATCTCGGCTGGAGTTCTCGCGGTGGCGCTGGTGGCCGTCCCGATGGGGGCACCTGCCGCCTCGGCCGCCGTCCAGGACTGCACGCGCGACGGGGGCCTGCTCTCGGGGGTGACCAACACGCTGTGCGACGTGGTGGAGGCCGTCACCGGCACCGTCGACACGCTGACCGGCGGCGCCACCGACCCGGTGACCGACGGCGTGGACAAGGCCACCGACGAGGTGCTCGGCCGGGTCGGTGAGGCGGTGCCCACCACCAAGGCCACCCCCTCCACGACCTCCTCCGTCAAACCGTCCACCACCTCGCCCACCACGCCGAGGCCGAGCAGGACCGGGCTGGTGCCGGAGACGCTCGGCGACGTGTGCCTGCCGGTGCTCGCCTGCGAGGACCAGGCCGTCGCCGACCAGCCGGCCCCCCGGGCCACGCCCTCGGCCACGCCGACGGAGGTCCGCACGGGGCGCGGCTGGGAGAGCACCGCCTCGGCCGCCCCCGCCCGGCCCCGCGCCACTCCCCCGGACAGGCGGCCGCAGACGGTCGGCACGGGCGCGCCGGTCGAGGAGAAGAAGACCGCCCACGCGGAGGAGCCGCGGGTGGACCTGCTGTGGCCGAACCCGTTCGCGCACGAGCTCGCGGTGCCCATGCAGGACCAGCGGGTGGTGCGGCCCACCCCGCCCGCCTCCGACGTGCTGGGGACGATGCTGACGATCGCGCTGCTGGGGTCGGCGGTGCTGGCCACCCGGATCGTGCAGCAGCGGCGGCAGCGTACGGAGCCCACGGAGTCGATCCCGTTCGAGCCGGCGCGGGCCGGCAACGGCCGGCACCGCCTGGCGTAACAGGACGTATTGCGGCGAACACGATGAGGTCTATCGTGGTGATGGAGCGCGCCGATGGACCCGGTGGTGGAGTGATGGGACCACCGCTGTGGCGGGGTGGCGCACTCGGGTGAGGAGCCGCCATGTCCGCCCTGGACCGCCCTTCGTCGCAGCACCACGGACGGCGTGACGCGGAGCCAGGAGGAAGCGACGGCTTCCTGCGGCTGGCGAAGGCGGCGGCCGAGCGGGCCGCGCGAGCCGGGGAGCGGGCCCGGCGGGCGGGCATCCGGCTGCAGCGCCTGCGAGCGGGCCTGCCGCGGGCCGACCTCGACTCCCTCGGCCCCGTTCCCGTGCCGTTGCGGGCGGCGCTCGATCAGTCCATGGCCTACCAGGTCCTGGCCACCGTCCACGAACGGGCCGCCCGCCATTTCGAGTCGTGCGCGGATCGCGGCTCCGGGGACGTCGCCCACCACCGCGAACGTGCCGCCTGGCACAGCGGCGCCGCCGAGCGGGCCCGCAAGGCCAGAGCCGCCTGGGCAGCCTCGTGCCGCGTGACCGGGCCTGCCGAGCCCTCGTCCTGATTTCCTGTCCCGCTGGGGGGAAGCCGCGCCGGAGGGCCGGTGAAAGCCGCCCCATCCATACCGAGACAGTGGGACGATCAGGGGTCGTGGCGGAACGCAGGGAAGTTCCGGATTTCCGACGCACCTGGGCGGTCATCGCCCTGAGCGGAAGCCTTGACGATGCCACCGTGGATCAGGTCGAGCAGGAGATCCGGCAACTGGGCGGCCGGGGCGCGCGGCTGATCATCGACGTGAGCGAGCTGCACTTCCTCGACGACTTCGGGGTGGACATGCTGGTGCTGCTCGCCCACCACATGCACCAGCGGGGCGGGCTGATGGCGCTGGCCGACGGCCGCGGCCATGTCCGCCGGGTGCTGGGAGAGGCGGGGCTGGAGGGCCTGCTGCCGCTGTTCGGCACCGTGGCCGAGGCGATACGCGGCCTGGAGGACGAGACCTCCGGCTGATCCGCCCAGGACGGGTGCCCCGGCTTGTCAGAACGGGTGCCCTGGCCTGTCCCCGCCGTGCTCGCGGCGCAGCGCCCGCCGCCCCTGCCCCACCATGGCCAGCGCCCGCGGCAGGCCGGCGTGCCGTCGGCTGTGCCGTGAAGGATGGAGCGTGGGAAGAATCAGCCGCCGATCGCGTGGGCGCCGCCGTCCACGTGGACGATGTCGCCGGTGGTGGCCGGGAACCAGTCCGACATCAGGGCCACGCAGGCCCGAGCCGTGGGCAGCGTGTCGGCCAGGTCCCAGCCCAGCGGGGCCCTCTCCGGCCAGCTGTCCTCGAACTCCTTGAAGCCCGGGATCGACTTGGCCGCCATCGTGCGCAGCGGCCCCGCCGCCACCAGGTTGACGCGGATGTTGTGCTTGCCCAGGTCGCGGGCCAGGTAGCGGTTGCAGGACTCCAGGCCGGCCTTGGCGACGCCCATCCAGTCGTAGACCGGCCACGCCTTGGAGGCGTCGAAGTCGAGGCCGACCACCGCGCCGCCCTCCTTCATGAGCGGCAGGCAGGCCACGGCCAGGGACTTGTACGAGAACGTCGACACCTGCAGCGCCGTGGCGACGTCCTCCCAGGAGGTGTTGAGGAAGTTGCCGCCCATGGCGCTCTGCGGGGCGAAGCCGATCGAGTGGACGACGCCGTCGAGGCCGTCGACGTGCTCGCCCACGCGGGCGGCGAGGGTGTCGAGGTGCTCGTTGTTCTGGACGTCGAGCTCCAGGACCGGCGCCGGCGTGGGCAGGCGCCTGGCGATGCGCTCCACCAGGCTGAGCCGGCCGAACCCGGTCAGCACGACCGTGGCGCCCTCCTCCTGGGCGAGCTTGGCCACCGCGAACGCGATGGAGGCGTCCGTCAGGACACCCGTCACGAGGATCCGCTTGCCTTCGAGAATGCCCATGTCAGTGCCCCATTCCGAGTCCGCCGTCGACGGGGATCACGGCCCCGGTGATGTAGGAGGCGTCGTCGCTCGACAGGAAGCGCACGACGCGCGCGATCTCCTCGGGGGCCGCCTGCCGCCCGAGGGGGATGTTGGTCACGATGGCCTCGTGGTCGAGCTCGGCGGTCATGTCGGTGGCGACGAAGCCGGGCGAGACGACGTTGACCGTGATGTTGCGCGAGCCGTACTCGCGGGCCAGGGAGCGGGCGAAGCCCACCAGGCCGGCCTTGGAGGCGGCGTAGTTGGCCTGGCCTGCCTGGCCGGACAGGCCGACGACGGAGGAGATGAGGATGATCCGGCCGCGCTTGAGCCGCATCATGGGCCTGATGGCCCGCTTGGCGACGCGGTAGGCGCCGGTGAGGTTGGCGTCGATGACGTCGGTGAAGGTCTCCTCCTTCATCATCGCCAGCAGGGTGTCCTTGGTGATGCCGGCGTTGGAGACCAGGACCTCGACCGGGCCGTGCTCGGCCTCGACCTTGTCGAAGGCGGCCTCGACGTCGGCGGTGCTGGTGACGTCGCAGCGCACGCCGAACAGGCCCTCGGGCGGCTCCCCCGATCGGTAGGTGACCGCGACGGCGTCGCCTGCCGCGGCGAGTTCACGGGCGATCGCGAGGCCTATGCCGCGATTGCCCCCGGTGACGAGTACAGAGCGTGCCATGAGACCTGACGCTATCTCGTACCGGCGAGTTTCGGCTTGTCCGGGTGGTACAAGATCACAGGGTTAGGATCGTGGACATGCGCCAGATCGACCCCGACTTCCTGGAGCTGCCGATGCGGCAGCTGGCGGACGCCGCCCTGCAACGCGCTCGCGAGCTCGGCGCGCAGCACGCCGACTTCCGGCTCGAACGCGTCAGAGCGGAGACGCTGAGCCTCTACGACACCCGGCTCGAAGGCGCCATGGACGCCGACGATCTGGGCTACGCCGTCCGGGTCGTCAAGGACGGCACCTGGGGGTTCGCCGCCGGCATCCACCTGACGCCCGAGGCCGCCGCCGTGGTGGCCGAGCAGGCGGTGCGGGTGGCGGAGGTGAGCGCCCCGATCAACCGGGAGCCCATCGAGCTGGCGGCCGAGCCGGTGCACGCCGACGCCGTGTGGGTGTCGGATTACGACGTGGACCCGTTCGAGGTGCCCGCGGCCGACAAGGTGAACCTGCTGGCGGAGTGGTCGGCCGGGCTGCTGAAGGGCGCCGACCACGTGTCGGCGCGGCTGCTGCAGGTCAAGGAGCAGAAGTTCTACGCCGACACGGCCGGCACGGTGACCACGCAGCAGCGGGTGCGGGTGCATCCGCAGCTCAACGCGATGAAGGCGGCCGGGAGCGGCTTCGACGACATGTCGACGATCGCGCCGCCGGTCGGGCGCGGGTACGAGTACCTGACCGGCACGGGCTGGGACTGGCAGGGCGAGCTGGCCAGGCTGCCGGAGCTGCTGGCGGAGAAGCTGGCCGCGCCGTCGGTCGAGGCGGGCGACTACGACCTGGTGATCGACCCGTCCAACCTGTGGCTGACGATCCACGAGTCGATCGGCCACGCCACCGAGCTGGACCGGGCGCTGGGCTACGAGGCGGCGTACGCGGGCACCAGCTTCGCCACGTTCGACCAGCTCGGCGAGCTGGTCTACGGCTCGCCGGTGATGAACGTGACGGGCGACCGCACCGTCACCCACGGCCTGGCCACGATCGGGTACGACGACGAGGGCGTGCAGGGGCAGAGCTTCGACATCGTCAGGGACGGCGTCCTGGTGGGCTACCAGCTCGACCGGCGGATGGCGCTGATGAAGGGGCTCGGGCGGTCCAACGGGTGCGCGTTCGCCGACTCGCCGGGCCACATGCCGATCCAGCGCATGGCGAACGTGTCGCTGGCGGCGGCGCCCGGCGGGCCCTCGACGGAGGAGCTGATCGCGGGCGTGGAGCGCGGCATCTACATCGTCGGCGACAAGAGCTGGTCGATCGACATGCAGCGCTACAACTTCCAGTTCACCGGGCAGCGGGCCTACCGCATCTCGCACGGGAAGCTGGACGGGCAGGTCAGGGACTTCGCCTACCAGGCGACGACGACGGACTTCTGGCAGTCGATGGAGGCGGTCGGCGGGCCGCAGACGTACGTGCTGGGCGGCGCGTTCAACTGCGGCAAGGGGCAGCCGGGGCAGGTCGCGCCGGTCAGCCACGGTTGCCCGTCGGCGCTGTTCAGGGGCGTGCGGATCCTCAACACCGTGCAGGAGGGCGGGAAGTGACTACTCCTCAGGAGATGGTGGAGAGGGCTCTGGAGCTCTCCCGCAACGACGGCTGCGTGGTGCTCGTGGACGAGGGCTCCACGGCGAACCTGCGGTTCGCGGGCAACACGCTGACCACGAACGGCGTCGCCCGCTCCGCCCGGCTGACCGTGATCTCGGTCGCGGGGCAGGGCGTGGGGGTGGTGTCGCGGGCGGCCGTACGCGACGACCAGCTCGCCGACGTGGTGGCGGCGGCCGACGCGGCGGCCCGCGACGCGCGGCCCGCCGAGGACGCCCGCGCGCTCGTCGAGGCGGGCCCCGCCTCGCCGCACTGGGGCGAGGAGGTGCGGCCGACCGACATCGGGGTGTTCGAGGGGTTCGCGCCGGCGCTGGGCGAGGCGTTCGCGGCGGCGGAGGCGGGCGGCAGGAGGCTGTACGGGTTCGCGGAGCACTCGCTGACCTCGACGTTCCTCGGCACGTCCACGGGCGTGCGGCTGCGGCACGACCAGCCGACCGGGCGGCTGGAGCTGAACGCCAAGTCGGGCGACCTGAAGCGTTCCGCGTGGACGGGCGTGTCCACGCAGGACTTCACGGACGTGGACGTGGCGGCGCTCGGCGCCTCGCTGGCGCAGCGGCTGGAGTGGGCCAAGACGCGGGTCGACCTGCCGGCGGGCCGGTACGAGACGCTGCTGCCGCCGAGCGCGGTGGCCGACCTGATGATCTACATGTTCTGGTCGTCGGGTGCGCGGGACGCGCTGGACGGGCGCTCGGTGTTCGCCAAGCCCGGCGGGGGCACCCGCGTGGGCGAGCAGCTCGCCACGCTGCCCGTCTCGCTGTCGAGCGATCCGGGGGCGGCGGGCATCGCCTGCTCGCCGTTCGTGACGGCGCACTCCTCCAGCCGGGAGAGCTCCGTGTTCGACAACGGGCTGCCGCTGGAGCGGACCGACTGGATCAAGGACGGGCGGCTGGAGGCGCTCATGCAGACCCGCTACTCGGCCGAGCTGAGCGGACTGCCGGTGACGCCCGGCATCGACAACCTCATCATGTCCGGGCCGGCGGGCGGGCCGGAGCCCTCGCTGGAGGAGATGATCGCCTCCACGCGGCGGGGGCTGCTGGTGACCTGCCTGTGGTACATCCGCGAGGTGGACCCGCAGACGCTGCTGCTGACCGGGCTGACCCGCGACGGGGTCTACCTGGTCGAGCACGGTGAGGTCGTGGGTGAGGTGAACAACTTCCGGTTCAACGAGAGCCCGGTCGACCTGCTGGGGCGGCTGGCGGAGGTGGGCGGGAGCGGGCAGACGCTGCCGCGCGAGTGGAACGACTACTTCCAGCGGACGATCATGCCGGCGGTCCGGGTGCCGGACTTCAACATGTCCACGGTGAGCCAGGCGAGCTGACCCGCCGAATTCCCGGCCTTCGACGGGCCCGGCCGCCACGCGGCCGGGCCCGTCGGGTGTGCGGGGTTCGCCGCCCGGTCCTGCGGCCCGCCGGTCATGTGACGGCGGCCCTCCCGGTCACTGGTGGGCCGCGTGCCGGGGCTCGGGCCTGGCGCGGGGCAGGCGGCCGTGTGCCGGCTCCGGCCTGGCGCGGGTCAGCGGGGGCCCAGGAGGGCGGCCAGGGCGTGGCTGAGGGACTCTCCGAGCGTCTTGGCGCAGGCCGCGTACCCTTCCGGCGGGCCGCCGTACGGGTCGTACACCTCCAGCGGCCGCCGCTCGGCGCGGCGCTCGGCCGCCGACCGCACAATCGCCCTGGCCCGATCCACCGTGTCGGAGCGGTAGCGACGCTGGCCCGCCCCCGCCGCCAGCTGGGCGAACTCGGGCAGCGTGAACGTCTTGGCCGCCGCCCTCGGGTCGAGGCGGACGGCGACGGCGCGGTGCGCGTCCTCCATGGTGAGCAGCAGGTCGGACGAGCCGATCAGGTCGTGGTCCAGCAGCCTGGCCCGGTGGGCCCTGCCGTTCAGGCCCAGCCGGTCGAGGGCGGTGATCGCGTGCGGGGCCATGGGGTGGCCGACCAACGCCCGTACGCCCGCGCTTCCCGTGACCACGGGCAGCGGCGCGGAGTCGAGCATCGCCTGGGCGATCACCTCGGCCATGGCTGAGCGGCAGATGTTGGCCGTGCAGACCAGCAGGATGCGGAACTCGCCTCGTCCGGATGCCGCCTGGCTCGCGGCGGGAGGAATGGCCATCGTCTGCGCTCCCCGTGGGTCAGGGCCAATCTAGCCGCTCGGGGCCCGCCGGGTGCGGCGGTTCGTACGGCGGCCCTCACGGTGTGCGGGGAGGCGCTGGGCGTGCGGCGGTTCGTACGGCGGGCCCTCAGGGCGTGCAGGGAGGCGCGGGGCGGGCGGCGGCCCTCAGGGCGTGCTGAAGGGCGCGGGGCGGGCGGCGGCTCTCAAGGCGTGCTGGAAGGCGCGGGGCGGGCGGCGGGCGCGGCGCCCGGCGAGGCCGTCACCGCCGCGCCCGGCGGCTTCAGGAGTCCTCGAGGCGGAAGCCCACCTTCATGCCGACCTGGTAGTGCGCGATCTCCCCCGCGTCGATGTGCCCGCGGATCTCCGTCACCTCGAACCAGTCGAGGTGACGCAGCGTCTGCGAGGCCCTCCTGATGCCGTTGCGGATGGCATGGTCGACGCTCTCGCCTGAGGTGCCGACGATCTCGGTGACCCGGTACGTACGATCCGTCATCTCCACATCCTCCTTACTCGAAGGCCATGATCGCATGACCCCCGCGCCCGCGCCGGGCTGCCGTCGCCACCGCGTCCCCCTGGGACTACCGTGGAAGGTATGAAGGGGTGGCGCAGAAAACCAGCCGTCCACCAGGTCACCGACGCCCAGCCGTCGCTGACCGCGGACATCCGTAAGCGTGAGATCAGCTACCTCATCAAGATGGGGATCCGCACGATCTGCCTGATCCTGGCGGTCGTGGTGCCGGTGCCGTGGCCGTACCGGCTGCTGTTCATCGCCGCTGCGGTCTTTTTGCCATACATAGCGGTAATCGGGGCCAATGAGAGGTCCAACGGTGCCCCTCCGCCTACCTTTCAGTCCCCTGAGGCTAACCAAAGCGAGATACCGCTGCATCGACGCGAGATCGGGTCGTGACTAAGTCTTGACGCATCCCATGGGTTGTAGGTGTACGCTTTAGCCAAGCGCTCCGGTCCCCCGTCGGAGTGCTGGTGCCGGCGTTCCGGGCCCCCGTCGGAACGCCGATGAAGCGACGCCGGGTGGTTTGCCCCCGTAACCACCCGGCGTCGCCCTTTTCCCGGCCAGGTTTCGATCAGTGCGCGCCGGTCCCGCAGTTGGATAGGGCGGCTTTCCCGAAATCGTTTACACTCGCCCCCGCCTCGTTATTCACAGGAAATCTTCAGGTAGGGGCGAGCTTGACTTCAAGAGTTCGTTCGAGTGTCAGCCGTCTGTCAGCGTCTCAGTGGTCGCTTCACCCCAGTTCTTCGCCAGTGTGGTCAGGCGCGCCACGGCGTCCTCGGGCGCGGTGCCTGACCCCTGGGCCAGGCCGAGCAGGTACGCCGTCAGCGGCGCCGCCGGCCTGGCGACGCCGTGGGCGACCTCCTTGGTCAGGTCGAGTATCTGGTCGCGGTCCACGGTGGCCGGGTCGATCCCCAGTTCCTTGCAGGCCAGCGCGGTCCATTCGTTGAGCACGTGCATGTGAGCCTCCTCCTGGTCGTCCATTGTGTCGCAGCCGGATCACGGACGTCAGGGCGCGGGCGCGTCGTCCCGGCCCGGCCTCCCGGGACGGGCGGGACGCTGCCGGTGTGTTCGTCAGCCGCCGATGGCGGACATGGGGCGGGACGGCTGCAGGAACGCCGGGTCGTCGATGCCGTGGCCCGCCCGCTTGCGGGACACCGCCACCATCCACCGCTCGGCCAGCTCCTCGTCGGAGGCGCCGTCCCGCATCGGGGTCTTCAGGTCGGACTCCTCGGTGGCGAACAGGCAGTTGCGGATCTGGCCGTCGGCGGTCAGCCTGACCCGGTCGCACGCTCCGCAGAACGGCCGCGTCACCGAGCCGATCACCCCGACCCTGTCGGGGCCGCCGTCCACGAGAAAGCGCTCGGCGGGGGCGCTGCCGCGCTCCTCCACGTCATCGGGGGTCAGGTCGAAGGAGACCGACAGGAGCTTCAGGATCTCGTCGGCGGTGACCATGTCCTCGCGGCTCCAGCCGTGCTGGGCGTCGAGCGGCATCTGCTCGATGAAGCGCAGCTCGTACCCCTGGTCGAGGCACCAGCGCAGCAGCGGGACGGCCTCGTGGTCGTTGACGCCGCGCATCAGCACGGCGTTCACCTTGACGGGGCGCAGGCCCGCGGCGTCGGCGGCGGCCAGCCCGGCGATCACGTCGGCGTGCCTGTCGCGGTGCGCGAGCCGCTTGAACGTGGCGGCGTCGAGGGTGTCCAGGGAGACGTTCACCCGGTCCAGCCCGGCGGCGGCGAGCGGCTCGGCGAGGCGGGCCAGGCCGATGCCGTTCGTGGTCAGGGAGACCTGGGGCCTGGGGTCGAGCGTGGTGGTGCGGCCGACGATGTCCACCAGCTCGCGCCGCAGCAGCGGCTCGCCGCCGGTGTAGCGCACCTCGGTGATGCCGAGCCGCTCGACGCCTATCGTCACCAGGCGGACGATCTCGTCGGCCGTCAGGAGCTTGGCGCTCGGCAGCCAGTCGAGACCCTCGGGCGGCATGCAGTACGTGCAGCGCAGGTTGCACTTGTCCGTGAGGGACACCCGCAGATCCGTCGCCACCCGTCCGAACGAGTCTCGCAACATGGGGCGTCACCTCCTGTTCGCTCACCAGGGGGCCAGACTACGACGGGTGTCGGCCCACCCCCAAAATCGCGCCTTCACCGCACGACAACACATTGTCCCCTAGATCGATTCCGGGCCCATGTCCGGAGGGGGGTGGAGCAGGGGCTTCGCGATGGGCGTGCCGCCGGGGTCACGAGGTGGCGTACCAGGCGTCGCGGGCCTGCATGAGCTCGGACAGGTGCTTGCGGGACCACTCGCAGCCGGCGTTCATCGGCTCGATGAGGCTGCGGCCGAGGTCCGTGAGCTCGTACTCGACGCGCGGCGGGATCTCGTCGTACGGGGTGCGGGTGAGCAGGCCGTCGCGCTCCATGGCGCGCAGCGACTCGGTGAGCACCTTCGGGGTGATGCCGCGCAGCGGGGTCTGGATCTCGGTGAAGCGGCGCGGCCCCCGCTCCAGGCAGCGGATGATCTTCGCGGTCCATTTGTCGCCGATGCGGATCGGCGCGGCGACCGGCGGGCAGCCGGTGAACATGTCCGGATCGAGTGGCTCGGCCATCCCGTCATCGTAGGTAACTATCGTTGCGGAAAGCGACATCTTGCCCTCTACCGTCTGCGCAGGGGCGGCCGGAAGGACCGGCCGCCTGTGAGCGGCGTGATGGAGGCAGCGGTGAGCAGGATCGTGGTGTTCGGGGCCGGCGGGCGGGCCGGGGTGCGGGTGGTCGCGGAGGCGGCCGGGCGCGGGCACGAGGTGACGGCCGTGGTGCGGGACCCAGCACGGCACCGGGAGCTGGGCGGTGCGCGGGTGAAGGTGGTCGCGGGAGACGTCACCGACGGCGGCAGCGTGGCCGCGGTGGCCGCGGGGCACGACGTGGCGCTGCAGGTGGCGGCGCGGCTGGACATGGCGTCGGAGGAGTTCTACACCGCCGCCACGCGGGCGCTGGTGGACGGGCTGGGGCGGGCCGGGGTGTCGCGGCTGGTGGCGCTGGGCATCGGGAGCCTGCTGGAGGTCTCGCCCGGCGTGCGGCTCATCGACACGCCCGGTTTCCCGGCCGACGCGCGGGCGTTCTCGCTGGGGCACGCGGCCGAGCTGGAGCTGCTGGAGGCGTCGGCGCTCGACTGGGTGGTGATCGCGCCGCCGCCCGTCTTCCTGGACGCGGAGGCGGAAAGGACGGGGCGCTACCGGTTCGGGGACGGGCGGGTGCCGGAGGCCGGGGAGGGGGATCCGGTGTTCTCGTACGCGGATCTGGCGGTGGCGCTCGTGGACGAGGCCGAGGCCCCCCGGCATCGGCGGGCCCAGGTCGCCGTCTCCTACTGATCCCGGCGGTCGCGCTCCGACATGGCGAACGCCCGGCCGGTGCGGCCGGGCGTTCGAGGTGTCAACGCGTCAGTGACGGCCGACGACCTTCACCCAGTCCTTGCCCTCCGAGGGGGCCAGGTGCCTGCTGCCCTCGAAGACGGCGCGCCACGTGCCCGACTCGCGGGCGGGAACCCGCAGGCCGAAGTAGCCCCTGCCGCTGGTGCGGACGGTGTCCACGTGCTCCCAGCGGCCGCTGCCGTCCGCCTGGAAGAGGATCACGACCCGCTTGTGCGCCAGGCGGTGCCAGCGCTCCTGCTTCTTGCAGTGGTCGGCGTGGTGCACCGAGACGAAGCCGCTGATGTAGTCCTCGTCGCACTGCACGGAGAGCTTGCCCTCGATGTCGAGGGGCTTGCCCCGCCAGGCGGGCTCGGGGTTCACGTCGAGCTTGAGGCTGGTGTAGCCGCCGGCGACATCCGGGTCGAGGCCCGGGTCGTCCGCGAGCGCGGGCGAGGCGGCGGTGGCCACCACGGTCGCGCCCAGGGCCGCAGCCGCCAGGCCGGCGGCTAGACGTCGCATCTTCAAAACAGAAATCCTTCCCCGTCCGAAAGAACGCACCCAACCGGACGCGTCAAATGCCAATGACGCGTAAGGGTAAGGAAAAGTTGCGACAAAGTTGATCACATTTCGGCAACGGCGGGCGGCTGAAGAGTTCGGCGCGATGGCCTTATGGGGCTTATTGCGTTATTTGTCGGATTTTTGAGAGGTCTGGCGCGTAATGTCCGGTTCCGGAGAAGCGGACGCGCCAGTAACCGTCCGTACGTCCAGGGACCGTGCCGACGAACGCGCCGGCCGCGTCCGTCACCACCTGGCCCACCGCCTGCCAGGCCGAGGACGGGTCAGGGCGCCAGAGGACCTCCAGGCGCTGCTGGGCGAACGGGCCGTAGTCGGTGAGGCCGCGCGGGTCCACACGGGTCAGCGAGCCGCGCAGCCGTACGCCGTCCGCGCGGGCCGGCTTCTCCGCCCGCACGTCGGTCAGCCTGGTCTCGCGCTTGAGCTCGAACGACGCGTACTGGGTGATCGTCCGCCCGTTCGCGCCCCTGGCGGTGGCGGTGATCGTCCAGGTGCCCGCCGGGTAGAAGCGGTTCAGCTTCTTGTCCGGCAGGAAGCGCCAGGTCTGCCAGTCGTCCGTCATCCGCGCCGCTCCCCCGGCGACGTCACCCAGGGGGGCTCTCTGCGCCAGGCGCCACACCAGGCGAGGAGGCGGCACCGGGCCGTTCGCCCCGGCGACGCCGTCCTTGGGAGCGGCGGGCCCGGCCGCCGGAGCGGGCTGCGGGCCGGGCAGGGCCGGGTAGCGGTTCTTCAGGGGTTCCGTGCCGGGCGGCAGGGCCTGCTCCGCGTCGTCGTGAGGCGCCGTGCCGGGCGGCAGGGCCTGCTCCGCGTCGCCCTGATGCGCCGTGCCGGCGGCGGGGCTGGACGCGGGGGCCGCGACGACGGCGGGTGACGCCGCCGACGCCTGTGCCGACCCCTGTGCCGGGGTGAGCGCCGTGGACGAGGCCCCGGATGGGGCCGGGGCCTGGCCGGGCTGTACGGCCGGACCTTGCGCGGGCGGCAGGGCGGGCGCCTTGCCCGGCTGCTGGGCGGGCGCCAGGGCGGGCGGCTTGGCGGGCGCGTGCGCGGGCGGCCGGGCGGGTGCCTGAGCCGGCGGCTGGGCGGGGGCATGGCCGGGTTGCTGGCCGGATTGCTGGCCGGGCTGCTGGCCGGGCTGCTGGCCGGGTGGACGAGCAGGTGGGTAGGCGGGTGAGCCCGCCGGTGGGGCCACCGCGATGGGGCGGGGCTCGGGAGCGTGGGCGGGCGGAGCGCCGGGCTCGACCTTGACGGTGACACCGTCCTTGCCGCGTACCACCCCCTTGGCGATCACATCGATCACCAGACGGACGGACCCCTGCGCCCCGACCACGGGAGCCGCTGGACGTACGGTGATGGCACGGATGGCGGGCTCGATCGCGGCGGAGGCAGCAGGTGCGGGCACCGTGAGCGACCCCGCCGCGAGCGAGACGAGAAGAACACTTCTGGTCATGATCGAGACGGTAGGAACCGACCGGTAATGGACGGGACCACAACACACGCCACGAATGGCAAAAGCCTCAGCCCGGCTGGCCGTAGAGCCCTTCGATGATGTCGGCGTACTTGCTGTGGATGATGCGCCGCTTGAGCTTCAGGCTCGGGGTGAGCTCCTCGGTCTCGGCCGTCCACTCCACGCCGAGCAGCGCCCACTTCTTCACCTGCTGCACCCTGGCCAGCTTGGCGTTGGCGGCCTGCACGGCCGCCTCCACCTCCGCCAGCACGTCGGGATGCTCGGCCAGCTCCGCCAGCGAGCCGAACGTGATGCCGCGCGCCTGCGCCCAGCCCGGCGCCACCTCGGCGTCCAGCGTCAGCACGGCCACCGGGTGCGGCCGGTTGTCGCCGTAGGCGAGGGCCTGGCCGATGAGGTTGTGCTGCTTGAGGTGGTTCTCGATCTCGGCGGGGGAGATGTTCTCGCCGCCGGCGGTGATGATCAGCTCCTTCTTGCGGTCCACGACCCGGTAGAAGCCGTCGTCGTCGACCGTGCCGATGTCGCCGGTGTGCAGCCAGCCGTCGGCGTCGACGAGCTCGGCGGTGGCCTCGGGGCGGTTGAGGTAGCCGGCGGTGTTGAGCGGGCTGCGGGTGAGGATCTCCCCGTCGTCGGCGATGCGGATCTCGACGCCGGGCTCGGCCCTGCCCACGCTGCCCAGGCGGTAGCAGGCGGGGCTGTTGCCGGTGAAGGCGCCGGTCGTCTCCGTCATGCCGTACACGTCGATGACCTTGAGCCCGAGGCCGGCGTAGAAGTGCTGCACCTCGTCGGGCAGCGGCGCGGCGCCGGTGGCGGTCCATTCCGCGCGGTCGAAGCCGATCATGCCGCGGATGACGGACAGGAGCGCGGCGTCGGCCTTGTCGTAGGCGGCCTGGATCTCGGGGGTGACCGTGCGGCCGTACTGGCCGGCCTCGACGTACGCGGCGCCGGCCGCCATGGCCTCGCGTACGGCGGCCTGCTGCTCCTCGGGCTGGGTGGCGAGCACGGCGAGCAGGCGGGCCATCATCTTCTCCCACACCCGCGGCACGCCGAAGAACATCATCGGCCTGACCTGGCCGAGCGTGGCGCCCAGGTTGGCCAGGTCGGTGCAGAAGTGCACGTGGGAGACCTTGACCAGGGGCAGGTAGAGGCTGAGGATGCGCTCGGCGATGTGCGCGTAGGTGAGGTAGGAGATCTGGGTGCCGCGCATGGGCAGCGAGGTGAGGCGGTCGGTGGCGGCGACCTCGTAGAAGATGTTCGTGTGGGTGAGCGGCACGCCCTTGGGGGTGCCGGTGGTGCCTGAGGTGTACAGGACGGTGGCGACGTCGCCGGGGGTGACGGCCCGCCAGCGCGCCTCGACCTGGCCGGGGTCGGCGGCCAGGCGCTCGCGGCCGAGGGCGAGGAAGTCGGCCCAGCTCATGAACCGGTCTCCGGCCGGCGCCCCCTCCAGCACAATGATCTTGCGCAGGCCGTCCAGCCGGTCGAGCACCGGCTCCCAGCGGCCCAGGTCGGCGGGGCCGCCGAGCACCGCGTACCGGGCGCCCACGTTGTCGGCCACGAAGGCGATCTGGTCGGGCGCGAACGTCGAGTAGACCGTGCAGCCGACGCCGCCCGCGTGCACCGCGCCGAGATCGGCCAGGACGTGCTCGCTGCGGTTGATCATCATGAGGGCCACGGACTCGCCGGGCTCGAGCCCGAGCGCGACGAACGCGGCGGCGATCTCCAGGACCCGCTCGCGGGCCTGCCCGTAGCTGAGCGTGCGCCAGCCCTCCCCGTCGGGGTCGGAGTAGGCGGGTGCGTCGTGGTGCTGTTCGGCCGCCAGCCGGAGCTGCTCACACACGGTACGGCCGGCGATCTGCCGCTCGATCTCGGCCCGGACTTCGAGGACTTCGCCCATGGCACGCGCCTCCAGTCAGTAATCACTTGCATGATTGGCCTGCATCGCACCACACCCCCGGGGCAGCGGCAAGAGCCTGTGCGGAAACACCCCTGCCGGTCACGTAAAGTGATCGCGAGGATGCGAAGAGTATGGGGGCGTGGATGAGCGGCAGGACGTTCTTCGGGCATCCGTGGGGCCTGGCGACGCTGTTCGGCACCGAGATGTGGGAGCGCTTCTCCTGGTACGGCCTGCGGGCGATCCTGGCCACGTTCATGGCGGCCTCGCCGGCGCACGCCGGGCTCGGGCTGTCGCAGGAGACGTCCCAGGCGGTGGTGGGGGTCTACGGGGCGCTCATCTACCTGGTGGCGCTGCCGGGCGGGTGGATCGCGGACCGCATCCTGGGGGCGCGCAGGTCGGTGTTCTGGGGCGGGTTCGTCATCATGCTGGGGCACATCAGCATGGCGATCCCCGTGACGTCGGCGTTCTTCGTCTGGCTGGGGCTGCTGCTGATCATCGTCGGCACCGGCCTGCTCAAGCCGAACATCTCGGTCATGGTCGGCCGGCTCTACCCCGAGGGGGACGACGGGCGCAGGGACGCCGGGTTCTCGCTGTTCTACCTGGGCATCAACCTCGGCGCCTTCTTTGCGCCCCTGGTGGTGGGGTGGCTGGCCGGGGGCGACCGGTGGCATTTGGGGTTCGGCGCGGCGGCGGTGGGCATGGCGCTGGGCCTGACCCAGTACGTCCTGGGCGGCAGGAGCCTGCGCGGCGTCGGCGAGCGGCCCGGCATGCGGCTGACCCCGCGCGAGCGCCGCCACTTCGGCCGCCTCGTGGCCCTGGGGGTGGTGCTGACGCTGGTCGCGCTGGGCGCGTGGGCGGCGACCGGCACGCTCACCATCGACCGGTTCACGGTCGCGCTCACGGTGGTCATCCTGATCGTGCCGGTCGTGTACTTCGGTTACATCATGTTCGGCAGCCACGACCTGACCGAGGACGAGCGGATCAGGATGAAGGCCTACATCTGGCTGTTCGTGGCGGCCGCCATCTTCTGGATGATCTACGACCTGGCGCCGAGCAAGCTGCTGTTCTTCGCCCAGGACCACACCGACCTGTCGCTGTTCGGCATCAGGATCAACCAGGCCACGACGCAGTCGTTCAACCCGCTGTTCATCATGATCTTCGTGCCGGTGTTCGCGGCGCTGTGGGTGAAGCTGGGCACGCGGGTGAGCACGCCGCAGAAGTTCGGCTTCGCGCTGGTCATGGTGGGGCTGAGCTTCGTGGTGATGGCCGTGGCCGCGGGGCTGGCCGGCGCGGGGCGGGTGTCGGTGTGGTGGCTGGTGCTGGTCTACCTGATCCAGGTGTTCGGGGAGCTGTCGCTGAGCCCGGTCGGGCTGTCGGTGACGACGAAGCTGGCGCCGGAGGCGTTCAAGGGGCAGATGCTGGGGATCTGGTTCATCGCGGTGTCGGTGGGCGACGCGGTCGGCGGGCAGACGGGGCGGCTCAGCCGGGTGATGTCCGAGCCGATGTACTACCTGGTGCTGGCGGCGATGGCGATCGTGGCCGGGCTGGCGCTGTTCATGTTCACGCGGCGCCTGCGGGTGATGATGGCCGAGCACCATGAGCCCGCCGCCATGCGGTAGACATTCCGAACGTGTCTGAACTTCTCGACCTTGTCGGCATCTTCGTCTTCGCACTGTCGGGCGCGCTCATGGGGGTGCGCAAGCGGCTCGACGTGGTCGGGATGGCGGTGCTGGCCGAGATCACCGCGCTCGGCGGGGGCGTGGTGCGCGACCTCATCCTGAACGTGCGGCCGATCGCCTTCCAGAGCCTCGGGTACGTGCTGGTGCCGGTGGCGGCGACGGTGATCGTCTTCTTCTGGCATCCGCACGTGGCCCGGGTGATGCCCGCGATCCTGGTGCTGGACGCGGCGGGGCTCGGGCTGTTCTGCGCGGTCGGCACGGAGAAGGCCATGGAGTACGGGCTCAGCCCGCTGCACGCGGCGCTGCTGGGGGTCACGACGGCCGTCGGCGGGGGCATGCTGCGCGACGTGCTGGCCGGGGAGATCCCCACGCTGCTGTACGACCGGCAGCTCTACGCGCTGCCCGCGCTGCTGGGGTCGGCGGTGATGGCGGGGCTGTCGTACCACGGGCTGCACGGCTGGCCGGCCACCCTGGCGGCGGCGCTGCTGGCGTTCGGGCTGCGGATCGCGGCGATGCGCTTCAAGTGGCGCGCGCCCCTGGCCAAGGGCGTCGGCGAATGACCCCGGGGCGGCAGGTGACCCGGGGCGATCTTCACCTCACACCATCGCGATGAGCTGGTCCGAGGGGCGCGGGGCGCCGGTGGGGCCGTGGTCGCGGGCGGCGCGCAGGCGGGTGACGGCGTCCGCGAGCAGGCAGGGCGGCTGGGTGTAGGGCAGGCGGAGGTACCCCTCGAGGGTGCCTTCCAGGCCGAACCAGGGGCCGGGCGCCAGGCGCACGCCGTGGGAGAGCGCGGCCTCCGCGAGCGGGGTGGAGCCGGCGCCGTCCAGGCGGACCCAGAGGGCGCCGCCGCCGCGCGGCGGCTCGAACGACCACTCGGGCAGGTGGGCGCGCAGCTCCGCGGCCAGGGTGTCGCGTGAGGCGCGCAGCGTGCGGCGGCGCTCGGCGCGGGTCTCCTCCAGCCGGTCGAACAGCCTCGCCACGACGAGCTGCTCCAGCACCGGGCTGGCGATGTCCACCGACGAGCGGAACACGGTGAGCCGGCGGGCCAGGGCGGCCGTGGCGCGGATCCAGCCGATGCGCAGCCCGCCCCACCACAGCTTGGAGGCGGAGCCGATGCTGATGACGCGGTTGTCGGTGTCGAAGGCCGCCATGGGCGAGGTGCGGGGCACCTCCTCCAGCGCCAGCTCCGACCAGGTCTCGTCCACCAGCAGCAGCGTGCCGGCGCGGCGGGCGGCGCCGGCGACGGCGGCGCGGACGGGGTCCTCCATGAGGGCGCCCGTCGGGTTCTGGAAGTCGGGCATGAGGTAGGCCAGGCGCGCGCCCGACTGGCGCATGGCGCCGGCGACGAGATCGGGCTGCCAGCCCTCGTGGGAGACGCCGACCGGGACGATGCGGGCGCCGCGCTGCCGGGCGGCGTCGATGGCGTGCGGGTACGTCGGCGACTCCACGATCACCGCGTCGCCGGGGCCGGCCAGCAGGCCCATGACCAGGTGGATGGCGTGCTGGGCGCCGGTGGTGACGACGATCTGCTCCGGCCTGGTGGCCACTCCCCTGGCGGTGTAGCGGGCGGCGATCCGCTCCCTGAGCGACGGCAGGCCCATGGGGTCGTAGCCGTTGCCCATGCCGTACCTGGGCAGGTCCTCCACCGCCGCGGTCATGGCAGCGAGCAGGCCCGCCGGGGCGGGCGGGGCGGCGGTGTGGAGCTGGATGAGGCCGTCGCGGTCGGTGCCGAGCCACGGGTTGTCGGGCCAGACGGACGGGTCGGGCAGGGCGGTCCAGCTGCCCGAGCCCTGCCGGCTCTCCAGGTAGCCGCCCTCGCGCAGCAGGTCGTAGGCGGCGGTCACGGTGGTGCGGCTGACCTTGAGCGTCTCGGCGAGGTGGCGCTCGGCGGGCATGCGCACGCGTACCGGGATCTGGCCGTCCATGACCAGCGTGCGGACGCCGTCGGCGAGGGCGCGGTAGTACGGGCGCGCCGCCGGGTCGACGTCGAGGAGCCGGGCCACCTGCATGGCTGACATGTGCCGCATAAGGCCAATTTTCGCGATTGGCCCTGTTTTGGCAAATCGGATGATGCCAATCTGGGGCCATCATGAGCGAATCAACCGTCCCGCTGCCGAGTTCACTGCCCGCCCGCCTCGGCCGCCTCTACGGCGGGCTGGCCCTGTACGGGCTCGGCATCGCCCTGCAGGTGAAGTCCGGGCTCGGCAACGGCCCGTGGAACGTCTTCCACGAAGGGGCCGCCCTGCGTACCGGCCTGTCCATCGGGACCGTCATCCTCGCGGTGGGCGCGCTGGTCATGCTGCTGTGGATCCCGATGAAGCAGAAGCCCGGCCTCGGCACGATCAGCAACGTGCTGCTCGTCGGCCCGTTCGCGGACGCCGCGATCTTCCTGCTGCCCACGCCCGAGCACCTGGCGTTCCAGGCTTTCTACCTCGTCATGGGCGTCGTCGTCATCGCCCTGTCCACCCTGTTCTACATCGGCGCGGGCCTGGGCCCCGGCCCCCGCGACGGCATCATGACGGGATTGGTGCGGCTGGGCATGTCGGTACGGCTGTCCCGCCTGTCCATCGAGGTCGCCGTGCTGATCGCGGGCTGGCTGCTCGGCGGCACCGTGGGCCTGGGGACCGTGGTGTTCGCGCTGGCCATCGGGCCGTTGACGCAGGCGTTCACCCGCTGGTTCCCTCTGACGTGATCCCGCGGCCCGGGGCGGACATGACGCGACATGATCGACCCGGCCGCGGGATCACCCTTTCTCCGAGTAGCGTCTAGGCATGCGGATCGAGGATTACGCGCTGATCGGAGACATGCAGTCCGCCGCGCTCGTGGGGCGGGACGGCTCGATCGACTGGCTCTGCCTGCCCAGGTTCGACTCGCCGTCGTGTTTCGCGGCCCTGCTCGGCAGCGAGCGCAACGGGCACTGGTGGCTCGGGCCCACCGGCAGGAAACCCGCCACCCGGCGGCGCTACCGCCCCGACACGCTCATCCTGGAGAGCGAGTGGGACACCCCCACGGGCACCGTCCGCGTGATCGACTTCATGCCGCCGCGTGACCGCAACCCCGACGTCGTACGCATCGTCGAGGGCGTGTCCGGCTCCGTCCAGGTCTCCACGCAGCTCCGCGTCCGCTTCGACTACGGCCGCATCGTGCCGTGGGTGCGCCACACCAACGGCCACATGCAGGCCATCGGCGGGCCCGACTCGGTGTGGCTGCACTCCCCCGTGCCGCTCAAGGGCGGCGACTACGCCCACCGAGCCACGTTCACCGTGAACGAGGGCGACCGGCTGCCGTTCGTGTTCACCTGGCATCCCTCGCACGAGCCGATGCCGCCGCAGATCGACTGCCACACCCAGCTCGACGAGACCGAGGCGTTCTGGGCCGACTGGGTCGGCAGGTGCACCTACTCGGGCCCGTACCGCGAGGCCGTGGTCCGGTCCCTGATCACGCTCAAGGGCCTGACGTACGCGCCGACGGGCGGCATCGTGGCCGCGCCCACCACGTCCCTGCCGGAGGACCTGGGCGGCGTGCGCAACTGGGACTACCGCTTCTGCTGGCTGCGCGACGCCACGCTGACGCTCGACGCGCTGATCAACTCCGGCTACCTGGAGGAGGCCGCCGACTGGCGGGGCTGGCTGCTGCGCGCGATCGCCGGCCGCCCGCAGGACCTCCAGATCATGTACGGCGTCGCGGGCGAGCGCCGCCTGCCCGAGCTGCGCCTCGACTGGCTCGACGGCTACGAGGACTCCCGTCCGGTGCGCATCGGCAACGAGGCGGTCAAGCAGCTCCAGCTCGATGTCTACGGCGAGGTGATGAACTGCCTGTACGTCTCGCGCACCCGCGGCCTGTCGGCCGACGACCGGGCGTGGGCCATCCAGCGGCAGCTCCTCGACTACGTGGAGGAGCACTGGGACGAGCCGGACGAGGGCCTGTGGGAGGTACGCGGGCCGCGCCGGCACTTCGTGCACTCCAAGGTGATGTGCTGGGCGGCGCTCGACCGGGCCGTCAAGTACGTCGAGCGCTTCGGCCGTACCGGGCCGGTGGACAAGTGGCGGACGCTGCGCGACGCCATCCACGCGGAGATCTGCGACCAGGGCTACGACGCGCAGCGCAACACCTTCACCCAGTCGTACGGCTCGTCGGAGCTGGACGCGGCGCTGCTGATGATCCCCATGGTCGGATTCCTGCCGGTCGACGACCCCCGGGTGGCCGGCACGGTGGCGGCGATCGAGAAGGAGCTCATGTCCGACGGGTTCGTGCTGCGCTACCCGATCGCCGAGGACAACGACGTGGACGGGCTGCAGGGCGGGGAGGGCGCGTTCCTGGCGTGCAGCTTCTGGCTGGTGGAGGTCATGGCGTTGCAGGGGCGCAAGGACGAGGCCAAGGACCTGTTCGAGCGGCTGCTGTCGCTGCGCAACGACGTCGGGCTGCTGGCGGAGGAGTACGACCCCCGCTACGGGCGGCTGGTCGGCAACTTCCCGCAGGCCTTCAGCCACGTGCCCCTGGTGCACGCGGCCCGCGCCCTGTCCTAGGGGGTCGCAGGGCGGGGCCGCAGGGCTCGCAAGGGTCGCGGGGCGGGGTCGTGATCAGGTCGGCATGTGCCGCTCCCTTGGCGTTCATGTCCGATTCATCCCGTTCCGCCACGCTCCGGCCGTAGCCGGCGCACCCTTTCCGGCGGGACGGAGAAACACCCCATGGGCCACGGGCACCATCACCATGACCACGATCACGACCACGATCACGACCACGCGCACGAGCAGCTCGGAGACACCGAGGCCGCCGTGGCGCGGGACCTCGCGGTTCCCGACGGCGAGCTGTCGCCGGGGCAGCTCTCGCGCCGGCGCATGTTCCGGCGGGCCGGGCTGCTCGGCGCCGGCCTGACCGCCGCCGGCGTGCTGGGCGGCGAGGGGCAGGCCGCCGCCTCCGCCACCGCCGCCACCAGGGACGAGGGGCGCGGGCGGGAGCCCAGGGACGGCTACCAGTGGCTGGCCGGCGACCACCACATCCACACGCAGCACAGCTCCGACGGCATCTACCGGGTCATCGACCACGTGCGCCACGCCAACGCGTTCGGGCTGGGCTGGATGGTCATCACCGACCACGGCGGCGCCACGCACGCCAAGATCGGCGTCGAGAAGGTCAACCCGGACATCGTGGCGGCTCGCGAGGCGGTCAAGGACACGCTGGTCTTCCAGGGCCTGGAGTGGAACATCCCGGCCGCCGAGCACGGCACCGTGTTCGTCGCCCCCGGCCGGAACGAGGTCGCCACGCTCAAGGAGTTCGAGAGCTCCTTCGACGGGTCGGTGAAGGGCGCGAGCTCCAACACGCCGCAGAACGAGGCGCTGGCCATCGCCGGGCTGAACTTCCTGGCCGAGGCGGTCAGGAAGCGGCGCGTGCCGGACGCGCTGTTCCTCGCCAACCACCCCTCGAGGAAGGGCATCGACTCGCCGCACGAGATCCGCGGCTGGCGCGACGCGCAGCCGTCGATCGCGATCGGGATGGAGGGCGCGCCCGGCCACCAGGCCGCCGGCATCGCCAAGCCGAACGGCCCCGGCGGCGGGCGCGGCTACTACGACGGCAACCCCGGCGCCGACTCCTTCCCCGGTTACCCGGCCGAGAGCTACAAGACCTTCGGCGGGTTCGACTGGATGACCTCGACCGTGGGCGGCCTGTGGGACAGCCTGCTGGCCGAGGGCAAGCCGTGGTGGATCACCGCCAACTCCGACGCGCACTGGGTGCACGGCGACACCAGCGACCGCGGTCCGAACAGCGACTTCAACGCCAACGGCCGCTACGAGGACCCCGTCTACAAGGGCGTGGCCAACTTCGGCTCCGGCGACTTCTGGCCCGGCTTCTACAGCAGGACGCACGTCGGCGCCGAGGACTTCTCCTACCGCGCGGTCATGGACGCCCTGCGCGCCGGGCGGATCTGGGTGGACCACGGCGGGCTGATCAGCGGCCTGGTGGTGCGGGCCCGCACGGCCGGCGCGGGCCAGCGGGGCGTGACGCTCGGCGGCACCCTGCACGTACGGCAGGGCGCCCGCGTCGAGCTGTCCATCGAGGTCACCCTGGCCGGGCGGCCGAACTGGGCGCAGTTCGTGCCCACGCTGGCCCGGGTGGACGTCATCCAGGGCGACGTCACCGGCCCCGTCTCCGACAGGGACGCCTTCACCACGCCGAACACGAAGGTCGTGCAGTCGTACGAGGTGAACAGGAACAGCGGCACCGTCACCTTCACCTACCAGCTCGGCGCCGTCGACCGCCCCGTGTACGTGCGGCTGCGCGGCACCGACGGCAAGCGCGGCGCGCCCGGCCTGCTGGGCGCGGCCGTGGACCCGAACGGCCCGCAGATCGACGTGTACGGCGACGCCGACCCGTGGAACGACCTGTGGTTCTACAGCAACCCGATCTGGGTGCTGCCGCGCCGATGATCCTCGGATTCGACGCGGGCAGCCGCACGTTGCCCGAGGCCGAGCACCTGCTCCACGCCGTGGCGCGGGCGCTCGGCCTGCCGGGCGACGCGATCGGGTGCACCCACTTCGTCCCGGCGGGGCAGGCGGGGGACGAGCCGCACGTCGCCTGCTCGCTGGTCGTCCCCGGGCCGATGACGCCCGCGGACCTGTCCGCGGCGCTGGGTGAGCCGCCGGTCGTCGCGTCGTGGGCGCTGGGCGACAGGCGTGCCGGGCCGCTGGCGGCGGGGGCGGCGCTGGCGGCGGCCGAGCACGAGGCCAGGCGGAGCGGCCGGGTCGTCACCTTCCCCGGCCGTGACCTGCTCACCGGCACCCTCAGCGCGGGCGAGCTGCGCGCCGGCTCGGCCATCGACCTGGTGCTGCTGCTCGCCTCGCCGGAGCCGCCGCCCGACGACGTGCCGGTCGTCACGAACGACCACGTCAGGCCCGTCTGGCGGGACGGCCTCATGACCCTGCTCACCATGCCGGCCGCCGGTGGCCGGATCGCCCCCGCCGAGGTGCCGAACCCCACGCCCTGCTGCGCCGACCACACCTGACCTGCCGGAGGGACGGCGCCTGACCTGCCGAGGGGGACGGCGCCTGACGTGCGGAGGGGGACGGCGTCTGAACCGCTCGTCCTACGGGCCGGTCAGGCGGCGCTCCCCCGCCGTGGTGATCACGTACACCTGCCAGTTGTAGTACGCGTAGTAGGCGCGCGGGTCGCGCTTGATCTGGCGGGCGTGCAGCAGGATGGCGTTCACGTACGCCTGGGACGGGTTGTAGGCGTGCAGGGCCCGCCGGTAGTCGCGGGGCGCGCCGCTGGCCTTGAGGTAGTTGGCCGCGCCCATGACCGCGTCGCGCGGGTCGCGCACGTCGCCGCCCATCCCGTACGCCTTCCAGGTGGCGGGCATGAACTGCATGGGACCCTGGGCGCCGACGTGGCTGTCGGCCCGCACCCGGCCGAACTTCGTCTCCGCGAACATCACCGCCGCCAGCACCTCCCACTCCACCCCGAATCTGCGCTCGGCCTTCTTGAAGTGGCCGAGCAGCTCGCCGGCGGGGCGGGGCTGCTGCGTCTTGAAGACGGCGTCCGGCTTGATGGGGTGGGCCAGGGCGAGCAGCTCGCCGATGGCCGCCGTGTTGTCCCTGGCCTGCGCGGCCAGGGCGGCGGGCAGGCGGGCGAAGGCCTTGGCGGCGAGCTCGGGGTGGCGGGCGGCGTGGCGGTAGATGCGCTGCTGGTGCAGGGCCAGCAGCTCGACGTCCTCGGGCGGCCGGCCGGGCGCCGGCGCGCCGCCCTCCGTCCAGGCGTCGATGGACTCGTCGAGCGCCTCGGTGGTCTCCCGCAGCGCCGCGGCCAGCTTCGCGGCGCTGCCGGGAATCTTCTCGTCGGGGGCCGGGAGCCTCTTCTCCTCCGGCGGCGGCGTCGTGGCCGCCGGAGTGGACGGCGCAGGCGTGGACGGCGCGGGTGGTGGGCTGGACGGGCGGCTCGCCGGGGCCGTTCCGCACGCCGCCGCGCAGACGAGCACGGCCGCGCCCCAGGCGAGCCGTCGTGGCCGGGTGTGCTTCGGGCGTGCCTCCATGGGAGGCCAACCTACCCGGTGCGCCGATCACGTGTACGGGGTGAGGAACTCCTTCGGGCGCAGCGCCCTGGCGACGATCCGCACGTCGCCGATCCAGCCGTAGAAGCCCTGCCCGTACTTCAGCGCGAACTGCGTGCCGCCGATCGCGAACGGCCTGCCCAGCGTCGAGATGCCCTTGGACGGCTGGCTCGGGTTGCGGGCGATCCTGGAGCCGTCCACGTACACGATCGTCCGCCGCGCGTCGTTGACCACGGCCACGTGCATCCAGCGGCCCACCGGCAGGGCGTGGCTCCACGAGGTGGGGTCGGCGTCGCGGTCGGTGGGGTAGACGACGTACTGCAGAAACCGCTCGGGCGACAGGTTGAGGCTGCACGTCGGCTCGTCGGGCGACCAGCCGCTGCTCTTGCCCGCGTCGCCGCTGCGGCCCTCCCAGCTCAGGATGCCCATCCAGGCGTGGTCGCCCTCGAACGGCTCCGGCAGCTTGATGAACGCCTCGATCGTGTACCCGGACTCGAACGTCATGCTGTTGATCGGCGCGTTCGCGCCCGACCTGAGCACCGCGCCCCGGTCGGGGGACTTGCCGCCGTCGAAGCGGAGGCTGGCGTGCGCGGGCTGGCCCTCGTGGTGCTCGGCCGACCACTTCAGCGTCTCGGGCGTGCTGGCGTGCAGCAGCTCCATGGTCAGGTCGTTGCCGCCGCCGGTCAGGTCGCGGGCGACCGTGCCGGCGGGGACGACCGCCCCGTCCGTGCCCGCCGCCGCCAGGCCCTCGGCGTCGAACCTCCAGTACGCCACCGTGCCGCGCGGCATCACGGCCCTGGCGGGGCGCGCGGGCGGCGGGGTGCGCGGCGCGAACCCGGCGAAACGCTCGTCGAAGTCGATCTCGATGCTGAAGCGGTCCACCGGGCCGGTCAGCTCCAGGTGCTCGGCCTCCAGCGGGGTGCGGTCCTCGGGGTCGCGCGCCAGCAGCCACGGCGACAGCGTCTCCACGTCGATGACGTTGCGGACGAGGTCGAAGGCGTAGAGGCGGACCATGCCGGCGCCGCCGTAGTAGCGGTCCTGGTAGTTGGCCAGGTGCACGTGCACGTCGTGGCCGGCGTCGTTCCTGAGCACGGTGCGGCCGGAGGGCCAGTAGTGGCCGTTCAGGGTGAGGAAGATCTGGTCGTTGCGCTTGATGAAGGCGTCCCAGAGCCGCTGCCCGTGCTGGGACAGGGCGGCCACGCCGGCGTCGTCCGCCCAGGCCAGGTCGTGGGTGGTGAGGATGGCGGGCAGCGTCCTGTTCGCGTCGATGACGCCCTGCGCCCACCGCAGGCCCTTGTCGGAGACGCGCCAGTCGAGCGCGAGCACCAGCCACTGCCGGCCGCCCGCGTCGAGCACGTGGTAGCTGTTGTAGCCGTCGGGCGAGGCGCCGCGGAAGGTGGACATGCGGGCGTAGCGGGACGGGCCGAACGCCTTCAGGTACGCGCTGTCGCCGCGCTGGTCGTCGGCGCCGGTCACGTCGTGGTTGCCGGCCAGGACGCTGTAGGGCAGCCTGCCGTCCAGGGACCTGAACGTGTCGGAGGCCAGCGCGAGCTCCTCCTGCGTGCCGTGCTCGGTGACGTCCCCCAGATGGGTCATGAACGCGATGTTCCTGCTCTCGCGCTCGTCCCCGGTGAGGAAGCGGAACGTCTGGCGCACGGGGGCGGGGTCGGAGCGGTCCTCGTCGAAGAGGTACTGCGTGTCCGGCAGCACGCCGATCGTGAAGCGGGGGCTCTCGCGGTCGAACCTGCCCCCGTGGGTGGAGGCGTGGGCGGAGGCGTGGGCCGGGGACGTGGCCGTGCCGGTGAGGGCGCCGGCTGCCGGGGCGGCGATGGCCGCCGTGAGCAGCGCGCGGCGGCCGAGGGTGGGGTGAGACATGACCAGCACCTTGATCTTCGCATGTGGCGCGGTGGTGCCCCGGGCGGTAACAGGCGCCTTCCACCAGGGGAAATCTCACCCTTGATCTCTTCAGTGGCGGGCGTGGCCTCCTTCCATGTTCGAGTCGTCCTCGCGGCGGTGGCGGGGATGTTCGTCAACGCCGGGGCGTCATCCGGTCGCGGAGCGCGTCCACGTGGTTCATGGCCGGGGTGGCGGTCACGCCGTGCAGCATCACCGAGGCCAGGACCGTGAAGCCGGTGACCGCCCACAGCTCCTGCGCCGGCACGCCGAAGTCGGCCTCCCCCAGCGCGTACGCCAGGTAGAACAGCGACCCGATCCCCCGGATGCCGAAGAACGAGATCGCCAGCCGTTCCCTCGGCCCCGCCCGGCCGCGCCACTGCACCAGCCAGCCGGTCAGCGGCCGGATGACGAGCAGCAGCAGGAGGCCGACGGCGGCGCCGCGCCAGGTGAGCGCCGCCAGGCCGCCGGTGGCGACGAAGCCGCCGAGCAGGAGCAGCAGCCAGGCCGTGAGCAGCCGCTCGATCTGCTCCACGAAGCCGTGCAGCACGTTGTTGTAGCCGTGACCGTGCTCGGCGCTCCTGATGGCGCACGCGGTGACGAACACCGCGACGAACCCGTAGCCGTGGGCCAGCTCCGTCACCCCGTACGCGAGGAACGTGCAGGCCAGCGCGACGAAGCCGTCACGGCGCTCCGACAGGCGCAGGCCGTCGGACCTGGCGCGGAAGAACAGCCGGCCGAGCAGGCGGCCGATCAGCAGCCCCAGGACGGCGCCCGCCGCGGTCCGGTAGAGCACGTCCACCAGCGCCCACTCCCCCCACGCCACCGAGCCGGCGGCCACGGCGATGGCGGCGTACACGATCGGGAAGGCCAGCCCGTCGTTGAGGCCCGCCTCCGAGGTCAGGGCGAAGCGGACCTCGTCGTCGGCGTTCTGGGCGTCCACGGGCTCGCCCACGTGCACGTCCGAGGCGAGCACCGGGTCGGTGGGCGCGAGCACGGCCCCGAGCAGCAGCGCGGCGGCGATCGGCCAGCCCGGCAGGGCGAGGGCCGCGGCGGCCACGCCGGCCACGGTCAGCGGCATGCCCAGGGCGAGCAGCCGCCAGGTGGTGGACCAGCCGCGCGGCCCGGTGCGGCGGTTGATCGCCAGGCCCGCGCCCATGAGGGAGATGACGACGCACAGCTCGGTGATGTGCTCCAGCGCCGCGCGGTGGGCGATCGGGTCGGGGTCGGGCAGGCCGATGGGCAGGGTGAACAGGAGCACGCCTGCCAGCAGGTAGACCAGGGGCAGGGACAGGGCGCGGCGGGCGAGGAACTCGGGGAGGATCGCGGCGAGCAGCGCGGCGGCGCCGCCGAGGGCCAGGACGAGGTCGAGGGTGGACATCGCCGGACCCACTGCCCGGAAGATCGTGAAATATCCGCTTTTGGGGGTCGGCGATCAGGGCGAGGCCCCGCCGGCGGAGCCGTGCCCGGCGGGCC